>NZ_JAQVCN010000004.1 GCF_028689785.1 Zoogloea sp. | reverse complement strand
TGAATCTCCTACGGCTCAATTCGACGGTCAAGGCCGGAATAAAGAACAAGCGCCTGCTCGCCTCCGCTTCCGATGAGTTCCGGGCGGAGGTGCTCGGGTTTATGACGTAACGGTGCGATTGCCCTGGCTACCACCCCTTCCTCAATCGTTACCAATGGGGAATCAATCCGGTGACACTGTTCAACCCTGACGACGGTTCCATCACGTCGCAATTAATGCCGCCGATTCTGATTGCTAACCCCTTGTGGCCGATTCTGACTTCCCATCCACAGTACTCCTGCTCCGTGGGCGTCACCGCCATGCGGGACGGCTTCATTGTCCAGTGCGCCGGCTTCCCCGAAGCGGGGGTTTACCAATGGCAGCCAACCCAGAATGACTTGGTTACCGCCCTGGTGCAGGGCGAAGAAGCGAATCAGCACGGACAAATCTCGCCGGACGGCTGCCGCTTTGCCTTTGTGTCCTGGAAACCCCGGCGGATCAGCAGGACCAGCGATATTCCCGAGCGTGACAAGACGCTCAAAGTGATGAACCTTTGTGGTGAAACCCGGCAATGAGCGATGCACCATCCGTCACCACCAAACCGCTGAGCAGTACATCTCGTGTAGCCAAGCTGGCGCTGGTGGCCTCCGATGCCGGGGGTGTAGTCGAGCTCCTCGGTCATCGACGCGGGGTCGGCCTTCACTGTCTCCTCGAACAGCTGCGCCTGCTCGACCGGTAGGCGCTCGGTCTTGACCCCGAAACGCCAGCGCTTGTGCAGCGATAGCTCGTGGGTGAGTTGATCGATCTTGGTCTGGCACCAGATGAGTTCCCGGGCGAATCCGCATTTGCGCGTGGCGGCGCCCGTTTTTATAAGTCCTTTATCCGCCTTCTTCCCCTTTTTCGAATTTTTTGATGGCCTCTTCCCTAGCATGAAGAGGCCAAATAGTTCGATCCGAAAGGGGAATTCATGGATCTCGTTTATCTCGCCATCACCGCCGTTTTCCTGGCACTGGTGATCGGTCTCGCGGTCGGATGCGACCGTCTGGGAGGCCGGAAATGAGCTGGCCTTATGTTGTCGGCGCCATCTCGGCCGCCGTGCTGCTCGTCTATCTGCTGGCCGCGCTTTTCAAACCGGAGGACTTTTCATGACCTCCCATGCCTGGCTTCTTCTGGGGACTTTTCTGGCCGTGCTGTTGCTGTCGGCCAAACCTCTCGGTCACTACATTGCCTTTGTGATGGAAGGGCGATTCCGCCTTGGGCGACCGCTTGAGAACAGCCTGTATCGCCTGAGTGGCGTGAAGGCGGAAGAGGAAATGAGCGGGCTGCGCTATGCGCTGGCCCTGCTCCTGTTCAATGCCCTGGGCGTTGTGGCGGTCTACGCCCTGCAGCGTTTTCAGGCCGCGCTGCCCTTCAATCCGCAGCAGATGGGGGCCGTCACGCCGGATTCGGCCTTCAATACGGCCATCAGTTTCGTGACCAATACCAACTGGCAAGGCTATGCGGGCGAGTCGACCCTGGGCTACCTGGTCCAGATGCTTGGCCTGACGGTACAGAACTTCCTTTCCGCGGCGACGGGCATCGTCGTGGTGATTGCGTTGATCCGCGGCATTGCCCGTCACAGCGCCGCCACTCTAGGCAACGCCTGGGTAGATCTGACCCGGGCCACCTTGTACCTGCTGTTGCCGCTTGCTGTTTTGGTGGCTGTAGTGCTGGTCAGCCAGGGGGTTATTCAGAACTTCGATGCCTATCGCGACGTGACTACGGTGGAAATCACCGCTTACGACGCGCCACGCCTCGACGCGGAGGGGCAAGCCCTGAAGGACGACCAGGGCTTGCCCCTCACCACGGCCGCCGAAACCCGCACCCAGACGCTTGCCATGGGGCCGGTGGCGTCCCAGGAAGCCATCAAGATGCTCGGCACCAACGGTGGCGGTTTCTTCAATGCCAATTCGGCCCACCCCTTCGAGAACCCTACGCCGCTCACCAACTTCATCCAGATGCTGGCGATTTTCCTCATCCCGGCGGCCCTGTGCGTCTCCTTCGGGCGGATGGTGGGTGACGAGCGCCAGGGCTGGGCCGTGCTCACTGCCATGACCCTGATGTTTGTGTTCATGGCCTGGGCGGCAATGCGCTTCGAGCAGCAGGGCAATCCGCTTCTGGCTACGCTGGGCGTGGACCAGGGCGCCAGTGCGTTTCAGCCGGGCGGCAACATGGAGGGCAAGGAGGCCCGCTTCGGCATCGCCGGCTCGGCTCTCTTCGCAACAGTCACCACGGCGGCCTCCTGCGGTGCGGTCAATGCCATGCATGACTCATTTACCCCGCTGGGCGGCTTGGTGCCCCTGGCCAACATGCAGCTTGGCGAAGTGGTGTTCGGCGGCGTCGGTACGGGCCTCTACGGCATGTTGGTGTTCGCCATCCTGGCGGTCTTCATTGCCGGCCTGATGATCGGCCGCACGCCGGAATACCTGGGCAAGAAGATCGAGGCCCACGAGATGAAGATGAGTGCCATGGCCATTCTCGTCACCCCCCTGCTGGTGCTGCTGGGCACGGCCATCGCGGTGATGACCGAAGCAGGCCGCGCCGGCATCGCCAATCCGGGTGCCCATGGTTTCTCCGAGATTCTCTACGCCCTCACCTCGGCGGCCAACAACAACGGCAGTGCCTTTGCCGGCCTGTCGGCCAATACCCCCTTCTATAACGTGCTGCTGGGTGCGGCCATGTGGTTCGGGCGCTTCGGCGTGATCGTGCCGGCGCTGGCCCTGGGGCCGGTGATCGAGCACCTGGTGCTGTGGATGGGGGCCTGAGGAGAACGACATGACCAAGAAGACCTTTACGCTGTTTGATCCCGCCCTGGTCGTACTGGCGCTGCGCGACGCCTTCCGCAAGCTCAGCCCAGCGGTGCAGTGGCGCAACCCCGTGATGTTCGTGGTGTACGTGGGCAGCATTCTGACCACCCTGCTGGCTGTCCAGGCGTTGGGGGGCGAAGGTGAAGCGCCGGCCGGCTTCGTTGTCGCCATCGCCGTGTGGCTGTGGTTCACGGTGCTCTTTGCCAATTTTGCGGAAGCGCTGGCCGAGGGCCGCAGCAAGGCCCAGGCCGCGTCGCTGCGCGGGCTCAAGAAGGAGACCTGGGCCAAGAAGCTGCAGGCTCCCCACTACGGTGCCCCGTGGCAGCTGGTGCAGGGCGGCGATCTGCGCAAGGGTGACCTTGTGGTGGTCGAGGCGGGCGACATCGGGCAATCGGTGATCCCGGCCGACGGCGAAGTCATCGAGGGCGTGGCCTCAGTGGACGAGTCGGCCATCACCGGAGAATCCGCCCCGGTGATCCGGGAGTCGGGTGGCGACTTCTCGGCAGTGACGGGCGGCACCCGGGTGCTGTCGGACTGGATCGTCGTGCGTGTCACCGCCAACCCCGGCGAAACCTTCGTGGATCGCATGATCGCCATGGTGGAGAACGCCAAGCGCCAGAAGACACCCAACGAGATCGCCCTGACCATCCTGCTGGTGGCCCTGACCATCGTTTTCCTGGGCGTCACCGTGACGCTGCTGCCCTTCTCCCTGTTCAGCGTGGAGGTATCCGGGGCCGGAAAGCCGGTGGGTATCACGGTGCTGGTGGCCTTGCTGGTATGCCTGATCCCCACCACCATCGCGGGCCTGCTGTCGGCCATTGGCGTGGCCGGCATGAGCCGCATGATGCAGGCCAACGTGATCGCCACCTCCGGCCGGGCCGTGGAGGCGGCGGGCGACGTGGATGTGTTGCTGATGGACAAGACCGGCACGATCACCCTCGGCAACCGCCAGGCTTCGGCTTTTCTGCCGGCGGATGGCATCAGTGAGGCGGACCTGGCGGATGCGGCTCAGCTGGCCTCCCTCGCCGATGAAACACCCGAAGGCCGCAGCATCGTTGTGCTCGCCAAGCAGAAGTACAGGTTGCGCGAGCGCGACATCCAGGCCCTGGATGCTCATTTCGTGCATTTCTCTGCCCAGACGCGCATGAGTGGTGTCGACCTGGGCGACAAGCAGATCCGCAAGGGAGCCGCCGACGCGATCCGTCGCCATGTTGAAAGCCTCGGGGGAAGCTTCCCGGCCTCGGTCAGTGCCCGGGTCGACGAGGTGGCACGCCGCGGCAGCACGCCGCTGGTGGTGTCCGAGGGGAGGCGCGTTCTCGGGGTGATCGAGCTCAAGGACATCGTCAAGGGCGGCATCAAGGAGCGCTTTGCCCAACTGCGCCGGATGGGCATCAAGACCGTGATGGTGACGGGCGACAACCGCGTGACGGCCGCCGCCATCGCCGCCGAAGCCGGCGTGGACGACTTTCTGTCGGAGGCCACACCGGAAGCCAAGCTGGCGCTGATCCGCCAGTACCAGGCCGAAGGACGCCTGGTGGCGATGACCGGCGACGGCACCAACGATGCCCCGGCGCTGGCCCAGGCCGATGTGGCGGTGGCCATGAACACCGGCACCCAGGCCGCCAAGGAGGCCGGCAACATGGTGGATCTGGACTCCAACCCCACCAAGCTCATCGAAGTGGTGGAGACTGGCAAGCAGATGCTGATGACGCGGGGCTCGCTGACCACCTTCAGCATTGCCAACGACATCGCCAAGTATTTCGCCATCATTCCGGCGGCCTTCGTCGGCACCTATCCCCAGCTTGCAGCCCTCAATGTGATGGGGCTCAGCAGCCCGGGGTCCGCGATCCTTTCGGCAGTGATCTTCAACGCGCTGATCATCGTGTTCCTGATCCCCCTGGCGCTCAAGGGCGTGCCCTACCGCCCCGTCGGGGCGGCCACGCTGCTGCGCCGCAATCTGGCCATCTATGGCCTTGGCGGAATCCTGGTGCCCTTCGTCGGGATCAAGCTGATCGACCTCATCCTGGCCACCACCGGTATGGCCTGAACCTGGAGACATGAGCATGAAAACCTTCTTGCGTCCCGCCCTCAGCGTGTTCGTGCTGCTGAGCGCCATCACCGGTCTTGCCTATCCCCTGGCCGTCACCGGCATTGCCGGCGCGGTCTTCCCGGAACAGGCAGCCTGATCTTCCAGGATGGCAAGCCCATCGGGTCGAGCCTGATCGGCCAGCACTTCAGCGACCCGACGCACTTCTGGGGGCGCCCTTCGGCCACCGCCCCCCAACCCTACAACGCAACGGCGTCGTCCGGCTCCAACCAGGGCCCTCTCAACCCGGCCCTGGTGGAGGCGGTGAAAGCCCGCGTCGAAGCACTGCGCGCCGCCGACCCGGGCAATTCGGCCCCCGTGCCCGCCGACCTGGTGACTGCCTCTGCCAGCGGCCTCGACCCGCACATCAGCCCGGCCGCTGCCCTGTGGCAGGCGGGACGGGTGGCGAAAGCGCGCGGCTTGCCGGAGGCGCAGCTCAAGGTGCTGATCGATACCCATACCGAGGGTCGCCAATGGGGGCTGCTCGGCGAAGCGCGGGTCAATGTACTGAAGCTCAACCTGGCGCTGGATGCGCTGAAGAACTGAATCGGGAGTCACGCAGAAACATGTCGAACACGATCCAACGCCTTGCCATGCTGGCTCTGGCTGCCACCGCCTTCCATTCACCCGCCCACGCGCAGCAGGACGCGGAGGGTGCGTCATCCCCGTCCTCGCTGACGGCCAATGCAGGGCTCGTCAGCAGCTACCGTTTCCGGGGGCTCGATCAGACTTTTGGCAAGCCGGCCGTGCAGGGGGGATTCGATTACGCCCATGCATCCGGGCTCTACGCCGGCAACTGGAACTCCAATGTGAGCAGCGGCGCGGGCTATCCGGAGGGCAGCCTGGAGATGGACTTCTATGCCGGCTACAAGACCCGCGTGGGCGATGTCGACCTGGATATGGGGGCGCTGTACTACTACTACCCCGGGACGCGCCTGGAGACCGCCTTTGCGGGTGTCAATCGGCGCCACCCGGGCCGGGCGGCCAGTGGGGGCGTCAATAACGGCGAGCTCTATCTCGCGGGGACATGGCGGTTCCTGACCCTGAAGTACTCGCACGCCGTCACGGACTACTTCTCCATGCCGGGCACCCGGGGGACGGGCTACGTGGACCTGTCGGCCACCCACGACTTCGGCAATGGCTACGTGCTCGGCGCACATATCGGGCACCTGCTGCTGCGCGACTTCTCGTACCGCAATGCCGACGGCTCGACCTACGACGGCCGCTACTTGGATTGGCGCATTGGCATCACCAAGGAGGTGTCAGGCTGGATGGTGGGCGCCAGCTACGTGGGCAGCGACGCCCAGGGGCGCTGTGCCAATGGGGAGTTCTACTGTTTCAGCAGCAGCATGGGCAGCGATGGAAGCGGCAGCGGTTCGCGCAGCCGCGATGCGGGCCGGGCGACGATCGTCCTCTCGATCAGTCGAAGCTTCTGAGCGGGGCCGGAGAAAATGGACATGATCTCGATTGCCGACATCCTGTTTCCCGAAGACATTCTGCTCGACCTTAACGTCAGCGGAGCCGCCGCACTCTTCGACGAGGTGGGCCAGGTCATGCAGCGCTGGCACGGGCTGCCCCGCGTGGTGGTCGCCGAGGCGTTGGCGCAGCGGGAAGCCTTTGGCTCCACTGCGCTTGGCCAGGGAGTGGCGATTCCCCATGGCCGTATCAAGGGGCTGCGCCAGACCCACGCGGCTTATGTGAGGCCCAGGCGCCCGATGCCTTTCCAGTCGCCCGATGGCAAACCGGTCTCGGACTTCATCGTGCTGCTGGTTCCCGAGCGGGCGACGGACATTCACCTGGGGATTCTCGCCGGGGTGTCCGGTCTCTTCACCGATCCACGCTTTCGCGAGGCCCTGCATGCCTGCAATGACCCCAACGCAATCAAGGCGCTCTTCCGGTCGTGGCTGGCCGCCGTGGCCTGAAGGGATCATGCAGGCATGAGTATGGCACTTGCGTCCAATGCACTTGGCAGAGAGCAGGCTCGGGTTCTTGCCGAAGCGCTTCCCTACATCTACGCCTATCACGGTAAGACTTTCGTCATCGACTACCAGCGCAGCAGCGCCGGACATCCTCTCGCGTGGAACAGCCTGGGGCGGGATCTGGCCTTGCTCAGCCTCGTCGGGCTCCGTCTGGTTGTCGTCCATCGCGGTAGCGTCCTCAATGCAGAACTGGTCAGCCTGATCAGCCGTCATGGCGGCCGGGCGGCAGGTCTCACCGGTGTGGATGGAGGCTTCTTGAAGCTGCACGCGGCGCCCCGACGTCCTGCTGCTTGAAATACTGACCAGCGAAAGTCGTGGAACCCTGGTACGCCCGGATGGAACTGCAGGAGTGGTCGCCAAGAGCGCGCTATACCTGTCGCCGGATGAATGAGGAGATGAACGTGAGTCCTGTTGAACTGTGTGTTGGCATCCTTGCACGCGAGAACAGCTGTGAGGTGGCCATCCTTGATGCGTCGGGCGTGCCCGAGCCTTTCGGGTTTCCGGCATCCCCGCTGGGGCGGGAGGCCTTGCGCGTCTGTCTGGCCGGCCAGCATCGCCCGGTGCGCCTCGCGGTGTCGGGCAATGCCGCCATGGGTATGGCCTTCGCCGTTGGCCCCGTGGAGAACTGCAACATCTATATCGTGGCCAGGGGCGTGGCCGACCATCCGGTCGCCCTGGTGCGTTACGCGTTGCGGGCCCTGTAAAACATGCCCATCCATGTGTGCCCGGTGTGTGGTGCCCGGCATGAAGTCCCGGTGGTACTCCACCGTCTTGCCTGGGGGTGTGCCCTGACGTGCTCACCCAAGTGCAAGGTGGCACTGGCGGCGCTGGCCCGAAGGCGCACACTGGCGGAAATGGCCGAGTCTGCCGACCGTTGCCGGAAGTCGGCCAGAACGGAAGACTAGCCAGTCGGTGACCTTCAGGTGCGGCGCCAGCAGCGGAGGCCAGGCATTCCGGGCCGCCCGGGGACAAGAAAAAGGGAGACCCATGCTTTCACAACCAGAGCACCTTGTGCGCCATTTCCGGGATGTACTGGTATGGCCGGTTCAGATCCGGCCCGCTTTCTCGGGTGAAAACGTCGCCCGCATTCATCACTTGATGACCGCTGACGGCCAGTGGGCACCCGTTGACGACGAGTTCACCGCCGATCCGGCAGATTTCCAGGAGCGCCACTACAAGGAGTTCGTGGCCTTTTTGCCCTACGTGCAGCGCTTTCTGTATGGCGAAAGCCGTTCTGGCGGCTCGGGCGGAAGGGCTCATCGGGCTGCGCCAATGGCTGTATACCGGCGCACCGACGTGGCTGGCCTGAACGTTACCCTGCGTGCCGGGGATACGCCGATCTACCTGCGGGTAGCGCATGTAGACCTGTACCTGTTCCTCGACATGGATGTGGCCCTTCTCAATGTGGAGGTTGCTGCCGATGATCTGCCCCTCTCCACCGCGTTGGAGCTGCTCTACCGCTTCGGCCGGGCCTACCCTACAGGCTGGGATAGCGACGGACAGGGCGTGCACAACGTGTATCGCTCCGAGTTGCTGGACCGCCAGGGGCAGGTGCTCGCCGCCTCTGACTCCGAAAACCGGGCGCGTTATCTGCATTTCGTATGCAGAAACCGGGCACCTTGTGTCGGCGCCCTGTGGGCCTGGCTGCTGCGGCCGCTGGTACTCGATCAAGAGGAGGAGATCAGCGAACTGCGTTTTCGGCTGATTGAGTACTACCGGATGCCCATGATGGCCTACCTGGCCCTGGATAACCCGCGCCGTCTCAGCCGGGAGGATTTCATCCGCATCGGCTTCGCTGCCAACCTGTCGTCCCGCGATCCGGTGCCATTGCGCGATCCGGCGGTGGTCCGCTTCGAACGACTGCACTGCGAGGATCGCTACTGGACCGATTCGGATGGCGGGCCCAATACCCGCTTCATCTGCACCGGGAATGCACTGCTGCTGGTGGGCGAAGCCGGATCGGATTACTTCCGTGATGCGGACCAAGGCTTCCTGGCCCGCTTCCGGCACCAGTATTTCCTCGTTTTCCTGATCGCCCACTTTCATCGCGCCGCCCTCCTCTCCTTTTCAGACGGGCTGGCCAGTGCGGTGAATGATCTGGATATTCGCGACAGTGAATCGGTACGCCGCTTCAAGCGGCGCATCCGTCAGTCCTTCGAGACCTTTCTGCGCTTCACCCATCGTTACTGGTTTCATGAGGTCTCCGAGCAGGGGCTGGTGCAGGCGTTGTTCCAGCGCACCACACGCCTGCTGCGCAATGACGAGCTGTTCTCCGATGTGAAGGGTCAGGTTCGCGAGATGAGTGCCTACCTGGATAGCGACAGTCAGCGGCGTCAGTCGGCTACCGTGCTGAGACTTACCGTGGTGACCATCTTTGGCCTGATTGCCACCGTGGTGACCGGATACTTCGGGATGAATCTGTTCAACTTCCCGGAGGTGCCGGAGTCGCGCAAGCTGCTGCAGTTCAGTCTGGTGACCGGCGCCGCCCTGGGTCTTGTGCTGTTTGCGGTTGCCCGCTCCAAGCGACTCTCGGACTTCCTGGAGGCCGTGTCCGACGAGCGTCTCGGTCTCCGGGCCAAGTGGACGTCCCTGGCCCGTGTGTTCAGGAAGGCGGAGGAATAGGAATGGCGCTTGGTGAGCTCCCCGGCAAGGGGCGCCCTGACCCCGACGAACTGCTCGCGCGGGTGCAGCAGGATGAGGCGCGGGCCGGCCGCGGGCGTTTGAAGATCTTCTTCGGCGCCTCCGCTGGCGTCGGCAAGACATGCGCCATGCTCGCGGCGGCGCGCCAGCAACTCATCCAGGGTGTTGATGTGGTCATCGGTGTGGTTGAAACCCACGGGCGTGCGGAAACCGAAGCGATGGCCGACGGGATAGAGCGCATCGCGATGGTTGAGGTGCCCTACCGGGGGCGCGTACTGGCCGAGTTTGATCTGGATCTGGCCCTGGCGCGCAAACCGGCACTCATCCTGATGGACGAACTGGCCCATTCCAATGTCGCGGGCTCACGTCACCCCAAGCGCTGGCACGACGTGGACGAGCTGCTGGCGGCCGGCATCGACGTGTATACCACCATCAATGTCCAGCACCTGGAGAGCCTTAACGACGTGGTCAGCGGCATCACCGGCATTCGCGTCTGGGAGACGGTGCCGGACAAGGTCTTCGATGACGCCGACGAGGTCGTTCTGGTGGATCTGCCGCCGGATGAGCTGCTGGAGCGCCTCCGGGACGGCAAGGTCTATCTGCCCAATCAGGCGGAACGGGCGATCCGCAACTTCTTCCGCAAGGGCAATCTGCTGGCCTTGCGCGAACTGGCCCTGCGCCGTACGGCCGACCGGGTGGACGATGATGTGCAACAGTACCGGCGTGATCGGCTGGTCTCCCCTGTCTGGCAGACCCAGGACTCACTACTGGCCTGCATCGGGCCTGGCGTGGGGAGCGAGAAGATCGTGCGTACCGCTGCTCGCATTGCCGGGCGCCTCGAGGCGCCCTGGCATGCGATCCATGTGGAGACCCCGGATCGCCAGTACCTGTCGGCCGGTAGCCGGGAGCGCATCCTGAAGACACTCAAGCTCGCCGAGGAGCTTGGTGCCACCACCGCGACCGTTGCAGGCACGAAGGTTGAGGATGAGGCGGTGCATTACGCTCGTGCCCACAACCTTTCCCGGATCATGGTCGGCCGGGACGAGCCATCGCCCTGGCGTATCTGGACGCGCTCGGTGGCCGATCGGATCGGACAGCGAGCCCCTGATCTCGATGTCATTCAGGTGGCGCGCGGGGATGGGCATGTGCCCGCAGCCGAGGGCCTTTCACAACGGCCTGCAGGCCCGCTCGCGGTTGACGGGCGGGCCTACGCGTTGACCGTCGTGGTCTGTGGTCTGGCCGGGCTGCTTGCCACCCCGCTGCATCCGCTGTTTGATCTGGCCAATATCGTCATGGTCTTTCTGCTCGGGGTCGTGTTCGTGGCGGTCCGCTTCGGTCGAGGCCCTGCGGTGATGGCGTCCTTCTTATGCGTGGCCATCTTCGACTTCTTTTTCGTTCCGCCACGGATGTCCTTCGCGGTCAGCGACGTTCAGTACCTGATGACCTTCGCGGTGATGTTGGTTGTCGGCCTGGTGGTGGGCCAGCTCACCGCCGGGTACAAATACCAGGCGTATGTCGCAGGTAGTCGGGAGAGCCGTGTCAGAGCCCTCTACGAAATGTCGCGGGACCTGTCCGCAGCCTTGTTGCCGGAGCAGATTGCCGAGATTGGTGAGCGGTTTCTCATGGCGGAGATGGGCGCTCGGTCGGCTTTCCTGCTTGCCGACGACGCTGATCGCCTGCAAGCCCCCATCTTTGCCTCCGCGGGCCTGCCCGAGATCGATCCCGGCATTGCCCAGTGGGCCTTCGACCATGCCGAGCCCGCCGGCCAAGGAACCGACACGCTGCCGGCCAGCCCTGTTCTTTATCTGCCCCTCAAGGCCCCCATGCGCCTGCGTGGCGTGCTGGCCCTGGAGATGCACCATCCGGCCCGCCTTCTCATTCCCGAGCAGCGACGTCTGCTGGAGACTTTCGCATCGCTGATCGCCATTGCCCTGGAACGGGTGCATTACGTTGTTGTGGCTCAGGAGAGCACCGTACAGATGGAGTCCGAGCGCCTGCGCAATTCCCTGCTGTCCGCCATTTCCCATGATCTGCGTACGCCATTGAGCGTGATGATCGGGTTGGCGGATTCCATGTTCCTGACCCAGCCGCCGCCAACCGATGCGCAAGCGCTCATCTCCCGGAAGCTGCGGGAGCAGGCTTTGCGGATCAACGCTCAGGTGGACAACCTGCTCGACATGGCGCGCCTGCAAGCGGGCCGGATTCAGCTGAACCGTCAATGGCAGCCCGTTGAGGAGGTGGTCGGCAGTGCGCTAAAGAGCCTGCGGCCAGTGCTGGGCATGCACCAGGTCAGGGTGGAACTCGATGAGGATCTGCCTCTGATCGAGGTGGACTCGGTTCTGATGCAGCGGGTGTTCTGCAATCTGCTTGAAAATGCGCTGAAGTACACACCGTCGGGTAGCCACATCTGGATTCGGGCCATCACGACAGACCGCAGGATGGAGATACGCCTGGAGGACGACGGCCCGGGCCTGCCGCCTGGTCGTGAGGAGGCGATATTCAAGAAATTCGAGCGGGGGATGCCGGAGAGTAATACGCCCGGGGTTGGTCTGGGGCTGGCGATCTGTCGTGCCATCGTCGAAGCACATGGGGGCACCATCCACGCACGACAACGCCCCGGTGGCGGAGCGTGCTTCATCTTCACCCTGCCTCTGGGGTCTCCGCCGACACTTGAGACCGACGAAGCCGACGCGGCAACATGAAGGTCAGGGAGAAAACAGCCATGTCTCACTCAATGCCGACAGTCATCGTCGTCGAGGACGAAGCCAATCTGCGCCGCTTCGTGCGCCTGGCACTGGAAGCCGAAGGCTGCGAGGTCTTCGAAGCCGATTCGCTCAAGCGTGGCCTCATCGAAACGGGAACGCGGAAACCCGACCTCCTGGTGCTTGATCTCGGGCTGCCGGATGGTGACGGGATCGACCTGATCCGGGAGCTCCGTGCTTGGTCGGAGATTCCGATCATCGTCCTGTCCGCCCGCACCGCTGAAGCCGAGAAGGTTGCCGCTCTCGATGCGGGTGCCGACGACTACCTCACCAAACCGTTCGGATCGGCGGAGTTGCTGGCGCGCATACGGGCCCATCTGCGGCGCCGTCAGCGCGCAGGCACCGACGGGCCCAGCCTGCTTGCGTTCGGCTCAATCCAGGTTGACCTGGGCCGGCGGCTGGTCGAAAAAAACGGGCAGCCACTGCATCTGACCCCGATCGAGTTTCGGCTGCTGGCTTACCTGCTGGCCAATCCCGATTGCGTGCTGACGCATCGACAACTGCTCAAGGCCGTGTGGGGGCCTTCCCATGCAGAGGATAGTCACTATGTTCGTGTCTACATGGGACACCTGCGCAAGAAGCTCGAAGCCAACCCGGCCAATCCGGACCACATCGTGACCGAACCGGGTATTGGCTATCGGTTTGTTGTCGAGCCCTGATACGCAAGGCCCTGACCCTCGCAGGAGGGGGTATCAGAACTTCTGCACGAACTCCATGATGTACGCGTCGCTGGCGTGGCGGCCCGTGCCCGCTTCCCAGTTGCGCACGAAGCGGAACTCGATTTCCGAGGCGCGGCCCAGATCGAAACTCGGGCCGATGCGGAACTTGTTGAAGTCATGGCCCGGGCTGCCATCGATCGAGCGCACGGCGCGAAAACCCATCATCATCTCCAGGGCATCGAAGTCGTACCTGAAGCTGGGCTCCAGATAGGCGTAGGAGTAGCCCTCTCCAGCGATGAAGGCGTGGCCGAGAAGCCCGCGCAGGACGAGGCGGGCGCGCTCCGTCAGGGCGAAGTCCTTGCGCAGGCGCAGGCCCAGCTTGCTTGCCCTTTCCGTTACGCGGCCGGCTTCGCGCTCTTGTTCGGTCTCGATCAGCAGCTCGGTCATGGTCAGCCAGCCCGAGCGCCATTTCACGCCGGGCACCAGGGTCAGTGCGTCGGTGCGCTGCCGTCCGTCCGCGGCCTTTTCGTACTCGTACTCGACACCCAGCTGAAACTGGCCGTCGATGATGGGCGGGCTGTCGGCCGGCACCGTACTCGCCAGGCTCATGAGGCCGGTGGCAACGGCAAGGCGCACCAGGGGCTTTCGGGCAAGGGGGTGGCTGGCGGGCCCGATGGTCGCACCCTGGCTATGGTGCAGCGCGGGCATCAGAAGGCGTGCTCGTAATCGACAGTGAGCGGGGCGTGGTCGCTGAAGCGTTCGTCCTTGTAGATGGTCGTGTTGCGGGCCAGAGCCCCGATGCCGGGGGTGGCGAGCTGATAGTCGAGGCGCCAGCCCACGTTTTTGGCCCAGGCCTGGCCGCGGTTGGACCACCATGTGTAGCAGGCATCGGTGGCTTCCGGATGCAGGTGACGGTAGGTGTCCACCCAGCCCTGTTCGTCCAGCAAACGGCTGAACCAGGCACGCTCTTCGGGTAAAAAGCCGGAGTTCTTCTGGTTTGAGCGCCAGTTCTTGAGGTCGATGGCTTGGTGGGCGATGTTCCAGTCTCCACACACGATCACTTCACGGCCGCTGGCACGCAGGGCCGCCATGTGAGGCAGGAAGATGTCCATGAAGCGGAACTTTGCCGCTTGGCGTTCCTCCGAACTGGAACCGGACGGAAGGTAGAGGGAAACGACGGAGAGGGGGCCGAAATCCAGCTGGAGATAGCGCCCCTCGGCGTCGAACTCTTCGTTGCCGAGGCCTTCGATGACCCTGTCAGGTGCCCGGCGGGTGTAAATTCCCACCCCGCTGTAGCCCTTCTTCACGGCACAATGGAAGTATCCGGTATATATGCCGGGCTTGCGCATTTCGGGCGACAGGTCGGAAATCTGGGCCTTCAACTCCTGGACACACACCACGTCGGCGTCTTGTTTGTGGAGCCAGTTGAGGAAACCCTTCACATTTGCCGAGCGGATGCCGTTGAGGTTGGCGGAAACGACGCGTAACATTTTTAGAGACATGGTCTGATTTTTGGCTGGGAGCATCGTGGATTTTAGCCGTGATTTCATCGCACTTTCGTGCGACAAGGGTGTTTTGAGGTTCGGGGAATTTGTGACCAAGGCGGGTCGCCTGTCTCCCTACTTTTTCAATGCAGGCCTTTTCAATGACGGGGCCTCCTTCGGCAGTCTGTGTGATTTTTATGCCCGGACCCTGCTGTCCGCCAGCCTGCCCTGCGACATGCTCTTCGGGCCCGCCTACAAGGGTATTCCTCTGGTGGCGGGCACGGCCATGCGTCTGGCAGAGCGCGGGCACAACCTGCCCTTCTGCTTCAACCGCAAGGAAGCCAAGGACCACGGCGAAGGCGGCACCCTGGTCGGTGCACCGCTGCAGGGGCGTGTGGCCATTCTTGATGACGTGATTTCGGCAGGTACCTCGGTGCGTGAGTCGGTGGAGATCATCCGTGCCCACGGCGCCACCCCGTCGGCCGTGGTCATTGCCCTCGATCGCATGGAGCGCGGTACCGGCAGCCTGTCGGCGGTTCAGGAGGTGCGCGAAGCCTACGGCATTCCCGTACTGGCCGTGGCCAGCCTCAAGGATCTGATCGGCTTTCTGGCCGACAGTCCGGCGCTGAATGCCAATCTGGATGCTGTCCAGCGTTACCGTGAAAGCTATGGTGTTAGTGGAGACGCATAGGCCCATGCGTCGTCTGGTTTTCGTCTCCTTGCTGGTGGCTCTGCCCCCTGTCCACGCCCAGACGGCGCCGCGGGGGACGGTCTATTGCTGCACGGACAACGGGCACCAGGTGTGTGGTGACGTGTTGCCGCCCCAGTGCTTTGGCAAGAGTTACCGGGAAATGAGCCCCCAGGGTACGGTGCGGCGCACGGTCGAGGCGCCCCTGAGCCCTGAGCAGTTGGCCAAGCGTGAAGCCGAGGAGCGCGCCCGGCGGGCCGAGGTGGCCCGTCAACGGGCAGAGATGCGGCGCAATCAGTCTTTGCTTGAGACCTACTCCAGCGTGGCCGACATCGACACCCGGCGTGATCGGGCCATTGAGGCGGTCGAACTGGAGTTGAGGCAGGCGGAGGCACGTCAGGCCCAGCTCGTCAAGAAGCGTTCGGGCCTGCTGCGCGAAGCCGAGTTCTTCCAGAAACGCGCCATGCCTCCTAACTTGGCGGCGGCCTTGCGTGATTCCGACAGCGAGCTGGCGGCCCAGGGTTCGGTCATCGAAGCCAAGCGGCGCGACATCGAAGCGATCCGCAGTCGTTACGAGCAGGACCGCAGCCGCTACATCGCCCTCACGGAATCACGCCCTTTCCCCCGCTGAAGGTTTTCTCCGTGCGTCTCCGGCGGTAACGCCGGAGGGCATTCTCCCCTCTGGCGCGCATGCCCCTTCCGCAAGAAGGGGCATGGGGCTCCAGGGTCCGTTCCGCAAACCTGCTTTTCTGCCCGGCATTGTTTTTTGACGTTTGAATAAACTCAAACGAATGGACTGTGAAAACATGCGTGTCAGCAAGCCTCCTGGAGGCAAGGGGGACGATAGGGTTTATGGCTCCCCAATTTGAGCGTGATAAACTTTGGCGCATGCCGAGACCAGTTACGCCGGTCTTGATAATTGTGCGGCCCAGGCGTAATTAGTCTTTTTACCGACCCCTGCCCTTTTGGCAGGCATGTGCAAACCATGCTCAGATACCAGATCGTTCCCGTAACGCCCTTCGAACAGAACTGCTCGATACTGTGGTGTGACCAGACTCGCAAGGCCGCGGTTGTAGACCCGGGGGGCAACCTCGAACGCATTCTCAAGGCTGCCGAAACTCTCGGCGTCAGCATCGAACGCATCCTGCTGACCCACGGCCACATCGACCATGCCGGCGGCACGGCGGCGCTTGCCCGCCAGCTGGCGGTGCCCGTCGAGGGGCCGGAGAAGGAGGATGCGTTCTGGATCGACGATCTGCCCAAGCAGAGCAAGATGTTCGGCTTTCCCCTGGTAGAGGCCTTTACGCCGGGGCGCTGGCTGGAGGACGGCGACAGCGTGCGCGTGGGGGAAGAGACCCTGTCGGTCATCCATTGCCCCGGGCATACCCCGGGTCATGTGGTGTTTTTCAGTGAAACTGCACGTTTGGCGGTGGTCGGTGACGTGCTGTTTGCCGGTTCCATCGGCCGCACGGATTTTCCGCGGGGCAACCACAAGGATCTGATCGATTCGATCCGGCAGAAACTGTGGCCGCTGGGCAAGGACGTGAGTTTCATTCCCGGTCATGGGCCGATGTCGACCTTTGGCGATGAGCGGGACAGCAATCCGTATGTGGGTGACTATGCGTAGAAAGGCCCCCGAAGGGTTTCTCCCGGTGCGGCCGGCGCATAGTCTTGAGTGGTGTGCTTCAATTTCTCGATAAAGGTAAACCAGCGTGCGATTCGCTATTCTCGAAGACGATCCGGCCCAGATGGAAGTCCTGACGGGCTGGCTGCGGGAAGCCGGGCACGATGTGCATGGCTTTGGACTGGCCCGCGAATTGATGCGGGTCGCCAGCCGCGAAAGTTTTGACCTGTTCCTGGTGGACTGGGTGCTGCCCGATCTGACCGGCGAGCAGGTTCTGCGGTGGCTGCGGGTGGAAAGGGGCAACGATACCCCGGCGATCTTCATCACCTCCCGCGATGCGGAAGAGGATATCGCCAATGCCTTCAGTGCTGGCGCTGACGACTACCTGATCAAGCCGCCCCGGCGCATCGAGTTGCTGTCGCGTATCGAAGCCGTGCTGCGTCGGGCCCAGCCGCGCAACACCAACCAGACCCTGACGGTGGCGCCCTACCACTTCGATCTGGTCAAGAAGGCCCTGACCATCGATGGCGTGGTGGTGGAAATGACCGACAAGGAATTCGAACTGGCGGCCTTCCTGTTCCGTAATCTTGGTCGGCTGCTGTCGCGGGGGCATTTGCTGGAAGCGGTGTGGGGGCGCAACCCCGATCTGGCCACGCGTACCGTTGATACGCACATCAGCCGAGTGCGCAGCAAGCTCAACCTGCGACCTGAGAATGGTTTCCGGCTGACTCCGACCTACAACTTCGGCTACCGGCTGGAGAAGATCGATCCGTCTGAAGCGCCGACTCTTGGCGAGGCCGCCATGTCGCAGGCCTGATGACTTCAGGGGTCCCGGGGAGGGACCCCTGTCTTGCGCGCTTACTTCTTCAGCGCGTCGCGGATTTCCCGCAGCAGCTTCACATCTTCCGGCTCGGCCGGGGGCGCTTCGGGCGCCGGCGCCGGTTCGTTACGCTTGAGTTTGTTCATGGCCTTGATGGCCACGAAGATGGCCAGCGCAACGATGGTGAAGTCGATGATCGAGTTGACGAAAACGCCATACTTGAACAGCGGGGCACCAGCCTTTTCAGCCGCTTCCATGGTTTCGAAGGTCTTGTCTCCGAGGTTGAGGTAGAGGTGCTTGAAATCGACACCGCCGAGGAGCTTGCCGATCACCGGCATCAGCATGTCCTTGACGAGGGAGTCGACGATTTTCTGGAAGGCGCCGCCAATGATGACGCCGACCGCCAGGTCGACGACGTTGCCTTTCATGGCAAATTCCTTGAATTCCTGAATGAAGCTCATAGGGTTTCCTTTGAGAGAGTAGTGAAAGAGGGAAAAGGATATGACAACAACCCGGACGGGGAATGGCCGATGTGTCTGCTCCAATGATAGGGCCCAGGCGGGCCGCCCTTAGCGTGTAATTGGCATCTCGGGCACGACTTCATCCCCCATTTTGCGAAGTTTTGCACCCTGTGCCAGGCCGGGAACTAATATAGTCCCCCAAATTCGACTGAAAGATTTCGTCCGTGGCCCGTCAATCCGTTTGTCTCCTGGGTGCTGCCTTAGGCTTGGCGGCTTCTTCCGGTGTCTTTGCTAGTGATCTGGAAGTCATCTACACCACCCGTGCCGGCGACACTCTGATCGGGCTGGAGCGCCAGTACCTTTCAGCGCCCTTCGGCTGGAAGGGCGTCAAAGCACTCAACCGCATCGGCAACCCGATGCGCATCCCCGTCGGCACGCCCCTGCGCATCCCTGAAAGCTGGCTGCGGGTGGAGCCGCGCATCGCCCGGGTGGTGGCCCTCAGCGGAGATGTCACCATGGATGGGCAGCCTCTCACGCTGGATGCCAAAGTGCCGGCAGGCGCCATCCTGCGCACCGGTGCGGGCGGCTTCATTACCCTGGCTATGCCCGATGAATCTCGCCTGACAGTACAGCCGGGCAGTGCAGCACGTATGGAGAAGATCCAGGGTTTCCAGGGCTTCACCGGTCAGAACACTCGCATTTTCCTGGAGCAGGGGCGGGTTGAGACGACGGTCTCACCCCAACGGGGCCCGGCCGCCCGATACCAGATCCGTACCCCGACGGCGGCTCTCAGTGTGCGTGGCACGGCGTTCCGGGCAGGATCGGATTTGGCTTCCGGCGTAGCCCAGGCCGAAGTCACGGCTGGCGAAGTCGGCGTGAGTGGCGCCTCAAGCTCTGCCGCCACCGCCTTGCCAGCGGGCTTTGGCGTGGTTGCGCGGACCGGTCAGCCGCTGCCGTCGCCCCGGCCGCTGCTGGCTGCGCCGTCCCTTGACGGAGTTCCGGCGGTGTTCGAGCGGATCGACATGCAGATACCCTTCCCGTCTGTGGACAAGGCTGTCGCTTATCGGGCGCAGATCGCCCGGGACGCGCAGTTCAGTGATGTCGTGGCGACCGCAGTTTTCACTACGCCCAGGGCCCGCTTCAATGCCCTCCCCGACGGGAGCTACCAGCTGCGTATCCGTGCCATTGACGCTGATGGCCTGGAGGGCCATGACGCCACCCGATCCATTGAACTGCGTGCCCGTCCGGAGCCGCCCCAGGCCATCAAGGCTCCGCCCGGGGTTCTGGCATGGACGCCAAGCCCCGACGCGGTGGGGTTCCGGCTGCAGATCGGCCAGGACACCAGCTTCGCCAGGCCTCTTATTGAACAGGACATCGAGGGATTGCGCAGCGAGCCGAATCTTGGCCCGGGCCGATACGCATGGCGGATCGCCAGCCTGCATGCCAGCGGCAAGCGCGGCCCATGGAGTGATGTAGGAACCCTGGACATCCGGCCGGCTCCCGGCCCGGCCAGCGTGGAGGGATACAACAACCGACTGCGCTTCGTCTGGGCGGGCAAGCCTGGGCAGATCTACGACGTCCAGCTGGCCCGCGATGAGGCCTTCCAGGATCTGCTCGTCGATCAGCGTATCGGCGAAGCCGCCCTGACCATCGCCGAGCCTGGGCGGGGACGTTATCGGCTGCGGATTCGCGCCACCGATCCGGATGGCGGAAGTTCCCCCTGGTCCGGCATCCAGAACCTGCAGTCCCTGTTCGTGCTGCCCGCGTGGACGCTCTCCGCCCCCGCAGCAAAGAGTCCGTGAGTTCCCACGCAGCGACCCTGCGCCGACCCACCCTTGAGTGGTTCGCTGTCACGCTCCTGTGCGTCCTGCTGACCCTCGTGGCGGCGGTCGAGGGCTGGCTGTGGAGAATCGACCAGACGCTCTATGACGGGGTGCTGTCTGCCTGGACGCGCCCGGCCAGCGAGGATGTGGTGATCGTTTCCATCGACGATGCGAGCCTCGCCAGCATTGGTCGCTGGCCCTGGTCGCGGCGGGTGCATGCGGCGCTTATCGACGTGGCCCGGGAGGCCGGAGCGCGGGCCGTCGTGCTTGATCTGCTCCTCGAAACCGCCAGCTCCGATGATCCGGGCGCCGACGCGGCCCTGGCCCGGGCCATCCGCGACCACGGGCGGGTGGTACTGCCCCTCGCCCAGGCCACCACTGGCGCGATCCTCTCCGGGGAGGTGTATCCCCTGGGTGTGTTTGCCGACGCGGCTGCCGCCATCGGTCACAGCCAGGTCGAGTTCGACCCGGACGGTATCGCCCGCAGTGTTTACCTTTGGGAAGGCTTTGGTGCGGCCCGGCACCCCCAATTGGCTCTCGCCCTGTTGCGCCTGGTCGATCCGGATGCCGCCAGCCGTTTCCCGCCCCCGCCCATCGGCGAAGGGCGGGATCATCAGCACTGGCAGCGTGCCGACTGGTTGCGCATGCCCTTCTCCGGCCCTCCTGGCACCTATACCCATTTCTCCTACCGGGCCGTGCTCAGCGGCGAGGTGCCGGCCGAGGCTCTGCGTGGCAAGATCCTGATGGTGGGGGCCACTGCAGCCGGCATGGGTGACGCGGTGCCCACGCCCACCTCCGGACTGTCCCGGCCGATGTCCGGTGTCGAAGTGCAGGCCAACGTATTTGACGCCCTGCGCCGGGGGGTGGCTGTCACCCTTCTGTCGGCGTGGGTCTCCGCCGTCGTGGCGATGGTGCTGGTCCTCGTCCTCATGTTGATCCTGCTCTACGCCGAGGCACGCGCCGGCCTGATGGCTTCCTTCATCCTCGGGGCTTCCGCCGTGCTGCTGGCCGGTCTGGGCCTGCATCTGGGGGGCTGGTGGTTCGGCCCCGCGCCGGCAGTTCTCGGTTGCATGCTGGCCTACCCGCTATGGAGCTGGCGCCGGCTGGAGTCCGCCCAACGCTACCTGGATGCCGAGCTGATCGCCCTCGAACGCGAGGGGACGCCCCTCGGCCTGCCCAGCGGTGACGCCGGGCGGGGGGCCGCCGACCCCCTCGAACAGCGCATCCGCATCGTGCGTCAGGCGGCCCAGCACCAGCGCGATGTGCGCCGCTTCATTGCCGACACCCTTGAGCACCTGCCCATTGGTGTGGTGGTGATCGACCAGATGGACCGGGTCATCCTTCACAATGAACGGGCCCGCCATTTGCTGCGCGCCTTTCGCAGTGATGCCCTGCTGCGCGCCCTGCGTACCCTGCCGTGGCCCGGCTACCTGCCGATGCGCGATGGCCTGCCGGACCTGAGCGGCTATTCCGGTACCCGCCAGTTCGAGCTCACCCCCGACAAGAAGCGCTACCTGCTGGTGTCGGTGGCCGACCTGATGACCGAGTCCAGCAGCCGACCCGGGCGAGTCATCGGTCTGGCTGACGTTACCGCCATGCACGAGGCCCAGCGCAGCCGTGAGGACACCATGCACTTCCTGTCCCACGACCTGCGGGCGCCCCTCGCCTCCATCCTGACCCTCATCGACGGCTACAGGGACGATCCCGCCCTGCAGGCCGAACAGATTCCCCGCATCGGCCGCTACGCCCGCTCGGCCCTTGATCTGGCCGACGGCCTGTTCCGGCTGGTGCGTGCCGAAGGGTCCGATCCCAAGGACTTCGTCGAACTCGACCTGGCCGGTCTGGTGGACTCCGCAGCCGACGAAGTGTGGCCCCAGGCCAACGCCCGGGGTATCCGCATTGAGGTGGATACCCGTGATGCCGACAAGGAGGAGGCCATCGTGCGGGGTGACTTCTCCTTGCTGCGCCGGGCGGTGATCAACCTGCTCACCAACGCCATCAAGTATGGCAATGCCGGCAGCCGCGTGGCGGTGAGCCTGAAAGCCCAGGGTAGCGACTGGATCATCCGGGTCAGCGACCAGGGAGCCGGTATCCCCGCCGAGGCCCTGCCGCGGCTGTTCCGGCGCTTCAGCCGCATCGTCGAAGAGGGGCGCGACAAGCCGTCAGGGGTTGGGCTTGGCCTGGTGATCGTCAAAACGGTGGCCGAGCGTCACGGCGGCAGCGTGAGCGTGGAAAGCCAGGCAGGTGAAGGCAGTACCTTCGAGCTGCGCCTGCCCTTGCGCAGCCACGCGGCGCAGCCGGCCGGTGCTTGAGCCCCCTGGGGTAAGATCGGGGCATCGGTGATGGATTTGCCTGACATGCGCTTCAAATACCTCAAGTACCTGGCCTTTGTTCTGGGTGGGTTGAGCACGGTCGTCGCCGCTGGCGCCCTGTACCTCTACGCCACCTTCGACGGCGTGCGCCTGGCCGCCGAACTGACCTACTTTGCCAAGCAGCGTTATCAGCGCAGCCTGCGCATGGACGGGCCGGTGGAGCTGTCCATGTTCCCCCGTCTGCGCCTCAAGCTACCGGCGACCACGCTGTCCGGGCGCAATGGCGGCAGCGAGTTCATTGGTATCGAGCAGGCCGTCGTCAGCGTCAGCCTGCTGCCCTTGCTGACCCGTCGGGTGGTGGTCGAGCGGATCGAGGTGGACGGGCTGCGGATGGCCCTGCAGCGCGACAAGGCGGGCAAGCTCAATGCCGAAGATCTCCTCGATCCGGGTAACGAGGCCGCGCCGGCCAGTGCCGTCACCCCCTTCGAGCTGGATGTGGGAGCCCTGATGGTGCGTAGCGGCGCCCTTACCTGGGCCGACGAGCAGAGCGGCCGTCAGCTTGCGCTCTCCGGGCTTGGCCTCGAAACCGGGCGTATCGGCCGCAACGCCGACGGCCACCTGCACGCCACGACCCGTCTGACCCGTGCCGAACCTGCCACTGATGTGAGCATTGAGCTGGAGAGTGCCTACCGCTTGGACGCAGGTGACAGCCTGCCGCGCCTGCGCCAGCTGCGCCTGGTGGCCCGCGGCGATGTGGGTGGCTGGGAGGCCCTGGACAGCGAGCTGTCCCTGACCGAGATGGAATGGGCCGACGGCAGCCCGTCGGTGATCCAGGGCTGCAGCCTGCAGGTGCGCGGCAAAGCCGCCGGTGAGCCCTTTGAGCTGAAGGCCAGCACGCCCCGCCTCAAGCTCGGTCCGCGGGGCCCTGATACCGATAGCGTCGATGCCAGCCTGCGCCTGGATGGCAAGCTGCGCGGTGGTAACGTGCGTCTGCGTCTGACCGAGCTGCAGGCGGGCGACAAGGGCCTGCAGGTCAGCAAGCTGATGACCGAGCTGGACCTGCGCCTCGCCAGTGGCCGGCTCACCGGCACTCTGGCCGGTCCGGGCCGCTGGCAGGGCAACAGTGGCCAGCTCGACCTGGCGGCCCTCACCGGTGAGCTCAACTTCGCCCCAACCCGGGCCGGTTTGCCCCCTCTCAAGTTTTCTACCGAAGCCGATGCACGCATCGACCTGACGCGTAGCTCCGCGGCGGGCCACCTTGCGCTGCGCTCGGCGCAGAGCCAGATCAAGGGTAGCTGGACCCTGCCCCGGTTCGACGGCGCAGCCCTTGGTTTCGACATGGACGTGAACCAGCTGGATGTGGACGCCTATCTGGCCGGCAAGCCCGGACGCACGCCGGTACCGGACAAGGCAGTCGACGAGCGCTTCGACCTGTCGCCCCTGCGCGGGCTGGAGATGGATGGAGTGATCCGCTTCGGCCAGCTGAGGGTGGCGGGGCTCAAGCTGGAACACGTCAAGCTGCCGCTCAGCGTGCACGGGGGGCGCCTGCAGTCCGCCGGACATACGCTCTCCCTTTACGGCGGGAGTCTGGAGGGCAGCCTCAGCTTGAACGCAGAGGACGCCCAGGCGAGCTATAGGGCTTATCTGCAGAATGCAGAGCTTGGCCCGTTGCTGAAGGATTTCGGAGTGCAGCAGAAGCTTGGGGGGACGACCAACTTCTTTGTGGACCTCAGCAGCAAGGCTGAGAGCCGCAGTGGCCTGGTGAACGCGCTGCAGGGACTGGCCCGGGTGCGGATACGCAACGGCAGCGTGCCCGGCATCGACATGGGGCAGGCCATGAAGGAGTGGCGTGGGCTGCTCAGCACCCGGCAGGGTGCCAGGCGGCCTCACCGGGCGCGCGAATCCACCCCGGTGGGTGAGCTCACGGCGAGTTTCCTGATTGCCGACGGGGTGGCCCGCAGTACGGATCTGAAGGCCAAGAACGGCATGCTGCAGGTGGGGGGCGCCGGCGAGATCGACCTGAGCCGGAGCCACATCGATGCTCTTTCCCGGGTGACCCTCGTGCTTGTGCCGCCGGGGCCCGACAGCGGCTCCCTGTCCAGCCTGCGTGGCATGACCCTGCCGGTTCGTGTCAAAGGCCCCCTGAGCGGGCCCGACTGGCATCTGGAGCCCGGCGCCAGCCTGTCTTCGGTGGTGCCTGGTGCCGGGCAGGCTGCGGCCGGTAATCCGCCCAAGGTGATCCCCAAGCGGGCTGTCCGGGCGGTGAGCAAAGTGGTGAAGCAGGCCGGGCCGGCGGCCGAAAAGGCCGGCGAAGCGCCTGTGACGGAGTAGGCTGACCACTGCTGTCTCCTTGGTGACGTGCTAGATTCGCCACCGCAGGACCCACAAGAAGATAAATCCAGGAGACAGCAACATGACACTTCCGCACGCATTCCGCGGCGCAATGCGCCTTCCCGCCATCGCCGCGCCGATGTTCCTGGTGTCCGGCCCCGAACTGGTCACCGAAACCTGCAAGGCCGGCGTTGCCGGTAGTTTTCCTGCCCTCAATGCGCGCACGCCAGAGCAGCTTGACGTCTGGCTGGGCAGCATCAACGGGGGGCTGGCCGAGGCCAGGGCCGCCGATCCCTCGGCGCCCGTCGCCCCTTACGGCATCAACCTAATCCTGCATGCCTCCAACGCCCGGGTTGAACCCGACCTGGCGCTGATCTGCCGCCACCGGGTGCCTTTCGTGATCACCAGTCTGGGCCATCCGGGCGAGGTGGTGAAGGCCGTCCACGCTTACGGCGGGTTGGTTTTCTCGGATGTGATCCACACCTACCATGCCCGCAAGGCCGCAGCTGCCGGGGTGGACGGGATCATCGCCGTGGCCGGTGGGGCCGGCGGCCACGCTGGCACCCAGAGCGCTTTCAGCCTGGTCCGCGAGATCCGTGAGTTCTGGGACGGTGCCCTGATCCTCGGCGGCGCCATCTCCGATGGCTATGCGGTGAGGGCCGCTGAAGTTCTCGGCGCCGATCTGGCCTACATGGGCACGCGCTTCATTGCCACCCGCGAATCCAGCGCCCAGGACGCCTACAAGCAGATGCTGGTGGATTGCGGGGCGGCAGACATCGTCTATACCGACGCGGTTTCGGGCACCAATGCCAATTTCCTGTGGCCGAGCCTGGAAAAGCTCGGCCATCAGCGCGAAAACCTGGTGCAGGGGGTGGGCAAGGGCAAGCTCAAGCCCCTGGCTGATGAGGCCAGGGCCTGGCGCGATGTGTGGAGCGCCGGCCACGGGGTTGCCACCATCCATGATGTGCTTCCCGTGCGTGAGCTGTGTGACCGCCTTGCCGCCGAGTATCGGGCGGCCTGCGGCTTGCCGCCCAGTCCTGCGCTGGGCTGAGTCGAGCCGGCCCTGGCCGCACTGGAGAGTGCTGCTGCCCCTGCCGGTGGGTGCCTCAGGCGGGGGTGGTGATTTGGCCTGAGCGGGAGCGCTTGGCCGCGTACATGGCCTTGTCGGCGTGGGTCAGCAGGCTCAGCGGGTCGCTGCCATGGTCGGGAAAGACGGAAACCCCGATGGAGCAGCCGATGCGCACGTGGCAGTGGCCCAGATTGATGGGCAGGCCAACGGCCTGGTGGATCTTGAAGATGATGGCGTCGAGGGTGGCGCTGTCGCCAGTGCCGGTGAGCAGCACGGCAAATTCGTCACCGCCGTAGCGGGCCACCATGTCTTCGCTGCGCAGCACCCGGCGCACCCGGCCGGCGATGGTCTTGAGCACGGTGTCGCCGGCATGGTGGCCATGGGTGTCGTTGATGCCCTTGAAGTCGTCCAGGTCGATGAACAGCAGGGCCAGCCGGTCGGCAACCTCGCGGGCGCCGGAGATGGCGGCGCGCAGGTGACGTTCGAAGCGATCCCGGTTGAGCAGGGAGGTGAGGCCGTCGTGGTTGGCCCGGAACTCGTTACGGATGGCCCGCTCGTGGAACTCGGTGACGTCCAGCATGGTGCCGATGAAGCCGCTGATGCGCCCGTGTTCGTCGTGCTGTGGGCCGGCCTCGGCGCGCATCCAGCGGTACTCGCCATCAGGGCGGGTATAGCGGAACTCCTCGGCAAAACGGGTAGCGGATTCGGCCGCCAGACACCAGATGGCGCGTACCCGGGCCTGCTCGCCCACGGGCAGGAGGTTGATCCATGGCGTGCCGGCAACCTGCTCCAGATCGTGTCCGAGGATCTGTTCGCAGCGCTCGTTGAGGAAGGTGCAGCAGGCCTGCGCATCGGCCTCGAAGAGCCCCGCCGGGGCCTGACGGGCCAGTTCGCGGAAGCGCATCTCGCTGCGCTGCAGCTCTACCTGGGCTCGGGACAGGCGCTGCAGGTCGAGGCGCAGCTGTCGGGACTGCTGCTTGAGCAAGGCTTCGCGGCGCACCGTCTCGGTCACGTCGCGCACCTGCAGCAGGCAGTGATAGCGGCCTTCGCTGGCTACCGGGGTGACGTCGATGGACTGCTTCATGCGTTCGCTGCGACCCCCGCCAGGAGGGTAGAGGGGCAGGGGCGTGGGATGCAGGGCGTGGGACAGACGTGCTGACCATCCAAAATCGAGGGCTTCGCGCACGACGAGCGCGACCCGTGGGTCTACGTGGGGGCCAAAGGCTTCTGCCAGGGTGATGCCGGTCACCTGGCTGGCCGCCAGCCCGGCCCGCTCTTCAATCCAGCGATTCCAGAGCAGGATGCGGCCCTCCCCGCTGATGAGGATGAGCCCCATATCGACGCTGTCCGGGAGGAGGTGGCAGCAATCCATCACGAGGGCTGGCTTTCTCCGTGTTGGGGGAGATGGAAGAGGCGGCTCACCTGGTCCATGAAGTGCTCGATGGAAGGCACGTCCATGATGAACAGCACGAAGCCGGAGAGATTGTGAGCGGCCATGGTCATGCCGATGCGCGCTACCAGGATCACGTCGGTGGCGGCTTTGTCATCGAGCAGGGTGCGGGCCGTGCGCGACTGGACCCGGGGCAGGGAGCCGCTCATCTCGGTGCCGAAAAGATTGGCCAGGCTGCTCATGCAGCTGTTGATGATGATGTTGCCGATCTCGGCCAGGGCGTCCTGTTCGAGTTCGGTGATCTGTTCGATGGAGGTGTCGTCACCGAGCATGCGGCGCACGATCTCGAGGCTGCCGTGCTCCGGGAAGAGCAGCAGGGCGTCGGTTTGAAAGCCGCTGGCGGCATCGAAGTGCTGGTTGATGCGGCACAGGCGCTCGGCGGCACCACCAGGCTGGGTACTTTCCAGGCGGAGGGTCAGCTCTTCCCGGGAGACGATCTCGATGGTGGGCACCGACAGTTCGATCTCCTCGCGGACAATGGCCGAAAAGGTGTTCGCGGCTTCTCCGAGGGACAGGTTGAAGGCCTCGGTCAGGGCATCCATCTCGAGTTCCGAGAACGTCCGCATGCTCTACTCCAGCAGCGCCAGGATGTTGGCAATTACCGCCTCACCGATGGGTTTGCGGAAGAAGTGTACGCCGAGGTCTGCGGCCCGACGCTGGATGGCGTCCTGGGCATTGGCGGTGAGCAGCGCCAGTTTCATCTCGGGGTGGCTGGCGCGGAGCTTTTCAGCCAGCTCAAGGCCGGAGATGCCAGGCATGTTCATGTCGAGCACTGCCAGAGCGGGGCTCACGTCCACCAGCATGGCCAGGGCAGCGGCGCCGTCACCGGCTTCGAGCAGTTGCAGGTCGGGACGGACACTGCGCATGACCGAAGCGCACAGCATGCGTGAAGCACGGCTGTCATCAACGAGCAGAATCGTGGCGGGCGTGGGCATGGCTACATTCCGATGATGTCGTAGGCCGGTAACGACGGCTGCTGTGCAAACTTTAGTTAAATTATGCACAGCAAATCGATGAATCGCGCCGTTGCGCGCGCCCGGCTTTCCGGGGCCGGAACAAAGCCAGTCAAGGTGTTCCGGACCGTTGGAGAAGGTGCACAGGATGCGCCCTGGGGCTTTCCCTGATGTTCCGACACGAAGGCCATCGGGCCCGGTAAGCTCCGGGCTCGCCCAATCCCAGCACGTCCGTCCCATGCACGCCCGCCCAGCTCCTTCGTCGCTCTTTCTGGTCAGCCGGATCTTCCTGCCCTTCGCCCTGGGTTATTACCTGTCTTACCTGCTGCGTACGGTCAATGCGGTGATTTCCCCGGATCTGACCCGGGAGCTGGCGCTGACCGCTGCGGACCTGGGTCTGCTTACCAGCACCTACTTTTTCGCCTTTGGCCTGGCCCAGATTCCGGTTGGCATCGCCCTGGACCGCTACGGCCCGCGCCGGGTGGAGGCTGCGCTGTTGCTGATTACGGCCCTCGGCGGGGTGCTCTTTGCCACCGGAGACAGCCTGCCCACCCTGGCCAGCGCCCGGGGGCTGATCGGTCTGGGGGTGGCGGCCTGTCTGATGGCCGGGTTGAAGGGCTTCACCCTGTGGTTTCCGCGGGAGAGACTGGCGTCGATGACCGGCTACATCATGTCTTGCGGTGCTCTGGGGGCTGTCACCGCGTCGGCGCCGCTGGAGGCGGCGTTGCCTTTTCTCGGCTGGAGAGGGGCTTTTTGGGTGGTGGCAGCCCTGGCTGCGGGCATTGCCACCCTGATCTTTCTGGCCATGCCGGAGAAGGATGGCGGGGGGCATGGCGTAGATCTGCAGAGCGCCTTGCGGGGCGTCACAGAGGTCTTGTCGGCAGGGCGTTTCTGGAGCTTTTCAGGGCAGTCGGCCTTCTTCACCGGTGGGTTCATGGCCCTGCAGGGCTTGTGGGCCGTGCCCTGGCTGATGGAGGTGAATGGCTACAGCCGCAGTGTGGCGGCGGACCACCTGTTCTGGCTCAACGTCGGCATGCTGGCCGGCCAGCTGTCCATCGGTACGTGGGCCACCCGGCTTGCTGCCCGGGGCATCACGCCGCTACGCTTGATGCAGGTGGGGCTGTTCCTGACCATGGTGGTGGAGGGGCTGATCATTGCCGAAGCCGGGCCGACGCTGGTGCTGTGGTGCGCGCTCGGCATCGTGTCGGCCACTGGCGCCCAGATGTACGGGGTGGTGGCCGGCCTGTTTCCCCTGCATCTTACCGGCCGGGTGACCACCAGCATCAACCTGATGGCCTTCATCGGCGCCTTCGTGGTCCAGTGGGGCCTGGGCGGGCTGCTGGACGGCCTGGGGGCCGAGGGTATGGGCGGCGCGGATGCCCTGCGGGTGGCCTTCCTGATCTTGCTGGGGGCGCAGATCCTGAGCTTTGTGCCACTGGCCCGGGCCGGCCGCTTCAAGCCCCACTGAGGGGCGTTCAGCCGGCCTCGCTGCCCGCCACGCTGAACTCGCCCCGGCTGACCCGCGCCATGGCCACGGCAAAGCCCGAGACGCCGCCGCCGCGGTAGAACAGGCAGGGTTTGCCGACCCGTTTGCAGTGGGCCTTCACATGGTAGTAGGCGTTGTGGCTGATACGGTCGGTGGGGCACACCACTGCGTCGGCGCCATGGATCAGTTCGGGCAGGCGTGACAGGGACTCCTCCTGCCCGCCATCGTGGTGGATCAGGGTAATGCCCAGGCGTTCGGCGAGTTGCCGGTACTGCGCCAGCAGGGACGCACGTCCCCCCACGTAGAGCACGCAGCGGGCCGTGAGGGACTGGCTGCAGCCGGCGCAGTCGTCGCTGCCGGCCTTGTCGCAGACGGGGCTATCCAGGGCCTGGAGCAGGTGTTCGAGGGCGCCCCGTTCGGCCACCGCGGTGTCGCGCTCGGCCACCAGCCGGCGGGATTCCTCGCGGCTGTCCTTGAGCTGGCGTTCCAGCTCAAGCAACTGCCGGGTGCTGTCGAGCAGGGCCTCGTGGGAGGTCTGCAGGGCCAGCAGGCGCTGCCCCATCTCGACGTAGACCTGGCCGGATTCGAAGCGCTGCAGGCGCTTCTGGAACAAAGCCGCCTGCTCGATGGCTGCATCCCGCGCGTCGAGTCCGGCTGTTGCCTCGCTGAGCTGCCGACGCAGTGCGGCCACCTCACGCGCATGGTTGCGCTTCAGTTCGGCGTTTTCGGCCTCCAGATGGGCCAGGCGCCGGGCGTCGGCCGCCTGCCCAGCCCCCACCTGATGGGACAGCATGTGGATGTCGGTGTAGGCGCGCTGGCGGGTTTCGGCGGACACGGCACGATGGGTGCACACCGCCCACAGGGGACCAGCCACGTCGCCCCGGTTGCAGCACTCGATCCATTGCTGACGGACTTCCGTATCGCTCTTGAGTTTGCTGAAGCGCTCCACTGCCAGATGAAATTTTTTCTCCAGGTGGCGCTGCAGGGCTTCGGACACCGGGTTGCGACTGCGCGCCAGACCCACGGCTTCCACGTGTACCGTGAAGTCATCGTCGGACGGGCGGGCAAACTGGAAGCGCCGCGCAAAACGCTGAAGTTCGTCAATGGAGATGCAGGTGCCGATGATGGGGCAGTGCAGTTTATCGTCCAGATCCCACAGGCGGGCGCGGCGCAGGACGGGCACTGTGCCTGGCTTGGGCAGGTCGATGGCGACCAGAGCGCTGGCGTATTCGGCGCGTAGCAGGGACTGCAGATCGCCGCCTTTGGGGTCAGAAGCCAGACACATGGCGACGCTCCTGTTCTGGGTGGATCAGTCGCTGGCAGGCCCGTTCGCACAGGTCGCGCACGTCACGATCGACGGCGGGGCTGTCGGCCAGGCGGGTCAGGAGGTCAACCGCCCGTTGCGCCGACTGGCGGCAACCGGTTTCACCGTGATTGAGGAGTTCACTGAGCGCCCCGGCCCAGAGGCTGGCCGGAACAGGGGCAGGGGCGGAAGGCAGTCCGCTGACAGGATCCATGGAGTCACCCGATCGGGATTGATGAGAACAGTTCTCAATTTAATCCCGCGGCTCCATTTTGTAAACGAGAATAATTCTCAAATTGTAAGCAAGCACCGCATCTGTTCCTGCAGCGGGCAGGCGAGGGGCCTTAAGCGCGACTCCGCACACGGATGATCACATCCACCTCTTCAAGCTCCATCCCGGGGGGAAGGGCCGGCATGCCGACCACCTTCAGCTCGTCGGCGGAAACGTCGACGAGCCGGCCGCTTGCGGCGTCATAGAGGTGATAGTGGGGCGCGGTGTTGGAGTCATACACAACCCGTTCCGGGTCCACGATGAGCTCTCGTACCAAGTTCTTCTCTCTGAACAGTTTAAGGGTGTTGTACACCGTGGCCCGGGAGGTGGCCGGCACGCTTTCGCGGACACGGCTGAAGACCTGGTCGGCCGACAGGTGGACGGGCGCGGACAACATGCTGCGGGCGATTTCGACACGCTGCAGGGTGACCGGTATGCCGGCCTCGCGCAGCAGTTCGGTGGCCTGCCTGATGCTCATGTCTGCCATGGTGGGGTCTCCGTCGGGCGTCCGTACTGTTCGAGTTCTGTCTCCCCCTTGGGAGGAGTGATCCGGATCTTATCGAGTCAGGGCGCCACACGTCCACGCGGGCGGGGCCGTCCATGCCGGACCACCCCGCCAGAGAGACTTACTCGAAGGGCTTCGGACGTGGCGTGGCGTTGGTCGAAGGCGGCAGGATGGGCATCCGGAAGTTGGGCTGATCGCCGGTCAGGGTCTTCAGGAAGGCTACGATCTTCGCGTTCTCTTCGGTCGTGAACTGCTTGCCGAGCTGCAGGCGGCCCATCGTATCGACGGCCTGTTCCAGGGTTGCGGCTTCGCCGTCGTGGAAGTACGGATAGGTGAGTTCGACGTTGCGCAGGGTGGGCACCTTGAAGTTGAAGCGGTCGGCGTCCTTGCCGGTGACCGCTGAGCGCCCTTCGGCCGGGCTGGTGGCCTTGTACGGCTCGACCACGCCCATCTTCTGGAAGGAGGTGCCGCCCAGTGCCGGGCCGTTATGGCAGGCCACGCAGCCACTGTTCTTGAACAGGGCATAGCCGGCCAGTTCCTTCTCGTTGAGGGCCTTCCTGTCGCCCTTCAGCCACTTGTCGAAGCGGGAGTTGGGGGTGACCAGGGTTTCCTCGAAGGCGGCGATGGCATCGGTGACCTTGCTGATATCCACCGTCTCCGAGCCGAATACAGCCTTGAACTCGGCCACGTACTGGGGAATGGACTTGAGCACATCCACGGCCAGCTCGTGGGTGAAGGCCATCTCGCCCGGGTTGGCGATGGGGCCACCGGCCTGGGCCTTGAGGTCCTTGGCCCGGCCGTCCCAGAACTGGGCCAGAGCGAAGCTGGAGTTGAGGACCGTGGGGGCGTTGATGGGGCCCTTCTGCCAGTTGTGACCAATGGAGGTCTTGAGGTTGTCGGTGCCGCCCATGGACAGGTTGTGGCACGAGTTGCAGGAGATGAAACCCGACCTGGACAGGCGCGGATCGAAGTAGAGCTTCTTGCCCAGCTCGACCAGCTTGGGGTTGGTGACCTTGGCCGGCTGGATCGGGCTGACCGGCTCGCTGGCGGGCTTGGCTGCCCATGCAAAGGGGGTGAGGCTGCCGCAGACGACGGCAGTGGCAAGGGCAAGGTGGCTGATCTTCATGTTTTCATCCTCCAGAAAATGCTGATGTCAGAATGCTGAAACCGGATCTCTGGGGGTATTTTTTAGATTAAGTCTAAAGCGCGGAATGATTTGACGCCTTTCGCGTGGGCTTGATCTTGATCTGAGTCATGGAAGCGCGCGGTAAACGGCTGAGGGGGCGTGCCCCGGTTATCCGGGACACGCCCCCTCGAAGGGCAGGGAAGAGGCTGACCTGGCAGGGCTTACTTGGCAGCGGGTGCAGCAGCAGCCGGCGCAGCGGCGGGCACCTCGGCGTGCTTGGCATGGGCCTTGGCGTGCGCCTTGGCCTTGTGGGCCTTGTCGGTAGCGCCCTTCTCGACCTTGGCCACTTCAGCCTTGACCGGCTCGGCCTTCTTTTCTGCTGCAGCGGCAACCGGGGCAGCCGCGGGGGCGGCAGCCGGCGCCTGGGCAAAGGAGACGGAAGCGAAACCGGTGGCGATGGCAAGGGCGATGATCTTGTTCAGCATGGTGTTCTCCTGGGCAGTGTTTGCTTTTAAGCCAGGCCGGCGTGATTGCCAGCCCGTGGGGAGATCAACGCGCCCTGTCTGCGCCGGGTTGGCAATCCAGTTGTAAGGGTATGTGGAGATGTAACAGGCGGGCCCGGCTCACACCTCGGCCGGGTCTACGTCCAGGTGCCAGCGCAGCTCGCGGGGAGGGCGCAGGCTCCACAGGTGGTGACTCCATTCGGTGAGGAAGGCCTGCAGTGTGGGGCGGGTGGCGGCCTCGACGAGTAGCTGGGCGCGTTCGCGGCGGGCCAGGCGGAGCATGCGCATGGGTACTGGGTCGAACACCTGCACGCCAAAGGCCTGGGCCAGGGGCGCGGCGCGGGCGCGGGCCTCCTTGAGCCAGTCGATGGCGGTGGCCACCTCTGGTGCCGTCGCAAACAGCAAGGCGTTGGCAGCGTAGGGCGGGAAGTGGGCCTGTTTGCGCTCCTCAAGCTGGAGGGCGGCGTAGCGGGCGAAGTCGTGGGCTTCCAGGCACTTGTAGAGGGGGTGATCCGGGTATTGGGTCTGGATCATCACCTCACCTGGCAGCTCCCCCCGGCCGGCCCGGCCGCCCACCTGCATGAGCTGCTGGAACATGCGCTCAGGGGCGCGGAAGTCGGCGGCAAAGAGGGATGAGTCGGCATTGAGCACGCCCACGAAGGTGAGCCTGGGAAAGTCGTGACCCTTGGCCATCATCTGGGTGCCGACGAGGATGTCGGCATCGCCTCGGCCGATCTGGTCGAGGAGGGCGTCCCATTGGCTGCGGGTGCGGGCGGCGTCCCGATCGACGCGCAGCACACGGGCGTCCGGGAAGCGTTGGCCGAGGGTCTCTTCGAGGCGTTGGGTTCCGCGGCCGAAGGGCTGGATGTCCTGGTCGCCACAGTCGGGGCAGGCCAGGGGGATGCCGGCCTCGTAGCTGCAGTGGTGGCAGCGCAGACGCTTGTCGGCCAGGTGCAGCACCATGTTGGCGGTGCAGTGGGGGCAGCGGCTGACCCAGCCGCAGGACGGGCAGGAGAGCACCGGCGCGTAGCCCCGGCGGTTAAGGAAGACGAGGCTCTGTTCGCCGCGCTCCAGACGGGCCGCGATGGCCCGCAGCAGATGCTCCGACACCCCGTTCTGCAGTTTCTCGCGGCGGATGTCCACCGGCCGGACTTTGGGCAGTGTGGCGGCGACGGCGCGGCTGGTCAGTTCCACGCGCCGATAACGGCCGGTATCCGCCGCATGCCAGCTTTCCAGGGACGGGGTGGCCGAGCCCAGGACGATGGGCACGCTGCGCTGGCGGGCGCGCCAGATGGCCAGATCCCGGGCGTTGTAGCGGACGCCTTCATGCTGCTTGTAGCTGGCGTCGTGCTCTTCATCCACAACGATCAGGCCGAGGCGGGGCAGAGGGGTGAACACCGACAGGCGGGTGCCGAGGACGATGTCGGCGCGCCCCTCCATGGCCTGCACGAAGCCCTGGGAGCGGGCGCCTTCGGCCAGCGCCGAGTGCAGGCTGATTACCCGGGCGGCGGGGAAGCGCCCTGCCACGCGGCCTTCGAGCTGGGGCGTGAGGGCGATTTCGGGCACCAGGATCAGGGCCTGCCCGCCCTGCGCGATGATCTGCTGGACGAGGCGCAGATACACCTCGGTCTTGCCGCTGCCGGTTACCCCGGCCAGCAGGAAGGGCTGGAAGCGGCCAAAGCCTTCGGAGAGGGCCGCCAGGGCGGCTTCCTGTTCGGTAGTGAGGGTCGGGGCGCCGGCCATGGCGGCAGGGTTCGCGGCGACGGCTGGGGCGATCCAGCCGCGCTTGAGGGCATCGGCCACGGCTGGGGTGGCGCCTTCGGCGGCCCGCAGCAGGCTACGCCGCCGGGGGCCGTGGGCGGCGAGATCACGCAGCAGGCTCAGGGCGCGGCTCTCCCGTTTGCCGGCAGTGAGGGCGGTGCGGCCGTCGTCCGTGAGATCAAGCAGGGGGTCGGCCTCGGCGCCGGCCACGGCATCGGCCTTGCGAAGGCGGGGCGGCAGGGCCATGGCGACGACTTCGCCGAGGGGGTGTTGATAGTAGCGAGCTGCAAACTCGACCATGGCCAGCCAGTCGGCGGGGAGGGCTGGGGCGTCCCGTTGGATGGCGATGACCGGCTTGAGGCGATCGACGGGCAAATCGGCGGCATCGGGCAAGGCGACGATGAGCCCGGTCTTCTCGCCCCGCCCGAAGGGCACCCGAACGCAGCGCCCCAGATCTCCGGCCGAGATATTTTCTGCCGTGTAATCAAAGGCCTGGGGCAGAGGCAGGGGCAGGGCGACGCGGATGATGACGGGACTCATGGCCGGAGGGGCGGGTTCTTTAAGAAAAATTCATTTAAATCAGTTGATTGCGCAGTTTTGGTGAGGCTCTGCTTGGGAAACAGGCTTGAAGCCTTTGGGGCGGCGCGGGTATTTTCCCTTGTCCACAAAAGCTGTGGATAACTTTGTGGGAAACATGGGCGTAGTGCCGCTAAACCCGCTCCCCGTCAGCGTTTTTCCTACATTGCCTCATTCCTGAACAAATAATAATTCCTTTTAAAACAAAGGCCTGAGAATGTGAAGATTTTCGCTTCCAAGTTCTGTCGCAAAACTGACACGATCCGTGGTGCTGTGCACAAGTCAAGCCCCTCTTATCAAATTTAGTGCTTGACGGGGGGCGTTTCGGGGCGATCGGTCGGGACTCCTGGCGTTGGGCAGGATGACCCGGGAGCGTCTGACAAAAGATCAGGGCCGGCAGATGCCGGCCCCGGATTGCCTTGCCAGATGCCTTAACGTGCCTGACTGCGCAGGGCCCGGCTGTGTGCGTGAACTGTATCAACGAGCACGGTGACGTTGTCCGGCGGGGTGAACTGGGAGATGCCATGCCCCAGGTTGAAGACATGACCGGCGTGGGGACCATAGGCGTCGAGTACCTTTTTGGCTTCGGCGGCGACGGCTTCCGGGGTGCCGAACAGCACGGAGGGGTCAAGGTTGCCCTGCAGGGCAACCTTGTCGCCCACCTGGCGCCGGGCGGCACCGATATCCACAGTCCAGTCGAGGCCTACCGCATCGGCACCGCTGTCGGCGATGTCGGCCAGCCACAGGCCACCACCCTTGGTGAACACGATGCAGGGAACCTTCTCGCCGTCCTTCTCGCGGGTCAGGCCGGCAACGATCTGGCGGATGTAGGCCAGCGAGAATTCCTTGTAGGCGTCGTGGGCCAGTACCCCGCCCCAGGAGTCGAAAATCATCACTGCCTGGGCGCCGGCTTCGATCTGGGCATTGAGATAGGCGATGACGGAACGGGCGGTCACCTCTAGGATGTGGTGCATCAGGTCCGGGCGGCTGTAGAGCAGGGACTTGACCTTACGGTAGTCGTCGGAGCCGCCCCCTTCAACCATGTAGCAGGCGAGGGTCCAGGGGCTGCCGGAGAAGCCGATCAGCGGCACGGAGTTGTCGAGGGCGCGGCGGATCTCGGCGACCGCATCCATCACGTAGCCAAGCTCGATGTTGGGATCGGGCACGGCCAGATTGCGGATCTCCCATTCTTCCTTGAGGGGGCGCTCGAACTTGGGGCCCTCACCTTCGGCAAAGTACAGGCCCAGGCCCATGGCGTCGGGTACGGTGAGGATGTCGGAGAACAGGATGGCTGCGTCGAGCTTGTAGCGGGTCAGGGGCTGCAGGGTGACTTCGCAGGCCAGGCCGGGGTTCTTGCACAGGTCGAGGAAGCTGCCGGCGCGCTTGCGCGTCTCCCGGTACTCGGGCAGGTAGCGCCCGGCCTGGCGCATCAGCCACAGGGGGGTGTAGTCGGTGGGCTGGCGCAGCAGGGCGCGCAGGAAGGTATCGTTCTTCGGACGGCTCACTTGAAATCCTCAGCAGACAGGACCGCGCGGGGCGGCAAAGGCGGGATTATCCGCCATTTGCTGCCGGGGCGTGGATGGAGCAAATCAAGAAGCGCTTACTTGCGCCAGAACTGGGGGGTGAACACCACTGCCAGGGACAGTACTTCCAGACGCCCGAGGAGCATGGTGAAGCTGCATACCCAGGTCTGGAAATCGGTCAGGACCGCATAGTTGGTGGCCGGGCCGACTTTGTTGAGGCCGGGGCCGGCGTTGTTGATGCTGGCCACCACCGCGCCGAGGGAGGTCATGAAATCCAGTCCCGAGAGGATCATCACGAAGGTCAGCATGACCACGCTCATGAAGTACAGGAAGATGAAGCCGAGAACGGCGATCACCACGTTATTGGGAATGGCGCTGCCGCCGACTTTGACGGGATTGACGACGGCAGGATGGATCAGGCGGGTGAGTTCGCGGTTAGCCTGCTTGGCCAGGATGAGCGTGCGGATCATCTTGATGCCGCCCCCCGTGGAGCCGGAGCTGGCGGTGATGCACGACAGGAAGAGCATCCACAGGGGGGCGAAGATGGGCCATTTGTCGAAGTCCTGGCTGGCGAAGCCGCAGTCGGTGGCCATGGACACGAGGTTGAAACTGGCATGCCGCAAGGCGGTGGGGTAGTCCTCGTAGGTGCCTTCAAGCCACAGATAGAGGGCCACGCCAAAACATGAGGTGACGATCAACCCGACCACGCCGCGGGCCTCCACGTCCTGCCAGTAGACGCGGAGGTCGCGTCCCCGCAGGGCGACGAAGTGGGTGGCGAAGTTCATCGCCGCGATTACCATGAAGACGATCAGGATGAACTCGACCATGGGGTTGTCAAAGGCACCGACGCTGGCGTCTCGGGTCGAGAAGCCGCCCAGGCCCAGGGCAGCGAAGGCGTGACAGATGGCATCGAGCCAGGACAGGCCGGCCTGGTTTAGCAGCAGGATGCAGGCCACGGTGATGAGGAAGTACACCAGCCACAGGGCCTTGGCGGTATCGGCAATGCGCGCGGTGAGCTTGGAGTCCTTCATCGGGCCGGGGGTTTCGGCCTTGTAGAGCTGCATGCCCCCCACTCCCAGCAGAGGGAGCACGGCCACGGCGAGGACGATGATGCCCATGCCACCGAGCCAGTTGAGCTCGTGGCGCCACAGGTTGATGGCGGGGGGCGCATGATCCAGATCGGTCATGATCGTCGAGCCCGTGGTGGTGAGGCCCGACATGGTCTCGAAGAAGGCGTCGGTAAAGCTCATGGTGTCGTACACCAGGAGCAGGGGAATGGTGGCGATGGCCGCCATCAGCGCCCACACCGTAGACACCAGCAGGAAGCCGTCCCGGGGCTTGAGCTCCCGGTAATGGGAGCGGGTCACCCCGTAGAGCATCAGGCCGCTGCCGAGGGAGATGACCATGGCAGCGATGAAGTCGGCGGCTGTGCCATCGTCATAAAAAAAGGCCGCGGCGATGGGCATCAGGTAAGCCAGGCTGAAGATCGACAGCAGGCGGCCCAGGACGTTGGCGACAGGGAGCAGGGCGTCCATCAGAAGAAGCCCCAGCCTACCTGGAAGAGCTTCTCCACTTGGCCGATCAGTTTTTTGCTGGTGCAGAAGACGATGACGTGGTCCTCGGCACGGATCTCGGTGTCATGGTGCGCCATGATGACTTCGTGGATGGGCACCTCGTAGGGCATCAGCTCCTTGTACTCGGTGCGGCTCTGGCCAGTATTGCGCACGATGGCGGCAATGGTGGCGCCTTCGGGCAGGTCGATCTCTTCGATGCGGCGGCCGATCACCTTGCAGTGTTTGGCGTCTCCGTGGGCAATGACTTCCAGGGCTTCGGCGGCGCCTCGGCGCAGGCTGTGCACGGCGGCCACATCGCCCCGTCGCACCCGGGCCAGGAGCTGGCCGATGGAGGTCTGGGCCGGCGAGATGGCGATGTCGATGCGCCCGCCCTGTACCAGGTCCACATATGACTTGCGGTTTATCAGGGCCAGGGTGCGGCGGGCGCCCATCTGCTTGGCCAGGGAGGCCGACATGATGTTGTCCTCCTCGTCGTTGGTGAGGGCGAGGAACATGTCGGTTTCCTCGATGCTCTCCGAGTCGAGAAGGGCTTCGTCGGTACCATCACCGCGCAGAACCAGGGTCCGGGACAACTGCCCGGCGAGCACCTCGGCACGACGTCGGTCGCGCTCGATGAGCTTGACGTTGAAGGTGCTCTCGATGGCCCGGGCGAGGCGGAAGCCGATGTTGCCCCCGCCGGCGATGATGACCCGTTTGATGGGCTTGTCCATGCGTCGCAGCTCGGTCATGACCTTGCGGATATGGGAGGTGGCCGCAATGATGAAGACTTCGTCACCACTTTCGATGATGGTGTCCCCGGAGGGGATGATGGATTGGTCGCGCCGGAAGATGGCGGCCACCCGGGCATCGATGTTGGGCAGGCGCAGGGGGATGGTGTTGAGCGGTTTGCCCACCAGCAGGCCGCCTTCGAAGGCCTTCACGGCGATCATGGTGACCATGCCCTCGGCGAACTCCAGCACCTGCAGGGCCTCGGGAAACTCAATCAGCTTGCGGATGTAGTTGGTGACGATCTGCTCGGGGCAGATGGAGTGGTCCACGGCGAAGTTGCTGTCGTTCAGCAGCTCGGGGTGTTCGGCGTAGTCGGCAGAGCGCAGGCGCGCGATGCGCGTCGGGATGTTGAACAGGGTCTTGGCAACCCGGCAGGCGCACAGGTTGGTCTGGTCCGACTGGGTGACGGCGATCAGCAGATCGGCGTCCTGGGCGCCGGCGGCGTCCAGCACTGACGGGGCAGCCGCATTGCCGGTCACCACGCGCAGGTCGAGGCGCTCCTGGAGCGAGGTGAGATGCTCGACGTTGTTATCCACCACGGTGATGTCGTTGGCTTCGGAGACGAGGCTCTCGGCGACGGAGGTGCCGACCTGGCCGGCACCAAGGATGATGATCTTCATGTCTTCCTTCCTTGCCCCGGCGGGGAGCGCTCAGGAGCTGCTCTCTTCGTGCCGACGGCCAACGCTGATGCCGAGCTGCTTGAGCTTGCGGTACAGATGGGTGCGTTCGAGACCAGTCTTCTCGGCGAGGCGGGTCATGTTGCCACCGTCGATCTGCAGGTGGTGTTCGAAGTACAGACGCTCGAAGATCTCGCGGGCTTCGCGGAGGGGCAGGTCGAGGGGCAGGCCGAGGGCTGCGGGGGGTGTCTTGACCAGCAGGTGGGCCACCTCGTCCATGCCGATCTCTTCTTCGAGGGTGCCCAGGGCCAGGGACTTGATGGCGGCCTTGAGCTCGCCGTAGCCCCCCGGCCAGCCCTGGTTGCGCAGGGCGTTGAGGGCGGCGGAGGAGAGCCGGCGGGCGGGCACCTCGCCGGCTTCGACGAAGTGCAGCAGGATCTGGCTGGCGATCTCGGGGATCTCGTCGCGGATCTCGCCCAGGGCCGGCGGGGCCAGGGAGACTTCGAACAGGCGGGCCAGGGCGCGCTCTTCCCAGCCGTGTTCCACCAGTTCCTCGGGGCGGTGCTCGGTGGCCACCACCAGGGTCTGCCCGTGGCGCTCCAGGCGGTCCATGGCAAACACCAGGTTCTTCTGCTGGGGGCGCGACAGATAGATCAGCTCGGGCACATACAGCACGCCGTTGCGGGCGCCTTCGAGCACGTTGAGTTCGATGGGCAGGGACGAAAGGGACAGGTCGAGCCAGGGAGTGCCGACCCGCTGCAGGCTGCGGGCACATAGCTCGGCCAGGCTGCCCGGCCCCACGCGCAACAGGATGATGCGCGACTTGTCTGCCATCTGCTCCAGGCGCTTGCGCAGGTCACGCAAGGGCGCCGAGCGGCTGAAGGCAGCCAGACCCAGGGGGCTGGGGGCGTGGGCGGGTTTGATGCGCGACAGCCCCCGTTTCACCGCGGCAAGCAGTTTCTGCAGGGCGATGGGCTTTTCGAGGAACTCCATGGCACCGATGCGGGTGGCTTCCACGGCGGTGTCGATGGTGCCGTGGCCGGACATCATCACCACCGGCATGGTCAGCTGGCCGTTGGCCGACCATTCCTTGAGCAGGCTGACCCCGTCGGTGTCGGGCATCCAGATGTCGAGCAGCACGAGGTCAGGCCGGGCTGCATTGCGCGCAGCCCGGGCTGCGCCGGCGTTCTCGGCGAGGATGATGTCGTGCCCCTCGTCGCGCAGGATCTCGGAGAGGAGTTCGCGGATGCCGACTTCGTCGTCAACGATGAGGATCTTGGCCATGGGTGGTGGACTCGGATTGGGGAGCGGTGCACAGGCGGATGCGGATTTCCGCACCACCAGCTTCGCGATTGGCGAGACGGATCTCGCCCTCATGTTCGTCGATGATCTTCTTCACGATGGCCAGACCCAGGCCGGTGCCACGGGTCTTGGTGGTGACATAGGGCTCGAAAGCCCGGGACAGGATCTCTGGCGGGAAACCCTGCCCGTTGTCGCGCAGGATCAAGTCTACCCGCCGGGCATCGGCTCGGGTCAACAGGCGTATCTCGGGCGCATCCTCTTCGCTGAGGGCGTCTTCGGCGTTCTGCAGCAGATTGTGGATGACCTGGCGGAGCTGGGTGGCATCGCCGAGCACCTGGGGCAGGTCGGCGGCGAGTTCGGCGTGGATCATCACCCGGGAGCCCTCGTAGAGCACCAGCACTTCGCGCACCAGGGCGTTGAGATCCACCGGCGTCATCACCGGGGTGGGTAGCCGGGCATAGTCACGGAAGGCATTTACCAGGTTCTTCATCGCCTCCACCTGGTTGACGATGGTGGTGGTGGAGCGTTCGAGCATTTCCCTGCCCTCGGTGTCGAGGCGATCGGCGAGCTTGAACTGCAGGCGTTCGGCGGAAAGCTGGATGGGCGTGAGGGGGTTCTTGATCTCGTGGGCCAGGCGCCGCGCCACCTCCGCCCAGGCGGCGGTGCGCTGGGCGGCGATGAGATGGGTGATGTCATCGAAAACCACCACCCAGCCGCCGCCGGTGTCGTCGGGCAGGCGGGTGCCGTGAAGGAGCAGGGTTTGGGTGCTGCCATCCGGGTTGGAAAACTCGATCTGCCGGTTCCAGTTCGGCTCGGGGTCCCGCAGGGCGCCCAGCAGGGCCTCACGAAAATCCCCGTGGGCAGTCCATTCCTCCAGACGTACCCGCTCGTAGCCGTCCAGGGGGTCGTTGAGGATGGTCATGGCACCATGGTTGGCGGCTCTCAGATGTCCGTCCGGCGAGAAGGCCAGCACTCCGGCGGAGAGGTTGGCCAGCACTCCTTCCAGGTAGGCCCGGTTGCGCTCCACGGCGGCTCGGTTGTTCTCGGCTTGGGCGCGGGCATCCTCAAGCTGGCGGGTCATCTGGTTGAAGGACTGGGTCAGCACGCCGAGCTCGTCCCGGGCGGGCAGGGCCTGGCGGGGGCTGAAGTCGCCGGCAGCCACGGCCTGGGTGCCTTCGGCAAGGATGAAGAGCGGTGCGGCCAGGCGGCGGGTGAGGACGAAGGCCACGGCGACGGCGGCAAACAGCGCCAGCAGCAGGGTGAGGGTGAGGGTGAGGGTGTAGATGCGTTTGAGGCCGTTGCGGGCTAGGGACAGTTCCTGGTAGTCCCGGTGCACGGTCTCGACGCTCTCGGCATGGGCGGCGAAGGTGCTGGGCACCGACTGGGTGAGTTGCAGCAACTGGGGCTCGACCAGGCGGCGCGAGGGGATGGGTACGATGACCCGCAGGATCAGGCCGTCCGGTGCCTGGCCTTCCACCGCCCGGTAGCCCTGGGTCTGGCGGGCCTGGCGCAACTGGGCAACGCTGGGCCGTTCAGGCACCAGGCTGTCGATCTCGGTTTCGGCGGTGGCGACGATCGTGCCGCTGGACGAGAAGACCGTGGCTGATTCGACATTGGCGCGCTCACGCAGGTTATTGAGCAAAGTGGAGCGCACCTGGGGGGCCAGCTCCAGCTCCTCGACCATGCGCTCAGCCTTGTCGGTGAGCTGGCCGAGGAGCATGTCGAGGGAGCTGCGGCCGAGTTGCAGGCCGCTCTCAAGGGCCGCATCCACTCGCACATTGAACCAGGAGTCGATGCTCTTGACGGCAAACTGGAGCGACACGGCATACACCAGCACCCCGGGCACCACCGCCATGGCAGCAAAGATGGTCATGAGGCGCAGCTTGAGGCGGGACCCGAAGCGACGCGCCCGGTACTCCCGCCACAAGCTGCGCAGCTGCACGAAGACCAGGCTGGCCAGGCCCAAGGCGATGATCCCGTTGAGGATCAGCAACAGGGTGTAGTTGCGGGCAAAGAGGGGCGTGTTGGCGCTGGCGGTGGCCAGCAGGAAAAGCAGAATGCCGGCGACGGCGGCGACGACGACGAGGGCGGTCGGTCTCATTTGGCCTCGCGGGCAACGAAGGTCCAGCGGTACCAGTCGGTGCCGAGGTTCCAGTCCTTGCGGCCAAAGGCGCTCACCTGCAGGGGCTTGGGCAGTTCGGTGACATCCAGGCGGAAGCGCAGGGCGGCGTTGTAGCTGCGCCCGATGCGTAGGGTGCCGCGCTCGGCCACACTCCAGTTGCGGATGCGCAGCATGGTGCGCATGGCCTCTTCAACGGTGCTGAAGTTCTGGTGCAGGGTGCCGGTGGTGAGGCGGTACTGGCGGGTCAGGGACTGGTAGGACAGGCGGTAGGTGACCGTCTTGCTGACGATTTCTTCGTCCAGCCAGTACCAGCGCGGCGAACGCAGTTCAAACTCGGTGACGAAAAACAGCGCCACGCCCCGGCTCACCACGTCGGCCAGCAGGGGGGTGAGTTCGGCAGAGATGTCGGCGTTGAGCACGAATTGCTCCTCGCCGGCCTCGATCGAGGCCGTCCGGATCTCGGCTTCCGCCGCCCGGGCGGGGGCGGCCCCGATGGCCAGACTGCCTGTCACGATGAAGGCAGCCGCCCCCCGCAGGAAGCGACGTCGTTCAGGCAGCTTTCTCGAGCAGGGCGTAGAAAAATCCGTCATGTTCGGTGCAAGGCAGATACTGGCAATCGGGCTGGCCTGCGATGGGCAGGGGGCAGCAATCGGGATGGCGGCTCGCAAATGCGGCGATCTGCTCCCGGTTCTCTTCGGCAAACACCGAGCAGGTGACATAAAGCATTTTGCCACCCGGGGCCAGGACCTGCCACAGGGTATCGAGGATCTCGGCCTGCTGGGCCGCGAAGCGGGCAATGTCGTCGGAGCGGCGCAGCCACTTGATGTCTGGGTTGCGCCGGACTACTCCGGAGGCGGAGCAGGGCACATCGGCAAGGATGCGGTCGAAGGGCTGGCCGTTCCACCAGCGGGACAGGTTGCGGCAGTCGGCGGTCTTTACCTCGGCGGAGAGGCCGAGGCGGGCCAGGTTTTCGCTGACTCGATGGGCCCGGAGGGCATCGCTGTCGAGGGCGGTGAGCGCCACCTGGGCTGTTTCCAGGATGTGGGAGGTCTTGCCGCCGGGGGCTGCGCAGGCGTCGAGCACCCGCTGGCCGTCGGCCAGGTCGAGGTAGCGGGCAGCGTGCTGGGCGCCGGCATCTTGCACGCTGAGCAGGCCCTCGGCGAATCCCGGTAGCCGCGTTACCGGAACCGGGCGATCGAGAAGCAGGGCTCCGTTGTTGAACTCACGTACAGGCAGCTCGGCGGCGGCAAACGCCGCCAGTACTTCACGCCGTGTTGTCCGGCGGCGATTGACGCGCAGGGCCATGGGCGGATGGGTGTTGCCGGCGGCCAGAATGGCGCGCCAGTCATCCGGATACTGGCTGCGTAGGCGGCGGATCCACCAGGGAGGGTGGCGGAACTCGGCCACCATGTCGGCATCGGCGGCCCGGTTCAGCTCGGCAGACTGACGCAGGGCATTGCGCAGCACGCCATTCACCACCCCCTTGAATTTGCCGCCCAGCAGCGTTGCGGCGCCAGTGACGGCCTGGTCAACGATGGTGTGGGCGGTGTCGGCGCGGCTGTCGAGGCGATACAGGGCCACCCGCAGCAGGGATTGGACCGGCTCGGGGAGCGGCTTCTGGAGCAGCTTGCCGAGGACGAAATCCTGCCGGCCGTAGTCGCGCAGACTGCCGTAGGCGAGGTCGAGGATGGCACCACGGACACTGGGGGGCGTGGCCGGCCGTGCACTCCACAGAGCCGCCAGGGCCTCGGTCAGAGTGCCCCCGGCAAGCACGTCGGCGATGAGCTGGGCGGTGGTGACAAAACTGTAGGCGAGGCTGTCTTCGGCAAGTGGGGGGGGGGACGCGGGGGCAGTGGGGCGAGGGGGGCGGCTGGGCATGGATCTCAGGCGAGCAGGTCGCGGATGTAATTGGGCAGGGCCCGGCTGGCAAGATGAAGCGCCGGATTGTAGTAGCGCAGACCGTGAATGCATCTGGCGGTCATGCGTTCGACAAGCGTGGTTTCGTCCGGCTCGGGCTGGGCGTTTCCGCTGCAGCAGGCCAGAAGCCAGGGGCCGCCATAGAGCGGAACATGGATGAGGCTGACCTGTGGTTTGGGGAAAACGGACTCCAGCCGACGATACAGGCTTGCCACCTTTTCCGCTTGGTAGAAGGGGGAGCCGAGCTGGACGTGGATTATCCCACGGGGAGCCAGACTGGCCGCGCAGAGTTGGAGGAAATCGGGCTGGTGCAGATGGGCGCAGGCGGGGTCGTCGGCCTCGGTCAGGTCGAAGAGGATCACGTCGAAGCGCTCGCCTGCCTGGTAGGCTGAGGCAAGGGTGTGGGCGGCGTCGCCGATGCGTAGGTCGACCCGCCCGTTGTCGAAGGCGTCTTGGGGCAGGGCGGGCAGAAGTCTGCGGATGGTAACGACCACCCCCGGATCCAGCTCGGCCACGATGATGCTGTCGAGCCCAGGATGCTTGAGCAACTCCCGGGCGGAGGCGCCATCTCCACCCCCGAGAACCAGGGCCCGCCGGAGATCAGGATGACTGAGGGCCGGGATGTGCACCAGGCTCTCATGGAGCATGAACTCATCGGCCTCCGCTGCCATGGCGTCACCATCCAGACTGTAGAGAGTGCCGAAGGTGTGGGTGTCTTCGAGGGCGATGGACTGGAGATGACCCGGAACAAGCTGGGGTGCTTGACGGCGCTTCAGTACGAGGGCCGCATCCGGGCTGAATGGCAGGTGGAGTGGGGCGGTATGTTTCACGTGAAACACTCCGTTCTGATCAAGGGAGTTTTGGGGGCAGGACGCAGGATCAAAATCGGAACTGTGAAGGCTGATCAGCTCCATCGACATTGTTTCACGTGGAACAAGGGCCGGGCAGGCCGCCTGCTCATGCAGCAAAGCCCTGCTGCACCAGGGCCGAGTGGATGCCACTGAGAGCTGCCAGCCCCCCCATTGGCAGGCTGATTCCTCGACCTGGAATCTCCGCCTCGGTCGGGTTGATGCGCACCAGGGGCTCGCCCAGGGTTTCACTGAACCAGCGTACGGTAGGCACATGGCTGCCGGCACCAATCTCGATGACCACCGGGCGCTGCACCCTGGCCAGCCACGCCTCCAGCCGCCGACGCTGGGTGGCGGTGCGCTGACTGAGCCATTCACCGTCGCCGAACATCAATACGTTGGGGCGGAGGAGGGCGCCGCAGCGGGGGCAGCGGGGCAGGGGGCTGGTGAGCAGGCATGCCTGCCCATCCACCTCCGGAAAGTAGGCCTCTGCCGAATGAATGGGCTGCCCACAGGCCTCCATGCACTGGAGGTGATGCAGCGAGCCGTGCACCTCGCAGATCGACTCTTCCGGAAAGCCGGCCTGCTGAAACTGCCCATCCACATTCGAGGTGAACACGAAAGCGCCCCGGGGCAGACGAGCGCCGATGCGTTGCAGGATGGCAAAGCCCTGGTGGGGAATGGTGCGTCGATACAGATTCAGACGATGACCATAGAAGCCCCAGGCCTGCCGGGGGTGACGGCGAAAAGCGTCCGGGCTGGCGATCTCCTCGAAGGCGATGCGGGCCTTCGCCAAGGCCGGGTAGGCCCGCCAGAAGCCCGTGTTGCCGCGAAAGTCCGGCAGGCCAGAATCAACCCCCATGCCTGCTCCGGCCGAGATGATCAGGCCATCCGCCTTGGCTACCCAGGCCGCCGCACCGGCAAACAGGGCTGCGGCGCTCATCTTTGGGCAACGATGAAAATGCGCCGGAAGGGAAAGAGGGTCGTCCCGTGGGTGTCCGGCGGATAGGCCACCGCCAGCCGCTCGCCAAGCTGGGCCAGAAAGTGTGTCTGCTCCTTCTCATCCAGGGGCGCGAGATAGGGAACCAGGGTGGTGCCACGCAGCCAGTCGAGCACTGGAGATGGCCCGCTCATGCTCTGCCAGTAGGTTGTCTCCCACAGGCTAAGACGTGTGCACAGGGGCGACAGCAGACGGTGGTAGTCGGCCATGCCCAGCACCGCACCCATCCGCGCCGGGCCAATGCGCTCCGCCCATTCCGGCGCGGCCGCCAGTTCGCGGATGAGCCGATGGGACGGTGCCTCGAAATTGCCGGGCATCTGCACGGCCAGCACCCCGCCCGGAAAAAGCGCATCCACCAGGCGCGGAAACAGGCTTTCATGGTCGCCGACCCAGTGCAGGGCCGCATTGGAGAACAACAGGTCGAGGGCCTCTTCGGGCTCCCAGTGTTCGACGCCAGCCTGATCGAAGCGGACCCCGGGCAATACGCTGCGCGCTCGTTCCAGCATGGCGGGGGAGCTGTCCAGGCCGGTGATGTCCGCCTCCGGCCAGCGCTCGGCCAGAAGGCGTGTCACATTGCCGGCCCCGCAGCCCAGGTCAACAATTCGCCCCGGTCTGAGCAGAGGAATCCGCCCGAGCAGATCTACCGCCGGGCGTAGACGTTCATCGGAAAATTGCAGATATCGATCCGGCTCCCAACCCATGGCATGACCCTCCTGTTGAAGGATTCAATTGTCACCGATGGGGCGTTGGGGGGACAGCGGAGAAGTGATGGGGGCTGTGAGCAACAACCAGCCTGAGCCGACCTCACCCATGGGATGAATGATCGAGCAGCCGTGATCCATCAGATTGACATGCGATCTGCTGACGGGCGGTCACAGCGCCTTTAGGTCTTCAAACCATCGGCGCCGACAGGCTGCAACGGGCAGGCCGGCATTTCTGGGGAAGGCCAGGAGGCGCATGGGTGCTTGCGCTGCGCTGCGTGACGCAAGGTGTTCCGTACAGGCCCCGTACTGTACTTGCCATATACGCGATACGGGCTGTACGACCGGGGCCGGGGAGGCATTAGCCCAGGAACATCCGGTAAGCCGGGTTGCCCGTTTCCTCCACATACTCATACCCCAGCCGCGCCAGAAAGCCCTGGAAGGCCTCGCGGTCTTGCGGGGGCACCTGCATGCCCACCAGCACCCGGCCGAAGTCGGCACCGTGGTTGCGGTAGTGGAACAGGCTGATGTTCCAGTCGGAGCGCAGGGTGTCGAGGAAGTTGAGCAGGGCGCCCGGGCGCTCGGGGAAGACGAAGCGGTAGAGCACTTCGTCGTCGGCCTGAGGGGCGTGACCACCGACCATGTAGCGGATGTGGCTCTTGGCCATCTCGTCGTCGGTGAGGTCGAGGCAGGGCAGGTCGTGGCGTTGCAGCAGTTCGGTGATGCGCACGCCTTCGGCACGGTTGTGCACGCCCACGCCCACGAAGATGTGGGCCTTGGCTGCATCGGCGTAGCGGTAGTTGAACTCGGTGATGTTGCGGTTGCCCAGCAGGTCACAGAACTTCTTGAAGGAGCCGGGCTTTTCGGGGATGGTCACGGCCAGCACGGCTTCGCGCTGCTCGCCCACCTCGGCCCGCTCGGCCACGAAGCGCAGGCGGTCGAAGTTCATGTTGGCGCCGGAGGCCACGGCCACCAGGGTCTTGTCCTTGAGGGCGTGGCGCTTGGCGTATTCCTTGGCGCCGGCCACGGCCAGGGCGCCGGCGGGCTCAAGGATGGAGCGGGTGTCTTCAAAGACGTCCTTGATGGCGGCGCAGATGGCGTCGTTATCCACCAGGATCATCTCGTCCACGTACTCCTGGCACAGGCGGAAGGTCTCTTCGCCCACCAGCTTTACTGCTGCGCCGTCGGCAAACAGGCCCACCGTGGGCAGTTCGATGCGCTTGCCGGCGGCCAGGGATTGGGTCATGGCGTCGGCGTCGATGGTTTCCACGCCGATCACCTTGATCTCGGGGCGCACCCGCTTGATATAGGCCGCCACGCCGGCCAGCAGACCGCCGCCGCCGACGCAGCAGAACACCGCATGGATGGGTTTGGGGTGCTGACGCAGAATCTCCATGCCGATGGTGCCCTGGCCGGCGATCACCTCCACGTCGTCGTAGGGGTGGACGAAGGTGAGCTTTTCGGTCTTTTCCAGTTCCTTGGCGTGGCCGTAGGCGTCGGAATAGCTTTCGCCGGCCAGTACCACTTCGCCACCGTGGCGCTTCACCGCGTCGATCTTGATGGCCGGGGTGGTGGTGGGCATCACGATCACGGCGCGTACCCCGAGCTTCTTGGCAGACAGGGCCACGCCCTGGGCGTGGTTGCCGGCCGAGGCGCAGATCACCCCGCGCTTGAGGGCCGCCGGGCTGAGGCTGGCCATCTTGTTGTAGGCGCCGCGCAGCTTGAAGCTGAACACCGGCTGCATGTCCTCGCGCTTGAAGTAAATCTTGTTGTGGATGCGCGCCGACAGGTTAGGGGCCGGGTCGAGGGGCGTTTCGATCGCCGCGTCATAGACCTGGGCAGTGAGGATTTTCTGGAGATAGTCGGGGTGCTGCGCGCTCATGGCTGAACCTGCGTTTCGGCTGGGAGAAGCTCTGGAGGGTAGCAGCCGGAGCGCCCGCGCTGCAACATACACACCTTTTCCCCACCGGAGTCTTTCATGAATCCTATCCACCGCGCCGGCACGACGCCGCGATATTCCGATTCGACAACCCATAATGGGGTGGTGTATTGCGTCGAAGTGCCGCCGGACGACAGCGCCGCCATTGCCGAGCAGACCCGCGCCATGCTGGCCAGCCTGGAAACCCTGCTGGAACAGGCCGGCAGCGGCAAGGAGCGCCTGCTGATGGCCACCCTCTACCTCACCGACATGGCCGACTACGACGTGGTCAACGCCGTGTGGGACGCCTGGGTGCCCGCCGGAACGGCGCCGAGCCGGGCCTGTGTACAGGTGGTGCGCCTGGCCAAACCCGGCTGGCGTGTGGAAATTGCGGTGCAGGCAGCATTGCGCGACTAGGCTGCAATCTCCGTGGGGTCGATTGAGTTCGACGCCACGGGAAGGGCATGCCGGAACCGGCCGCTGGCAGGGAAGTCAAAAATAGGTGTCCTGGTATTCCTTTCGGCCCTGTCGGGCAAACCCCCAGATTCCGTAAGGCTTTGTTTTTCGACAGAAGGCGGAGCGGTCCGTTAAAATACTCCGTTCTCCGCTGCACAGACCCAGGTATCCCGATGACTCAGCGCCTGCGTGAAATTCCCTACAACTACACCTCGTTCTCCGACCGGGAGATCGTCATTCGACTGCTCGGCCAGGAGGCGTGGAAAACCCTGGACGCCTTGCGTTCCGAGCGCGTCACCGGCCGCTCCGCGAGAATGCTCTACGAGGTGCTGGGGGATGTATGGGTGGTTCAGCGCAACCCTTACCTGCAGGACGACCTGCTCGGCAACCGGGATCGCCAGGGTGCCCTGATCGGGGCGCTGCGCCACCGCCTGCATGAGGTCGAGAAGCGCCGCGAGGAATCCAGTGCCGAAGACCCCGAGCGCAGTGCCAAGGTGGCCAGCCTGGTGGTGGCGGCCCATGGTGCCGTCGACCGCTTTGCCAAGCTTTTCCAGGACACCGCCGAGCTGCGCAAGCGCGTGCAGCGCGAGCTGGTTCGCCACACCCGCAAGGACAACATCTGTTTTGACGGCCACGCCCGGGTGTCTCACGTTACCGACGCCACCGACTGGCGTGTCGAGTACCCCTTCGTAGTTCTCTACCCCGACACCGAGGAAGAGATGGCCCCGCTGGTGAAGAGCTGCATCGAGCTCGGCCTGACCATCATCCCCCGCGGGGGCGGCACCGGCTATACCGGGGGCGCCGTGCCGCTGGACGCCAAATCGGTGGTCATCAACACCGAAAAGCTCATTACCCTCGGACCGGTCGAGGACGTGGTGCTGCCCGGCCTCAACGGCCCCATGAGCGCCCCCTACGCCACCATCCGCACCGGTGCCGGTGTGGTCACCGAGCGCGTCTCCGAAGCCGCCTCGGCCGCTGGCCGTGTGTTTGCCGTGGACCCCACCTCCGCCAGCGCTTCGTGCATCGGCGGCAACATCGCCATGAACGCCGGCGGCAAGAAAGCCGTGCTGTGGGGCACTGCCCTCGACAACCTGGCCTGGTGGAAGATGGTCACGCCGGACGGCAACTGGCTGGAGGTGGAACGCCTCGACCACAACTTCGGCAAGATCCACGAACAGGAAACCGTGCACTTCCGCCTCAAGCGCTTCGACGCCAGGGGCTACAAGTTCATTTCCGAAGAAATCCTCTCCCTGCCCGGCGCCTCCTGCCGCAAGGACGGCCTGGGCAAGGACGTGACCGACAAGTTCCTGGGTGGCGTGCCGGGCGTGCAGAAGGAAGGCACCGACGGCCTCATCGTCGCCTCGCGCTGGGTGCTGCACAAGATGCCGCCGGTTACCCGCACCGTGTGCCTGGAGTTCTTCGGCCAGGTGCGCGAGGCCGTGCCGGCCATCGTCGAAATCACCGACTACTTCAAGCCCGGCGGTGCCGGCAACGCTGCCGGCGTGCTGCTGGCCGGCCTGGAGCACCTGGACGAGCGCTACGTGAAGGCGGTGGGCTACACCACCAAGGCCAAGCGCCACGGGCGGCCCAAGATGGTGCTGATCGGCGACATCGTCGGCCACGACGAGAACGCGGTGATGACCGCCGCCTCCGAAGTCATCCGCATGACCAACACCCGCGGCGCCGAGGGCTTCATCGCCGTCAGCCCCGAGCAGCGCAAGAAGTTCTGGCTCGACCGCTCCCGCACCGCCGCCATCTCCCGCCACACCAACGCCTTCAAGGTGAACGAGGACGTGGTGATTCCGCTGCCGCGCATGGGCGACTACTGCGACGGCATCGAGCGCATCAACATCGAGCTGTCCACCCAGAACAAGCTGGCCCTGTGCGACGCCCTTGCCGAGCTGCTGCAGGGCGATCTGCCCCTGGACACCGGTGACGCCACCATCTCCCGGGACGAGCTCATCGGCGAGCGCCGCAAGGACGCGCTGGACTACGTGGCCAGCGTGCGTCGCCGCTGGCAGTGGCTCCTCGACAACCTGGACCTGCCTCTGGCCCAGGCCGAGCCGCAGTTTGCCGACTACGGCATCCAGGCTGCCGAACTGTCCAACCGGGCGGCCAACCCGCGCCTGTTCCACCGCCTGCAGGATTACTCCGTGCGCACAGGCTGGAAGACCGAACTCAAGCCCCGTCTCGACAAGATCTTCGACGGCCAGCTGTTCGGGCCCGTGCGTGAGGAGATCAAGAAGCTGCACAAGCAGGTGCTCCGCGGCCGCGTCTTCGTGGCCCTGCACATGCACGCGGGCGACGGCAATGTGCACACCAACATTCCGGTCAACTCCGACAACTACGAGATGCTGCAAACGGCCAACAAGGCCGTGGACCGCATCATGGAGCTGGCCCGCAGTCTTGATGGCGTGATTTCCGGTGAGCACGGCATCGGCATCACCAAGCTCGACTACCTCACCGACGCCGAGATGGCCAACTTCTGGGCCTACAAGCAGAAGGTGGACCCGGAAGGCCGCTTCAACCGCGGCAAGCTGATGCGCAACGGGCCGATCAAGGGCAACCTCGACAACGCCTACACCCCCAGCTTCAACCTGATGGGGCATGAGTCGCTGATCATGGAGCAGACCGCCATCGGCGAGATCTCTCACGACATCAAGGACTGCCTGCGCTGTGGCAAGTGCAAGCCCGTGTGCTCCACCCACGTGCCCCGCGCCAACCTGCTCTACAGCCCGCGCAACAAGATCCTCAGCACCTCGCTGCTGATCGAGGCCTTCCTCTACGAAGAGCAGACCCGCCGCGGCGTGTCTCTGGCCCACTGGGCGGAGTTCGAGGATGTGGCCGACCATTGCACCGTGTGCCACAAGTGCGAGAAGCCCTGCCCGGTGGACATCGACTTCGGCGACGTGTCGATCAAGATGCGCAACCTGCTGCGCGAGCAGGGCAAGAAGTCCTTCAACCCCGGCAAGGCCGCGGCCATGGCCTTCCTCACCGCCAAAGATCCGGCCACCATCAAGCTGATCCGCAGCGGCATGATCGGCTGGGGCTACAAGGCCCAGCGCCTGGGGCACCGCATCGGCAAGAGCCTCGGGCTGATCCAGGATCAGGTCCAGCACCCGCCCGCTACCCTGGGCAAGCCGCCGGTCAAGGCCCAGGTCATCCACTTCATCAACAAGCCCATGCCGGGCGGCCTGCCCAAGCGCACCTCCCGGGCCCTGCTCGATATCGAGGACGACGCCATCGTCCCGGTGATCCGCAACCCGCAGGTCAAGCGTGACGAATCCGAGGCCGTGTTCTACTTCCCTGGCTGCGGCTCCGAGCGTCTGTTCAGCCAGGTGGGCCTCGCCACCCAGGCCATGCTCTACCAGGTGGGGGCCACCACCGTGCTGCCGCCGGGTTACCTGTGCTGCGGCTATCCGCAGACCGCCGCGGGCGAGGAGGATGCCGGCCAGAAGATCACCACCGACAACCGGGTGCTTTTCCACCGGGTCGCCAACACGCTCAACTATCTCGACATCAAGACGGTGATCGTGTCCTGCGGCACCTGCATGGATCAGCTGCAGAAGTACCAGTTCGAAAAGATCTTCCCCGGCTGCCGGCTGCTCGACATCCACGAGTACCTCATGGAAAAGGGCCTCAAGCTCGACGGCATCACCGGCACCCGCTACATGTACCACGAGCCCTGCCACACCCCCATGAAGGTCCATTCCGGCATCAAGGTGGCCAACGAGCTGATGGGTACGCGGGTCGATCTGTCGGACCGTTGCTGCGGCGAATCCGGCACCCTGGCCGTGGCCCGCCCCGACATCTCCACCCAGGTGCGCTTCCGCAAGCAGGAGGAGATCGAGAAGGGTGCCGAGAAGCTCCGCGGCGCCGACGCCACCGCCCAGGTCAAGATCCTCACCTCCTGCCCGAGCTGCCTGCAGGGCCTGTCCCGCTACAGCAGCGATGCCGGTGGCGTGGATGCCGACTACATCGTGGTCGAGATGGCCAAGCACATCCTCGGTGACAGCTGGATGTCCGACTACGTCGCCAAGGCCAATCAGGGCGGCATCGAACGCGTGCTGCTGTAAACCGGTGCCCTTGTGGGGTCGATTGAATTCGACCCCACGGTTCGGCTGCTCTTGGCCTGAAAACGCTTCATGCTATCCTGCGACCCCCGTTTTTCCGGCTGCGAATGTGGTGGCTGACAGAGCATGAGCGACGAACAGAATTCCGCCCCGGTGGCCGAGTTGGCCGAGGTGACGAACCCGGCTCCGCGCAAGGCCCCGGCCCGCAGCCCCCGCAAGAAGAAGGCCCCGGCCACCCCGGCCGAGGCCACCGTAGACGCCGTCGCAGTCGAGCCTGTCGCCGACGCGGCCGAAGCCAAACCCAAGGCCCGTCGAGCACCGCGCAAGCCTAAGGCCAAGCCGGCCGAGGCGCAGCCCGACGAAGTCACGGCCGATCTGTTCGCGGAGCCTGCCGGTGCCGCGGCTCCTACGCCGGACGTCGCGCCCGCCCTGCTTCCCGCGCCGGAGGTGTCTGTCGCCGAGCTCCGCCCCGAGCCAGGTGCTGTCGTCGCTGTCGGTGACGAGGCCTCTCACGCCCCTGACAGCGCGGAGCATTCCGATGGCGCCTATGCCCCGTTCGACGACGCCTCCGAAGGTGAAGAAGGCCCGGCAGGCCCCAGGCGCAAGCGCAAGCGTCGCCGTGGCAAGGGTGGTGCTGACCGGGAGGCTGCCCGCGGTGAGCAGATCGAGATGCCCGGCCTGGCCGATGGCGCGACCGGGTTGCCCTCCGAGCCGGACGGGGAGTCCGAGCCCGGGATCACCCTCGAGATCGTCTCCGAACCTGCTGCCGATGCAGATACCGGCGTCGCGCCCGAAGTCGCCGCCACGCCTGAGGAGTCTCTGCCCCCTCTCACTGTTGTCAGCCTGGGCCTCGAACTGCCGCCGGTGTTGTCCGCCGCGGCCCTCGAAGCCCTGCGTGGCGCCCGGGTGATTCTCGGCACTGCCGACGCCCTCGACCGCCTTTCCGGCCTGGGCCTGGAGGCGCCCCAGCAGCTGTGCGCCGCCGATTCTGCCCACATGGATGTGCGCGTCGTCGGTCACGCCGGCAGCGTGCTGGCGGTGGTCGGTGATGGCGCCGGCGACGGCCCGGCCCCCGAGCTGCTGGCCGACCTGGGCCCGGCCTATGTGCGCGTGCTGCCCGGCGTGGGCCGGGTGCAGGCCGCCTGCGCCGCCCTGGGCCTGTCGGCCGAGGTGGTCACGGTGGTGGATCTGCGCCGTGCGCCCCTGGCGGGCCTGCGCGGCCGCCTGCGCGCCCATTGTCTGTTTGCCCTGCCCCTGGCCGATGCCGAAGGGCCTGCGGCAGTGGCCCGACTGCTGCTCGACAGCGGCTTTGCGGGGGCCCGGGTGTGGGTTTGCGAGTTCATCGCCGGCAGCTTGCAGGCCCGCGCCTGGTTGGCCAGCGAGCTGGTGGAGATGCGTGAGGCCTTCGATACCCACGCCGTGCTGATTGTCGCCACCGGCCCGTCTTCCGGCGTGTTTGCCGAGCTGCCCGGCCTGTCCGATGCGGCCTTCGGTGACGAAGCAGGCGCGGCGCTGCCCCTGGCTGCCCGCGTCCTGGCCATGGCCTGGCTGCAGCCTGCCGCCTGGGAAACGGGCTGGGTCATCAGCGAGGGCGAAGCCAGCCTGGCTCTGGAGTGGGCCCGTGCCGTGCCCACCGCCCGAGTGCGGGCCGTGGGCATCGAGCCCACCCTGTTGGGCGTCAGCATGGCCCGCGCCGGGGTGGGGGACAAGCTCTCCGCCATTCCCTCGGCCTCGCCCCTGCGCTGCCGCGAGTGGCCGGTGCCCGAAGCTGTGTTCATCCGCGGCGGGGTTGGCCTCAGCGACTGGTTGGCCGCAGCCTGGGCGCGTCTTGCGCCGGGCGGCCGGCTGGTCGCCACGGCCGAAGACGATCAGGCCCGCGCCGATCTCCTTGCCTTTGCCAACCAGGTGCCCGCCGAGGCCTGGCAGGAGCTCAGCCTGTCCCGGGGCGAGACGGTGGCGGGGCGTCTGCGCTTTGCACCCAGCGCCCCGGTTCGTCTGGCCCTGTGGCGCAAGCCGGCGCTATCCTGAAACATTCCTTGCTGGAGCGCTGACGTGCCCGATTCCTCCTTCCCCCGCGAACGTTCCCCGGCCCGGCCGGGGTGGGTGTACCTGGTGGGTGCCGGCCCCGGCGACCCGGAACTGCTCACCCTGCGCGCTGCGCGTCTGCTGCTTGAGGCCGACGTGCTGGTTTACGACAACCTGGTCAGCAAGGAGGTCCTGGCCTGCGTGCCGACGGCCACCGAGCGCATCTACGTAGGCAAGAAAGCCTCCAATCATTCCCTGCCCCAGGAAGGCATCAATGCCCTGCTGGTGAAGCTGGCCGGGGAGGGCCGCAAGGTGGTACGCCTGAAGGGCGGAGACCCCTTCATCTTCGGGCGTGGTGGTGAAGAGGTGGAGGAGCTGGTCAAGGCCGGTGTGCCCTTCGAGGTCATCCCCGGCATCACTGCGGCGGCGGGCATTGGCGCCTACGCCGGCATTCCCCTGACCCACCGGGACTTTGCGCAGTCGTGCATCTTTGTCACCGGTCACCTCAAGGATGGTTCGGTGGACCTGGACTGGGAGATGCTGGCCCGGCGAAAGCAGACCCTGGTGTTCTACATGGGCATCACCCAGATGGCGGAGATCTGCGCCCAGCTCACTGCCCATGGCCTGGCGGCGACCACGCCGGCGGCGGTGGTGCGGCGCGGCACCACCCGTGAGCAGCGGGTCGTCACCTCCGATCTCGCCGGTCTGCCGGCTGCCGTCAAGGCCGCCGGTATCACCCCTCCGGCCCTGACCATCGTCGGTGACGTGGTCAGCCTGCAGCCCCGCCTCGCCTGGTTCCACCCTGATGAATAGCCCGTTGCGCGACCCCGCCCTGTGCCCCGCCCTGTTTGTCGCCGCACCGGCGTCCGGTCAGGGCAAGACCACTGTCACCGCCGCTCTGGCCCGTCTGCACACCCGCCAGGGGCGCCGCGTGACGGTGTTCAAGTGCGGGCCGGATTTTCTGGACCCACAGATCCATGCGGTGGCCAGCCGGGCGCCGGTCTATAACCTGGACCTGGGCATGTGCGGCTCCGCTGACGCAGCCTGGCGCCTGCACGCGGCGGCCCGCAGTTCCGACCTGATCCTCATCGAAGGGGTGATGGGCCTGTTTGATGGCAGCCCCTCCGGGGCCGACATTGCCCGCCTCTTCGGCGTGCCGGTGATGGCGGTGATCGACGCCAAGGCCATGGCCCAGACCTTCGGGGCCCTGGTCCACGGCTTGGCCACCTGGCAGCCGGACCTGCCCTTCTCGGGGGTGCTCGCCAACCATGTGGGCAGCGAGGGCCACGCCCGCCTGCTGCAGGACAGCCTGCGCCCCGGCATCGCCTGGTATGGCGCCCTCCCGCGGGACGCCGACGCGGCGCTGCCCGAGCGCCACCTGGGCCTGCTCCAGGCCGCCGAGATCGCCGATCTGGACGCCCGCCTGGATCGCCTGGCCGACCATCTGGCGCGTACTGGCGCTGCCGACCGCCCGGTGGCGGTGGCCTTCCCCGACGCGCCGGCGCCCCACGTGGCGCCCCTGCTTCAGGGGCGGCGTGTCGCCATCGCCCGGGACGCTGCCTTCGGCTTCATCTATCCGGCCAACCTGGACACCCTGGCCTCCCTCGGGGCCGAGCCGATCTTCTTCTCTCCCCTGGCCGGCGAGGTCGTGCCCGATTGCGATGCCCTGTGGTTGCCGGGCGGCTACCCCGAGCTCCATGCCGAAGCCCTGGCCGCCAACGCCGGCTGGCAGGCCGGGCTGAAGGCCCACCAGGCCGCCGGCAAGCCCCTGTTGGCAGAGTGCGGTGGCATGATGAGCCTGTTTGAAAGCATCACCGACCGGGAGGGCACCACCCATCCGGGCGCCGGTCTGCTCCCCGGCCACACCCGCATGCAGGCCCGCCTGGCCGCCTTGGGCACCCAGGTGGCCGAGCTGCCGGAAGGGCGCCTCACCGGCCACACCTTCCACTATTCGAAGAGCGAGACGCCCCTGGCGCCCCTGGCCCGCGCCACCACGCCAGCCGGCCGCGAGGGCGAGGCCATCTACCGCCTCGGCCGCCTCACTGCCTCCTATGTGCACTTCTACTTCCCGTCCAATCCGGCGACGGTGGCGGCCCTGTTCGGCGCCTGAGCGCTGGCTAGTCAGCCTACTTTCCTTGGTTTGAAGTTGTCTGCCACCTTGGGCTCCGTGGCGTTCCCCGTGGGGTCGAATTCATTCGACCGCGGACTTTGGTCAGCGGCTTGCCGGTGATTGGCGTGAGCAGGTCGAATAAATTGGCTCTGTTCGCGTTCGGTATGTAAGCACTATCCCGAGCAGGCCCGCTGGGCTTGGAGAGCCTTGGCTTCCGGGACGGTTTTCCGTTCTCTTACGTCACATTGGCCAGGGACTCGCCCCGGCGGGCGACCTTCTTCTTTGTTGTACGACAAAGAAGAAGGCAAGAAAACGTACCCCGCTGTCGCGCCCCCTTCGGGGGTTCCCTCTTTCCGGGCCCGTCAGGCGGGGTCTGCGCAAACTCGCCCTGCGGGCTCAGACATGCGCAGCCCTTTTTCCGCCTGCCGAACCCTCCAGTCGGCGCGCCAGAGGGGAAAGGAAATGCAGGTGATCAACGGCCAGTGCCCGACTCGATTTCCGCAGGGGCTCGGTGCATCCGAAAAGCCCGTTCCGACCCGCCGAGCAGCGCACCAGCGGGCGGGGAAGTCCGGCGCGGCTGTCTGAGCCCGAAGGGCGAGTTCCGCGCCGGCCGCCTGCTGGGAGCAGCGCAGGGGAGTCATTCGCGCAGCGAATGACCGGGGTGGCCGGGTCGCCTTTCTTGCCTTCTTCTTTGGCGAAGCAAAGAAGAAGGTCGCCCGCCGGGGCGAATTCCCGGCCAACGTCACGCCAGGATTGGTGAGCCTTCCCTGTCGGGGCGAAAACGCTTTCCACGCTTAACGCGAACATCGCCAATAAATTCGACCCCACGGGCCTTCACCCCTTCACGCAGACCACCTGGCGCAGGGTGTGGACGATCTCCACCAGTTCGGACTGGGCGGCCATCACCGCGTCGATGTCCTTGTAGGCCATCGGTATCTCGTCGATCACGGCCTCGTCCTTGCGGCACTCCACGCCGGCGGTGGCGCGCACCTGGTCGGCCAGGCTGAACTGTTTCTTCGCCTGGGTACGGCTCATGCGCCGGCCGGCGCCATGGCTGCAGGAGCAGAAGGCCTCTGCATGGCCGAGCCCGCGCACGATGAAGCTCTTGGCGCCCATCGAGCCGGGGATGATGCCCAGCTGACCCCGCTGGGCCGACACCGCTCCCTTGCGCGTCACCAGCACCTCGCGGCCGAAGTGGGTCTCCCGCTGCACATAGTTGTGGTGGCAGTTCACCGCCTCCAGGTCGACGCTGAAGGGCTTGGATATCTCCCGGCGGGCGGCGGCCACCACCGCCTCCATCATCAGCGTCCGATTGTGCCGGGCGTAGTCCTGGGCCCAGCCGACGGCCTCCACATAGTCGTCGAAATGGCGGCTGCCCTCGGTGAAGTAGGCCAGGTCACGGTCGGGCAGATTGGCGATGTGCTGGCGCATGTCGGCCTGGGCCAGCTCGATGAACAGGCTGCCGATGGCGTTGCCCACCCCGCGGGAGCCCGAGTGGAGCATGAACCACACCCCGTCGGCCTCATCCACGCACACCTCGATGAAGTGGTTGCCGGTGCCCAGGGTGCCCAGGTGCAGGCGGTTGTTGCTGCGCGCCAGTTTCGGGTGCTTGTCGGTGATGCGCCGGAAGCCGGGGGCCAGGGCCTGCCACCTGGCATCCACGGCTGCCGGTGCCTCGCTCCACGCACCGCTGTCGCGCTTGCCGAAGGTCTTGCCGTGGGGCACCGCCGCCTCGATGGCGCTGCGCAGGCGATGCAGGGCGTCGGGCAGGTCGGCGGCCACCAGCGAGGTGCGTGCGGCGATCATGCCGCAGCCGATATCCACCCCCACCGCTGCAGGAATGATGGCGCCGAGGGTGGGGATGACGCTGCCTATGGTCGAGCCCTTGCCCAGGTGCACGTCCGGCATGACCGCCAGGTGCTTGTAGATGAAGGGCAGGCGGGCGGTGTTCATGAGTTGCTGGCGGGCGGCGTCCTCCACCGGCACGCCGCGGGTCCACAGCTTGATCGGGGCGCCGCCGGGAACGGTAAGGGTATCGTGATGGGGCATGGGCTGACTCGTCGGGCAGAGCCGCGAGTGTCGCCGGAAACGGCCCCGATGGGGTGACCCCTTGGGGTGTGGGGGCATTGGCGCTACCATCCCGCCTGGCCCGCCACCCGGCGCAGGTCCGTGCAGCTTCGACAGGCCCATGAACCTGAAACGCTACGGCAACAGCCTTTTCGCCCGCATCATCCTGTTCGGCCTGCTGCTGGTGGTCCTGGGCGGCGGCACGCGTTATTACTTCCAGGCGCGCTTCCTGCGCGAGGACCTGACCCAGCTGGTGTCGTCCCAGCAGACCGCGCTGGCCGAGGCGGTGGCCCAGGACATCGACACCAAGATCCAGGACCGCCTGCGTCTGCTCGAACGCCTCGCCCTGACCCTGCCTCCGGCCCTGCTTGATCAGCCCGAGGCCCTGCAGGCCTGGCTCGGTGAGCGCTACCAGCTGAACCCGGTGTTTTCCCTCGGCGTGCTGGTGGTGGACACCCGCGGGCGGGTGCTGGCGGACTATCCGAAAGTGGCGGGGCGCGTCGGCTCATCCATCGCCGACAACCCCGACTTCGTGCGCGTGGCCCAGGGCGAAAGTGGGGTGGGCAGGCCACGCCTGGGGCCGTTCACGCGGCAGTCGGTCCTGCCCATGGGGGTACCGCTGCGGGCCCCCGACGGCAGCGTGCGGGCCGTGGTGCTCGGCATCTCCGCCCTGGGGGCGCCGGGCTTCCTCGATCGCATCACCCACGGTCGTATCGGCGAGAGCGGCGGCTTTCTGCTGATTTCACCGGCCGACAAGCTTTTCATTGCGGCCGGCGACCCGGACCTGGTGCTCAAGCCGACCCCTGCCCCGGGCATCAATCTGCTCCACGACCAAGCCATGGCGGGCTTTCGGGGCAGCGGCATCACCCGCAACGCCAAAGGCATCGAGGAGCTGTCGAGCATCGTCGGTGTGCCCAGCACCGGCTGGTTCGTGGTGGCCCGGCTGCCCACCACGGAAGCCTTTGCTCCGGTCCGTCGCGCCCAGGACGTGGTGATCCGCCACAGCGTAACGGCCATGTTGCTGGTGTTTCTGGTGGTCGGTTTCATGGTGCGCGTGATGCTCGGCCCGCTGAAGCATGCGGCCACGCTGGCCGACGCGATGACCCATGGCGAGATCCCCATGCGGCCCCTGCCGGTGGTGCGTGATGACGAGGTGGGGCGCCTGACCACGGCCTTCAACAAGCTGCTCGACAAGCTCACCCGCAGCCAGGTGAAGCTCGAACGCATGGCCCATCACGACGAGCTTACCGGCCTGCCCAATCGCGTCCTGCTGGCCGACCGGATGCGCCAGGGGTTGGCCCGTGCCCGGCGCCATGATGTGCGCATCGCCGTGCTCTATCTCGACCTGGATGGCTTCAAGCCCATCAATGACCGCCTTGGGCATGGAGTGGGTGACCAGGCTCTGGTGGAGGTGGCCCGCCGCCTCTCCAGCGTGCTGCGCCAGAGCGACACCCTGGCCCGGGTGGGGGGAGACGAGTTTGTGCTGCTGGTCACCGACGTGACCCGGGAGGAGGAGGCGCACATCCCTGTGTTGGCCGAGCGCTGCATTGATGCCCTGCTGCCACCTTTGAGCCTGCAGGACAGCTCATGCATTCTGGGGGTCTCCATCGGCATCGCCCTGAGTGAGGCCGACGACGAGCCCGAGGCCGTGCTGCAGGCCGCCGATCAGGCCATGTACGAGGCCAAGCAGGCCGGCCGTGGCCGCCACGCCACAGCACCCGGCGCCCGCACCCCCCAGGCACCTGCCCGGCCCTTCATACGGGTTTGAACACCATCAGGCCGTACACCCCCACCATCGCCGTGAAGGCCGGGTAGCCGAGCCGCTCCCAGCGGCGTGCCCAGACCCAGTACTGGGCCGGCAGTGGCCGCCCTTCGGCGTGGGCCGCCACGGCCATCTTCCCCATCCGGATCTGGTACCACACCACCGGCAGCCAGCATAGCCCGGCCAGGGCATACAGCCCCAGGGAGGCCATGATCCACAGGGAATCCAGGGGATAGCCGGCCCGGTGGATCAGCCAGGCACCGGAGAGGGGCTGGATGATCACCGCCGGGGTGGTGAACCACCAGTCGGCCCGCACCACCAGGCGCGACACCACGGCAATCGCCTCCACCGAGCCCGAGCGGTTGGCAAAGAACAGGTAGAAGGCCGTGCCGAAGCCGGTGCCGACCATCAATACTGATGACAGGATGTGCAGGGTCTTGATGCTCAGGTAGTCCATGGTTGAGGCTCCGACATGAGGATGAGGAGGATGGCGAGGATGGGCAAGTTCTTGAGAACCGGGCCAAAGGGGTGGGCCAGGAAGGCCGGCAGGGCGACGGCGATGATGGCGGTGTAGCCCAGCACCAGTGCGGCCTGCAGGCACCACAGGCGACGGCCGGGGCGGAACAGGCAGGCCAGGCCCATGGCCAGGTCAAGGGCGACGGCGGCGTTCAGGGTCTGCTCCGCGAGGGTGCCGCTCAGGCCCACTCCGGCGAGCAGGGCCAGGCTGGCGTCGCGGGGATACACGGCGAAGCTCACCCAGGCGGTCGCCAGCCACACCGCGGCCAGGACGTAGCGCAGCAGCGGCGTGCGCCAGGCCGCCAGGGCGCGCCCGCGCAGGGTCTCGGCCTGGGCGGGGGGGATGAAGCCGGCGATGCCCCGGGGCGGCCGTCCGAGCAGACGGGTCAGGGCGGCGGGGTCGCCGGTATTGCCGGCCCGCAGCATGCGCCAGGTGTCCGGGTTGAGCGGCCCACCCGGGATGCAGCCGCCCAGGCGGGCGGCCAGAGCCATTACCGGGGCCGGCACCGGCAGCCGGCGGGTGGGGGGCAGGCCCATGCTGTGCCGGTAGTGCTCAAGCATGCGGCCGAAGCTGACCCGGGTCGCCCCGACCACATCGATCTGCTGGCCGGTGGGGTGGTGTGGGTCCATGGCCCGCAGCACGGCCTCGGCCACATCGCTCACCTCCACGGGCTGGAAGCAGGCATCTCTCAGGGCCGGCACCGGCAGCAGGGGCAGGCTGGCGAGCAGGCGGAACAGCCTGGCGGAGGCGCCGTCGGCACCATGGACAATGGAGGGGCGCAGGATCTGCCAGGCGATGGGCAGGCCCATCAGGGCCTGGTCGGCGGCGTGTTTGCTGCGGAAGTAGGGGGTGGTGCAGGTGTCGGCGCCCAGGGCCGAGATCTGGATCACCCGCTCCACCCCGGCTTCGACGCAGGCTGCAAACAGGGCGGTGGGGCCGCGGTGGTGGAGGGCGTCGAAGGGCATGTCGCGGGTTTCGGCAATGATGCCGACGGCGTTCACCACCACCTGGATACCGTTCAGACGCTCGCGCCAGTGGGCCACGGTGGTGTCGGTGCGAAAATCGATGGCCATGTCCCCGGGGTGGCAGGCCTGGCGCACGCCGCGGATCACCTGATGGCCGGCGCGGCTCAGCCGGGTGCAGATGGCTCGGCCGAGAAAGCCTGAGGCGCCGCACACCAGGATGCTCAGTGGTCTTGCCGGAGGGTGTGAATCGCGCATGTTCAATCCTTTCAGACAGAATTTTCTGTAAAAACAGAAATAAAAAGGCCCAAAAAAAACGGGCGGCAAAGCCCGTTCTGGCTGTAAGGGGCGGGTCAGTCCTTGCGGCGGATGGCCTGGCTGATGCGGGCGCTGACGCCCAGGGTCTTCATCAGGGTTTCGGGTTTGTAGCGGAGCATCTCGTCGGCCAGGCTGCTCATGATCTCGATGAACTTGAGGGTGTCCTCGATGCGTTGGCGGGTGCCTTCTTCTTCATCGGCAATGGCCGGGTTGGCCAGGCATTCCCGCAGGGCCGTGGCGGTCGGGTCGATCTCCCGCTGGCGCCGGCCGGCGACGATCAGCTTGAACAGCTCCCAGACGTCGGCCGAGGTTTCGAAGTGGTCGCGGCGCTCGCCCTTCAGGTGCACCACCCGCACCAGGTTCCAGGACTGCAGCTCCTTGAGGCTGGTGCTGACATTCGAGCGTGCCACGCCGAGGGTTTCGGTGATCTCCTCGGCGTCCATGGGGCGGCCCGACAGGTAGAGCAGGGCGTGCACCTGGGCCACGGTGCGATTGACGCCCCAGCGTGAGCCCATCTCGCCCCAGTGGAGCACAAAGCGTTCGGCTATCGGTTTCAGTTCCATGGCGAACATGGTACGCCGTCAGTTATTTCTGTCAATACAGAAATAACTGACGGATTGGGGTGCCGCTTCGCCGGTGCGGGGTGACGTGTTTCAGTGCCCGAAGCTGTCTGCGTCGAGCATGTCGGGGTCGGGGCGGTCGAGGGTGTCGAGGGCGGCCATCTCGGCAGGGCTCAGGGTGAAGCCGAAGATGTCCAGGTTCTGGGCGAGGCGTAGTGGGTTGGCGGACTTGGGCGTGGCGATGATGCCCTGCTGCACGATCCAGCGCAGCACCACCTGCGCCGGGGTGCGTGCATGGGCGGTGGCGATGGCGGTGATGACCGGGTCGGCGAGCATCGCGTTGCCGCAGCCCAGGGGGCGCCAGGCGCCGGTGGTGATGCCTTTCTGGTGATGGATGGCCAGAAGGTCGTCGCGGTGATGCCAGGGGTCGAGCTGGATCTGGTTGAGGTGGGGCACCAGGCCTTCGTCGAAGAGGCGTTGCAGGTGGGCCGGCTTGAAGTTGGAGGTGCCTATGGCGCGTACCCTGCCCGCCTCCTGCAGCTTCACCAGCCCCTGGAAGGCCTCGACATAGCGGCCCTGGTCGGGGTTGGGCCAGTGCACCAGCAGCAGGTCGATGTAGTCCACGCCGAGCCGGGCCAGGCTGGCCTCGCAGGCCTGGCGTGCACCGTCCACGCTGTGCCACTGACGGTTGAACTTGGTGGTGATGAAGACTTCTTCGCGGGGCAGGCCGGCGCGGCGCAGGCCTTCGCCCACACCGCGTTCGTTGCCGTAGTTCTCGGCGGTATCCAGGTGGCGGTAGCCCAGGCGCAGGGCTTCGGCAACGGTGACGGCGGCTTCGTCGTCGTTCATGGGCCAGGTGCCGAGGCCGAGCAGGGGGACGCGGACACCGTTGGTGAGGGTCAGGCTGGGGGCGAGGGGAACGGTCATGGGGGGCTTCCCGTAAGGCGAGGAGCCAGTGAGACCGGCACCGTTCTGCGCGGTTCCGGGCTAGAAGTAGTAGCGCAGGCTGAGCTGCCAGCCGCGCCGCTCGGGCAGGGCGCCGAAGACGCTGGTGCCGCCGCCGCTGTGGGCCTGCCACTGGAGGGCGTAATCCAGCCGCTCCTGGTGGTAGCGAGCCTCCAGCCAGCTGCGCCGGCTCCGGTCGGTGAGGTCGAGGGTATGCATGGCGCTCAGGTCGAGGCGGGGGAGCAGGGCGTCCTGCCAGGTGCCGTGCACAAATAGGGCCCGCCGGGTGGGCATCTCCTGGGCGCTGGCGGCCCACTGGCGATACAGGGCATAGACCGGCGTGGGGCCCTGGCGCAGGCGCCGCCAGTCGTCCCCGTCCAGTCCGGCGCTGTTGTGGTGGTATTCGGCGGTGAGGGTCAGCTTGCTGGCGGTGGTGTGGGTGAGGCCGGCGGACAGGCGGTTGTGCCAGCCGTTGCAGGAGCAGGGAGCCAGGGCAGGCAGGGCTTGGGCAAGCTGATCGGGGCTGCGCCCGCTGCTGCTTTCCAGGTGTAGCACCGTGGCCGCGCCGACAAGGCTGGTGAGATTCAGGCCGAGCTGGGTGGGCTGGCCTTCCTGCTGGTAGGCCAGCAGCTGGGGGGTGAGGTTGCCGACGCGCTGGCTCAGAACCAGCAGGCCGCGGTGTTGCCGGTTGGTGGCGCCCAGGTCGGGGTTGAGGCCTTCGGGCTCCGGCGCGTGGCCCAGGCCCGGTGACAGCAGTGCGCTCAGGGAGCCGCCCTCCCATAGCTGCTGGCCGCGCAGCATTACGCTGCCCTGGCGGTTTTCCTTGAGGCTGGCGGGGTTGATGGAAACGGCGGCCCGCACCGCGCCGGCACGGAAGTAGTCGGTGGGGTTGTAGCCCGTGGCCACACCGTGGCGAACGTTGATGCGCCCCAGGTCGATGAGGCTGTCCGGCCGGGCGCGCCAGCTCAGGTAGGCTTCCTTGAGGGTGTTGATGGCGTGCTCGCCGTCCCGCAGGGCGGGCTGGCTGAGGTCCAGGCGGTTGGCCAGCAGGGCGCGCCAGCCGGGGGCCAATGTGCCGTCGTACTGGATGTCGAGGGACAGGCGGCGGTTGCTCCGGGTGTCGCCGCTGCCGCGCAGGTGGCTGCTGCCTAGGCCGATCTCCATGAAACGCCGCCAGTCGCTGGGGGCGGCGACCTCGCTGGGTGTGGTGTCAGCGAGCGTCAGGGCGTCGAGGTCGGCGTCCTGGGCGGCCGCCGGGCTGGCAGCCAGCAGCAGGACTACGGCCAGTCCGAGGGTGGGTGGAGAGGTCGGTGGGGCTGGATTCATCCTGTTTCCCCTCTGCACGAGTTCGTCTGACACTCTGGGCTCAGGGATTTTCTCCGTGGGGTCGAATTCATTGGCACTGTTCGCATTCGGTATGTAAACACTATCCCGAGCAGGCCCGCTGGGCTTGGAGAGCCTTGGCTTCCGGGGTGGAAGCGATTTCTGGACGTTCGCCCGAACATTGTTGACTCATTCCGTTTGTTCGGCCGCGAACCGGTGAGCGCTTACGGGACGGTTTTTCGTTCTCTTACGTCACATTGGCCGGGGACTCGCCCCCGGCGGGCGACCTTCTTCTTTGTTGTACGACAAAGAAGAAGGCAAGAAAACGTACCCCGCTGTCGCGCCCCCTTCGGGGGTTCCCTCTTTCCGGGCCCGTCAGGCGGGGTCTGCGCAAACTCGCCCAGCGGGCTCAGACATGCGCAGCCCTTTTCCGCCTGCCGAGCCCTCCAGTCGGCGCGCCAGAGGGGACCGGAAATGCAGGTCATCAACGGCCAGCGCGACTCTCCCGTGGGGTCGAATGAATTCGACCCCACGGGGGGCAGAGGGCGCCGGGCAGGGTCATTCGGGCTTGAAGCGGGGCAGGTAGTCCCGTTGCAGCCAGGCTTCGGGTACCTCGCGCTTGACCCAGTCGGTGTAGCGCATCACGGTGACCCAGTGGGGCTCCAGGCCGTCGATGATCACGGTCTCGGTGGGGCGCTGGATGCCGAAGATGCTCTGATAGCGGCGGTAGTAGGCGGTCTTCAGGAGTTTGCCGCTGTCGGCGTAGAAGCGCGCCTTGAGGGGGCGGGCGGTGCTCAGGTCAACCCACATGTCGATGCGCGCGTAGGTGGCGTCCGGGGTGCTGGCCGACAGGCTGAGGCGGTGGCTGCGGCGGGTCTGGCGGTCGCCGTCCTGGGTGTCTTCCTCGACGGCGCTGGTGGCCTGGTAGTCCCGGGCCAGGTTCACCGTCACCACGTCGCCGTTGGAGGCCTGGCCGAGCAGGCGCTGCTGGGGCGACAGGCGGATGCTGGCCTTGCTGGCCGGGTCGTAGAACCACAGGTCCTTGCCGTTGAAGAGAATCAGCTTGCTGGCGTCCCGGGCCGGGGCCACGTAGCGCACCAGGCTGCGGAACTGCCCGCCGTGGGGGTCGGCCCGGGAGTAGATGGCCAGGGTGCTGCTGTCGGTCTGCTTGCCCTGGCGGTACTCGGTGAGGGTGTTGGTGAGGCCGAAGGGGAAGTCCGGGTTGCGCACCGCGTCACTGGCCACCAGGATCTCCTGGGGGCTGGGCGCCGCCCGGGTGGCGGGGGCGGCCAGCATCAGGCCGGTGCAGGCCAGCACGGGGGCGATGAGATGGCGGAGTGTTCTCATGGGTGTCTTCATGCTTCAGGCGTGGCGCAGGGCGTCGACGATCACCAGGCGGGCTGCGCGGCGCGCCGGCCACCAGGCGGACAGCAGGGTAACGGCCAGCATGCCGGTCACGCTGCCGAGAAGCAGGGGCAGATCCTCTCCGACACGCACCAGGATCAGGTAGGCGTAGGAATAGCCCGGCGGCGTCCACGACCAGCCGCTGTGGTTGATGGCGTAGGCGATGAGCAGCGCACCCAGCACTCCCAGCACCGACCCGGCGATCCCCAGCAGCAGGGCCTCACACACGAACAGGCGGCGGATGCCGGCGCGGCGCAGGCCCATGGCCCGCAGGGTGCCGATCTCGGTGGTGCGCTCCACCACCGCCGTGCTCATGGTGTTGCCGATGGTGAACAGCACGATCACGCCAATCAGCAGGGCGATGAAGCCGAACATGGAGTCCATGAACTCATTGGTCTGCCGGTAGATCGGGTTGAGGGTATCGAAGTCGAGGATCTCCAGGTCGGCGTCCTGAAAGTGCTCGGCCAGCAGCCGGCTCAGCACCTCGCGGGCGGGCGGGATCTGCGCCGTGTGCTTGAGCTGTACCAGGATGGCGGTGACCTGGGGCGTGCCGGTGCCGAAGATCAGGCGCTGGGCCTGGGCCAGGTGCATGGCCATGTACATGTCGTCGAGGGCCTTGATGCCCATGTTGCTGGCCTTGATTACGTTGAGGCTGGCCACGTTGGGCGCGCCCCGGGCGGTGGCGGCGAGCATTTCGATGCGATTGCCGGGGGGGGCGGTCGGGCCGGCCTTTTCTAGGAGCGACAGGGCGGCGATGTCGTCGGGCAGCGCCGCTCCGTCCAGCACGGTGGGGGCAGCTGCCGGCTGACAGTCTGCGGCGTCGAGCAGCGCACACAGCTGAAGCTTGCGCGCCACCCCCGTGCCGACCACCACCGTGTCCTCGGCGGCACCGGCCAGGGGCAGGGGCTGGGCATAGCTCACCACGCCCAGGTCGTTCCACTGCATCATGCGGTTGCGGTCTTCGGGGATCAGGCCGGTGGCCATCACCGAGCGGGACACCCCGGCGGAAAAGTTGCCGGCAATGCCACCCAGCTGCAGGGTGGGCGTGGCAATCACCAGCATGGGGGCCAGCGCCGGGGCCTGGCGGATCCGTTCGAGCAGGCGCGGGTAGTCGGCAATGCCGTAGGCGGTGGGGTTGTCGCCCCCATCGACGAAGTAGCCCCGGCGCTGGATCTGCAGGTGGCCGGTCTGCTGCACGAAGCCGGTCTGCGTTCCGTAGATGATGTTGGAGCGATAGCCGCCGAACAGCAGGATAGCCACCAGGCCCACCACCATGGCGAGCAGGGTGGTGAGGGAGCGGCGGCGGTTGCGCAGCAGGTTGCGCAGGGCCAGGGATACGGTATTCACGCTTGGCCTCTCGTCGTGTCGCGGCCCGCTTCGATGCCGGTGATGCGCCCGTCGCGGATGAAGATGATCTCGTCGGCCTCGGCATGCACCTGGGGGTCGTGGGACGAGAACACGAAGGACACGTCCTGTTCGCGCTGCAGGCGGCGCATCAGGGTGATGATGTCGGCGCCGGTGTGGCTGTCCAGGTTGGCGGTGGGCTCGTCGGCCAGCACCAGCCGCGGCGCGGTGGCCAGGGCCCGGGCAATCGCCACCCGCTGGCGCTGGCCGCCGGAGAGCTGGGCCGGCAGATTGTGCTGGCGGTCCGACAGGCCTACCGCGTCCAGCAGGGCCTGCACCCGGCGGTGGCGCTCGCTGGCGGCCACGCCGGCCAGGACCAGGGGATATTCCACATTCTCCCGGGCGCTGAGCACCGGGATCAGGTTGAAGTTCTGGAAGATGAAGCCGATGTGGCGGGCACGGAAATCCGACAGGGCGTCGTCGGGCATCGACTGCACCTGATGCCCGGCTACGGTGATCTCGCCCTGGTCGGGGGTGTCGATGCAGCCGATGAGGTTGAGCAGGGTGGTCTTGCCGCTGCCCGAGGGGCCGGCCAGCACCGTGAAGGCACCCTGGCGGATGTCGAGGGTAATGTCGCTGAGGGCCGGTACGTCCACCGACCCGAGACGGTAGGTCTTGCCTACCTGACGCAAACTGACCGGATGCATGGCATTTCCTGAAGACTCTGGGCATGGCCGACCCCGGGCCGACCGGAGCGCATCCTACCCAGCGGGCAGAAGGGGGGTATTGTACGTTTCCGACATCGCGGAGGGCTGCCGCGGCCGGCTGCGCTCCCTATACTGCGGGCATGTTCAGGATCGACCCGACCCCCTTCGATGAGCGGGCTACCTCGCTCTCCACCGCCCGTTCCGAGCTGTGGTTGCCCCGCGCTGCCTTGTCGTCCTGCCTGCGCGCGGTGATGAGCCGCGACACCCGCGGCGTGCAGCTGGCCGAGCGCGACCGCTACAACCACTTTCCCGCCACCCCGGTGTGCTCCCTGGTCTGGTACTTCAGCGGCGAGGCGGAGATGCTCGACCCTCACCGGCCTGCCGCCCCCGACACGCCCGGCCGGCCCCTGCCGGACCGCATCACCTTCTGCGGCCCCTTCAACCGGCCGGTGATCAGCCGCAACCCGGGGCCCATGCACGCCATGATATTGATGCTCATGCCCGACGCCCTGGGCCAGCTCACCGGCCTGGACCCGGGCGCCTTCCTCAACCGCATCGTGCCCGCCGCCGAGGTACTCGATGCGCCGTGGATGGCCCTGTGCCGGGCGGTGGATGAGGCTCCCGATGATGCGAGCCGGGTCGCCCTCATGGATGCTTTTCTGACGCCCCGCTGGCAGCAGCTCCGCCCCGACGCGACTTCGCCAGTCCGGGTGTATGCCGATTGGTCGCGCAATCTCGCCCTGCGCGCGTCGGTGTCGGGCTGGGGGCGCAGCGTGCGGCAGGTGGAGCGACGCATCAAGCAATGGACAGGCCAGCCCCTGCGCGAGCTGCGCGGCATGGGCCGTTCCGAGCAGGCCTTCTTCGATGCCGTGGTGGCAGGCCGCTCCGGGGAGGTGAACTGGAGCGACGTGGCCAGCAGCAGCGGCTACGCCGATCAATCCCACCTGTCCCGCCAGAGCCGTCGTGTTACCGGCTTCCCCCCCGCCGAACTGCGCCGCCGCATCTTTGCCGACGAAAGCTTCTGGGCTTACCGCCTGTGGGGTTTCAGCGAGAGCCAGCTGCCTGACTGAGCCCGGAACCGGCGCACGTGGGGTCGAATTCACTCGGCCACGGACGACCCCACCGGGATATGTGTTAAAACCCGTGGCTTCCGAGCGTCACCCTTGCCCCGATGTCTTTGCTCCTCCGCCTGAGGCAGGCTCTTGCCGGTCTGCCGCGTGTCCCTGCTCCCTGGCTGTCCCGTCTGCGTCGCCCGACCCGCCGGGAGCTGCTGCTGGGGCTTGCTGCCCTGCCGGCGCTGCTGCTGGTCTACAGCCTCATCCTGATCCCCTTCACCCCGGGTATCCGCGACATCCGCAAGGCCAAGCTGGAGCAGCCGGCACGGGTGCTGTCGGCCGATGGCAAGGAGCTGGCGGTGTTCAAGTGGGCCAACCGGGAGTGGGTGGGGCTGGAGCGGATCTCGCCCCAGGTGACGGCGGCCCTGATCGCCACCGAGGACCACCGCTTCTACGAGCACCATGGCATCGACTTCTACCGCCTGGGCGGGGCGGCCCTGCATACCTTCAGCGGTGACAAGCAGGGCGGCTCGACCCTCACCCAGCAACTGGCACGCAACCTCTTCCCCGACGAGATCGGCCGGGCACCCACCCTGACCCGCAAGCTCAAGGAGGCCATCACCGCCTTCAAGATCGAGGCTCTGTACTCCAAGGACGAGATCCTCGAGACCTACCTCAACACCGTGCCCTTTCTCTACAACGCCTGGGGCATCGAGATGGCGGCGCGCACCTATTTCGACAAGCCGGCGCGCAGCCTGGACGTGCTGGAAGCCGCCACTCTGGTGGGCATGCTCAAGGGCAACAGCTACTACAACCCGGTGCTCAACCCGGAGCGGGCGGTGGCCCGGCGCAACACCGTGCTGGCCCAGATGGTCAAGCGCGGCAAGCTCGACGAGGCCCGCCTGGCGGCCCTGCAGAAGAAGCCCCTGCGCATCGACTTCGAGCGCCAGCTGGAAGCCCCCGGCCCGGCGCCCCATTTCGCCCAGCAGATCCGCAAGCAGCTCATCGCCTGGGCCGACAGCCACGGGTACAACATCTACGCTGACGGGCTGGTGGTGCGCACCACCCTGGACAGCCGCCTGCAGGCCCAGGCCACCCAGGCGGTGCAGCGCCGGGGCCGTCAGCTCCAGGCCCTGGCGGATCAGGCCTGGTCCGGGCGCAAGGGCTGGGTGGGCAGCCCGGAGCTGGTGGAGGCCCTGGCCCGGGAGTCCAAGGACTATCGTGCCGCCTTGGCCCGAGGCGAGGCCGCCGACGCGGCCCTGGCTCGCCTGCTGGCCGACCGGGCCTTTACCGAGGCCCTGCGGCAGGACAAAACCCGTCTTCAGGTGGGCTTCCTGGCCCTCGACCCGCGGACCGGCCAGGTGCGCGCCTGGGTGGGCAGCCGGGACTTTCAGAGTGACCCCTTCGACCACGTGGCCCAGGCCCGCCGCCAGCCGGGCTCCACCTTCAAGCCTTTCGTGTATGGCGCGGCCTTCGACAAGGGCATGACGCCCGCCGATACCATCATCGACAGGGAGGTGGAGATTCCCCTGCGCGACGGCGAGGTGTGGCGCCCCACCGACGAATCCCCGCCCAGTGGCAAGCCGGTAAGTTTGCGCGACGGCCTGGTGTACTCCCGCAACCGCATCACCGCCCAGCTGATGGACGAGATCGGTCCGGCCCAGGTGGCCCGGTTGGCGAAGAAGATGGGTGTGCGCCAGAGCCCCCTGGAGGAGGTGCCTTCCCTGGCCCTGGGCACCAGTCCCGTGACCCTCAGGGAGATGGTGGCGGCCTACGCCACCCTGGCCAATGGCGGCGGCTACACCGAGCCGGTGCTGGTCACCCGCATCGAGGACCGCAGTGGGCAGGTGCTGGAAGAGTTCGCCCCGGTGGCGCCGGAGGCCGCCCTCGACCCCGGCGTGGCCTACACCCTGCTCGACGTGATGCGTGGCGTGGTGGACCGGGGTACCGGTGCGGCCATCCGCAACCAGTTCGGCCTGCGCGCCGACCTGGCCGGCAAGACCGGCACCACCCAGGACAACACCGACGGCTGGTTCATCCTGATGCACCCGCAACTGGTGGCCGGCGCCTGGGTCGGCTTCAACGATAACCGCATCACCCTGCGCAGCGACTACTGGGGGCAGGGTGCCCGCAGTGCCCTGCCCATCGTCGGCGATGCCTTTCACTACGCCCTCGCCAACCGTCTCATCGATCCGCGCCAGCGCTTCGTGTCCCGGGAGGAGCCCAGCCTGCTGCAGCGCGGCTGGCGCTGGGTGAGCAGCCTGTGGGCCACTCCCGAACCCGAGCCGGAACCCAGGCCTGCTCCCCGGCGTCCCAGACCTCAGGTGCCATCTCAGGCGCCGATTCAGCCGGTGCCGCCGCCGCAGCCCGTGGAGACCGTGCCGCCATCCTCGCCGCCGCCGGCCCCTGACGCTGAGACGGCGCCCGAACCCGCTATCATCCCGGCGCAACAATGAGCCCCGGGGCAAGGAGACAGTCTGGTGGATGACAGGGATCAACAGGAGGCACGGCGTTTCACCCTGCCTGATGAGGAGAAGGAACGCCGCCTGCAGGAGGTGCGGGCACGTCTGCGCGTGGACGGCCAGGCTGCTCCTGTCCCGCGCACTGGCGGCGGTTGGCTGCTGCCGGCCGTGTTCTGGACGGCGCTGATCGGCCTGGGCACCCTGGGCGCCAGCTACTGGCTGTCGGGCAGCAAGGGTGACACCACTTTCCAGGTGGTGGCCGACGGCAGCCTCGAATTGCGTATGGGGCGGGGCGGCCACTATGAGGTGAGCGGCGCGGTGGGCGCCGTGCCCATCCAGTTCCTGGTGGACACGGGAGCCAGCGTCACCGCCATTCCCCGTCAGCTGGGGGAGCGCATCGGCATTCGCGAATGCCCCGCCATTGGCTTCGACCTCAGCGCCGGCAGCGAGCCCGGCTGCTGCCGCAAGCAGACCTTCCACACCGCCAACGGCACCACCGAAGCCTGCGTCGGCCGTGTGCCGTCCTTGCGTTTCGGCCCCTTCGAGGTGCGCAACGCCAGCGTCGCGGTGATGCCCGGCATGGGTGAGCAGGCCTTGCTGGGCATGAACGTGCTGAAGCACTTCAACCTGGCGCAGGAAGGGCGGCGCCTGACTGTTTCACCCGCAGTGGGCGCGCGGTGATGACCACCCCCTGCCGCTACCCCCTGGCCATCGTCGGTGCCGGCGCCCTGGGGCTGCACTTTGCAGCCCGCCTGGCGGCATTCGGTCCGGTGGCCCTGGTGGCGCGCAATGCCGCCCGGGCAGACGCGCTGCGTGCCGGGGTGCAGGTGGGGTCGCGGCTGTTCGTGCCCGAGGTCTTCGCCCCGGGGGCATTGCCCGAAGCCGACTGGGTGATCCTGCTGGTGAAGACCGGCGACACCGCCGGGGCCGCCCGTACCGCCCTGGCCCTGCAGCCGCGGGGCGTGCTGTCGCTGCAGAACGGGCTGGTCGAGGCGACCTTGCGGGCCGAATGCGGCAGCCTGCCGGTGGGCCAGGGCATCACCACCGAGGGCGCGTTTCATGATGGGCTACGAGTGCAGCCTGCCGGGGCTGGCGAGACCCTGCTGCCGCCAGGCTTCGAGGCGGTGGTCGAATGCTTGTCGGCGGCGGGTTTCCGTGCCCGGACGGAGCCCGCTATTGCCGCTGCACGCCTGGCCAAGCTGCTGGTGAATGTGGCCATCAACCCGCTGGCCGCCCTCTTCCGGGTACCCAACGGGGCTTTGCTGGAACCTCCGCATCGGGTGTTGCTGGAGGCCCTGGTGCGTGAGGCCTGGCCGGTGCTGCGGACTGCCGGGCTGGATCTGGACGAAGGCGCGGCACTGGCCCGCGTGGTGGCCGTGGCGACCGCCACGGCGGGCAACCGCGCCAGCATGCTGCAGGACGTACTGGCCGGCCGGCGCACCGAGATCGATGCCATCACCGGCACCCTGCTGGCCATGGCGGAGGCCGGTGGTGTCGAGCTGCCTACCCACCGGGCCGTGTTCACCCTGGTCCGGAGGCTTTCTCAAACCTGAGCGGCGCCTCAGGACAGGTTGTCGTAATCCCGTACGTGGGTGCGGATCAGGAAGCTGCCACCCATCACCAGCACGCCACCGACGAAGGCCACCAGCCCGAAGGCCATGCCCATGAACATGCTCCAGTTGGCCTCGGTATTGAGGCCGTCCGGGTGGTCCACGCCACCGGAGAAGGCGGCGACCAGGTTCTCGAAGGCGGGCACGGCCGTATAGCTGAGGGCGGTCAGGCCCAGGGCGATGAAGACGATGCCGATGAACAGGAAGGGGCCGGGCCGTAGCAGCTTGGTCAGAAAGCGGGCGGGCGGGCGCGGGGCGGCGGGCACCGGAGTGTCCTCGGGGGGCAGGGGCGGCATCAGGCGGCGGGGCCGGCAAACACCGGCTCGGGTTCCAGCTCGACGCCAAAGCGGGTGCGCACATCGGCACGCACGGCGGCACTGGTGGCGATCACGTCGGCGCCGGTGGCGCCCCCGTGGTTCACCAGCACCAGGGCCTGCTTCTCGTAGCAGCCCACCGGGCCCAGGCGCCGGCCCTTCCAGCCGGCCTGTTCGATCAGCCAGCCGGCAGCCAGCTTGACCCGGCCGTCGGGCTGCGGATAGCTGGGCAGGCCCGGGTGCAGGGCGATGAGGCGTGCGTGCTCGGTGGCGCTCACCACCGGGTTCTTGAAGAAGCTGCCGGCGTTGCCGATCTCGGCCGGGTCGGGCAGCTTGCGGCGGCGGATGGCGATGACCGCGTCCGACACCTGCAGGGCGTTGGGCTCGGCGATGCCCCGGGCCTCCAGCTCCCGGGCCACGTCGGCGTAGCCGGTGTTGGCTTTCCACGCCTTGGGCAGGCGGAAGGTGACGGCGGCGATCAGGTAGCGACCCTTGCCAGCCTGCTTGAAGAAGCTGTCCCGGTAGCCGAAGGCGCAGTCGCGCTTGTCGAAGCCGACGGTCTTGCCGGTTTCGAGGTCGTAGGCGCGCAGGCTGTAGAAATGCTCGGCCATCTCGATGCCGTAGGCGCCGATGTTCTGCACAGGCGCGGCGCCGACGGTGCCGGGGATCAGGGACAGGTTCTCCAGGCCGGGCCAGCCCATCTCCAGGGTCCAGCGCACGAAGTCGTGCCAGTTCTCGCCACCACCTGCGCGGACGAAGAAGGCCTCGGCGTCTTCCTGCACCCGGCTGCGGCCGTGGAAGACCACGTGCAGCACCAGGCCGGGAAAGTCGCCGGTGAGCACCAGGTTGGAGCCACCGCCGATCACCAGCCGGGGCAGGCCGGCCACCCGCGGGTCGTCGAGCACGGCGCGCAGGCCGTCCACGTCATCCACCGCGGCGAACCAGGCGGCCCGGGCGGGCAGGCGCAGGGTGTTGAGGCTGTCGAGGGCCACGCCCTGGCGCAGCAGGCTGTCGGCGGAGACGGTGGGATTGCGGCTCATTGTCTAACCTCGGCGATGGGGGCCGGGGCAGATAGACCTGCAGTACGTCGGCAGGGGTTGATGTCCAGCCCGCCGCGGCGGGTGTAGCGGGCCCACACGCACAGCTCGCTGGGCCGGCACTGGCGCAGCAGGTCGGTGTAGATGCGCTCCACGCACTGCTCGTGGAATTCGTTGTGGCGGCGGAAGGAGATGATGTAGCGCAGCAGCCCTTCCCGGTCGATGGGCGCGCCCCGGTAGCGGATCACCACCATGCCCCAGTCCGGCTGGCCGGTAACCAGGCAGTTGGACTTGAGCAGGTGGGAATACAGGGTCTCCTCCACCTCCGGCTGGCCGGCGGCGGCGCGCAGCAGGCCGGGGTCGGGGGTGTAGCGGTCTACCGCGATGTCCAGGGTGTCCAGCAGCACACCCTCGGGATAGCCGATGGCCCGCCGGGGCCGGCCCGACAGGGGCTCCACCTGCACCATCACCGGCGCGCCGGCCGCAGCCGACAGATCCCGCGCCAGGGTCGCCTCCAGCTCGGCCACGCTGGCCACGCTGGTCTGGTTGAAGGCGTTCAGGTAGAGCTTGAAGGACTTGGATTCGACGATGTTGGGCGAATCCGCCGGCACCCGAAAGTGGGCCAGGGCGACCTCGGGCTTGCCCCGGGGGCTGAGCCACGACAGCTCGAAGGCTGTCCACAGGTCTTCGCCGACGAAGGGCAGGGCGCCGGGGGCGATGCCGATCTCGTCCCGCTTGCCCTGGCGAGAGATGGGAAAGAGCAGCTCGGGGGCGTAGTGCTCGGCGTAGGAGACGGCCTTGCCGAGGGGGGAGGCGTCGGGTTGATGGGGGGCACTCATCCACGATTCTCCTTGAGCGCCTTCAACAGCTTCTGCCCCGCCCGCCCATCCACGTTATGCCCCAGGCGCTGCTGTTCGACCCGGATCGCCGCGCGGCTCGCGTCGCCGAGCATGCCGTCGATGGCGCCGATGGCGTGACCGCGGGCGGCGAGCAGGGTCTGTACCTCCCGGCGTTCGGCGCGGGAGAGGCCGGCGTCGTCGGTGGGCCAGGGGGTGGCGAAGGGGCCGCCGCCGCGCAGGCGGTCGGACAGGTGGGCGATGGCCAGGGCGTAGCTTTCGGCGGCGTTGTAGCCGTAGATGGCGTCGAAGTTGCGGAACACCAGGAAGGCCGGGCCCTTGGGGCCGGCGGGCAGCAGCAGGCCGGCACTGCCGTCGCCAGCGAGGGGGCTGCCGTCGCTGCGCTTGACGCCCCGGGCGGCCCAGGCGGACAGGGCCTGTTTGTTGCGCCGGCCGGCGCCGCTGGCGTCGAAGCCGGCGGGCAGGCGCACCTCAAAGCCCCACACTTCGTCTTCGCGCCAGCCGGCTTTCTTGAGGAAGTTGGCGGTGGAGGCGAGGGCGTCGGGGATGCTGCCCACCAGGTCGCGGCGGCCGTCGCCGTCAAAGTCCACGGCCAGACGCAGGAAGGTGGAGGGCATGAACTGGGTGTGGCCGAAGGCGCCGGCCCAGGAGCCGACCATCTGCTCGGCCTTCACGTCGCCGGCATCTACGATCTTCAGGGCGTCGTAGAACTCGCCACGGAAGTAGGCCTGGCGGCGCCCGTAGCAGGACAGGGTGGACAAGGACGTGAGCAGGGGACGGCTGCCGAAGTTGCGGCCGAAGTTGCTTTCCACTCCCCACACGGCGACCACGGTGGCCGGGTCTACCTTGTAGCGGGCGGCCACGGCATTGAGGGTGTCGCCCCATTGTTTGAGCATGGCTTGGCCGTCGGTCACGCGCTCGTCGTCCACCAGGCCGGAGAGGTAGTCCCAGATGGGGGTGCGGAACTCGGGCTGGTAGTCGAGGAAATCCAGCACCTTCAGGTCGGGCTGCAGGCTGGCGGTGAGGCGCTCGTAGCCGGCAGCGGACACCCCCCGGGCCAGGGCGCCGGATTTGAGCTCGGCCACGCAGGGGGCGAAGCGGGCGGGGTCGGGGGTGTCGGCGGCGTGGGCGGCGGAGGCAAGGAACAGCGCCAGTGCTACCCCCTGTAGGGGCGACTTCAGTCGCCCACTGACGTCGAGCAACGAACGGCGCAGAGTATTGCGCGCGGATGGGCGACTGAAGTCGCCCCTACACGTTGCCTCTGCAGGGAGAGGGGTGCCTGTATGAGAGGGGGGCAAGCTGGGCTTTATCATCGGATGAAGGACTGCATCAGGGCGAAGAAGCGCCCGTAGAACTCGGCGTCGGTGACGGTTTCTTCGCCGACCTTGACCAGGGATTCGTTGTTGCCGCCGAAGGGCAGGGACAGGGAGCCGATGCCGGTGACGCTGAGGCCGGTGCTGGCGGAGCCGGCCTTGAGCTCTTCGCGCACCTGGCGGACGTTGGCATAGACTGCAGAGCCTTGGTGATCACCCTGCTCCTCTGCCAGGCAGAACAGGCTGAAGGTGAGCTGGATCTGGGTGCTGCGGTCGGGCTGGAAGTATTTGCGGGCGCGCACCGAGTCCGGCTTGCTCTCGTCGATCAGGTAGCCCTGGCTGAGCAGCGCCCGGCGTCCGGCCTCGCACGCGGCTTCGGGTTTGATCTCGAAGGATTGCTCATAGGGCGAGTCGGGCGTGAAGTTCTCGAGTTTATAGCTCTCGTCCTTGGGCTTGGACGACAAGCTGCTGCAGGCCGCGAGAGCAAAGCTCAGCAGGAAAACGGCAAAGCGGTGGTACATGGGGGAGGGTTTTCAGGTCCGGGTTGGGGCTCAATGGGCTTCGTCCCAGTTTGCGCCGACGCCCACTTCGGCAACCAGGGGCACGGAAAGTTGCGCCACGCCGGCCATCAGTCTTGGCAGCTGTTCGCGGATCAGGGCGACTTCGTCGTCCGGCACTTCGAGCACCAGCTCGTCGTGTACCTGCAGGATCAGCTTTGACTTGACGCCGCTGGCCTTGAGCCAGGCCGAGGTGGCGATCATGGCCTTCTTGATCAGGTCGGCGGCGGTGCCCTGCATGGGCGCGTTGATGGCGGCCCGCTCGGCAGCCTGACGGCGGCCCACCTGCTGGGCGCGGATCTCGGGCAGGTGCAGGCGGCGCCCGAACACCGTTTCGACATAGCCCTGGACCTTGGCCTCCGTGCGGGTGCGCTCCATGTACGCGGCGACGCCGGGGTAGCGGGCGAAGTAGCGGTCGATGTAGTTGGCGGCGGCTACCCGGTCGATGCCCAGGTTTTTGGCCAGGCCGTGGGCGCTCATGCCGTAGATCAGGCCGAAGTTGATCACCTTGGCGTAGCGGCGCTGCTCGCTGGTGACTTCCAGGGGCGTCACGCCGAAGATCTCGCCGGCGGTGGCGCGGTGCACGTCCTCGCCTTCGGCGAAGGCTTTGAGCAGGCCCGGGTCGGCGGACAGGTGGGCCATGATGCGCAGTTCGATCTGGGAGTAGTCGGCAGAAACGATACGGTGGCCGGCCGGGGCGATGAAGGCGGCGCGGATGCGGCGGCCTTCGGGCGTGCGGATGGGGATGTTCTGCAGGTTGGGTTCGGTGCTGGCCAGGCGCCCGGTGACGGCCACGGCCTGGCTGAAGCTGGTGTGCACCCGGCCGGTCTTGCGGTTGACCATCAGCGGCAGCTTGTCGGTGTAGGTGTTCTTGAGCTTGGCCAGGCTGCGGTGCTCCAGCAGCAGCTTGGGCAGCGGGTAGTCGTCGGCCAGCTGGGTGAGCACGTCTTCGTCCGTCGACGGCTGGCCGGTGGCGGTCTTCTTGACCACGGGCAGGCCCAGTTTGGTGAACAGGATTTCACCGAGCTGCTTGGGGGAGCCCAGGTTGAAGGGCTGGCCGGCCAGTTCATGGGCCTGCAGCTCCAGCTCGTGCAGGCGGCGGCCGAGCTCTTCGGAGTGCTGGGCGAGCAGGAAGTCGTCGATGAGCACGCCGTTGCGCTCCATCTCGAAGAGCACCCGGGCGGTGGGCAGCTCCACGTCCCGGTAGAGGGCGGCAAGGGTGGGTTCGGCCTCCAGCTGGCGCGACAGGGCGTGGTGCAGGCGCAGGGTGATGTCGGCGTCCTCGGCGGCGTATTCGGTGGCCCGGGCCAGCTCCACCTCGCCAAAGCCGATCTGCTTGGCGCCCTTGCCGCAGACCTCGGCATAGGTGAGGGTCTTGAGGCCCAGGTGGCGGCTGGCCAGGGAGTCCATGTCGTGGGACTTGTCGCTCTCGAGGATGTAGGACTCAAGCAGGGTGTCGTCGGCAATGCCGGCCAGGGCGATGCCGTGGTTGGCCAGGATGTGGGCGTCGTATTTGAGGTTCTGGCCGACCTTGTGGTGGGTGTCGGATTCGAGCCAGGGGCGCAGCACGTCGAGTGCTTCGGCCAGGGGCAGCTGGGCCGGGGCGTCGGCATAGCCGTGGGCCAGGGGCAGGTAGGCAGCCTCACCTTCGACGGTGGCGAAGGACATGCCCACCAGGGTGGCCACCATGGGGTCGAGGCCGGTGGTTTCGGTGTCGAAGGCGGTGAGGTTGGCGGCGGAGATCCTGGCCAGCCAGGCGTCCAGGGCGGCGCGGTCGAGCAGGGTCTCGTAGCCCGTGCGGTGGGCGCCGGGTTCGCCCGGGGCCTCGATGGCCGGGGTTTCGCCCGCCGCCGGGGCAGGGCGGTGTACGCCCTCTTCCAGCTCCTTCAGCCAGCCCTTGAACTCCATGCGCCGGTAGATGGCCGCCAGGGCGTCCTTGTCGTCATCCCGCGCGGGCAGGTCGGCGGGGCCTACCGGCAGGGGCAGGTCGGTGACCACGGTGACCAGCTTGCGGCCCAGGGGCAGGAAGTCCAGGTGTTTGCGCAGGTTCTCGCCCACCTTGCCGCCCACCTTGTCGGCGTTGGCCACCAGATTGTCCAGGTTGCCGTATTCGGTGAGCCATTTGACGGCGGTCTTGGGGCCGCACTTTTCCACGCCAGGTACGTTGTCCACGGTGTCGCCGATCAGTGCGAGGTAGTCGACGATGAGATTCGGCGGCACGCCGAACTTGGCGGTGACGCCGGCTTCATCCAGCACTTCCTCGCTCATGGTGTTCACCCAGCGTACGCCGGGCTGCACGAGCTGGGTGAGGTCCTTGTCGCCGGTGGAGATCACCACCTCCCAGCCGGCGTCCACGGCCTGGCGGGTGAGGGTGCCGATCACGTCGTCGGCCTCCACGCCCTCTTCCATCAGCAGCGGCCAGCCCTCGGCCTTCACGGCCTCGTGCAGGGGCTCGATCTGGGCCCGCAGGTCGTCGGGCATGGGCGGGCGCTGGGCCTTGTAGTCTGGAAACCAGTCGTCGCGGAAGGTCTTGCCCTTGGCGTCGAATACGCAGGCGCGATACTCCGCCTTGTAGTCGGATTCGAGGCGACGTAGCATGGACAACACCCCGCGCACGGCGCCGGTCGGTTCGCCGGACGAGTTGCGCAGGTCGGGCAGGGCGTGGAAGGCGCGGTAGAGGTAACTGGAACCGTCGACGAGCAGCAGGGTCGGCATGGGCAATCGGGGAGGGCCGGGCACGCCGGGCCTCCCGCACTCCTCAATCAGAAAAACAATGACTGCAAAAGACAAACTTCCCCGGATGGCGCCGAGCACGGCGGCGCAGAACTTCACGGCCAGGGAGTCGTGGCGGATTTTCGGGATTATGGCAGAGTTCGTCGAGGCGACTGAGCGGCTCAAGCCCATCCGCCCGGCGGTGTCCATCTTCGGCAGCGCCCGCATCAAGCCCGATCACCCCTACTACGCCACCACCGAGCGCATTGCCCGGCTGCTGTCGGACGCGGGCTTCTCGGTGATCTCCGGCGGCGGCCCCGGCATCATGGAGGCGGCCAACAAGGGCGCCTACTTCGGCAAGTCGCCCAGCGTGGGGCTCAACATCCAGCTGCCCATGGAGCAGCAGGCCAACCCCTATCAGGACATCTCCCAGACTTTCCAGCACTTTTTTGCGCGCAAGTTCATGTTCGTCAAGTTCGCCACGGCCTACGTGGTGATGCCTGGTGGCTTCGGCACCCTGGACGAACTGCTTGAGGCGATGACCCTGATCCAGACTGGCAAGAGCCGCAAGATTCCTGTGATCCTGGTGCACGAGCCCTTCTGGCGCGGGCTCATTGATTGGTTCAAGGACAGGTTGGTAGAGGAGGGCATGATCAACCCGGACGACCTTGACCTGGTGCAGCTGATTGACGAACCGGAGAAGGTGGTGGATGCCATCTTTGACCACTATCAGAGCCGCGGTTTCCTGCCGCTTCCCGAAGAGCACGAACTGATGCTCAACCTGTAGCCGGACGGCAAAGGGTTACAATCTCGGCATAGCCAGGAGATCACGAAATGCCCCGTGCACCTTACATTGCAGCCCTGTTGTTCGCCCTCGCCGCCCCGGCCTGGGCCCAGCAACCCCCCAAGCTCGAACCGCTCCCCGAGCCGCCGCCCCCGCCGCCAGGCATGGAGCTTGACCAGGCCGCCGAGCCCCAGGTCACAATCACGAAGAAAGGTGAGGACACGGTGGAGGAGTACCGGGTCAATGGTCAGCTCTACATGGTCAAGGTCACCCCGCCGGGGGGCGCGCCCTACTACCTCTACGACGACATCGGCAACGGCGACTTCACCCGCCGCGACGCCCAGGACAGCGGCCTCCGCGTGCCCAAGTGGGTGATCAAGCGCTGGTGAGTCGCTGGTGAGTCATACCCCGTGGGGTCGAATAAATTCGACCCCACGGAATCATTGAATCCGGCGCCTGCTCAGGGCGCCTCGCACAGGCAGTGCAGATACATGTGCCCCGGGTCGTTCCACAGGCGCAGGCCTTCAAGCTCGCTGCGCAGCTTGGCCAGCATGCTGTCCACCAATGACACCTGTGCCCGGGCGCCTTCGGCGTCCTCTCCGTTGTCGAGCAGTTTGGAGAGCAGCTGATCCCGCGGGGACAGCGGTTTCTCCACGTAGCTGACCTCATAATCCTTGATGTGGGCGCGGCTGGCGGCGGCCTTGATGGCTTCGTCGAGCCCGCCAATCTTGTCTACCAGGCCTTTCTCCTTGGCCTGACTGCCCAGCCACACGCGACCCTGGGCCACCTGATCCACGGCGGCCACGTCCATCTTGCGGTTTTTGCCCACCAGCTCGATGAAGCGCTTGTAGCCGAACTCGATGCTTTGCTGGAGCACGCCGGCCACCTGCGGGTCGAGGGGGCGACGCGGGTCGAGGCCGCCGGACAGGGGCGTGGTGCCCACGCCGTCCACCGCCAGGCCGAGCTTGTTCATGGGGCCCGACAGGTCCGGCAGCATGGCGAAGATGCCGATGGAGCCGGTGAGGGTGCTGCGCCCAGCCCATACCTCGTCGGCTGCCATGCTGATCCAGTAGCCGCCGGATGCTGCCACCGAGCCCATGGAGACGACCACCGGCTTGCCGGCCTGGCGGGTCAGATCGAGCTCGCGCCGGATCACCTCGGAGGCGGTGGCGCTGCCTCCGGGGCTGTCCACCCGCAGCACCACGGCTTTGACCGACTTGTCCTCCCGGGCCTGGCGGATCAGCCCGGCCACGGTGTCACCCCCCACTACGCCGGAGGGCTGTTCGCCATCGACGATGGCGCCCTGAGCCACCACCACGCCGATCTTGTCTTCGGGCGGGGTGACTTCATCGCGCATCCGCGAGATATAGGTGCCCATGTCCACGTGCTTGTAACCCTTGCCTTGCTCACCGGCTCCGAGTTGGGCCTTGAGGTGGTCGCGCCATTCGTCGGCTGTCTTCAGGCCATCCACCAGCCCGGCGTCCAGGGCCATGCGGGCCGCGTCCCCACCGGATTCCGCCAGCAGGGCCGCGGTGTCGCCCACGTAGCGGGCCAGGTGGGTGGCGGCCTTGGGGCGGACGGCCACGATGTCGGCCTGATAGGCCTTCCAGGCCGCGTCCAGATAGTCGCGGGTGGCTTCCCGATCTTCCGGCGACATGTCGCTGCGGGTGTAGGGCTCGACAAAGGACTTGTAGGTGCCCACCCGGAAGATCTGCATCTTCACCCCGATCTGCTCGAAGAGGCCCTTGTAGTAGGTAGGAAAGCGCCCGAACCCGGACAGGAAGACGTAGCCGTCCGGACTGACGAAGACTTCATCGCCCTGGGCGGCCAGGTGGTACTGGACCTGGTTGAAGTTCTTGCCGTGGGCATAGACCTTCTTGCCCGTCTTGCGGAATTCGGCCACTGCCGCGGCGATTTCCTGCAGCTTGGGCAGGCCCGCGCCGGCCAGGCCGTCGGTTTCGATCACCAGGGCCTTGATGCGCGGATCGGTGGCGGCGGCGCGGATGGCGCCCACTACGTCCCGCATCAGGATCTGGCGGATACCGTCGCCGCCCTGCAGCACGTTCATGGCGCTGCGCACGGTGCGCTGCTCGACCAGCTGCCCGCTCGGCGCGATCAGCAAGGCCACGTCCGAAGGCAGGGGTGTCGGCCGGGCGGCCAGCCAGCCGGCCACCAGAAAGACCACCACTGCGATGAACAGCAGGTTGAGACTGATCTGCCGAAAGCGGTCAATCGCCCGCCACAGCCCCCCGACAACACTTCTCACGACACCCGGCCGTGCATTCCGATCCATCACACTCTCCAGAACAGGCCCTGCGGCCTGGCGGCCTGTAGCCGCCTCCAAGGTTTGCGGGCACCGCCAATCCGGTAGAATCCCGCCATGTTTGCCAATCCCTCACCCGACCAGATCCGCAGCCTGCTGCAGGAGGTCAAGACCATTGCCGTCGTCGGCCTGTCGCCGCGTCCGGAGCGCCCGAGTTACCGGGTTTCCCGCGCGATGCAGGGCTTCGGCTATCGCATCGTACCGGTTCGCCCGGCTGTTGCCGAAATTCTCGGCGAAAAAGCCTGGGCGAACCTCTCCGAGATTCCCTTCGCCGTGGATATGGTGGATGTATTTCGCGCCGGTGACCAGATCGACCCGGTCGTCGATGAGTGCATCGCCCTGGGCGTGAAGCGTCTGTGGCTGCAGGACGGGGTGATCAACGAAGCCGCTGCCGCCCGCGCCCAGGCCGCTGGCATTACCGTGGTGATGGACCGTTGCGTGTGGCGTGACTACATGGAGCTCGTTGTATGAGCAAAACAATCGCCTTTACCAAGATGCATGGCCTCGGTAACGATTTTGTGATGATCGACGCCGTGCGTCAGGACATCCAGCTCACCGAAGCCCAGGTGCGCTACCTGGCCGACCGCAATTTCGGGGTGGGCTGCGACCAGCTGCTGGTGGTCGAGCCAGCCCAGGCGCCAGGGGTGGATTTTCGTTACCGCATCTTCAATGCCGACGGGGGGGAGGTGGAGCAGTGCGGCAATGGCGCCCGCTGCTTCGCCCGTTTCGTTTTCGACCAGGGCCTCACCGACAAGCGCGAGATCCGTGTCGAGACCAAGAAGGGCATCATCACCCCGCGCCTGGAAGCCGACGGCAAGGTGACCGTGGACATGGGCGTGCCGGTGCTGAACCCCGCCGATGTGCCCTTCGTCAGCGATTCCGACGCCTGGGTGCAGCCTCTCGATGTGGCCGGCACGGTTGTGGCGATCACTGCCGTAAGCATGGGCAACCCCCATGCCGTGCAGGTGGTGGCCGATGTGGACACCGCCCCGGTGGCCGAGCAGGGCCCGCTCATCGAGCACCACCCGCGCTTCCCTGCCCGGGTCAATGCCGGCTTTCTGCAGATCGTCGACGATCACCGCGTGCGGCTGCGCGTCTTCGAGCGGGGAGCCGGTGAAACCCTGGCTTGTGGCACTGGCGCCTGTGCCGCAGTGGTGGCGGGCATCCTGCGCGAGCTGGTGGTGTCTCCGGTCACCGTGGAAACCCGCGGCGGCGAACTCAGCATTGCCTGGAACGGCGTCGGTACTCCGGTGATGATGACCGGCCCGGCGGTCACCGTGTTCAGCGGCACCCTGACCCTCCCCTGAACTCCTCTCGCTTCACCTGCTCCGGCCCCACCCCATGAATCCTTCCGACGTCATCCAGTTCCTGCAGGAAAACCCCGACTTCTTCGACCGGAACTCGACCCTGCTGACCGACCTGACGGTGACCCATCCGCACAACGGGCAGGCCATCTCCCTCACCGAGCGCCAGCTCATCGCCCTGCGCGACCGCATCGCCCAGCTCGAAGACAAGTTCGCCGAACTGCTGTCCTTCGGCGAGGAGAACGACGCCATCGGCGAGAAGGTGCATCGCCTCAGCCTGAGCCTGCTCGAAGCCGAGGACTTCGAGTCGATCCGTACCGCGGTGTATGTGCACCTCAAGGAAGACTTCGCCGTGCCCCACGTGGCCTTCCGGGTGTGGAACAGCGTGCTGTCGCGCAGCGGGCCCGAGTTCTTGCCGGTGGGCGAAGAGGTGCGCTTCTTTACCGGCGATTTGGTCCAACCCTATTGCGGCGCGCCGGCCATCAAGGAGATCAGCAACTGGTTCGGCCCGGCCGGCCGGCAGATCCGCTCGGTGGCCCTGGTGCCCCTGCGCCGGGACGAACAGGCCTTCGGCCTGCTGGCCATGGGCAGCGAAGACCCGGAGCGCTTCTATCCCGAGATGGGCACGCTCTACGTGACGCGCATCGGCGATATGGTTTCCCACATCCTTCGCCGCCAACTCGGGTGAGGCGCGCATAAAGCTACTGCGCAGGCCGATCTTGCGCCTGCGATGCTCGCCGTACTCCAGTACGGCTGCGCTTCTCGGCACAACCTCGACCTGCTCGCTACGCTTTCTGCGCACCTCGAACGCGTGGTGCTTCCTTATTCTAGAAGTTTGGTGATTTCCCATGGCTGATCTGATTCTCAAACCTGGCAGTGACCGTACCGTGGTGCGGCGGCATCCCTGGATCTTTGCGGGTTCGGTGGGCCGGCTGGAGGGCCGGGCGCGGCCGGGGGATACGGTGCTGGTGATGGATTCCCGCGGCAAGCCGCTGGCGCGGGCGGCGTGGTCGCCGGAGTCGCAGATCCGGGCGCGGGTGTGGACCTTCGACCCCGAGCAGTCCATCGACCATGCCTTCATCAAGCGTGCGGTGGCGGCGTCGGTGGCGCGGCGGGCGGCGCATCCCTGGCTGGCCGGGCAGGATGGCGTGCGCCTGATTCACGGGGAGTCCGACGGTCTGCCCGGGGTCATCGCGGACCGCTTCGGTCCGGTGGTGGTGGTCCAGCTGACCAGCGCCGGGGCCGACAAATGGCGCGACGCCATCGTCGCCGGGCTGGTCCAGGCCACCGGCTGCAGCACGGTGTATGAGCGTTCCGATTCGGACGTGCGCAAGCTCGAAGGCCTCGGCCCGGTCACCGGCCTGGCCCACGGCGAGCTGCCCGAGCTGCTGACCATCGTCGAGAACGGGGTGCGCATGGAGGTGGACGTGGTCAGCGGCCACAAGACCGGCTTCTACCTGGACCAACGCGACAACCGCCTGCTCACCGGCCAGCTGGCCGCCGGTCGCGATGTGCTCAACTGTTTCTGCTATACCGGCGGCTTCTCCCTGCAGGCCCTGGCCGGTGGCGCGAAGAGCGTATTGTCGATTGATTCCTCCGGCCCGGCCCTGGTCACTGCTGCACGCAATGTGGCCCACAACCCCCAGCTCGATGCGAGCCGCGCCGAGTGGCGTGAAGATGACGTGTTCCAGGCCCTGCGGGGCTTCAAGGCTGAGGGGCGCAAGTTCGACCTGATCGTCCTCGATCCGCCCAAGTTCGCACCGTCGGCCGCCCATGCCGAACGGGCCGCCCGTGCCTACAAGGACATCAACCTGCTGGGCTTTCGTCTGCTCAACCCCGGCGGCATCCTGATGACCTATTCCTGCTCGGGCGGAATCGGGCAGGAGCTGTTCCAGAAGATCGTCGCCAGCGCCGCTGCCGACGTGGGCGTGGAGGCGCGGATCATCCATCGTCTATCCGCCGCCCCGGATCACCCCATCGGCCTGGCCGTGCCCGAAGGGGAATACCTGAAGGGGCTGGCCTGCCAGGTTTGAGCCACTGCTCAAAGCGGGTAGTCGTCCAGGCGTCAAACCGGGCTGAGGTGTGTATCCTCAAGGGGCTTATGAACAGTTAAAAGTTGTTACTTTCAGCTGTTCCGATCATGCCACGGAGATACAGATGAACACCCCGCAGCCCCACGATTTGGCCCCGATGGCCAACGAAGACCCTGGGGCCCAGGCACGATGCCAGCAACGTATCGCTGCCCTGCTGCTTTCCCGCTACAACCTGCGGTATATGGTCCGCCTGTATGCGGCTTTCGAAGGTGACCTGCTGCTGCCCATCGTGCTTGGCGAGGTGGGCCTCTACAACGTGGGCGGGCTCGGGCTGGACGATCAGGCCCTGGCCGCCATCCGCTGCAGCGACGATGATTTCGGCAAGCTGCCCTTGCGCCCCTGCAACGCCTTCTCGATCAGCTCCTCCACCGGTATCCCGCGGGAGACCGTGCGCCGAAAGGTCAGCCACCTGATCCAGCTGGGCTGGATCGCCCGTGATCAGAAAGGTGGCCTGACCATCACCGCCAAGGCCGCCAACCTGTGTCTGGAGCCCTTCGACCAGGAAAACCTGGCCGATTTCCTCAGCACGGCAGACCGGGTTCGCCTGATCGCCAGCGTCCCGCAAGGCCAGCCCTGAGGCGCGTCAGCCCGCGCCCTCGTCCCACAACTGCCCGGCCTGCCCGGGCGCCTTCAGCCCGAAGTGCTGCCAGATCGACGCCGTGGCCATGCGTCCCCGGGGTGTGCGTTGCAGGTAGCCCTGCTGGATGAGGTAGGGTTCCAGCACGTCTTCGATGGTGTCGGAGGATTCGCCGATGGCGGCGGCCAGGTTGTCCAGGCCCACCGGACCGCCGCCGAATTTCTCCAGCATGGCACCCAGCAGCTTGCGGTCCATCAGGTCCAGACCCAGGTGATCCACGTCCAGCATGGTCAGGGCGGCATCCGCCACTTCGGCGGTGATGCGGCCGTCGGCGCGCACTTCGGCGTAGTCGCGCACCCGGCGCAGCAGGCGGTTGGCGATGCGTGGAGTACCTCGGGCGCGGCGGGCGATCTCGAAGGCACCCGTGTCGTCGATCTCTACTTCGAGCAAGCGCGACGAGCGGCTGACGATGTAGGCGAGCTCCTGGGCGGTGTAGAACTCCAGCCGCGAGACGATGCCGAAGCGGTCGCGCAGGGGGTTGGTGAGCATGCCGGCGCGGGTGGTGGCGCCCACCAGGGTGAAGGGCGGCAAGTCGAGCTTGACCGAGCGGGCAGCGGGGCCTTCGCCAATCATGATGTCGATCTGAAAATCCTCTAGCGCGGGGTAGAGGATCTCCTCCACCACCGGGCTGAGGCGGTGAATCTCGTCGATGAAGAGGACGTCGTGGGGCTCCAGGTTGGTGAGCAGGGCCGCCAGGTCGCCGGCCCGTTCCAGCACCGGGCCGGAGGTCTGGCGCAGGTTGACCCCCATCTCGGCGGCCACGATGTGGGCCAGGGTGGTCTTGCCCAGGCCCGGCGGGCCGAACAGCAGCACGTGGTCGAGGGCTTCGCCACGCTTGCGTGCCGCCTCAATGAAGATGCTCAGCTGGTCGCGGATTTTCTGCTGACCCACGTAATCGGCCAGACGCTTGGGGCGCAGGGCGCGCTCCAGGGCTTCTTCCTGGTTGCTGGCGCGCTGGCCGGTGATCAGGCGGGCGGAAGGGTCAGGGCTGCCGCCCTTGATGTCGTCGGTGTGGATCATGCCTGTCCCTCTTGGGCCGGATCGCTGTCGGCGTTGCGCGGAGTGTTGGTGCCGGCTTCCGCTTCACGCTGGCGGCTGGCCGTCCAGCTGGTGAACAGGGCCTGGCCCAGGGCCAGGAAGGTAGGGCCGAGGAAGATGCCGATGAAGCCGAAGGCCAGCACGCCACCAAAGGCGCCCAGGGCGATCAGCAGAATGGGCAGGCTGGCCGTGCGGCTGATCAGGATGGGCTTGAGGAAGTTGTCCACCGAGCTGATGGCCAGTACGCCCCATAGCACCATGAAGATGGCCCAGCCATTATCGCCCTGCTGATACAGCCAGAAAGCCGCGCCACCCCAGATCAGCGGTGGGCCCACTGGCACCAGGGAGAGGAAGAACACCCCCGCGGCCATCAACAGTGCGCCGGGCACGCCGGCAAGCAGGAAGCCCACCAGGGCTACCAGGGCCTGGGCAGCGGCGGTGCCGACGATGCCGATCATCACTGCCTTGACGGTGTTGCCGGCCAACTCCAGCAGCTCGCCCCACAGCTCGCCGCCCAGGCGTGCTGCGCCACTCTCCAGCTGAGCCTGAATGCGCGCACCGTCCCGGAAGAGGAAGAACACGATGAACAGGACCAGGGATATCTGTAGCAGTCCCTGGCCGACCATGCCGCCGAGGCCGAGGGCGAACTTGCGCGCCGGCTCCACCGCTTGCAGGGCCAGCTTGCGCATCTCGGCCTGGCTGTGGGTGAGTTTGCGGACATAGGCATCCACGTCGCCGCCCACTAACGGAATGTCCTTGAGCCAGGCGGGGGGGCGGCCATCGGATTGTTCGATGAGGCTGCGGACATAATCCACCAGATCCACCGCCGACTCGGTCAGGGACGCGGTGAGGCCGATCATGGGCACCAGCAGCACCGCGGTGAGGAGCAGGGTCATGGTGATGGCCGCCAGCCCGTCCCGTCCGCCCAATCGGCGTAGCAAGGACTGGTAGAGGGGCCAGGTGGTGATGCACACCGTACCGGCAAACAGGATGGCTGCGAAGAAAGGGCTGAGCACGAAGGCGCAGCCGAGGAGCAGCACGGCAGTGATGGCCAGCTGGGCGATGCGTCGGGGTGTCATGGGGGCGAGGTCCGGAACGGAATGCAGGGATTATCCCTGATTCTTCCGCTTCGCAGCATGACTGCCGCCATGGGCCGGAATGACGTTCAGCTAACCGGCTTCAGCCGCACATAGATTGTCTTGTCCACCGTTGCCACCACCTCGCCCTGGCGGTTCAGCACGTCCACCGAAAAGACCGGCTCGTGCTTGTCGCCGCCGGCGGTGGCCTGGCGGATGGCTTCGACCTGCGCGGGCGTGATGCGGAAGGTGGCGTGCACGGTGCCCCGTCCGGGCAGCTTGTAGTCGATGGCCGAGGCCTTGTCCCACACCACGTAGCGGCGCCCCAGCTGGTGCATGATCAGCAGGGCGAAGAAGGGGTCGGTCATGGCATACAGGGAGCCGCCGAAGTGGGTGCCCATGTAGTTGCGGTTGAGCAGGCCCATGCGCATGCGCACCCGGGCTTCGGTGTAGCCCGGGGCGATGTGCTCCACGTGGATGCCGGCGCCGATGAAGGGCGGCCACAGGTTCATGAGCAGGCGCAGGCTGCCGGCCCTCAGCATGACATTGCGCATGAAGCCTTGTTTGAGTTTCTGGCTCATGGCAGCGTTGGTTCAGGCCTTGGACAGGCCCTTGAGGGCCTGGCGGATACCATCCGAGACGCTGACGCCCTCGGGCAGGGCCTTGGTGGCGCCCAAGGCTTCCTTCTCGTTGTAACCCAGGGCCAGCAGGGCGTTCATGATGTCGCTCCGGTCGTTGCCGGGAAGGTTGGTGCTGACGTTGCCGGCCACTGCAGGCAGGGCCTTGGCGAGCTTGTCGCGCAGCTCCAGCAGCAGGCGCTCGGCGGTTTTCTTGCCGATGCCGGGGATCTTCACCAGCCGCCCGCTCTCCTGCAGGGTGATGGCCTGGGCCAGGTCGGCCACCGACAGGCCGGAGAGCACCGCCAGGGCGGTGCGGGCGCCGATGCCCGCCACCTTGAGGAGCTGGCGGAAGGCGGTGCGTTCGTCCTCGGTGGCGAAGCCGTACAGGAAGTGCCCGTCCTCCCTCACGGCCAGATGAGTGGCCAGGGACACGGCCTGGCCGGTGGCGGGCAGGCCGTAGAAGGTGCTCATGGGCACCTCCAGTTCGTAGCCGACGCCATTCACGTCCACGAGAATCTGGGGCGGGTTCTTCTCGGCCAGGCGGCCGGTGATGCGTCCGATCATGAGTGCTTTCAGGGCAAGTGCGTGGGTTAGGAGTAGTCGGCGGCGGTGAAGGCTGGCAGGGCCTCGGCGTTGGCCGCGAGGGCGGCGATGCCCGGGTAGTCACTGTCGGCCACCAGGCCGGGGGCGGAATAGTGGGTGAACCGCCAGGCCACTGCCACCGTGATGTCGGCCTGGGTGGGGCGCTCGCCACACAGCCAGTCGCCGTCGCCCACGTGCTCTTCGAGTACGGCGTAGGTGTCGGCGATCTGCCCTTCAACCCGGCGTAGCCAGTCCGGGTCACGGAATTCCCGCGGGCGCACCTTGGTCTCGTAGACCCGATGCACGCTCTTCTCGGCGGCAGCCAGGCCCAGGCTGGTGATCTGCAGGCAGCGCCGGTACTGGGCGCTGTCGGTGGGCCACAGGCTGTGCCCGGGGGCGGCGCTGTGCTCCAGCCAGGCGATGATCTGGGAGCTGTCCACCATTACCTCGCCGTCGTCCATGACCAGGGTGGGCGCCTTGACGAGGGGGTTGATGGCGTGAAACGCATCGAAGTTGCGAAACACCGACAGAGACTCGTGCTCGAAAGGAATGCCGAGCATCCTGGCGGTGATGAAAGTGCGACGCACGAAGGGGGAATCCAGCATGCCGATCAGTTTCATGGTGAGCCTCCGGGGACAGGTTGAGCACACAGGGCGGCGCTGCGGCGCAGCCGGGAGAGGACGGCGTCGGCCTCCTCGCGACTTTTCACCGGGATGCGGGCCTCGTGGCCGCTCCCCAGGTTGCCGCCGCCGTAATAGATACGGACATCATCGTTGCGGGCTTCGACGTACTGGACGATGCCCAGGTTGATCCAGCGCTGTACCCCGCCATCGGCCGGCACGGGAAACAGGCAGAAGGCGGTGGAGCCGGTGGCTTGAGCGAGGGTGCCGGTGGCCTGCAGCAACAGGGCGAGGAGCAGGACGGCGCGCATCAGGCGACCCTCGTGGCCAGGAAGCCGGCGATGTCCTGCAGGCTGGCCGCCACGGGCACGCCGGCCTGGCGCAGGTCGTCAGCAGGTTGCAGAAGGTCGGGCACCATCACCACTCGGGCACCGGCAGCCAGGGCACCGCGCACGCCGGCATTGGAGTCTTCCAGCACCAGGCAGTTGCCCACGGCCACACCCAGGCGTTCAGCTGCAGCCAGGAAGATGTCCGGCGCGGGCTTGCCACGGGCCACCTCGTCACCGCACACCATGCCATGCACCCGGGGCAGCAGGCCCACCGCGGCGAGCTTGGGTTCGGCCCGGGAACGGCGGGTGGAGGTGGCGACGACGCGACCCAGGGGCAGGGCATCGAGCACGTCGAAGAGGGCATGGACGCCCGGCTTGAGGGGGATGCGGCCCTCGTTGATGGCCAGCTCGTAAAGGCGGCCGAAGGTCTCGTAGAGTTCGGTGGTGGGGTAGTCCTCGCCCAGGTGCTGGCGGATCACCGCCGGGCCGTCCTTGGAGTTGAGGCCGACCAGGGCCAGGCCCACCTCGTAGCGCCAGGGCACACCCAGCTCGGCGGCGGCGTCGGCGACGGTGGCCAGGGCCACCCGTTCGCTGTCCAGCAGCAGGCCGTCCATGTCGAAGATGACGGCGTGTACGTCGTGGGCGGTAAAGGGCAGATGCAGCTTCATGGGGTGGTTCCGGGCCAGCGGCCGAAGGCCAGGGTGGCCGCCAGCAGCAGGCCGTGCAGGTTGGCGGCGAGAATGGTGAGCTTGAGGGCCGGGGCCAGTTCGGCGGGTTCGTGGGCGTGGGCCATCAGGCTGCGGGCGGCGCGGAAGGAGAACACCAGAGTCATGGCTGCAGCGCCGGCCCCCTGGGGCAGGCGGTCGCGTCCGACCATCAGTACCAACCAGGCGTAGGCTACCAGCACCAGGCCGAGGAGCGCCCACTTGGCGTTGTCGGGCCCCAGGCGAACCACCAGGGTACGCTTGCCGGCGGCTTCATCGCCGCGCCGGTCGGGGAACTCGTTGATGAACAGGATGGCCGCCACCAGCAGGGCGTAGGACAGGCCGGCCACCAGGGGCGTGCTCGAAAAGGCACCGCGCTGGACGAAATCGGCCCCCGCCACCACGATCAGCCAGCCCGCCGCCACGGCGGCCTCGCCCAGGCCGCGGCTCACCAGCGCCAGGGGCGGCGCGGTGTAGGCCCAGCCCAGGAACAGCCCGGCCAGGCCGATAAGCAGCAGGCCCGGCGCCGACTGCAGCGTGAGCCACAGGCCGGCCGGTACCACCAGGCCCAGCAGGGCGTAGCCGAGGCGGCTGGTCTCGGCCTCGCTGAGCACCCCGTTCTGGATGAAGCGGCTGCCCCCGGTAAAGGGGAAGAGGCGCTCGGTGTTGGCCGCGTCGGCGCCGCTGCGGGCGTCGTAGTAGTCGTTGAGTACGTTGATGCCGGCGTGGGCGACCAGGGCGAAGAGTACGGTCAGCGCCGCCTTCGGGATGTCGAGCAGAACGCCACTGCCGTGGGCGGTGGCCAGCCCGATCAGGCAGGCGAACAGGGTGACTCCGAGAAAGGCCGGGCGGGTGGCCAGCAGCACGGCGAGCAGCGGTCTGGCACGCAGGCCGGGCGCGGGTTCGGTGGGGTGGAGGGACGGGGGCATCGGCAGGGAGGGCGACGGTGACACGCAATGCTGCGGCGCGACGGCCCCGGGGTCAAGTTGCCGTGACACAAAGTCGTTGCGGCAGCCGCCGGGCGGCCCGCGACAAGGCTCGGCGCAATCGGTTAGCATCGGCGCCTGTCCCCTTCCGCGCTCACCATTGTGGCTTCTGCTGCTCATTCTGCCCCCCGTCCGCTGCCTCCGGCCATGGGTCCGCGCCTTTACGGGGGCGTGGTGGCCCTGCTGGCGCTGGCTGGGCTGGCGGGCTGGTTCCTGCTCTATCCCCTCGATCGCTGGATCGCCGCAGCGTTGCTCACCGCCTGTGGGGCGCTGATACTGGCTCGGCCCGCCAGCAGCCTGATGCTTCTGCCCATCCTGTGGCCCGTGGTGGACCTGGCCCCCTGGAGCGGCCATATTCATGTGAATGAGAGCGACGCCCTGGTGCTCGTCACCCTGGCGGCCCTCGGTCTGCGGGAATGCCTGGCCCCGTCCCCCGTGACACTGGCCGGGCGGGCGCCGGTCAAGCTCAACCTGGGGGCGCTCAGTGTCTTCGGCCTGCTTGCCCTCAGTGTGGTGGTGTCCGGGGCCCGGGGCCTTAGCCCCCTGCCGGCATTCGATGCCGCGGCCCTGGTGGGTTACGGCTCCACCCTCAACGCCCTGCGGATCGGTAAGGGCTTCGTGCTGGCCTTCGCCCTGATTCCCTTCATCCATCTGGCCATCCGGCGGGATGGTGAGGTCGCTCTCGGGCATATCGTTACCGGCTTCACCTTCGGCTTCGCCACCTGCGCCGTGGCCGCCCTGTGGGAGCGCATGAGCTTTCCCGGCTTGGCCAATTTCGCCTCCGACTACCGCAGCACGGCCCTCTTCTGGGAGATGCATGTGGGTGGGGCTGCGCTGGATGCCTGGCTGTGCCTGAGCTTTCCTTTCAGCTTGCTGTACCTGCGCCTGGCTCGCAGCAACCTGGCCCGGGCGGCCGGGCTGGTGGTGATCGCCGTCGGCAGTTATGCCTTGTTCACCACCTTTTCACGCATCGTCTATGCGGCGGTGTTCGCGTCGGCCGTGCTGATCGGGTTGGTGGCGATGCTCCAGCCCGATGCTGGCCACTCAAGCGGGGTGGGGCGTCGTGGCCGGATCGGGGGCCTCGCCCTGCTGGCCGGTGGTGCCCTGGCCGGCTGCCTGCTGAGTTTTCAGGCCGGTGGTTATCGGGGTATGGGGGCCTATGGCGGTTTGGTCATGTTGACCTATATGGGGGGCGGCAGCGTGCATGCCGCCCGGGCCGGTTCTCTGATCACCGGTGTGCTGGCCGGGCTGGTGCTGGCGGGCTTGAGCCTGCTGGCGGCGTGGTGGATACCCAAGGGGCCTTATCTGATCTATACCCTGTCCGCCGGGCTGGCCGGGCTGCTGCTGGTCAAGGGCTTCCTGCACCGCGTACCGCCGGCTCCTGCTCTGGTCACCACCCTGCTGGTGTGGACGGCGGTGAATGTGGTGCTGGTGTGCGCCCACTGGGGTGAAAGTGTGCACCTGCCCGAGGCTCTGCTGGCCGCTGGCTTGGTGCTGGTGGTGCTGGTCGTGCAGTCGGCCAGCCCGCGTCCCTTGTGGGTGCCGCAACTGCACAGCCTGCATGTGGTGGGGGGAGTGCTGGCGGTGGGCGGCATGGCCATCGCCACCCTGGGCAGCTACTACATGGGCAGCCGCCTCGCCAACACCGGGGAAGACCTGCATTACCGCACCACCCATTTTTCCCAGAGCGCCGGCATGGTGCAGGGGCCGGGGGCGGTGCTCTTCGGCCTGGGCCTGGGGCGCTACCCGGACAGCTACTTCTGGAACGTGCCCGACCCGGGCGTGCCCGGCTTCCTGGCCCTGCAGGGCGGTGTTGGCGAGCGTTACATGCGCATCGGTGGCGAGCGCCACACCCTGGGCTATGGCGAAGTCCTGCGCCTGACCCAGCGTGTCTCGGGTAGTCTGGCGGCGCCCTTCCATTTCCGGCTGAGAGCCCGCAGCGACGTGGACATGACCGTGAGCCTGAGCCTGTGTCGCAAGCAACTGCTCTACCCGGAGGACTGCACTGGCAGTGCCGTGAGTCTCAAGGGGGGGGCCGGCTGGCAGGACTTTGAGCTGAAGGAGCGGGACGGGGGCGAGGCCTTCACCCGAGCCGGCTGGCCGCCGCGGCCGGCCAGCCTGGCGATCCAGGTGGATGGCCACGGTCAGGTGGATATCGACGATGTGCAGGCCTTCGATGGTCAACTGCGCCCCTTGCTGCGCAACGGCGATTTTGAGGGTGGGGTGGATTACTGGTTCTTTACTTCCGACCGGGACCACTTGCCCTGGCACGCCAAGAACGTTTTCGTGCATGTGTATGTGGAGCAGGGCCTGTTCGGCCTGGTGAGCCTGGTGCTGGCCTTGCTGGTGGCCACGGTGCATCTGCTGCGGATGCCCACCCGGCAGCATCCCTTGGCGCCGGTGCTGCTGGCTTCCCTGGCTGGCGTGACCACGGTGGGTCTGGTGGATAGCCTGCTGGACATGCCGCGCATCACCCTGATGATCGTGATCGTGCTGTGGCTGGGCCTGAGCCTGCGCCTGCCCCAGCCCCAGCCCCAGCCCCAGCGATGAGGCCGGGTCTGCTGCGCTGGGGCTGCGCCGGTCTGGTTGGCCTGGCCATGCTGGCCGGGTCCGGGCAGGCGGCGGTGATTGCCGTCGGGCCGCTGGAAAGCGTGCGCCGCATTGCCGACGCCGCCCGCCTGGCCCGGGATGGCGACACCGTGCTGATCCAGCCCGGCACCTATACCGGCGACGTGACCGTGTGGCCACAGAAATCTCTGGAGATCCGCGGTGCGGGCGTGCGCCCGGTGCTCGACGCAGGGGGCGCGGTGGCGGAGGGCAAGGCCATCTGGGTGTTTTCCGACGGGCATTTCAAGGTCAGCAACATCGCCTTCCGCGGTGCCCGCGCGGCCGACCACAACGGCGCTGGCATCCGCTTCGAGCGTGGCCGCCTGGAGGTGCGAGACTGCCTTTTCGAGGACAACGAGCACGGTATTCTCACTGCGAACTTTGCCGATGCCGAGCTCACAGTGGCGGACAGCGTGTTCCGGGATGCGCCCCAGGACTCCCGGTCCCTGCACCATCTGCTCTATGTGGGCCGTATCGGGCGTCTGTCGGTGGAAGGCAGCCGCTTCCATGGCGGCTATCAGGGCCATCTGTTGAAAAGTCGCGCCCGCCATAACGACATCCGCTACAACCTGCTGGTGGATGGGCAGGCCGGGCGGGCGTCCTATGAGCTGGAGTTTCCCGAGGGAGGCGTGGCGGTGGTGGTGGGCAATGTGATCGGGCAGGGGGCCGACAGCGCCAACCCCACCCTGCTGGCTTATGGCGCAGAAGGTGGCCGCTGGCCGGAGAACCGCCTGCTCATGGCCCATAACACCCTGATCAGCGAGGGCTGGCGGCCGGCCCTGTTTGCCCGGGTGTGGGGTGACAGGCTGCCTGACGATACCCGTATCATGACGCGCAACAACCTTACGGTGGGTTTCGGCATCTTTACCCTGGGGCTGCCGGGCCGGCACCAGGGCAACTACGCCCTGCCGCCCGGGGCGTTGGATCCGCTGCGGCTGGATTTCACCTTGGCCACCGGCTCGCTGTTGCGCGGCCGGGTAAGCCGGCTGGAGCAGGCGGACGAGGCAGCCCTGCGACCGACGGCGGAGTTTCGCTTTCCGGTGGGCCGCACACCCCTGGTGGAACCGGCGCGCTGGGTGCCCGGGGCCTTCCAGCGGGCAGAGGCGATGCTGACCGGTGTCGCTCCGCCGTGACGGCTGCGATGCTCAGGCCGCCGGCCGGGGAACGGCCTTCTCTCCGTCGGGAATCACCGTGACGCGGACTTCAGGCACCTGGGCCAGGCCGCCGAGGATCACCCCGCGCAGGGGCGATACATCCTGAAAGTCGCGGCCCCAGCCCAGGGTGACGTGACGCACGTCGGGCTGGATGCCGTTGGTCGGATCGTATTCGACCCAGCCGTTCTCCGGGCACCACACCGCGACCCAGGCGTGGGAGGCGTCGGCGCCGATCAGGCGCGGCTTGCCCGGCGGCGGGTCGGTGAGCAGGTAGCCCGACATGTAGCGCGCCGGCACGCCCACCGAGCGCAGGGCGGCGATCATCAGGTGGGCGAAATCCTGGCATACCCCGCGTTTCTTCTTCAGCACCTCGTGCACCGGTGTGCTCACCTCGGTGGCCTTGGCGTCGAAGGTGAAGGTCTTGAAGATCAGCTCCATCAGGGCCCGGGTGGCCACCAGCAGGGGCAGGCCGGGCTTGAAGGCGGCCTGGGCAAACTCGGCCAGCTGGGTATCCCGGGGTACCCGGGGCGAGGCGTAGAGATAGCGCAGGGCGTCGAGGGTGTCGGCGTCGCGGGGTTCGGGGCGGTAGCGCAGGCTGTCGCGCACGCTCTCCCACTCGGGTGAATCCTCGGCCTTGGGCAGCGGCCGGCCGATCACCGTGACGTGGCTCTCGGCGCGTACCAGCAGGCCGTCGTGGGGGGTGTCGAGGGACAGCCAGGCCACCGGGTTGCCGAAGGCGTCTTCGCCCTCGCTGAGCCGGGCCAGGTCGGGTTCGATGGTGATGCCCCCGGATTCGCGGGTCTGCCAGGGCAGCTCCCGGGGGATCAGGTGCAGCAGGTGCTGGGCCAGGGAAACCGGCACGCCGCAGGGGGCGTACTCGGTTTCGTGGATGATGGTGTAGGGAACGCGGCGGGTCATTGGGGAAAGGGCCTCAGGCTGCGAAGGTGGCCTGACCGGCACCGCCCACATGGCTGAAGAAGCGCATGGCCAGGCGGTCGGACAGGGTGCGTCCGGCCCGGGCCAGGTCATCCAGGCGCTTGGCCAGTTCGAGGGTGGCCTCGGCCCGCTCACTCTCGGGGCCGGCGGCCTCCAGGTTGGCCCACGGGAAGTCCTGCAGGGCGGAGAAGCTGGCGTCCAGTTCATCGGTGCCCAGGTCGCCCCCATCCACCTCGAAGTTGCGCAGGTAGTTGGTGAGCATGCGCACCTGGAAGGCCAGGGCATGGGGGTTGGCGCCGTCCATGGTGAGCATGTGGATGGCGGGCAGCAGCTCGGGCTGGGCACGGTAGCGGGTGCGGTAGGTGATGATGGAGTCGCACAGTTCGAGCAGGGCCTCCACGGCCAGCTCGCGCTGCAGCGGGCCGGCAATATCCACGTGGCGCCGCAGGAAGCGCGCCAGGCTGCCGGAGAGGTTGTCGAGACGCTCGATGCGCCGCCCGACGATGTGCAGGCGCCAGCCCATGTCGCGGGTCATGTTGTCCATGGCGAAGCCGGACAGGGACACGAAGGTGGTCAGGGCCTCGTCAAGGAATTCAAGCAGGGCCGAGACGTCGGAGACCCGCCCGCGGGCACTTTCGAGTTCGGCGGAGAGGCGCTTGAGGGCATGCCAGTGGTCGAGGGAGAGGTGCTCCCGGGCCTGGGTGGCACACCAGGTAAGGCGCTGCAGGTTGGCCGCCAGGCCGCTGTCGGAGCGCCGGTCGAGCACTGCGCGAAAGAGATCCAGCTCGGCCTTGGCCAGGGGCAGGGTGGACACTTTCTTCTCCACCAGGCCGGCCCCGGCTGCCAGCTCCAGCATCATCGACAGGGCGCCGGCCCGCTCGGTGCGACGCCCTTCGGAGAGGCGCGACAGGGACAGGCGGGCAAGGCGGGCCACGGCGTCGCAGCGTTCGCCATAGCGCCCGAACCAGAACAGGTTTTCGGCCAGGCGCGACGACAGGGTGCCGGTCTCGTCGATCAGGTCATCGACCCGGATGGTGTTCTGGAGCAGGCTGAAGGTGGATACCGGGCCGTCGGAGAGCACCCAGGTGTCCTTGCTGCTGCCGCCCTTCTGCATGGTCAGGATGCGGGTGTTGTCCACCCCGGCCACCCGGGCCAGGCCGCCGGGCAGCACGCTGTAACCTTCCGGGGTGATCGCCGCATACACGCGCAGGCCCATGGCCCGGGTCATCAGCTTGCGGCGCTGGCCGCCGGACCACGCCGGGGCGCGGGACAGCTTGACCAGTTCCTGGGCGACGAAGGCCGAAGGGTCGGCCTCGATGCGGCGGGTGAGAGCGTCCAGCTGCTCGTCGTTGAGCTGGTCGCCGAAGATGACTTCGCTGCTGCCTCCGGGGAAGGTGGGCTTGATGACCAGATCCTTGATGTTCTTGATCACTTCGGCCCGGGCGGGCTCTTCGCCGCACCACCAGGTGGCGACGGAGGGCATGGCCAGCTCCTCGCCCAGCAGGTGGCGCGAGATGCCGGGCAGGAAGCCGGGCAGGGCCGCGGATTCGAGCAGCCCGCTCCCCAGGGCATTGGCTACCAGTACCCGGCCGGCGCGCACGGCGCTGAGCAGGCCCGGGATGCCCAGGGCCGAGTCGGCACGCAGCTCCACCGGGTCGCAGAAGTCGTCGTCGAGACGGCGCAGGATGGCGTGCACCCGCTTCAGGCCGGAGACGGTCTTGAGATAGACCGTGTCGTTGCGCACGGTGAGATCTTGCCCCTCGACCAGGGGGAAGCCCAGGTAGCGGGCCAGGTAGACGTGCTCGAAATAGGTTTCGTTGAAGGGGCCGGGAGTGAGCAGCACGGTGAGGGGCGGCTCGCCGTCCGACGGAGCCTGGCTGCCCAGGCTGCGCTGCAGGCCGCGGAAGAAGCCGGCCAGGGTTTGAACCTGGAGGTCACGGAACAGGTCGGGGAAGGCCCGGGACACCAGCAGCCGGTTCTCCAGGGCGTAGCCGGCGCCGGAGGGCGACTGGGTGCGGTCGGCGATGACCCACCACTGGCCGTCGGGCGAGCGGGCCAGATCGGCGGCGTAGAGGTGCAGGTAGGTGTCGCCGATGGGCTGGATGCCCTTGCATGGCCACAGGAAGCCTTTGTGACCATGGACCAGCTCGGGGGGCAGCAGGCCCTCGGCCAGGGTAGTCTGTGCGCCGTAGAGGTCGGCCAGCAGCGCGTTGAGCAGGCGGACGCGCTGGCTGATGGCGGCCGAGATGCCGCGCCATTCGTCTGCCGGGAGGATCAGGGGCAGGAGGTCGAGAGACCAGGGGCGATCAGTGCCGCGGGGGTCGGCATAAACGTTGTAGGTGACGCCGTTCTGCTGGATGCCGCGGGACAGCTGGGCAGAGCGGGCCTTCAGGGTGTCGGCACTGACTTCGTCGATGTGATCGAGGAATTCCTGCCAGTGGGGGCGTACGCCGTCTTCTCCGAACAGCTCGTCGTAGCTGTCGGGGCGGTAGGGGTAATGGGCAAGGATCGAGCTGGGCATCCGCAGAAACTAACACTCTTGCCGGCATTCGGGAAATGGCGGAATGCGCAGGGCGCATGCGCTTGGCAGGCGGGAGGGCTTGGCCCTCCCGCCTGCAGGCCGTGTTGGCGCTGCGCTGTTCAGCGCCGCAGATCGAGGGTGAAGGGGAATTCCCGTTCGACCGGCGAGACCTTCACCTGGGGTTCGCCCGGGGTGTGGCCCATGCGGAAGAAGCGCGCCAGGCGCCGGCTTTCGGCCTCGAAGGCGTTGACAGGGAAGGTCTCGAAGCTGCGCCCGCCCGGGTGGGAGACGTGGTACTGGCAGCCCCCGAGGGAGCGGCCGGTCCAGGTATCCACCAGGTCGAAGACCAGGGGCGCATGGGGCGGAATGGTCGGGTGCAGGCAGGACGGCGGCTGCCAGGCCCGGTAGCGCACCCCGGCCACATGCTCGCCCACCGTGCCGGTGGGCTGCAGAGGGATGGTGCGGCCATTGACGGCGAGGAGGAAGCGGTCGTCCGACATACCCGTGGCCCGCACCTGCAGACGCTCGACGGAGGAGTCGACAAAGCGCACGGTGCCGCCAATGGCCCCTTCCTCGCCCATCACGTGCCAGGGTTCGAGGGCGCTGCGCAGCTCGACCTCGATGCCGCGCACGGCAAATTCGCCGATCTTCGGGAAGCGGAACTCCATGTGCGGGGCGAACCACTCCGGCTTGAAGGCCAGGCCGTGGGCCTGCATGTCTTCCATGACGTCGTTGAAATCCTGCTCGACGAAGTGGGGCAGCAGGAAGCGGTCGTGCAGTTCGGTGCCCCAGCGCACCAGGCGCTCGGGGGTGTAGGGGGTTTCCCAGAAACGTGCCAGCAGGCCGCGCAGCAGGAGCTGCTGGGCCAGGGACATGCGTGCGTGGGGGGGCATCTCGAAGGCGCGCAGTTCCAGCAGGCCAAGGCGCCCGGTGGGGCCGTCCGGCGAGTAGAGCTTGTCGATGCAGAACTCGGAACGGTGGGTGTTGCCGGTGACGTCGATGAGCAGGTTGCGCAGCAGGCGGTCGATCAGCCACGGCGGCACGCTCTCGCCGACCTTCGGGAACTGGCGGAAGGCGGTTTCGATTTCGTACACCGAGTCGTTGCGGGCTTCGTCGATGCGCGGTGCCTGGCTGGTCGGGCCGACGAACATGCCGGAGAACAGGTAGGACAGGCTGGGGTGGTTGTGCCAGTAGGAGATCAGGCTGCGCAGCAGGTCGGGGCGTCGCAGGAAGGGCGAATCGGAGGGCACGGCGCCGCCGAGCACGAAGTGGTTGCCACCACCGGTGCCGGTGTGACGACCATCGACCATGAACTTCTCGGTGGTCAGGCGCGAGTAATGGGCCGACTCGTAGAGGTGGGTGGTGCGGTCCACCAGCTCTTCCCAGTTGCTGGCCGGGTGGATGTTCACCTCGATCACACCGGGGTCGGGGGTGATGCGGAAGTGCTGCAGGCGCGGATCGGACGGGGGCTCGTAGCCTTCCAGCACCACCGGCATGCCGAGCTCTTCGGCGGTGGCCTCGATCGCGGTGACCAGTTCGAGGTACTTCTCGAGACTGGACAGGGGGGGCATGAAGATGTGCATGGTGCCGTTGCGCGGTTCGGCGCACATGGCGGTGCGCACGATCCAGTCGGCCGACTTGAACATCTCGGGCTGGCGGTCGGTGGGGCTGAGTTTTTCAGCCTCGCGGGCAGCCTTCAATGCGGCAGCGGCCCGGGCTGCGGCAGAGGAGCCAAAGCCGGCCTCGTCATCCTTGAGAGCGTTGAGCACTGCCGTCTGGCCACCGGGCAGCTGACGGCGGATGGTTGTGTAGTCGGGCAGGGGCGGGAAGGACTGGTGGCTGTCGGTGGGGTTGACGTAGGGGTAGTCGCCTTTGGCCACCCAGGGCTGGGAGTCGAGCGGCAGGCGATAGCCCACCGGGGAATCGCCGGGGATCAGGTAGCAGCGTTCGTCACGCAGGAACCACGGCCCGGTCTGCCAGGTGCCTGTGTAGGCGTTGAGGCTGATCGGCAGTACGTAGCCGACCGGGTTGGGCAGGCCGTGCTCATACACGCGGCGGATGCGGTCGCGCTCCAGGGGGTCGTCCAGACGGGCATCGAAGGGGTCTACGTTGCCCGGCAGACGGCGTTCGCGCCACAGGTAGTAGAAGGCGTCCTCGTAAGCCGGGAATACCCGGCGCTGGTCCACGTCGAGGCGGGCAGCCACACCGGCCAGGAAGGTGTGGGCCTTGTCCACCTTGACGTCGCCGGGGGTGTTGGCGTCGCCGATGAGGTCGGGGTTCATCCACACCGGCTGGCCGTCCTTGCGCCAGAAGCAGGTCAGGGACCAGCGTGGCAGCTGCTCGCCCGGGTACCACTTGCCCTGGCCGAAATGGGCCAGGCCGAAGGGGGCGTACTTGTCGCGCAGGCGGTGATAAAGGTCTTCGGCGCGGACGCGCTTGGTGGGGCCCATGGCCTCGGTGTTCCACTCGGCGCCATCCGGATCGTCGATGGACACGAAGGTCGGCTCGCCACCCATGGTCAGGCGCATGTCGTTGGCTTCGATGTCCGTGTCGATGAGGTGGCCCAGGGCTTCGATCTCGGCCCACTGCTCTTCGGTGTAGGGCTTGGTGACCCGGGGTGCTTCCTTCACCCGGGTGACCTTCATGTGGTGTTCGAACTCGCACTCGCACTCGTCGATGAGGCCGGACACCGGAGCGGCGGAGGACGGGTCTGGCGAGGCGGCCAGCGGAATGTGCCCCTCGCCGGCAAACAGCCCGGAGGTCGGATCGAGGCCGACCCAGCCGGCGCCGGGCAGGTACACCTCGGTCCACGCGTGCAGGTCGGTGAAGTCCACCTCGGTGCCGGAGGGGCCATCGAGGGATTTCACATCGGCCTTCAGCTGGATCAGGTAGCCCGACACGAAGCGCGCCGCCAGGCCCAGGTGGCGCAGCAGCTGGACCAGCAGCCAGGCCGAATCGCGGCACGAGCCGGTGCGCTTGGCCAGCGTTTCCTCGGGCGTCTGCACGCCGGGCTCCATGCGGATCACGTAGCCGATGTGCTGCTGCAGGTCGGCGTTGATCTTGACCAGGAAGTCCACCATGCGCAGCTTGTCGCGGGGGATGGTGTCCAGGTACTTCTGGAATTCGGGGGTGACCTCTTCTTTCAAGCGGTAGGGGGCCAGCTCATGGCTCAGGGCACCAGCGTACTCGAAGGGGAAGTTCTCGGCCTCGGGCTCCAGGAAGAAGTCAAAAGGATTGATGACCGACATCTCGGCCACCAGATCGACCTCCACGCTGAACTCGGTCACCTTCTCCGGGAAGACCAGGCGCGCCAGGTAGTTGGCCTGGGGGTCCTGCTGCCAGTTGATGAAGTGCGGCTTGGGCAGCACCCGGAGGGAGTAGGACAGGATGCGCGTGCGGCTGTGGGGCGCCGGGCGCAGGCGCACGACCTGCGGGCCGAGGTTCACCGGGCGGTCGTACTTGTAGGAGGTCAGGTGATTGAGGGCAACGTGAATGGTCACGGGATACTCCGTTCTTGGGGCTGCGGGTTTCAGGCTTGCCTGGACCTCTAGCAAGCTTCACGCCACCCGGTTTACCCCTCCCGTATTGCACCCGTTTTGCGTTTCTCCAGCCTGCAGGGGGGTTTGGCCGCCGTTATGGGGCATCCGGCGCCCTGCAGGACGTTTCGCGCGGATGTCATGCACCACTGTGGACACCTCGCCATGCACTTCAATGGTGCAATTTCTGGGGCAGGCGGAGTCTTGGACTGACGTTCCTGCCAAGCGGGCCGACCCCAGCCCTGTTTACCTGGCCTCTGCCAGTGTTGCTGGGGTTGTGGTGAACCAGTCCAGGGTTCCGGCCAGGCTCACCACCTCACCGACGATCAGCAGCGCCGGGGGGCGGATGCCCGCCGCCACTGCACGCCCAGGCAGGTTCTCTAGCGTGCCGGTGAGCACCCGCTGGCGGGGCGTGGTGGCGTTTTCCACCAGTGCGGCCGGTGTGCCGGCGCCCCGACCGTGGGCGATCAGCGCGGCACAGTGGGAGGCCAGCTGGCCGACGCCCATGTAGATCACCGCCGTTTGATGGGGGCGGGCCAGGGCCACCCAATCGAGGGCCGATTCCCCCTCCCGGCGGTGGCCGGTGGCGAACACCACTGACTGGGCATGATCCCGGTGGGTCAGGGGAATGCCTGCGTAGGCCGCCGCGCCGCAGGCCGAGGTGATGCCCGGAACCACCTCAAAGGGCACGCCGGCGGCCACCAGCTCTTCCACCTCCTCGCCACCGCGGCCGAAGATGTAGGGGTCGCCCCCCTTCAGGCGCACTACTCGCCGGCCCTCCCGGGCCAGGCGTACCAGCAGCTGGTTGATCTGCTCCTGGGGCAGGGTGTGATGGCCGGATTCCTTGCCCACATAGATTCGTTCAGTGCCAGGCCGAGCCAGATCCAGCACGCCGTCTCCCACCAGGTGATCCACCACCAGCACGTCGGCTGCGCCAATCAGGCGGGCTGCGCGCAGGGTCAACAGCTCGGGATCGCCCGGGCCAGCTCCCACCAGAGCGACACACCCGCAGCGGGGGGCGGGGGGGGTATGTCGGATGGGGCTGGTGCTGGCCCCCCGGTGGCTGCTTAGCAGCGGGTCGATGAGGGCACGCAGGCTGGCGGCTGCGGGCAGGGCGACACGGGCAACGAGGGGGGGGGACATGGGGAACTCCCGGGATCATGACGACCGAAATCTATCAGTGAGCCTGTTTTTTCGTACTTGACCCCAGTCAAGGTGGGGACATGCCTACGAAGCGCACTCTTCGCCCGGAGCGGGAAAGGCCGCTTGGGTATGTGTTGGCTTCATTCAAGGGAGATGGAAGATGAAACTGTGGAAGACCGGAGCGATTGCCGTGGCACTGCTGCCCCTGGCTCTGTCGCAAGCCTTCGCCGAGGACGGAAAGAAGAACGTCACTGCGGCGGAAGTCCAGTACCAGGCGGGCGGCTCACCCCTGGCCAACGTGGATATGTATCAGGACATCAACCCCAAGGCCCCGCCCATGAGCAAGGCGGAGTTCGACAAGGCACGCCAGATCTACTTTGAGCGCTGTGCCGGGTGTCACGGTGTGCTCCGCAAGGGCGCCACCGGCAAGCCCCTGACCACCGACAAGACCCTGGCAGCCGGCACCGACTATCTGAAGGTCTTCATCAAATACGGCTCGCCTGCCGGCATGCCCAACTGGGGCACCTCCGGCGAGCTGACCGATGATGAAGTCGACCTGATGGCCCGCTACATCCAGCAGACGCCGCCGCAGCCGCCCGAGTACGGCCTGAAGGACATGAAGGCGACCTGGAAGGTCATCGTGCCGCCCGAGCAACGGCCGAAGAAGAAGATGAACAGCTACAACATCGAGAACATCTTCTCCACCACCCTGCGCGATACGGGCGAGATCGCGCTGATCGACGGCGACACCAAGAAGATCATCAACGTGGTCAAGACCGGCTACGCGGTGCATATCTCCCGCGTCTCCGCTTCCGGCCGCTACCTGTTCGTGATCGGTCGCGATGCCAAGATCAACATGATCGACCTGTGGATGGCCAAGCCCGACAACGTCGCCGAAATCCGTGTCGGCCTGGAGGCCCGCTCTGTCGAGACCTCCAAGTTCAAGGGCTACGAAGACAAGCTGGCCATTGCCGGTTCCTACTGGCCGCCCCAGTACGTGATCATGAACGGTGACACCCTTGAGCCGCTCAAGATCATGGCCACCCGTGGTATGACCGTCGGCGAGCAGGAGTTCCACCCCGAGCCGCGCGTCGCCTCCATCGTGGCCTCGCACTACAAGCCCGAGTTCGTGGTGAACGTGAAGGAAACCGGCAAGACCCTGATGGTGAACTACAGCAACATCAACGAGATCACCACCAAGGAGATCCCGGTTGCCAAGTTCCTGCATGACGGCGGCCTTGACAGCTCCAAGCGCTACTTCATGATCGCGGCCAACCAGTCCAACAAGATCGGCGCCATCGACCTGAAGGATGGCACGCTGGCCGGCCTCATCGACGTGGGCAAGATCCCGCACCCGGGCCGCGGCGCCAACTTCAACCATCCGAAGTATGGTCCGGTGTGGTCCACCGGCCACCTGGGTGACGATACCATTGCCCTGATCGGTACCGACCCGGTCAAGCACAAGCAGTATGCCTGGAAGATGGTCGAATCCATCAAGGGCCCTGGTGGCGGCGCACTGTTCATCAAGAGCCACCCGAAGTCCACCCACCTGTATTCCGACGCCCCGTTGAACCCGGACCCGAAGATCTCCCAGTCGGTCGTGGTGTATGACGTGAAGAACCTGGCTGCCGGCTACCAGACCCTCCCGATCGGTGAATGGGCCGGCCTGAAGGACGACGGTGCCAAGCGCGTGGTGCAGCCGGAATACAACAAGGCGGGCGACGAAGTCTGGTTCTCGGTATGGAGCGCCAAGAACAAGGAGTCGGCAATTGTGGTGGTGGATGACAAGACCCTGAAGCTCAAGGCCGTCATCAAGGATCCGCGCCTGATCACCCCGACTGGCCACTTCAACGTCTATAACACCCAGCACGACGTCTATTGATCCCGCGTCTGGTACGCCCCGCCTGCCCGGGCGGGGTGCTGACGCCCTTACACAAGGAGAGACCGATGAAGATTGCACTGACCTGTGCCGCGCTGCTGGCCACCCTGAGCAGCGCTTCCGCTCTGGCGGCCGATCCGGCTGCGGCAGCCCAGAAGGCCGGCTGCATGGCCTGTCACACCATGGACAAGAAACTGGTAGGGCCGTCCTTCAAGGACATCGCGGCCAAGTACAAGGGCCAGGGTGACGCCGTGGCCAAGCTGAGCGACAAGGTGCGCAAGGGCGGGGCAGGCAACTGGGGGCAGATCCCCATGCCGCCCAACCCGGCCGAGAAGATCGGCGATGCCGATCTGAAGGAGGTGGTGGGCTGGATCCTGAAGAGCTGAGTGCTTCAGGTCTGAAATGCAAACGGGCCCAGTGGGGCCCTTTGCATTTCAGTGGCCCTTCAGCGCGTAGATGCCCGGTGCGTTGCGCCAGTAGCCCTTGTAGTCCATGCCACCGCCGAAGAGGAAACGGTCGGCCACCTCCAGCCCGGTAAAGTCTGCACGCATGCCCGGGTAGGCTTTGCGATCGTGCATCTTGTGTACCAGCACCGCCGAGTGCACCTCGCGGGCGCCCTCCTGCTTCAGGTAGTCGACGATCGCTGCGAGGGTGTGGCCTTCGTCGAGGATGTCGTCGAGCACCAGCACATGGCGGTCACGCAGGTCTTGGGTGGGGCGGACGCGCCAGTCCAGAAGCGTGCCCTGCAGGGCATGGCCGTAGCGGGTTGCGTGGAGGTAGGCCAGTTCAAGGGGAAAGGGCAGGCGTGGCAGCAGGCGCCCGGCCAGGATCAGGCCCCCGTTCATCACCACGTAGACCAGGGGGTTCTTGTCCTGCAGGCGCACCGTGATGTCGGCGGCGAGCTGGTAGAGGGCGGCATCCACCTCAGCGGGGGTGCACAGGCAATCCGCTTCCTCACGGGCACGGCGGATTTCTTCCAGATCGACGGTCATGGCAGTACGGTGAAGTTCACGGAATCAGGTTGCGGGCACGGCGTAGCAGCTGCCAGCCCAGCCAGCCGCGGCGCGCCCAGCGCAGGGCGGCCCGCGGACGGGCGACCACCATAAAGATGGCCAGGCCAGACAGAAGGGGGGCGTTGTCGCGGGCCCACAGCACGCCGTTCACGACCCGGTCGACGCCGCGCAGCGCGGGTGTGAAGGCCTGGGCATGGTGAATCAGGGCGTCGCGCTGTTCTGCGCTGCGGGCCTGCAGGCGCTGCTTGCGCAGGGCCAGTTCGACGAGTTCGGGCTTCATTCCCGGGGACGCAGGGCTTCCCGGTCCTGGGCGATCTCGGCCAGGCTGGAGGAAAACAGGCGCGAGCCGGAGCGCATCCGAGCGGCTGCACGGGTGGCAGCCCACACGCCGGCGATGAACAGGCCGGTAGTGGCCAGGCCCAGGGCCAGCAGGCGGTGGCTGTCCCAGAACAGCACGGTAAGGAAGGCCATTAGAAAGACCATGCCGAAACCGATGAACAGGGCGGCAAGCACTGTATCGAACAGGAAGCCGCTGGCACGCAGCTTCTCTTCCTTGAGTTCGATGGAGAAGAGTTCGAGCCGGGTCTGGAGCGTGGCCAGACCCGAATCGGCAAGCCCCTTGAGGGACTCACCGAGGCGCGTGGGCGCGGAATCGCTCATCGGACGAGCGGCCGCTTAGCGGCGGTTGACCAGCAGGCCGAGCAGGAAGCCCACGCCAGCAGCCACACCGACGGCCTTCCACGGGTTGTCATGGACGTAGTCATCGGTGGCGCGGGCTGCAGCCTTGGTTTTCTGAACCACGGCGGCCTCCAGATCCTGCAGCTTGTACTTGGCGGAGGTCAGCTTTTCGGACAGACGGCCACGTACGTCGGCCACTTTATCCCCGGCCTGGCCGGCGGTGAGCTTGAGCAGCTCTTCGGTGTCGGCCACGACGGCCTTGAAATCGGAAACCAGTTTTTCCTTGGTGACTTGTGCTTCGCTCATGGTGTGCTCCAGGTGAAAGGCAAAAAAGTGAGTGGGTCGGTGGTCTGCAGCCCCCTGTATATCCGGACCTAGGCTAATCCGATTTGTTCCCCGTGGCAATGCAGGCGGCTTGTCCGGGAGACCCGGGTGTGCGCCGGAAGACCCGCGCCAGCAGGCCTTCCAGGTCATCCACGTAGGTGTACACCGCGGGTACCACCAGGAGGCTGAGCAGCGTCGAGCTGATCAGTCCGCCAATTACCGCGATCGCCATTGGCGCCCGGAAGCTTGGGTCGGCACCCAGGCCCATGGCGATGGGCAGCATGCCGGCGCCCATGGCCAGGGAGGTCATGACGATGGGCCGGGCGCGCTTGCGGCAGGCATCCACCAGGGCATCGAAGCGGTTCAGCGCCACGCCGCCACGGCCGCGACGGGCTTCGATGGCGTACTCGATGAGCAGGATGGAGTTTTTCGTCACCACCCCCATCAGCATCAGCAGGCCGATCAGTGAGGGCATGGAGAAGCTGCTGCGGGTAGCCAGCAAGGCCACGAAGGCGCCGCCGATGGCCAGGGGCAGGGCCGCGAGGATGGTCACCGGTTGGGTGAAGCCCTTGAACAGCAGCACCAGTACCATGTAGATGCACAGCACGCCGATGCCCATGGCCAGCCCGAAGCTGCCGAACAGCTCCTGCATCATCTCGGCGTCGCCGGAGTCGGCCAGGCGCACGCCGGGGGGCAGGTTCTGCAGGGCCGGCAGGGCCAGGGCCTCGTTATAAACCTCGCCCAGTTCGCGCTGGCCGAGTTCGACTTCGAGGATCACGTTGCGGCTGCGGTCCAGGCGATTCACCTGGGCCGGGCCGCTGTCCATGCTGATGCTGGCCACGTTGGCGAGCTGTACCGGGCCATTCTTGCCCGGTACGGTGAGGCGGCCGATGGCGTCCAGGTCGGCACGCACCGCATCGGGCAGGCGCACCCGGATGGGTACCTGACGGCGCTCCAGGTTGAGTTTGGCCAGGCCCACGTCGTAGTCGCCGGCGGTGGCCACGCGCACCGTCTCGCCGATGGCGTCGGCGGTCACGCCCAGGTCGGCAGCACGGGCGAAGTCGGGGCGCAGCACCACCTCGGGGCGCACCAGGCTGGCGCTGGAGGTGATGTTGCCAACCCCCTGCAGGGTGCGCAGGTCGCGGGTGGCAGCCTGGGCGGCGACACTCAGGGCGGCCGGGTCGTCGCTCTTGAGCACCAGGATCATCTTCACCCCCGAGTCGGCCGGGCCGACGGTGACACGTACGCCCGGCAGCACGCCGAGGCGTTCGCGCATCTCCACCTCCACCGCCTGCTGATTGCGGTGCCGTTCGGTGCGATGGCTGAGGGTGACGGTGAGTACCGCGCGGCGCACTTCAGCTGCTGCGCCGGGATTGAAGCCGTCACCGGCCGCGCCGCCACCGATGGAGCTGAACACTGCCTTCACGTCGGGCATCGTGGCGATGGCGGCGCGGGCGGTCTCGGCCGCCGCCCAGGTCTCCTTCAGGGTACTGCCCGGGGGCAGCTCCACGTTTACCAGGGTCTGGCCTCGATCGGCGGGAGGCACGAAGCCGGTGGGCAGCAGCGGGATCAGCATCACCGAGCCGATAAAGAAGGCGATGGCGCCGAGCAGGGTCAGGAGGCGATGGCGCAGGCACCATTGCATGCTGCGCATGTAGCCGCGCATGATGCGGCCTTCCGGGACTTCGCCATGGGCCACCGGGCGCATGAAGTAGGCGGCCATCATCGGCGTGAGCAGGCGCGCCACCACCAGCGAGGCGACGATGGCGAGCACGGCGGTCCACCCGAACTGCTTGAAGAACTTGCCGGCGATACCTGCCATGAAGGCGGTTGGAAGGAACACGGCGACGAGGGCGAAGGTGGTGGCGATGACCGCCATGCCGATCTCGTCGGCGGCCTCCATGGCTGCCTGCAGGGGTGTCTTGCCCATGCGCAGGTGGCGGGCGATGTTCTCGATCTCGACAATGGCATCGTCCACCAGAATGCCCACCACCAGGGCCAGGGACAACAGGGTGACGGTGTTGAGGGTGAAGCCAAACCAGTACATGCCCAGGAAGGTTGGAATCACCGACAGGGGCAGGGCCAGGGCGGCGACGATGGTGGCGCGCCAGTCGCGCAGAAACCACCACACCACCAGTACGGCCAGCAGGGCACCCTCATAGAGCAGCTGCATGGAGCCGTCGAAGTTCTCCTGCACCGCGGCCACGTTGTCGTAGGCGTGGGTGAAGCGCAGCTCCGGGTGGGCGGCCTGTAGTTCGGCCACGGCCTTCAGCACCCCTTCGGTAACGGTGATCTCGCTGGCGCCCCGGGTGCGCGAGACTTCGAAGCCCACCACGGGCTTGCCGTCGAGCAGGGCCACCGAGCGGCGTTCGGCGGTGGTGTCGGTGATGGTGGCGATGCGCTCCAGGCGCACGCTCCGTCCGCCAGGCAGGGGCACGTCCATGGCCGCCAGGGCCTGGGCACTGGCTACCGTGGCGATGGTGCGCACGGCCTGTTCGCCGCCACCCACGTCGCCGCGGCCGCCGGGGGCTTCGAGCTGGGCCCTGCGCAGCTGGCGCGAGACGTCTGCGGCGCTGACCCCCAGGGCGGTCATGCGATCGGCGTCCAGCTCCACGCGCAGCTCGCGGGTCAGGCCGCCCATGCGCTTGACGGCCCCGACACCTTTCACCGCCAGCAAGCGGCGGGTCACGGTGTCATCCACCAGCCAGCTCAGGGCTTCCTCGTCGAGGGTGTCGGAGGTGAGGGTCCACGCCCCGAGGGGCCGGCCGGCGGTGAGAATCTTGGCCACCACCGGGTCGCGCACGTCGGCGGGGAGGTCGGAGCGCACCCGGCTGACGGCAGCGCGGACCTCGGTTTCGGCTTCGTTGGCGTTCTTTTCCAGCTCGAACTCGATGGAGATGCTCACCTCTCCGTCGAGGATGGTGGTGTACATCTTTTTGATCTGGGCCAGGGTCGCAATGCTGTTTTCCAGCTTGCGGGCAACCTCGGTCTCCAGGGTGCCGGGGGCTGCGCCGGGCAGGCTGGCACTGACCGTGACCACGGGCAGTTCGATGTCCGGAAAGTCCTGCACGCCGGACCCCCGGAAGGCCAGCAGGCCGGCCAGGGTGAGCAGGGCGAAGAGGAGGATCGCCGGAATGGGGTTGCGGATGGATAGGGCGGAGAAGTTCATGGTGCGCTCAGCGGTCGGTCGGGGCGAGGGCCTGGACGCTTGGCGGTACGCGCTGGACGAGATCGCCATCGTTGAGGAAGCCGGCGCCGCTGGCCACCACCTGGGCGTCGGGTTTGAGACCGGAGATGATCTCGACCCGCTCCGCATCCCGCTCACCGACCTCGACCCGGGTCTGTGTGACGCGGTTGTCGGCGCCTACCAGGAAGACGTGGTTGAAGCCGTCGCGCATGGCCACTGCCTGGCGCGGCAGGGTCAAGCCGCGGGTCTTGCCCAGGGCGAAGTCGCCACGGGCGAACATGCCGGCCTTGAAGGCCGCCTCGGCGCCATTGCCGGCGCCGGCGGGCAGGTCCACATAGACGAGTGCGTTGCGGGTGGTGGTGTCTACGGTGGGGGCTACGGTGCGCACCGTGCCGGTGACCTGGCTGCCGCCCGGCGCGGTGATGCGCACCTTCTGGCCGGTCTGGACCTGGGACAGCTCGGCGGCGGGCACGTCGGCACGCCATTCCAGGCGATGCTGGCGGATCAGCCGGAACAGCTCCTGCCCCTGGGGCACCACGGCGCCGAGGGTGGCGGCCGGAGAACGGAAGGAGATCACACCGTCGTCACTGGCCAGTACCCGGGTGTGGCGCAGGCGCAGGTCGGCGGCGGCCAGGCTGGCTTTGGCGGCCTTTACCCGGGCGTCGGCGGCGGCCTCGGCGGTGAGGTATTGCTGGAGCTGCTGGGCGCTGAGGGCGCCAGTGCCATCCACGCTGCGGGCCCGGCCGGCGTTGCCGCGGGCTTCCTGCAGGGCGGCTTCGGCTTCGGCCAGGGAGGCGCGGGCCTGGGCCTGGTCGGCGGTGGGGATGTCGGCCGCAAACTCCGCCAGCAGCTCGCCACGCTTCACGCGGGTGCCGACGTTCACCTTCACGTCGATCAGGCGCAGGCCGCCGGATTCGGCTCCGAGGGAGGCCTCCTGCCAGGCGGCGATGCTGCCGTTGGCGGTCAGCCTGCGCTCCAGGTCACGGCTCTCGGGGGTGGCGACGGTGACCGTCAGGGCCGGTTTGGCCGGGTTGGACGCGGTGGCTGCCGGGGCTGCGGGAGCCTCCTCGCCGGAGGAGCAGGCGGCCAGGCAGGTGAGCCCGGCAAGGGCGAGGAGGGTGCGGCGGGCGGCGATCATCGGGCATCTCCGGAGAGGGCGGCTTGGGGTGAGGGGGAATTGGGGGGGGTGGGGGTCGTCCAGCCGCCACCGACGGCCCGGTACAGGGCCACCCAGGCGGCGACGCGCTCCTGCTCCCAGCCGGCCAAGGTGGTGTCGGCAGCGAGCAGGGTGCGACGGGATTCCTCAAGCTCCATCAGGCTGGCAAAGCCGGCGCGCTGGCGAGCCTCGGTGGCGGTAAAGGCTACCCGGTAGTCCCGGGCGGCGCGGCGCACGTCGGCTTCCCGGGTGGTGGCCGCGTCGAGGCGCACCAGGGCTTGCTCCACTTCGGCTACGGCGTCGCGCACCTTCTGGCGATAGCTGCTTTCGGCGGCGGCGTAGGCGGCCTCGGCGGCTTCGATCCGGGCACCGATGCGGCCTCCGTCAAGCAGGGGCATGGACAGGGTCGGGCCGATGGACCAGGTGGTGGCCGACATGCGGTCGCCGTTGGTGTTGAGGCGCAGAGGGGTGATGAAGCCGCTCAGGCTGAGGCGTGGGTAGCGGGCTGCCTGGGCGCTGCCGATGGCGGCGCTGGCGGCGGCCAGGTCGCGTTCGGCTGCAGCGACGTCAGGGCGCTGGTTGAGCACGCTGGCGGGCAGGGCTTCGAGGGCGAAGGCGGCGGGGCGGGGGAAGCGCCCACTGCCACGCTTGAGCTCGACACGCAGCGCGGGTTCGTCGAGGCCGGTGAGGGCCACCAAGGCCTTGATCTGTTGATCGCGTCCGGCGCGCAGCTCGGTCAGGGTGGCGGCCCCGTCTGCGGCGCTGGCGGCGGCCAGGGCCACCTGGGCGGGGGCGCTGAGGCCGGCGCTGCCAAGGGTGTCGATGAGGCGTGCGGTCTCGGCCCGGGAGGCGGCGTCGGCTTCGGCCTGGGCCACCCGGCGCTCCTGGAAGCGCAGCTGCAGGTAGGCGTTGGCGGTTTCGGCGGCCACCGACACGCGGGCCTCGTGCCAGCGAGCCGTGGTGGCGGCAAGGCGGGCTTCAGCGCCCTCCTGGTCGCGGGCGATACCGCCGAACAGATCGATCTCCCAGTTGGCCATGACAGAGGCCTGGCGGGTGGTCTGGAAGGTGGTGGGGGCGCCGAAGGTGAAGGCGGCGCGCTTGGCGGCCAGGCTGCCATCGAGGGTGGGCACTCCGGCCACGCCGGCGCGGACGGCGTCGGAGCGGGCTTCGGCGATGCGGGCGCGGGCCTGGGCCAGGGTGGCGCTCTGGGCCTGGGCCGCGTCGATAAGGCTGGACAGCGCCGGATCGTCGAGCTGGCGCCACCAGTCGGTGAGGGTGCCGAGCTGGCCGTTGTGGGGCAAGGGCGCGTGCCAGCCGGCGGGGGCGGCCAGGGGGGCGGGCTGGTAGTCGGGGCCGACCCGGGGCAGCAGGGAGCAGGCGGGCAGGGCCAGTAACAGGCCGAGAAGGTAAAGGTGGCGCATCAGGCGGGGTCTCTGGAGGTGTCGCGTCGGAGGGCTTCGGCATTGATCATGCCGGCCGCCCAGGTGGCCAGGCGTTCGGCCAGTGCATCGATGGATTCGGGTTGGGCGACCAGCTTGGGGCTGACCTGGTCCACCAGATCCTGGGCGACGAAGAAGTGCATGGCCATGCCGAGTACGGCGTGGGTCAGGCGTAGGGTGTCGGTGTCGGGGGCGTCCAGGCCGAGGCGCAGGCTGATCAGCTGGCTCATGTTGCGAAAGAGGTCGGCCAGATCGTCGTCCATCTCGGTGCCCATCACTCCGCTCGGTTCCACCAGTTCGCGGAAGTGCAGGCGTATCACCAGGCGGATCAGCGCGCCCTGCTTGAGGGGGTGCAGGAAGTTGAAAAAGAAGGCGGCAAGGGCCGCGTCGGGGTCGAGCTGGGCGGCGGCCGGGTCGGGCAGGCAGCCGCGTGCCTGCAGGATGTCTGGCGCGGCCGCGGTGTCGCAGAAGGACTCGCAGAACACCGCCCGGTACAGGCCAGGTTTGTCGCCGAAGTAGTAGCTGATCGACCCGAGGTTCACCTCCGCCGCATCGGCGATCTCGCGGGTGGAGGTCTTCTGGTAGCCCTTGTCGGCAAACAGCTGCAGCGCGGCTTTGAGTAGTCGCTGCCGCGCCTGCGTGCCGTCGCTGCGGGTCGGGGTGTGGCCGGGTGGGGGAGGAACATTCATGGGCCTTGCGCCGCCATGCACGGCGGGTTTAGTCAATCGACTGACTTAAATTAGTCGATTGACTGAAACTGGTCAAGGGTTTGATGGTGCAGGTCGGGTGGGGCGCAGGGCGCTTTTTGCTGGGATCGAGTCGCAAGAGGACAAAAATTGATCGTTTTGTGACTAATCGAAATGACCGGAACGGCCTAGCATGATGAATCGATTTTCCTGGAAACAATAGCCAATCGGAGTCATTTCCCATGAAAAGATTGATCAGATATCTCATGCCGCTGTCCTTGGTGGTTTCGTCCTCGGTGATGGCGGAGTCCTTTCAACTCCAGAGCGAGGACGTCGCGCCTGGAAAGCTCATGGGCAACGCCCAGGAATTCCAGGGGTTCGGTTGCAGCGGCGGCAACAGATCTCCCCAGCTTTCCTGGAGTGGGGCGCCCAAAGGTACCGAAGCCTTTGCCGTGTTCGTCTATGATCCCGACGCACCGACCGGTAGTGGGTGGTGGCATTGGCAGATGGTGAATATTCCGAAGGAGGTCACCAGCCTCGCCGCCGGGTCGGGTGACGCGGCAAAGGGCATGGCACCGACTGGCGCCCTGACCATCCGGAATGACTACGGTGTCACGGGCTTTGGCGGTGCGTGTCCGCCCAAGGGGCATGGCGTGCACCGCTATCAATTCACTGTTTTTGCCCTCCCCGGGAAACTCGATTTGCCGAAGGATGCGTCGCCGGCCCTGACCGGCTACATGGTCCGTGCCAGCGCGCTCGCGTCGAGCACCATCGAGGCTTTGTACAAACGGGATTGATGGCGCGGCCCCCGCCGGCGCATTGGATGAAGAGGCCATGAAAGCACTGATCGATCTTGCAAAGAAAATCGCGGAAGAGCACAGCCCTCTGCCGTACTCGGTCGTGTCATCACTCAAGGAGCAGCGCATCTCCAATGCGCCGGTCATCAAACCGCTGCTGATCTTCGTGCTCGCTGGCGTCAAGCAACTGGGAAAGGACGGAAAAATCGTGTGCCCCAGTGGGACCTTCCTGTTCCTGTCCAGTGCGCCCGATATCGACATGCGGAATGTCCCGGATGGTGAGTATTGCGCCTTGCTGGTCGAATTCGATCACAGTGACTTTGACCAGTTTCGGAACTGGTCTTCCGGGGGCCGTCCGGTTCATTTCCAGGGGGCCATCGACGGGATACTCGAGAAGGCTTTGCGGCAGCTCATCGAATTTCCGGCCTATGCGCCGCCGGCCTTGTGGAGCGCGAGAAAGCAGGAGTTGCTCCGGCTTCTGTATCTATTGGGCCATGAGCAGGTGGGCGCCATCGTCGAGCGCCCCGGCGTCAGCCATCGCCTGCACGACATGGTGATCGAAGATGTCCAGGCGAGCTGGACCATGCGTCGGTTCGCCAGCAGGATGGCCATCAGCGAGCCGACCCTGCGCCGGAAACTGAAGGTCGAAGGCATCGGCATGAAGACCATTGTCAGCCGGGCAAAGCTGGGCTTTGGCCTGCACCTCGTGCAGACGACACTTGAGCCGATTGGCCGCATAGCCGAGCGCTGCGGCTATGCCTCCCAATCGCGCTTCACCGACCGGTTCAAGGCCCTGTTCGGCGTCACGCCCACCGATCTTCGCAAGACCCGCTTCCAGGACTGACTCGGCTTGCAGGGCAGCCTCTACATCGACCGTCGCGACGACTACGGCAAGGACTACGCCTCTCCCGGCCCGGCGAACGAGGCGAGTCAGGCAGCGCCTTTACATAGTTTGTCCATCCGCTAACGGCACTTCACGGGGGGCGCACCGAGAATCCGTCCCATCGTGCAGGTTCTCCATCCGGGAGGGCCCACGCCAAACGGAGTCATCGTGAATACTTCCAGCCCATTGTGGAAAAAGCGTCTCGTCCTCAGCGCACTGGCCGTGATCCTGCCCCTGTCCGCCGTGGCGGATGGCCGTCATTCGGCGTCTTCCCTGCACGGACGTTGCGAAGGGCCGCCGCCCGTGGGGAACGTCGCCCTGTATCCGCATCATGAGATGGGGCGGCCGGGCATGATGCCGCACCTCCCCTTCCTTCATCGTATCGAGTTGAGTGAAGCGCAGCAGGACAAGGTCTTTGAGCTGATGACCGCCAACCTGCCCGCCGAGCGGGCCAAGGCCAAGCTTGCGCGCAAGGCCATGGACGATCTGCGCAAGCTGGGTGCGGCCGATACCTTTGATCCCATCAAAGCGCGGGAACTGGCGGCCACCCACAGTCAGGCCGTGGCGGATCTGCTGGTGATGCGGGCAGAGACCGAGGCCAAAGTGCGCGCGCTGCTCACAACCGAACAGCGCAGCAGGATCGATGCCGCCGAACGTGACGGTGGCGGGCGCTGCGCCCCGGCGAAGCGTTGGTAGGCCGGTGATCTGCCAGCACGGCCGCGGCATGTATGTTCGTCCACGCGGCCACCGGGCGCCTCGCTAGAGGGCAAGAGCGACCCCATCACCGGGCAGAGCCGTCGTCACTCTCCTGCCTGGCGCACCGCGATCATTCCATGTGGCAAGGGGCGCTAAGGAGGTAGCCGTAGGCCGTGAGGGCCTTCACTGGAAGGGGTTGCCCCACAAGCTGTCGGCGATCTCACGCTTGCTGACCTGGGCCTTGCTGCCGACCTTGACCCGACATGGCAGGAGCTTGAATGTGCGCCCTGTTTCAGGACAGGGTGATGGTCTTGCGTGCTTCGAGGGGCGGGTCTTTCTCGTCGGCCCACACCATCACCAACTCACCGCTGTCCCGGGCCGCGAAGGTGAATTCGATGTAGGGGTTCTGGGCGATGCTGATACCCGGTTCCCAGGTGAACAGCAGGGTCTGCCCGAGCCGGGCTTCGAACTTCCTGACGATGTTGCGCGGCCGCAGCCGGCCTGCTTCATCGCTGCGCAGGCCACTTTCCATCTGGTGCTCGATCTGGGCCCGCACGCGCACGATCTCGCCCCGGGCGGGTTTGGCGTTACTGACCCAGATGCGGGGTGGTTTTGCCATTCGAAAGGCCTCCTTACATGCCGCAGCCGCTGGCTGCGACGGTGATGGCCTGGCGGGCCACGAGCACTTTGCCATCACTCATCCGGGCCAGGGCGTGGAGGGTCTGGCTCTGGCTAAGGCGAAGGCGCACGGCGGCTTCGGCGGTGCCTGCGGCCGGTGAAAAGCTGAAGCGGCAGGCCAGGGGTGAGGGGTTGAGCTCGGCCAGCACGATGAGCTCCTTGCAGTAATGGCTTTCCGTGATCGGCAGGGTCACCCACACATGCACGGGGACTGCGCCGGGGTTGTCGGCGAGCACCGGCAGTTCCATCTTGAGGCCGCTCTCAAGCGGCCTGGCTGTGCCCACAAACTCACCCATGGCTCGCTTGAACTCGGCCGGGTTGGGGGCCAGGGGGTTGGCAGGGGGCGGCCTGGACTGGGCCCGGGCGGGGCCGCTGGGCAGCATCAGGGCGCCGCCCAGTGCCGCGCTGCCGGTTACGAAATCACGTCGTTTCATGGTGTGGGTCCGCTCAGATGGCCAGGAAATCGCTGAATTTCTCTTTGATCCAGGCGAAGTCTTCCTTGACGAGGTCTTCGGTGCGGACGTCCATGTCGATCTGGGTCTGGATGACCTTGCCCGAGGCGGGGTCGACTTCGTACTCGAACTTGACCGAGATTTCCTCCTGGGGCTCGGCATTGACCATCATGTAGCACAGGTTGTCAGGCAGGCGTGCGAGCACTTCCTTGCCGGAGACGCGCTCGGCGATGTTCTGGGCCACGATGCGACCGACGTAGTTGGCCACATGGCCGCTCTTCGGGTAGTGGCCGAACTGGTCGGAGATGGCGCCCATCAGGTCACCGACGAAGTACACGCTGTCGTCGCTATGGGCGTGGAAGAGGCGCGGGTGCATGTCGGCCCAGCCGGTGGGCTTGCCGTTGGCGTCCTTGCCGATCAGGTCGGCCTGCCACACCATTTCGGCGGCCTGGTGGGGTGGCATCAGAATCGCGTCGTCGAACCTGAACTCGCCGGCGCTGGTCTTGATGCGCTTGTTGAACGGGTCCAGCTCCTGCACCCGGGCGTTGGGCACGTGGGTGATGATGTCCGGGTAGAGCTCGCGGAAAGCGGTCTGGTAGCCCATGTGGATGGGGGCGACCTTCGGCTTCGGATCGAGGATCAGGATCTTGCCCGGGATGCGGTTCTTCTTGATGTGCCAGGCGATCAGACAGGCCCGCTCATAAGGCGAAGGCGGGCAGCGATGGGGTGGCGGGGGCAAGGTCATGACCAGGGTACCGCCCTTGAATGCCTGGACCTTGCGCTTCAGGGCGAACATCTCGGCGTTGGGGATGTAGGCCGACGGGAAATGGGTGCGGGTGTGGTCGATGGCCCGCTGATCGTTGCCGAACCAGGCCTCGTAGGCATTGCGGATGCCGCCGGAAAGGATCAGGAAGTCATACTCGATCAGGCCGTGGGCTGTGCGCACCAGCTTGCGATCGCGCTCGAAGCCCGTCACCTCGGTCTGCAGCAGGGTGTAGCCGTAGCGGTTGGCCGGGCGCTGCATGTCGTGATTCACGAAATCCGTGTTCACGATGTCGATCAACCACTTGTTGCTCATGGGGCCGGACCAGAAGGTGGGGTTGCGTTCCAGCAGCACCACGTCGGAATTCGGGATGAGCTCGCGCAGGTAGCGCGCCGCGGTCATGCCGCCCCAGCCGCCACCACAGATGACGATGCGCGGTTTCTTGCCCTCGCGGGGCAGGATGCGCGAGGCGGGGGTGAGGATGGCGGGGGCGGCCAGCGACTGCAGCGGCGCGCTGCCCAGGCCCAGGGCGAGGGCCATGGCCGGCGGGGTGATCAGGAAGTTGCGACGATTCATGGTGTATGCCCCCTCTGTGAGTGGATCGAATTTTCGGCCGTCAGGCCGATGTGGCAGCCCAGCAGGATGCCGAGACAGGCCGGAATGCTGGCCAGGGCCAGGGTAGACAGGCCGGAGAGACCCTGGCCGATGGAGCAGCCCACCGCCAGTACGCCACCAAAACCCATCAGGCTGCCGCCGGTCAGGGATGCCAGCAGGCGTTGCGGGCTGTCGAAGCCGGCCAGCCTGAAGGAACGGGTGATCAGGGCGACGCTGCCGGCACCGGCCAGTGTGCCCAGCACGATCATCGGCCCCAGGTTCAGGTCACGCCCGACGGCCAGCTGCAGATACAGAAAACTCTCGGCCACCGGACCGATGAAGCTCAGGGAGCTGGGGGCTGCCGGATCGAAAGGGTCCACATCCACATGGGAGGTGAGCCACCAGCCCAGCGCCACCAGTGCGCCGATCAGGCTGGCGGCGGCGGCCTCCCGCGGGGCCTGGCGCAGGCCCGGGGGGCGCAGCGCAAACCACAGCAGCAGGGCGATCGGCAGCAGCGCCGCGAGCAGGGCGGCCGGTGTGGCGCCCACCCCCGCCAGTTGTAGTTGCGCCGGCAGGGTGGCGGCTTCCAGCTGGACTTGTCCGACGCCCTGGAGTGCCTGGCGCAGCGGCGCGAGGACGCCGGTTAGGGTGGCCTGGGCGGCCAGGCCGAGGCTGGCCAGCACGACCAGGGAACGCAGGTTGCCGCCGGCCAGCAACACCAGGGCGCGGGCACCACAACCGCGTGCCAGTACCATGCCGAGCCCGAACAGGGTTCCACCCGCCAGCACCGCCGGAAGCGCAAAGCTGCTGCGGACAACCTGGGCCCGGGCCGGTTCGATCTCCTGCAGCCAGGCCAGCCCCTGGGTGGCGGCGATGGCGACGGCCAGCGCCAGGGCCCAGGCGCGTAGGGCCAGGCCAGCGCCCTGCTGGTCGCGGGCCTGGCGAAGGCCCCGGAGGAGGCAGAAGTCACCGAGACGCGCGGCTATCCCAAACACGCATCCGAGTATGAAGCCGGCCCCCAGTAGCGTCATCATCAGGCGCCCCAGGTGTCGGTGCAGATCGCGGCGTACCAGCTCGCGCCGTAGGCTGCTTCATCCGCCCGGAAAGCGGCCTCCGCATCGCTGGGGCTGACGCCGCCGGAGCCTGGCACCTCGATGATCCGCCCGTCCTCGGCCCGGTACACCCCCGCCACGGAGATTCCGTAACCGGGGCCGATCAGGCTGTAGCAGGTGTTGGCGTAGAAGGCGGCCGGCGGAGCCCGGCCCAGCAGGTCGGCGGCAATGGTGGCCGCGGCCAGCTTGGCCTGGGTGTTGGCCACAAAGGCTGACTTGGGCATCGGCGCGGCCAGCGTGGCGTCGCCCAGGGCGTAGATACCGGCCACCTGCCGGGTCTCGAAGCTCTCGGCCTTGACTGGCACCCAGCCGCTGGCGTCCACCACGCCGGCCCGTTCGGCAATGAAGCCGGCCTTCTGGGGCGGAATCACGTTGAGCACGGCGGCTTTGTGTACCTGGCCAAAGGCGGTTTCTACCGTCAGCGCCTTGGCATCCACTCGCGTCACCCGGCCATCGTCGGCGAGCCCGACCCACTCGATCATGTCGCCGTACAGGGCCTTCCAGCCCTGCAGGAACAGCCCCTTCTTGGAGAAGTTGTCCTTGGCGTCGAGGAGGAGGATCTTGGAACGGGGTTTGTGCTGCTTGAAGTAATGGGCCACCATCGCCGCCCGCTCATAGGGCCCCGGGGGGCAGCGGAAGGGGTTGTCCGGAATGACCATGACGAAGCTGCCGCCGTCGGCCATGGCTTCCATCTGCCGGCGCAGGAGCTGGGTCTGCAGGCCGGCCTTCCAGGCGTGGGGCGCGAGTAGCGCGGCGGCCTCGTCGTAGCCCGGCAGGGCATCCCAACGCATGTCTACGCCGGGGGACAGCACCAGCCGGTCCCAGCCTAGGGTCTGCCCCGTGGATAGGCGGAGGGTGCGCCGGCTGGCGTCCACGTCGTCGGCCCGGGCATGGATGACGTCGATCCCGGCACCGCGCAGGCCTTCGAAGCCGTGGCCGAGGCTGTCCCAGCTGCGCAGGCCGGCCAGGTAGAGGTTCGAGAAGGGGCAGGTATGAAAGCGCGGGGCGGGCTCGATCAACGTGACCTGCAACTGCGGCGCATGCCGTTTCAGGTAGCGGGCCGCCGTGGCCCCGCCAAAGCCCCCACCGACGATCACCACCCGTGCCGATCCGGCCCCCGCCCGCACCATGGCGGGCAGCGCAAGGCTCGCCCCGCCCGCCGCCAGGCTGCCCAGCACCCGCCGGCGTGTTGGCCCGGTCATTGCGTTCCGCCCTGGGCGAACCACTTCGCCAGCGCCTCGATCTGGTGGGTGTCGTGGCCTTTCATCAGGCGCGTCATGACGCTGCCCGGTGCATCACGGCCGTCGCGAAACGCCAGCAGACGGGCCCGGAGGTAGCCCTCGTCCAGCCCGCGAATGCCCGGGATGGCGCCCTGAGCGCGCCCATCCGGGCCGTGGCAGTTCACACAGCCCCCGGCCAGGACGGCAGCCGTCGTTGCGGGAAGCTCGGCCCCCCGTGCGGGCCCTGCAAGCACCAGGCCCAGGCCGGCGAGAGAAAGGAGTACGGGAGCGACAAGGGAAGGGGGCAGCACCTGGGACCTTTGAAGAGTAGACAAGCCCCCCCTTTCAGGAGGCATGCCGGCGCCCGATGGCGTGGGTGCTGGGCATCTGACTGCCTGCTGCCGGCATGGCGCGGGTGGGGGACGGCGTCGATTGTACCAACGAAGCCGGCCCTCGGCCGGTGGCGGGGTCAGGGCGCCAGGCGCTGCCGCGCCAGTGAGCCGCAGCTGCGGGGAAGCCTTGTGCCGCCATGTCCGGCAAATTTATCCTGCTTTCCTCGGTTGCTCTCTCTGAAACCGGCGCAAACCCAATGGTGGCGGAGGTTTGCACATCCTTGGCCGGGTGACCCGACGGGCGAAGCGAAAAGTAACTCCGGATGCACCGACGGCGGCTGGAGGGGCCGTGGGGTCGAATTTATTCGACCTGTTCACTCCAATCACCGGCGAGCCGCTGACCAAAGTCCGTGGTCGAATAAATTCGACCCCACGGGAGACGCCACGGAGCCTCAAGCGCTATTGAATGAGACCTCGTTGTAACCCTGCGATGCTTTGGATGAATCAAGGTTGGGGCGTCGCTCTCAGTTTGCCTTACGGCGGCGGCGGGCAATGCCCATGGCTGCAAGACCAAGCCCTGCAAGTGCTGGTGTGGGAGGGATTGCGACGGTTCCCATGTCACCAGCAAGAATGCCCACGCCAGCTTCGGTTTCATAGGCCCAGCGAAGGAGCGACTGAGTGTCAGTCCCTTCGTGAAACTGCACCCAGCCGAAGTGATCTGCACCTCCTAGCTCAAAGCGAACGCCATAGATACAAGTACTGCCGATATCGCAACCGGGGACGAAGTTGTCTGTGTAGGCGACGAAGTTATTGATCCAGTCGCTGTCTTGATTAATCAGTGTTCCTGCTGACAGATTGGTGCCTTTGGGGAAAACATTGAGGCCGCTTGCACCAACCATACTGGCTTCGTCAGACATGAAGTGGAAGTCACCATGATCCGTTAGCGTGAAATAACTTGGCAGCGAAGGGAACATGGTGCCATGCGGGTATGTTTGGTCGGACGTCATGTCCCAGCTGATGTTCTCGAATTGAGTGACTTCAGAAATTCCAGATGGAATGAATCCAACAACGTAGGCTTGTGCAGTGATCGATGCGGACATAAGCGCGATTGTTGTGAGGGCTTTTTTCATGGGATGCACTCTGTAGAAAGAAAAGGGGGTGCATATTCCCATTCGCTTGACTTTAGTCCCTCAAGTATCAGTTGGCTGTCGTGTTCTTATTCACATTGACTGTAAGTTGTGGTCTGAGCCGCTAATTCGGGTCCTTATCCTCTGTTGCCGGGTGGCTAGTTGGTAGAACGAAAAAAATTGGTAGTGGGCCTTTGTGATGATTTGTGAATCAATCAGGGCGCCAGGCGCTGCCGCGTCCAGCTGCCGTCGTCGGCGGGCCGGTAGGTGATGCGGTCGTGCAGCCGTGAGCTGCGCCCTTGCCAGAACTCCCAGTAGTCGGGGACCAGTCGGTAGCCGCCCCAATGGGGGGGCCTGGGCGGGGTGAGACCGAAGCGCAGGCCGTACTCGGCCGCACGGGCGACGATGGTGCCGCGGCCAGGGATGGGCTGGCTCTGTTCGGAGGCCCAGGCGCCGATGCGGTGGGTGAGGGGGCGGCTGGCGAAATAGGTGTCGGACTCCTCGGCCGAGACTTTCTCCACCCGGCCTTCGATGCGGACCACGCGCTCCAGCTCGACCCAGTGGAACTGCAGGGCGGCGAAGGGGTGGACGTCGAGTTCGTGGCCCTTGCGGCTGGCGTAGTTGGTGTACCAGACGATGCCGCGGGTGTCGTAGCCCTTGATCAGCACGACCCGGGTGGACGGGCGGCCGTCGGCACCAACGGTGGCAACGGTCATGGCGTTGGGCTCGGGGAGCTGCTGGGCCAGCGCTTCGTTGAGCCAGTTGCCAAACTGGGCCAGCGGGTCGGTGGCCACGTCGTCCACGTCGAGGCTGCCGCGCTCGTAGGATTTGCGAAGATCGGCGAGATTGGGGGCGTCGCTCATGCACGCTGCTCCGGGAGACGGTGATGCCCGCTCGGACCGCTGCCCGGACGCAGGGTTTCAAATTCGCTCGCCGGCACCGCCCGGGAAAACAGGAAGCCCTGGGCGTAGTCGCAGCCGATCTGGCGCAGCAGTTCGCGCTGCAGTTCGGTCTCGACCCCTTCGGCCACCACTCTCAGGCCGAGCTTGTGGGCCATCACGACGATGGCCTCGCACAGGGCGAAGTCGGCGCTGTCGGGGGCCAGGTTGCGGGTGAAGGACTGGTCGATCTTGAGGATGTCGATGTCGAATTTCTTGAGATAGGACAGGGATGAGTAGCCGGTGCCGAAATCGTCGATGGCCACGCCGATACCGGCGTCGCGGAAGCGCAGCAGGGTGTCGCGGATACCCGGATCAGTGCCCATCAGCAGGCCTTCGGTGATCTCGATGACCAGGTTGCTGCCGGGCAGGCCGGCGGATTGCAGGGTGTCGATCCAGCGCAGGAAGGTCTGTTCGCCGGAGTTGAACTGCACAGGTGAAATGTTGATGCTGACCTGGAAGTCGGCGCCGAGGGTGCTGCGCCAGCGCAGGGTCTGGCCGAGCACCTGCTCGAACACCCATTCGCCGAGCTCGTGAATGATGCCGGTATCTTCGGCGATGGGGATGAAGGTGGCCGGGCTGACGAAGCCCTGGGTGACGTGGTTCCAGCGGATCAGGGCTTCGGCCTTGATGATGCGGCCGCTGTCGAGTTCGACGATGGGCTGGTAGTAGACCTCCATCTGCCCGGCCTCCAGGGCTCGCCGCAGTTCGCCGGCCAGGCGCACACGTTGCTCGGCGCTCTCCTGAAGGGCCCGGGTGAAGAAGCGGAAGCAGCCGCGACCGGCGTCCTTGGCCAGGTACATGGCCTGGTCGGCGTGCTTGATGAGCTCGCTGATGCCGGTGCCATCGGCAGGGTAGAGGGCGATGCCGATGCTGGCCGAGACGAAGTGCTCGTGGTCGTTGAGGGCGAAGGGGGAGGAGAGGCGCTCGATGACGTCCTGGGCGATGCGCCCGATGTCGGTGCCGCCCTGCAGCTCCGAAAGGATCACCATGAACTCGTCGCCCCCCAGGCGTGCCACCGTGTCGTAGTCGCGCACGCTCTGGCGGATGCGGCTGGCGGCTTCGACGAGGAGCAGGTCGCCGGTCTCGTGGCCCTGGGTTTCATTCACCTCCTTGAAACGGTCCAGGTCGATGAAGAGCAGGCCGATCACGGTCTCGTCGCGCTGGGCCTTTTTGATCTCCCGCTCCAGGCGGTCGTTGAAGAGGCGGCGGTTGGGCAGCTGGGTGAGGTGGTCGTAGTTGGCCTGGGTCCAGATCAGGTTGTCGGCCTTCTTTTTCTCGGTGATGTCCGAGAAGAGGATGACACGCCGGTGTACAGCGCCGTCGTCGCGGAAGACGGTGCTGACGGTGATCCAGGCGATGAAGTCGCTGCCATCGGCCCGCCGGCTGCACACCTCGCCCTGCCAGCGACCACTGGCTTTCACGGATGCCCACAGATCGCGGTAGGAGTCGTCGTCAAGCTGGTCACTCTGGAGCAGGCGGGGCTCGCGGCCGGCCATTTCGTCCTGGGTGTAGCCGGTGATCTCGCTGAAGGCCGGGTTGATGGTCAGTACGCGGTTGTCGGCGTCGGTGATCATCACCGCTTCGGAGGTGTTGGCGAAGACGGTGGCGGCCAGGTGCAGCTGTTCTTCGGCCATCACCCGCTCGGTGATGTCCCGGTTGGTGCCGCGGGTGCCCAGAAAGCGCCCGCGCACGTCGATGACCGGCTGGCAGACGTGCTCGATCCAGCGCTCCGATCCATCCCGGGCGAGGATGCGGAAGGGGGTGAGGTGGTGGCCGCCGGGCGTGACCCCCTTTTCGTCGTGGCCGAGCCAGATGGGGAGATCTTCCGGGTGAATGATCTTGCGCATCAGATCCGGGTCGCCGATGAAGTCCACCGGGCCGTAGCCCGACACCTCCAGGCAGGCCGGGGAGATGTAGAGATAGAAACCGTGGGGATCGACCCAGTATTCCCAGTTGGGGGAGTACTCGGCCAGGATGCGGTACTTTTCCTTGCTCTCTGCGAGGGCTTCGTTGGCCTCCTGCACCGAGGCCATGCGCTGGTCCACCAGGTCTTCAAGGGAGCGCTGCAGGCGGCTGAGGTCCAGGTGGGTGCGCACCCTGGCGCGTACCTCGTCGATGTCGAAGGGTTTGGTGATGTAGTCGGCGGCGCCGATGGTGAAGCCCTGGACCTTGTCCACCACGCTGTCCACCACGGTCACGAACATCACCGGAATGCGGCTGCCTTCCGGGCTGGCCTTGATGCGCCGGCACACCTCGTAGCCATCCATCTCCGGCATGACGATGTCAAGCAGCACGAGGTCGGGGGGATGGGAGCCGGTGACCAGCTCCAGGGCCTTGGCGCCGTTGGCGGCCACCATGATGCGGTATTCGTCCTGCAGGGCGGTGGCCAGGCCGTGGAGGTTCTCGGGGATGTCATCCACCAGCAGCAGGGCCGGCTTGTCCTGGCGCAGCAGGGCTTCGGCGCCCTGCCCGACGGCGCTGCGCCGGCGGTGGCGGCGCAGTTCGAGCTGGTTGCTGACGCGCAGCAGCAGTAGCTCGGGGTTGATGGGCTTGGTTACGTAGTCGGCGGCGCCCAGGCGCAGGCCGACGGCCTCGTCGGCGGTCTCGGCCAGTGCCGTGACGAAGATCACCGGGATGTCGGCGGTGGCCGGGTCGGACTTGAGCTGATGCAGCACCTCGTAGCCGTCCATGCCGGGCATGCGGATGTCGAGCAGGATCAGGTCGGGGGCCGGCTGTCGGGTGGCCAGCTCCAGGGCCTTGGGGCCGTTGGTGGCGACGATGACCGCGAAGTCGGTGCGCAGGATGCCGACCAGGATGTGCAGGTTTTCGCTGACGTCATCGACAACGAGAATCCGTGGTTTGGCCTTGTCCAGTGTATGGGTGTCGCTCATGTTCGTCCGACCAGTTGCGTGTTCAGGTCATTCAGCAGGGCCAGGGCTTCGTCGATCTCGAACAGATCGATCTTCTCGGCCACGTCCCGGATCAGATTCTGCAGCAGGTTGTCGCCGACACCGCTGCGCAGTTCGGCCAGGGTGACCTGGGCAGCGCCGAGGTCGGTCTCCAGCAGCGCCTGCAGGCGGCTCACCCGCAGGGCGATCTCACTGTCGTTGAGCAGCGCCGCAGCGCCAGGCTCCGCTCCTGCAGGGGTCGCCAGGCTGTCGATATCCTTCATCACCTGCTCCAGCAGGCGGCCCATCAGGGTCAGGGCTTCGGCGTCGGGTGGGCTGCTGTGCTTGAGTGTTGCATCGATTCCGGTGATGCAGGCAAACAGCGCTTCAGCACCGATATTGCCACACACGCCCTTGAGGGCGTGGCAGTACTCCTCGGCGCGCTGCAATGCGCCCTCGGCAATCAGGGCCGTGAGCCGGGCGGGGGCGTCGGCGTAGCGTGTCCGGAAGCGCCGAAGCTGCTTGCGGTAGGCCTCGCTGTCGCCACCGATGCGGTGCACGCCCTGGGCACTGTCCAGGCTGTCGAGGCGGCGCAGGTCGTCGGGCAGGGCCGCCTGGTGGCGGCCGGGGGTGGCCGGGGCAACGGGGATTTGCAGCCAGCGCGCCAGGGCCGTCTGCAGGCGTTCGGGGGAGACGGGCTTGGTGATGTGGTCATTCATGCCGGCGGCCAGACTCTGCTGTTCGTCCCGGGCCATGGCCAGGGCGGTCATGGCGATGATCGGGAGCTTGCGGAAGCGCTCACCGCTGGCCCGCTCGCCGAGGGCCCGGATGCGTCGGCTGGCTTCCAGGCCATCCATCACCGGCATGTGGATGTCCATCAGTACGGCGTCGTAGTTGCGGGCCTGGACCAGGGCCAGGGCTTCCTGGCCGTTCACGGCGCAATCTACCTGGGTGTTCATGCGGAGCAGGAGTTCGGTGGCGAATTCGCGGTTGATCTCGTTGTCCTCCACCAGCAGCAGACGGGCGCCGCGGAAGTCGCAGATACCGTTGCGCAGGGTTTCGCCAGCCTGCTCCTCGAAAAGCCGGCCGCGCCCCAGGCTGGTGAGCAGGGTGTCGAGGAGGATGGACGGGGACACCGGCTTGACCAAAAAGCCGGTGACACCGGCCTGTTCGGCGGCCCGGATCACGTCCTCGCGGCCGTAGGCGGTGACCATGATGACCTTCGGCTTGGGCTGGATGGCCGGGTTGGCGTGGATGCGCCGGGTCACTTCGTCACCGTTCATGGGGGGCATGCGCCAGTCCATCAGGACGATGTCGAAGGGGTGCCCGGCGGTGTCCTGCAGCATGCCCATGGCGCTGGCGCCGTTGGAGGCGACGGCGACGTTCAGGTGGAAGAAGCGCAGCATCTCGGCGAGGATTTCGCGGGACACTTCGTTGTCGTCCACCACCAGGATGCGGATGTCCCGCAGCAGGGGGCTGGCCTGTTCGACCCGCTCGTGCCGGTCGGCGCGGGCGTCCCGGGCGATCTGCAGGCGTACCGTGCAGCACACTGTGGTGCCGCGGCCGGGGTAGGATTCCTCGATCCACAGGCGGCCGCCCATCAGTTCGGCCAGGTGCTTGCTGATGGCCAGGCCCAGCCCGGTGCCGCCGAAGCGTCGGGTGGTGGTCTGGTCGGCCTGGGTGAATTTCTGGAACAGGCGCTGGACCAGTTCCGGCGCCATGCCAATGCCTGTATCGCGTACGGAGAAGTGCAGCATCAGCTCATCATCGGTGCTGGACAGGCTGTGGAAGGCCAGCTCCACCTCGCCTTTCTCGGTGAATTTGATGGCGTTGCTGCACAGGTTGAGCATGATCTGGCCAAGGCGCAGGGGGTCGCCCACCAGCACCGGCGGCAGGGTCACGTCGTAACGGATCAGGAACTCGATGCCCTTCTGCTCGGCCTGCAGGCCGATGGAGTCCTTGAGCTGCTCAAGCACGCTGTCGAGGCCAAATTCGATGGACTCGACCTCCAGTTTGCCGGCCTCGATCTTCGAGAAGTCGAGGATGTCGTTGATGATGCCGAGCAGGGAGTGGGCGGCGCCCTGGGCCTTGGACAGGTAGTTGTGCAGGCTGGGGCTGAGTTCGGCATTGAGGGCCAGGTAGAGCATGCCGATGATGGCGTTCATCGGGGTGCGGATCTCGTGGCTCATGGTGGCCAGGAAGTCCGATTTCATGCGCGAGGCCTCTTCCGCCAGGGTCTTGGCGTGGATCATCTCTTCCAGCGCGTCCCGCTCGGCGGTGATGTCCTCGATCACCCCGACCATGCCGCTGCTGGGGTCGGCCGGGTCCACCACCCGCTGCGACAGGCGCACCCAGAAACGGTGGCCGTCCCGGGTCTGCACAGGCATGTCGCGGCGCAGGGTTTCGCCCCGGGCCAGGCGTTCGGCGCCTTCGTCATGGGTGTCGGTGAGGGCTGTGTCGGGGTCGGCCAGCCAGATGCGGGCGGGCTGCCCGACCTGTTCACCGGGGGCGTAGCCGAAGAGCTCGTCCAGGCGCCGGTTGCTGCGCACGATCAGGCCGTCACGCAGCAGCACGATGCCGACGCTGGCCGAGTCGAACAGGGCCTGCAGCTCGGCGGTACGTTCGGCCACCCGCTGCTCCAGGCCTTCATTGATGGCTTTGAGTTGGCTTTCGTTGTCGGACAGGCGCTGGTTGGTGGTGAGCAGGGCGTGGTTGCGCTCCTCGATGGTCGTCAGCATGTCGTTGAAGACAGTCACCAGGGTGCCGATCTCGTCCTTGTCCTCGGCACCGGCACGGACGCTGTAGTCCTTGCTGCTGGAGATCGTCTGCATGGTGCGGGTCAGGCGTTCGATGGGGCCGGAGATGATGCGCTGCCAACGGGTGGCCACCAGTAGGGTCAGGGCCGCGGTGGCCGCGGCGATCAGGCCGGCGAAGAGCAGGTAATTGCGCCACAGCAGGTCCAGCTCGTGCAGGCTGGCGCGGATGTAAACGGTGCCGATGGGCACGCCGCCCTCCATCACCGGCTCGCTCAGGGTCAGGTAGCCGTCGTCGATGTCGGCGCGGCTCTCGTTGCCGTGCAGAGGCGGAAAGCTGAAGGGCCGTTCCTCTCCGCTGTCGTAGCGGGCAAACACCTTGCCATCGGCGTCATACAGGCAGGCGGCCGTGACCGGCCGCTTCACCTTGAGGGCGCCCAGGGTTTCGATGGCGACCTTGTCGTCGTTGAAAATCAGGGCAGCAGTGCTGCGGTCGGCGATGATGCGGGCGAGGGAGGAGAGGTCGCGTATCAGCTCGTCCTTGACGCGCATCCGTTCGTAGATGATGAAACCGGTGGCCTGGAGTAGCAGGGCGGCGAGGCTGGTGATGACGATGATCATCACCAGCTTGGTCTTGATCTGCATGCCGTCGAAGAGTGCGCGCATGGGCCTCGGGTTTCGTGGTCAGGGCACGGTGCGCGCCAGCTCCAGGAGCTTGGCGCTGATCCGCAGGTTGGCACTGCGGGCCGCATCGGGGTTGATCTCGAGCTTGATCTTGCCGCCCTCCGGGTAGAGCCCGACGATGCCGCCGCCGCGGGCAAAGCCGTCCTGATCGCTGACCGTCAGCACGGCCTGACCGCGCAGGCGAGCCTGCAGCTCGGGCCAGCGTCGTTCGGGGCGGCCCACGTAGAGCACCTGGCACTGGGCCGGTTCAAAGCTGCCGTCGCTGTCGATCTTGAGGGGGCGCTCCTTGACCTGCTTGCCGGCCAGGTCGGCAAGCAGCAGAGTGACACCGTCGTTGCCGGCCACGCACAAGTGCAGAGCGTCGGTGGGCAGGCTTGGCCAGTCGACGAACTTGATGATGTGGAAGACGTAGGCGGCCTTGATCTTGGCTTCGAGTTCGCCTGAAGTGGCCTGGGCCGGCGTCGGGCCGACTGCGGCCAGTGCGGCGAGCCCGCACTGGAGCAGGCCGCGCAGGAGGGGGGGGCGCAGGCGCGGGGCACGGCGCTTCATCGGTGCGGGGGCATGGGGCCGCTCAGTAGCGGATGTCCACGCCAACGAAGGCGTTGAGGCCCGGATCGCGAAAATCGAAGGGCATGCGGTATTGCCGGTCGGTGAGGTTGTTCAGATCCAGGGTCAGGCGGACCTCATGCCGGGTATTGTGGACCAGATCCTTGTACAGCCGGGCGTTGACCAGCCCGAAGTGGCCGAAGCCCTGCCTGCCGGCGCGGGAGGTGCTGTCGTAGTAGCGCCCGACCCAGTGGTAGTAGGCCACTGCGTGGAGGTCGCCGGGCAGGCGCAGGGACACGCCGGCATTGGCCAGTTCGGCCGGCGCGAAGGGAATCTCGGTGCCGTTGTGGTCGACATTGCTCGGGTCTTTGACCCGGGTGTGGGTGCGGGTCAGGTTGGCGAACAGGCTGAGCGTGGTCGAGGGGTTGTAGCGTGCATCCAGCTCGAAGCCCAGGGCCCGGGCGCTGCCGGCGTTTTCGGAGCGGACCTGAGAGGGGGTGGCGCTGATGATGTTGGTGACGATGGCGTCGCCGAGGGTGTTGAGAAAGCCGCGCAGGTCGATGGCCAGCTCCCGGCTCGGCTGCCAGGCCATGCCCAGGTCGCGGCCGATGCCGCTCTCCGGTTTGAGGCCGGGGTTGGGCAGCTCCCCGCTGATGTTCGTTGACGAGATGGTGCCGCCGATCTGCTTGGCCACCGGGGCCATGAAACTGGAGCCGGCATTGGCGTAGAAGGCCAGCCCGGGGGACAGCTTGTAGCGGGTGCCCAGGCTCCACAGGTTCTTGCTCCAGCTGGCGGCGCTGGTGGCCGGGGTGTTGCCGCCGAGGCGTGCGTAGTCGTGCTGGAGGGTGTTGCGCCGGAGGCCGCCGCGCAGGATCCACTGATCGAGCTGGACCTTCTCTTGGATGAAATAGCCGGTGGAGCGGGCCTGGGCGCGGTTCTCGGCCGATACACCCCCGGCCGGGCTGCGCACGTCGGTTTCGTAATCGACCCATTGGGCGTCCACCCCGAGGGTCAGTAGTGCTGCGCCCTGCCCGTGGCGGTGGCTGAGGGTCAGGTCGGCGGGGCGGATGGTCTGGCGGGTGTTCTCGCGGTTCACCAGGGCCAGGCTGGTCGGGTAGTCGTCGTTGGCAAAGTTTCGGTCGTAGCGCCGTTCGCCGTATTTGAACTGGAGGTGCCAGTCGGTGGCGAAGGCGTTGTTGTAGGCGAAGTTGAGGGTGTCGTAGTGGTGCTCGAAATCCCGGTTGGGGCGGCCCATGTTGCCCTGGTGGAAGGTGCGCTGGTAGAACACGGACAAGGTGTGGTCCGGGCGGTCGAGGGCGTAGTTGAGTTTGAGGAAGAACTTGTCCTTCTCGTAGTGCGGTGACTGGGTGGTTTGCAGCCAGGAGCCGGGCATGCCGTAGGGGGTGTAGTCGGCGCGCTCGTGGCCGGCGCTGAGGATGTAGCCAAGCTGTCCGGCATTGCTCTGGGTATAGGCGCTGCCACGGTAGCTGCCCCAGCTGCCCGCACCGGCACTGAAGCGGGTCAGCGGGGTGTCGATGCGGTTCTTGAGGACGAAGTTGGTGGTGCCGGCGAGGGGCGTCTGGTTGCCTACGAAGTCCATCGACAGGTAGTTGGAATACAGCACCGAGGCTGGCCCCTTGTGTACCTCGACGCGCTCGATGGCGGCACTGTCCAGGCTCATGGCGTCTACAAAGGCGTCGATGGGCAGGCCGTCGAGCAGGTAGCTGTTGTATTTGGGGCCCAGCCCGGCATACGACCCCCAGTTGGCATCATTGCGTGACAGTACGTTAACGAACTGCCCAGAAGTGTGACGCAGCAGTTCGGCCAGATTGCGGTTGGGGCTGGGGATATGCTCGATTTCCTCGCTGCGCAGGACGACAATGCGCTGGGTCACCGTATCCGCCGACTGCTCCAGCTTGGTGTCCGTCACCACCAGGTTACCCAGCTGCTCCAGACTGGTGACTTCCACAAAGCCGGCCAGGGGCAGACTCTCAAGGGGGAGGCCGTCCCGGGGCGGGGTTTCCGCCGCGGCGAGGGTGGGTGCCAGCAGCAGGACTGAGGCGATACGAGGGGTCTTCATCCTTGCGATCACGGCCTGGAGCAGGCCTTCGGGAGAGCTGAGGGTGTATAGAAACAAAATGTGACAATAAGCCCTCAAATCTTATCCGGGTATGAAATGAAGATCAAACGGGCGTTTCGGCGTGGCCTGGAGGGGCTTGCTGGGTTTGCTGTGCTGACGGGGTCTGTTGCAGCCACCGCTGCCGATGTACTGCCATCGTGTTTCGGCGAGGCCCAGCCCCTGGTGGTCTCCAGCCAGATGCCCTACGCCCTGGTGACCCTCGCCGGGCGACAGGGCTATTTCGTGCTGGATTTTGGTGCCACCTTCAGTACCGTGGTGCCCGAAGCCTTTTTCGGCCCGCTCAAGCCGCGTCCATTGCCGGGGCTGACCGATACCTATGCCGACTTCAACTTCTTCGGCAGCTGGGGCCGGGTGCGTCTGCCGGCGGGGGGCGCATCCGGCCTGAGCGGCAGCGTGCCCCAGGCGGGCATCATCGGTACCGACTTCCTGGCCGCCCACATCTACACCGTGGATTACCCGCAAGGGCGCCTCCACAGGGCTGGGCGGGGGCGCTTCTGTTCCGATGAAGCCCTGCGTGAGGAGGGCTTTGCGGCCCTCAGTACCCGGGACTATTACGCCGAAGGTCCAGACCGGCTCACCTGCCCCCGGGCAGGCAGCCCGGCCTGCCCCAACGTACCGGCGGTGCCGGTGCGTATCGGCCCGGTAGAGGCGGTGGCCCAGCTCGATACCGGGTACGATGACAGCGCCCAACCTCTGTCGGTGAATATCAATGTGGCGCTCTTTGACGCCCTGCTGAAGGCTGGCGTCCGTCTCCAGCCGCGGCCGGAGATCGCCCTGCAGCTCACTACCTGCCAGCCCGGGGTGACTGAGACGGTGGATGCCTGGCAGCTGCCCCCGGGGAGCGCGTTGGGCTTGGTCGGAACGTCGGGCCGGGTGGTGCGCCGCGAGCCTGGGGTGACCCTGTTCGTCAAGCGCACGCCGCCCGCGGCGCGGGTGTGCGGCGGTATTGGTACCTGGCCGCAGCCGGCGGCCCAGCTGGGGGCATCCTTCTTTGTTGGTGGGGTGCTTGTCGTCGATCCCTTCTCGGCGCGGGTGTGGTTTCGCGAGTCCACCCCCGCTTCCTCTCCCTTATCCGAGCGTGACCGCCCATGAGCTTCAAGCAGATCAAGACCTGGCAGTGGATTCTGGTGGCCGTGGCCCTGGTGTTCGTCGCCGACTGGGCCATCACACGGCCAGATTCCCGGGCGCGGGCGCTCAATGCCGTCCTTGAGGCTACCGCCAGCCCCGCGCTGAAAGCCTACCCCTACCCCTTCCGGGTACTGCGCGTTCAGGAGGACGGCATGGCGGTGATGGGCACGCCGCGCAACTTCGATGTGCCGGCGCGCCGTGTGATCGCTGCGCTCTACCCCGACATCGATGTGAGCAATGCCAACAACCCGGCCTTCGTGGAGGCTCAGCAGACCCTCGCCGCCCGTCAGTCCGAAGCACGAGCCATTGTCGAAGCCCAGCCCGGCATCAAGGGCGTCCAGTGGACGCTTGACCGGGCGTGGCTGGGGGCCAGGGGCATTGACCTGCCGCCCCCCTAGTCAGTCGTGATGCAGCGGCAGCTCAGCCCATGGCCATGCGGCGGGCACAGAGCTCGGCCAGGGTGGCCAGGCCCCGATCGATGTCGGCCTCGCTGGCGTGGCTGAAGTTGAGTCGCAGGGTGCCGCTGGCGGCCGGGTCGTCCGGGTAGAAGGCCTCTCCGGGCATGAAGGCCACCCCCGCCGCGATGGCTTCTGACAGCAGGGTCCGGGTGTCGGTGGGCTTGTGCAGTCGGACCCAGAAGAACAGCCCGCCGGCCGGCGTCTCCCAGCTGGCCAGCGCACCGAAGTGACGCTGCAGCGCGGCTGCAAACAGATCCCGCTTGTGGCGGTAGAAGTCCACCAGCCGAGCCATGCGTGCCGGCCGTTCGGCCGACTCAAGCTGCTGCAGCACCAGCCACTGGCTGAGACGGTTGCTGTGCAGGTCGGCCGCCTGCTTGAGCCGCACCAGGTAGGGAAAGAGCTCCGCCGAGGCGCTCAGGAAGCCCAGGCGCAGCCCTGGCGCCAGGCTCTTGGAGAAAGAGCCCTGGTAGATCCACGGGCTGCGCTTCATGCCCGCCACCACCGGGCGGCGGGCGCAGGTGTCGTACACCAGGTCGCGATAGGGGTCGTCCTCGAACAGGGGCACACCGGCGCCGTCGCAGGCTTCGGCCAGGGTGTCCCGCTCGGCGGCGGTGTAGCAGCGCCCGGTGGGGTTCTGGAAGGTGGGAATGGCGTAGGCGAAGGCCGGCCGGGTGGGGCCGAAGCCCTGTCCGGGCAGAGTCTCGGGGGTGAAGGGCAAAAAGCGCGCACCAAAGAAGCGGAACACTTGCAGGGCGGCCAGATAGGTGGGTGATTCCACTGCCACCGGCGTGCCTGCATCGATGAACAGCTTGCCCACCAGATCGATGCCCTGCTGGGAGCCGGACAGCACCATCACCCGCTCTGGCGCACTGTCCATGCCCAGGGCTGCGAGTTCCTCGGCGATGCGTGTGCGCAGAGCCGTGTCGCCCTCGCTGGCACCGTACTGCAGGGCGCTGTCGGGCGCCTCCAGACCCAGCGTCGGAAAGGTCTCGGCGGCCGGAAGCCCGCCGGCAAAGGAGATCATGCCGGGCCGTTCCACTACCGCCAGGATCTCCCGGATCGGCGACGGGTGCAGATCGCTGACCCGGGCAGAGAGGGAGAGGGCGTGGTGGGGGCTGAGGCCTGCGGACATGAGGGGTCTCCTGATTGCGTGAAGGGATGTAAGTCAATAATATTGACCTATAAATCCTGCTCTTCATTGCAAATAAAGTCAATATGATTGACCTAAATCGTCAGGCGGAGCTGCGCCAGGCCATCGAGCTCCTGTTCCATGCCTATCGCGCCTTTACTGCGCCCCCCGACCGCATCCTGGAAGCCCGTGGTCTGGGCCGGGTGCATCACCGGGTCCTGTATTTCGTGGCGCGCAGCCCGGGCACCACGGTGACCGCCCTGCTGGGGGTGCTGGGAGTCAGCAAGCAGGCCCTCAACGCCCCCTTGCGCCAGCTGGTCGAAGCCGGACTGGTGAATTCCCGTGCCGGCACCCAGGACAAGCGCAGCCGTCACCTCAGCCTTACCGACGCTGGTGCCGCCCTCGAAGCCGAACTGTCCGGCACCCAGATGGCCCTGCTGGAGCAGGTGTTCACCGCCGCCGGCCCGGGCGCCGAGCAGGCCTGGCGGGCGCTCATGGGGAAGCTCTGCGCCCCCGGGTAAGGCAAAGGTTCGCGACGTTCTTGTGGGGGCGCATGAACTCGACCCCACGACTCCTCCCGTCACCCGTGGCAAGGTATCGCTACGGTCGGGCCTTCTTGATACCCATCAATGCTCTCCGGAGTACGACGTCCTACTGTGGCGCCGTATCCCCAAGGAGCCTGTGATGGACCGATCCCTGTTGATTCACGTGACCGTTCTGCTGGGCCTGACCGCGCTGGCGGTCACCTCCGCTCCGGCTGCAGAGCCCGATCCGGCCCGCCAGAAAGACCTGATCCACCTGGTCCGCCAGGACTGTGGCTCCTGCCACGGCATGCGTCTGGCCGGTGGCCTGGGCCCCTCCCTGCTGCCCGAGAAGCTGGCCGATTGGCCGGATGAGTCCCTGGTCGCCACCATCCTCCATGGCCGCCCCGGCACCGCCATGCCTGGTTGGCTGCGTTTCATGAACGAAGCCGAGGCGGGCTGGATCGTCTCCCAGCTCAAGCAGGGCTTTCCGGCCCTCCCCTGATCATGCGTACCCTCCTGATCGCAGTTTCCCTTGCCCTGGGTCTGTCGGCCTGCGCTGCCACGCCGCCCCTGCGCGGCACCGGCGACCTCGGCGTGGTCATCGAGCGCGCTGCCGGCCGCGTGCAGGTGGTGGAACACAGCCAGAACTCCGCCCTCGGTAGCGTCGAAGGCCTGGGCGATTTGTCCCATGCCCACGTCACCTTCTCCCGCGACGGGCGCTACGCCTATGTCTTCGGTCGTGACGGCGGGCTCACCAAGGTCGATCTGCTGACCCGACGCATCGACCGGCGCATCATTCAGGCCGGCAATTCCATTGGTGGGTCCATCTCTCAGGACGGCCGCCTGATCGTGGCCCAGAACTACGAGCCCGGCGGCATCAAGGCCTTCGATGCCGATACCCTCGAACTCCTCGCCGACGTGCCCGCCGAGTACGCCCCGGGCAAGTTCTCCCGGGTGGTCGGGCTGGCAGACATCCCCGGCCAGCGTTTTGTGTACGCCCTGTTCGACGCCAACGAGATCCGCATTACCGACTTCACCGACCCGCGCAAACCCGTCACCGCCCGCTATCCGGCTGGCAAGCAGCCCTACGACGGGCTGGTGACACCGGATGGGCGCTGGTTCCTGGCGGGCTTGTTTGGCGAGGACGGCATCTCCCTGCTCGACCTGTGGCAGCCCGAGGCAGGCGCCCGCAAGGTGCTTGCCGGTTATGGCCGCGGCGAAGAGAAGCTGCCGGTCTTCAAGATGCCCCATCTGCGCGGCTGGTCCATGGCCGCCGGCCAGGCCTGGCTGCCCGCCATCGGGCGCCACGAGGTGTTGGTGGCCGACGCCCGCAGCTGGCACGAGGTGGCCCGGGTGCCGGTAAAGGGGCAGCCGGTGTTTGTGATGGCTCGCCCGGATGGGCGTCAGGTGTGGGTCAACTTTGCCTTTCCCGACAACGAATGGGTGCAGGTGATCGACACCGTGCAAAAGCGTGTGGTGCACACCTTCAGCCCCGGCAAGGCCGTGCTGCACATGGAATTCACACCCCGGGGCGAGGAAGTGTGGCTCTCCGCCCGGGACAGCAATAGGGTCACGGTGGTGGACACCAGCACGTTTTCCGTGCGCCGTGAGCTCCCGGCGGACGCGCCGTCCGGCATTTTCTTTACCGCGCGCGGCCAGCGCATCGGGTTCTGACATGCAGATCATGGATCAAAGTCCGCAGGCGACCGAGCTTGCCCCGGCCGGGGGCCCGTTGCTGGCCGCCGATGCCCTCGATTTTCGTCTGCTCAATGATTTTCAACGGGGCTTTCCGCTGGTGAGCGAGCCCTGGGGCGTGCTGGCCGGTCAGCTCGGCTGCAGCGAGGTTCACGTGATGGCCCGGCTGCGCAGCTTGCACGATGAGGGCAAGATCAGCCGGGTCGGCCCGGTGTTCGCCCCCAACCGCATTGGCGCCAGCACCCTCGCCGCCATGGCCGTGCCCGAGGCCGAGCTGCCCCGGGTGGCGATGCAAGTGAGTGCCTTTCCGGGGGTCAATCACAACTACCGGCGCGAGCACCGCTACAACCTGTGGTTTGTCGCCAGCGCTCCCGACGAGGCAGCGCTGGCGCGCCTGCTGGAGCACGTCGGTGCCGCCACCGGCTGCCCGGCCATCGCTCTGCCTCTGGTCGAGGAATACCACATCGACCTGGGCTTCGATCTGGCCAGTGGCCGGCGCACCCGCCATGCCGTTCGCCCGGTGCCGCGTCAGGCTCTGACCCGCAGCGAATGGCAGCTCATCGACCTGCTCCAGGACGGGCTGCCGTGGACGGTGCGTCCCTTCCAGGCTTTGGGTGATGCGGCGGGGTTGGGAGAGGGCCGGGTGCTGAGCACCCTGTCGCGCTGGCTGGATGACGGCACCTTGCGCCGTTTCGGTGTGGTGGTGCGCCACCGGGAACTGGGCTGGCGGGCCAACGCCATGTGCGTCTGGCAGGTGCCCGAGGCTCAGGTCAGTGCCTTTGGTCATGCCCTCGCTGCCGAGGACGGTGTGAGCCTGTGCTACCGCCGCCGCACCAGCTCCGACTGGCCCTACAACCTGTTCTGCATGATCCACGGCCAGGGGCGGGCCGAGGTGAACGCCCGCCGTGCCGGCCTCGCTGCCCGGGTGGGGCTGACAGCCTATCCCGCCGCGGTGCTGTTCTCCACCGATTGCTACAAGCAGTGCGGCGCCCGCTACCGTGCCCCGCTGGAGCGGGCAGCATGAGCACCGTCCGTCATGGCGAAGCTGATCTGGCGCGCGCTGCCCGGCTGCCAGGGCAGGGCTCCGGGCTGGACGCCCTCGACCGGCGCATCATCAACGCCCTGCAGGGGGGATTTCCGCTCTCCGACACGCCCTATCAGGACGTCGCCGAAGGCTTGGGCATTGACGAGGCCACGCTGCTCGACCGCCTGCAGCGCTTGCTCGACACCGGGGTGCTGACGCGCTTCGGGCCCATGTTCCAGATCGAGCGCCTTGGCGGCCGCTTCGTGCTGGCCGCCCTGGCCGTGCCCGAAGAGCGCTTCGAGGTGGTGACAGCTTTGGTCAACGCCTTCCCTGAAGTGGCCCACAACTACCGCCGCACACACCGCCTCAATATGTGGTTCGTGCTTGCTACCGAAACGCCTCAAGGCATTGATGACGTGATCCGGCGCATCGAAAGCGCCACCGGCCTGCCGGTGTTCGCCTTTCCCAAGCGCCGGGAGTTCTTTGTGGACATGAGGTTGCAGGCATGACGACACGCCCTCCCGACGACCTGGACCGCCGCCTGGTGCTGGCCACCCAGGCCGGCCTGCCCCTGGTGCCGCGGCCCTACGATGTGCTTGCCGCACAGCTTGGCATCAGCCCCGGCGAAGTCCGTGCCCGCCTCGCCGACATGCTCGACAACGGCAGAATCCGCCGCATCGGCGCGGTGCCTAACCACTACGCCCTGGGCTACACCGCCAACGGCATGTCGGTGTGGGACGTACCGGACGAGCGCATCGTCGAGCTGGGCGAAGCCGTCGGCCGCCTGCCCGGCGTGACCCACTGCTACGAACGCCCGCGGGCCCTGCCGGATTGGCCTTACAACCTCTTCGCCATGGTTCACGGCAAGGACAGGGAAAGCGTGCTGGCCCAGGTCGAAGAAATCGCCACCCTGCTCGGCAGCGCCTGCCGGGGGCGGGACGTGCTGTTCTCGACGGCGATTCTGAAGAAGACGGGGCTGCGGATCGGCTAGGAAGCCGCACCCGCCATGCATGCCTCCCCTGGGGGTGCCCGAAGCCATGAGGCGCGGCGCCTCGTGGCCAGGGCGTTTGCTCCCTACCCTCAACCCCCCGCCGCTTCGATCTCCTCCGACAGCAGCAGCCACTGCTCTTCGTGGGTGTTGAGGCTGGCGTCCACCTGGGCCAGTTCGCGCCCCAGTTCGGCGATCTTGTCGGCGGCGGGATTGGCGGAGAGCTGGGCTTCGAGGGCGTGCTTGCGGGCCTGCACATCGAGGATGGTCTGCTCCAGCTTGCCCAGGTCGCGCTTGAGGCCCTTGAGCTTTTCCGGGTTGATGCGCGGGGCGGCAGGGGCGGGGGCCGGTGCCGGGGTGGCGGCGGGTTTGGGGCTCTTGAGGGCGGCCTTGAGGTCTTCCCGGGCGCGGCGGGCTTCTTCCAGCAGGTAGCGCTGGTAGTCGTCCAGATCGCCGTCGAAGGGCTCGACACCGCCGCGGGACACCAGCCAGAACTCGTCACACACCGAACGCAGCAGGGCCCGGTCGTGGGAGACCAGCATCACCGTGCCTTCGAACTCGTTGAGGGCCATGGCCAGGGCTTCGCGGGTGGCCAGATCCAGGTGGTTGGTCGGCTCATCCATCAGCAGCAGGTTGGGGCGCTGCCACACCAGCATGCACAGCACCAGCCGGGCCTTTTCGCCGCCGCTCATGGTGCCGACGGCCTGCTTGACCATGTCGCCGCTGAAATTGAAGGTGCCCAGGAAGGTGCGCAGATCCTGCTCGCGCCCACTTTGGCCGGGGGGCAGGCCTTCGCGGGCCATGCGAACCATGTGTTCGAGGGGGTTGTCCTGGGGGCGCAGCACGTCGAGCTCCTGCTGGGCGAAGTAGCCGATGCGCAGGCCCTTGCCTTCGGTGACGATGCCGGCGGTGGGGGCCAGGTCGCGGGCCACCGTCTTTACCAGCGTGGACTTGCCCTGGCCGTTGGCGCCGAGGATGCCGATGCGCTGGCCGGCCATCACCGATTTGTTCACGCCGCGCACGATCACCGTGGGCGGGGTGCCGGCCGGGGCGTCGTCGGCCGGCGGGTAGCCGAAGCAGGCGTCTTCCATGGCCAGCATGGGGTTGGGCAGGTTGAGGGGTTCCTTGAACTCGAAGGTGAAGTCGGCGCTGGCCAGCACCGGGGCCAGGCGGTCCATGCGGTCCAGGGCCTTGACCCGGCTCTGGGCTTGCTTGGCCTTGCTGGCCTTGGCCTTGAAGCGGGCGATGAACTTCTGCAGGTGGGCGATCTTGTCCTGCTGCTTGGCGTAGGCGTTCTGCTGCAGCTCCATCTGCATCGCCCGGGTGTCTTCGAAGGTGGAGTAGTTGCCGCCGTAGCGGGTCAGCTTGCCGGCGTCGATGTGCAGGGTGACGTTGGTGATGGCGTCGAGGAACTCCCGGTCGTGGCTGATCACCACCAGGGTGCCGGTGTAGCGCTTGAGCCAGGCTTCGAGCCACACCAGGGCGTCGAGATCCAGGTGGTTGGTGGGTTCGTCGAGGAGCAGCAGGTCGGACGGGCACATCAGCGCCCGGGCCAGCTGCAGACGCATGCGCCAGCCACCGGAGAAGCTGTTAACCGGGTTGCACAGCTCGGTGGTCTTGAAGCCGAGGCCGAGGATCAGGGCCTGGGAGCGGGCCTGGGCGTCATGGGCGCCGGCGTCGTGGAGGGCCATGTAGGCGTAGGCCATGCGCTCGCCGTCACCGCTGGCTTCGGCATCGTGTACTTCCTGCTGGGCGGCGACGAGGGCGCTGTCGCCCTCGATGACGAAGTCGGTGGCGGACTGCTCGGTTTCGGGCATGTTCTGGGCCACCTGGGCCATGCGCCAGGCGGCGGGGATGTGGAAGTCACCGCCGTCCTCGTGGAGGGTGCCGTTGAGCAGGGCGAAGAGGGTGGATTTGCCGGCGCCGTTGCGCCCTACCAGGCCGACCTTCTCGCCGGGGTTGAGGGTGACGGAGGCGTTGTCGAGCAGCACCTTGGCGCTGCGGCGCAGGGTGACGCTCTTGAGGGTGATCATGGGGTGAAGCTCCGGTAGGGGTTTGCGGCAGTGTGCGGCGGGCGGATAGGGGAGGACGCGCGGGGAGGGCGTGGCGGAACTCGACCGAATCGGGATGGGCGGAAGGATACGGGCTTTGGGCGCCCTCCGCACGGGTCAATCCGGGGTGCCGGGGCCGTCGAGCAGGCTCTCGCATTCGGCCATCAGGGAACGGGCCAGGTCGGAGTCGTAGTTGGGGTCGAGGGCTTCCATCATCTCGTGAACGGCGTACAGGCCGGCCTCCCGGGACAGGGCGCCGGAAATGCGCCGGGCCAACTGGTCGCTCAGGTCGGAGAGGTGGCGGCGCTCGGCCAGGGGCAGGCTGCGTTTGGTGCGGCTGAGCCAGTCGGCCACCAGGGTGGCCCCCTGGGCCTCGGTGGGCCACTGGCCGTGCTCGTACCAGATGGACAGGCGTTCTGCGGTGAGGGCAAAGATCAGGGCAGCGCGGGTACCGCGGCCGTCGGCGGGGGGAGGGGGCGTTGAACTCATCGGGGGTTTCCAGTCGGGACGGGGGCAACCCTAACACGGACAGCGCCGGGATTTCCCCCTGCCCCGGGAAGGGTTATCCTTCCGGCCCTCAGCCGGCCCCCCGGCCTCCACTCATCAAGGAAAGACCATGAGCAGCCTGCCCCCGTGCCCCCAGTGCAAGTCGGAATTCACCTACGAGGACGGCGCCAACTACGTCTGCCCCGAATGTGCCCACGAATGGCCCCAGGTGGCTGCCGCCGAAGAGCAGAAGGTGGTGCGCGACGCCAACGGCAACGTGCTGCAGGATGGCGACAGCGTGACCGTGATCAAGGATCTGAAGGTCAAGGGTTCGTCGTCGGTGGTGAAGGTGGGGACCAAGGTCAAGAACATTCGCCTGGTGGACGGTGACCATGACATCGATTGCAAGATTGATGGTTTCGGCGCTATGCAGCTCAAATCGGAGTTCGTCAAGAAGGCCTGATCAGGGCGGGCCTGCGGGCCCTGCCCTAAAGCTTTTGTGTACCGTGCCGAAAACCCCGGGAACTTAGTTTGAACCGGGAGACAGACATGACAGCAGCAGACGAACGTCGCGGTACCAGTGCCCATATGCCTGACCTGGACTGGAGCCAGGTGCGCGAGACCGTGCTGATGCTCGAACTTGCCGTGGGTCAGATTGAGGCGGCAATGAAGGAAGGCGGCAGCTCGGTGGAAGTGCTCACCGACTCCTTCACCTCCATGGCCGGTTACATGCGCATGATGGGCTCCGCCCTGGAGCAGTTGCCCGACACGCCGGCCACCGCCCAGCTCAAGGAATCCCTGATCGGCCATGCCGGCGAGGTGGCGGGGCGGGTGCAGAAGTCCATCATTGCCTTCCAGTTCTACGACAAGCTCAGCCAGCGCCTGGCCCACGTGTCCCACAGCCTGGAGGCACTGACCACCCTGGTCACCGACCAGCGCAAGCTCTACAACCCTTTCGAATGGGTGGCCCTGCAGGAGAAGATCCGCGCCAAGTACTCGACCCGGGAAGAGGTGGAGATGTTCAATGCGGTGATGCAGGGCATGCCGGTCAAGGAAGCCCTCAGCAACTACAAGGCCGAGATGAAGGACAAGGGCGACGACGTCGAACTGTTCTGAACGACGGGCAGGCCTTGTGCCTGACGTAAACTCCGGGCCTGATCATCCCTCCCGGTGTCTTTCATGTCTGCCCTCATCCATTTTTCCGATCCTGCCCCCGCTCCCGTCGAAGACCGTCCTGCTCCGGAGCGGTCCGTCGGCACGCCGCCCCGGCGGCTGACCGCCGAACGCTATTACGCCGATGACGGCGCCCTCTCCATGGGCGACTGGACTTGCGAGCCCGGTGCCTGGCGCATCGCCTTTCATCCGGGCCGTCATGAATTTTTCCAGGTCATCAGCGGCCGCCTGCGCATCATCGACTCTACCGGCGAGGCTCGCGAATTCGGGCCCGGTGATGCCGGCATCATCCCGGCCGGCTTCGTCGGTACCTTTGAAGTGCTGGAGCACGTTACCAAGCGTTATGTGATGCTCGACAGGCAGGGCCAGTAGGGGGTGCCCGCGGTGGTACTCGTGTGGGGTTGAATTCATCCGACCTCGGCACGTTGATCATCGGCATGCCGCTCACCACCGTCCGCGGTCGAATGAACTCGGCCCCACAGGGAGGCCCTCATGCCTTCGGCAGGGTGTCCAGCCAGTCTGCCAGCGCAGCGGCGGCGTCCTGCCACTGGGGGTCGAGCATCAGCATGTGCCCCGCCCGCGGAATCACCACCTGGCGGGCCTTCCAGGGCAGGGCTGTAAAGAACAGCATCGAAGCGGGAAATACCGCATCCTCGCCGCCGCCCATCACCAGGGCCGGGATGTCCGGGCGGTGTTTGACGGCCATGAAGGGCAAGGCGACCATTTCGGCTACCGCATGCTCAGACTCGGCCTGGATCATCGGCATGAACTGGAGAACATCCTGGTGGGGCATGTCCGGCGAGAAATACACCTCGGCCATCACCCGCAGGGTGTGCTGGTCGGGGCGCCCGGCGATCACCTTGGGCAGTTCGCTGAAAAAATCCGGCTGCAGCAGTGCCAGGCGGCTGGCTGATCCGCCGGTTCCGGTGGGCGGCACCGGCGCCAGCAGTGCCACCCCGGCGGCACTGGCCCTGGCCAGGTAGAGCTGGACTACCAGGGTGCCCATGGAGTGGCCGATGAGCACTGGCTCGGCCGGAAGGGTGGCGACCGCCTGGGCCACATCGTCGGCGTAGTCGGCCAGTCCGAAGTAGTCGAGCTGATCCCGTCCCTCGCTCTCCCCGTGACCGGAGAGGTCGAGGGCGAAACAGTCATAGCCCCGGGCGTTGAGGTAAGGAATGAAATTGAGCTGCCAGCCCAGGGCGTTGGTGTAGGCCCCATGGACGAACAGCAGGGGCGGTTTGCCGGAGGGCTTGGAGGCAGGATGGGCGTGGATCTTGAGTTTGCGATGCGGCATGAAGGATGGGGGGCAAGGTGAGAGTGTTTTCGAGCGGTGTGCGGGCCCGGTGGTTCCGGGCCGGTTGACGGCCGATTCTGGCACGCCACGATGACAACAGGGCTATAGGGCTGACGCAGCCTCCCCCGGCGCGGCCGACAGGCGTATATTCGGCCCTCCGCTGGCGGCCTTGAGCGCCAGCCCCGCATCGAACATTCACCGTACCACCCCATGTCCCTGCCCCGTATCGATCCTGCCGACTACCCCAGCCAGCTCTCCGCCAAGGTGGACAAGTTCAAGCAGGACTTTGCCGCCTTTGCCGTGCCCGAACCCCTGGTCCATCAATCTGCGCTCCTGCACTATCGTTTGCGCGCGGAATTTCGCATGTGGCACGAGGGCGAGCGGGTGGACTACGCGATGTTCGACAGCGCCGATCCCAAGCGGCCGGTGATCATTCAGGACTTTCCCGCCGTCGCTGCGCCCATTGCCCGGGCCATGCCCTTGCTGCGCGAGCGCCTGATGGCCAGCCCGGCCCTCAAGCGCAAGATATTTCAAGTGGACTTTCTGAGCACATTGAGCGGTCGACTGATGATCACCCTGGTCTATCACCGCCCTCTCGATGCGGATTGGGAAGCCGCCGCTCGTGAGCTGGCTGTCGCCATGGATATCCAACTTATCGGGCGCAGCCGCAAGCAGAAGGTGGTCATCGGCCAGGACTGGCTGCTGGAGGAGTTTGAACTCGATGGTCGCCCCCTGCGCTATCAGCAGATCGAGGGCAGCTTCACCCAGCCCAATGGTGGTGTGAACAGACAGATGCTCGGCTGGGCTTGTCATCAAGTGGCCGATGTGGGGGGCGACTTGCTGGAGCTGTACTGCGGCAATGGCAACTTCACCATCGCCCTGGCGCCCCAGTTCGGGCGGGTGCTGGCGACCGAGGTCAGCAAGTCGTCGGTAAAAGCGGCTGCCTACAATCTGCAAGCCAACGGCGTCAGCAACGTGACCATGGTGCGCATGTCCAGCGACGAGATCAGCGACGCCCTCTCCGGTGGCCGTGAGTACCGGCGCATGCAAGGTGTGGATCTGGCCGGCTACGGTTTCTCCACCCTCTTTGTGGACCCGCCGCGGATGGGTCTGGACGACGCCCCCGTCGAGATGGCCCGGCGCTTTCCGCACATCCTGTACATCTCCTGCAACCCTTCCACCTTGCGCGACAACGAGGCAGCCCTGCACGACACCCATGAGATCCGCGCCGCCGCCGTGTTCGACCAGTTTCCCTACACGCATCACCTGGAATGCGGCCTGTTGCTGAGTCGCCGGCAGGCCGCGTGATGTCCATGGACAGCCTCGACAACGACAGCACCCCGGTGGTCATCAAGGAAGACCGGTTGTGGTGCGATAACGGCTGGACTGCTCGCGTCATCAAGAACCAGGACGACGACGGTTGGGCGGTGGAGATGCTCAAGGACGGCGAATCCGAACCCGCGCTGGTCGGGCCGTGGACCATGGGGCGGGACAAGAAGAACCCCAAGCCCCTTGATGCCGGCGCCTTCCAGACCCTGGTGAAGACCGCCTCCGAAGTGCTGCGCCGGCATGAACAGCACCTCCACGCCCTGCTCCACAAGCGCATTACCGTCAGCACCGACAATGGTCCGGTAAACGTCCTGCTCGATATCGTTCCCGACGACTATGAGCCCTATGCCGTGCTCTCGGCTCGGGATGCCTTCGATGAACTGCTTGCCGAGGTGCGCGTCAGCGCCGGCTTCAAGCTTGATCGCCGCAGTGCCGCCGGATGGGTCGAAAGGGGTTTTGGCGGGGCAGAGTAGACCGCAGCGCACCCAGACAGGATAAGGTTGACCGCATGCCAGCCCTTTTCGGGAGGCCGCAGGAGGCACGCCCAACAATGTCCGAGCCCCATACCGACGACGCCCGCTCCAAGGTGCCATGGCTTGTACGCATGCACTACCGCATGCGCACCGTGGCCTTTGCCATGATGTTCGGCGTCATTGCTCTGCACGTGGGATCGGACACCAAGAGCCCCGCCTTCTGGAGCCAGATGGCCTTGTTGTTCCTTGTCTATCCCCACGCCCAGTACCTGCGCACCCGCCGCCTGGGCGACCCGACTGGAGGCGAGCTGCGTAATCTGCGTACCGACTCGGTGTTCCTCGGCATGGGCGTCGCCAGCATCGGGTTTCCGCTGTGGATCACGTTTTCGGGTCTGCTTGGCACCCTCTCCAACAACACCGCCAACAAGGGCTGGACCGGTGTTGCCGAAACCCTGGTGGCATTTCCGGGGGGCGCCCTGATAGGTTGCCTGCTGTGGGGTTTTCACTTCACGCCGGACACGGACTGGCCGACCACCCTGTTCTGCATTGCCGGCCTGACCCTCTATCTCACCGCCCTCGGGCAGGTCGCCTTCACCCGCATCCAGCGTCTGCGCCTGACCCGCGAGGCCCTGCAGGTGCGCGAACGGGAGCTTATGAACGTCAATGACGCCCTGCACAGGAACCTGCAGGAGATTGACGCGTTGCAGGAGCAACTCCGCGAACAGGCCAACCGCGACCCCCTTACCGGGCTCTACAACCGGCGCTATCTGGACAGTACCCTGGAGAGGGAGCTTTCCCGCTGCAAGCGCGACGGCCATTCCCTGGCCCTCATCCTCATCGACATCGACCACTTCAAGCAGGTCAACGACACCTACGGCCACCAGGCCGGCGACGAAATCCTGCTCCGGCTATCCACCCTGCTGGGCAGCATGGCCCGTGCCGGTGACGTGGCATGCCGCTATGGCGGCGAGGAGTTCCTGCTGTTGATGCCGACGATGCCCCTGGCTTCGGCCCAAGAGCGTGCCGAAGCCCTGCGTCTGTCCTTCGGCAATCTCGAGGTTCCGTTTGGCGACTTCCGGCTGTGTGCCACCTTGTCCATCGGCATCGCCGCCTACCCCGGGCACGGCACCTCGGCGGATGAACTCATCCGCCACGCCGACACCGCCCTGTATCGCGCCAAGCGCCTGGGGCGGAACCGGGTGGAGTTGTAGGGCGTCAGCGCATGCCGCCGGACGGCCCGAACATGGCCATCAGGGTCAGGTCTTCGGTGATGTCGAAAAAAGAGTGTTCCGTGGTGGCGCCCACGAACAGCACCATCCCCGGCCCCACCTCCTGCTCCTGCCCGTCCACGCGCAGCCGCGCCCGGCCTTCGAGCACCAGGTAGAGCTCATCTTCCAGATGAGGCGCCTGCATGTCCCGAGCGCCCGCCGGCAGCCGATAAAGCGCACAGGACATCTGCGAGCTGCGAAGGAACTCGAAGATGGCCGGCTGATTTCCGGCAACCTTGCCTTTGAGCTCATTAAGGTTGAAGACTTTCCACACGCTGAATGACCCCAAAAAAATTATGTTTAAACCCGTGCCGCGATAGTGCCAGACGAGCGCCGGCGGTCAAGCATTTCCTCCGCTTTGCGGAGGCGGGACCGTGAAGCTGGCCGGACTCAAGGCATTCCGACCCGGCGGCACCCTGTTGGTGGTCAGCGCAGACCTGACACTGTGCCAGACGGTGGGCGGGATCGCTCCCGGCCTGGCGCAGGCCGTGGCCGACTGGCACAGGGTGGCATCGCAGCTCGAAGAGGTCTATGCCGCCCTGTCCACAGGCCACGCTCGCCACGCCCACGCCTTTGATCCCAGGCAATGCCAGCCCCTGGCAGAAGGGGGCAGGTGGGTGGCTTTTGCGGAGTGCGGAGCGATCCGTCTGGTCGTAGCACCCGGTGAATGCGTGGCCGTGTCCCTCGAAGACTTGCCGGCCGAAGTGCGAGAGTGGCTGGAAGGGGAGATGGCGGCAGGAAGATTCAAATGGTGCTTTCCACCGAGGTCGGGCTGAGGCGGCTTTAGCTCAGATCAGTCATTATTGACAGGACACCTCAACCGAGGGCGTACTGCAGGTCGTTTGCGGGTAGGGCACGACGGTGGCTGAGCAGGCGGAGGAGCTGCTTGAGGCGGTCGGTGGAGATCATGCGGATGGCAGCGGACGCTGATGCTGAATCGATAGGGCTTTGCCTGGATGCTAGCCCCCATTGCGCTAAAGGCCTGTGATCTGGTTCTGATGACAAAGGGGAATAAGTCACAAGGGGGCGCGCCGGCCTGCCCGGGTTGTGATGTTCTTGCTGCTTGATTCCGGTCTTGAGTTGTTGGCTGTTTTTTTATACAGTTAAACGGATTGCCGTGACTGCCCGCGCCTGATCACCGCGACACCTTAGAAGCAAGCCCATGAATCACCAGACCAGTTTCGAGTTTCCTGTCGATGGCGTTCAGCTGCCGCTGCCTGTCGTGCGCCGGGCCCGGCGGCGGCGGGATGTGTCTGCCGGGGAGGCCGGGGCGCCGTGCCAGCTGGCGCTGGTGGTGTCCGGCGAGCCGATCGAGGTGTGCCTGCCGGTGCGTGTGCCGCCGCCGCCCGATGAGGCGGCGTTCGAGACGCTGGTGCGCAGTTCTCGGCAGGTGGCGGAGCCTGCCGAGCCGCGGCGTGCGGGTGGCCGGCCGCTGCGGGCCGTGTCGGTAACGGTGCGGGGGCGGCAGTGGGAGGTGTCCCTGCGCCTGGTGCCCGATGAGTACGAGCCCCATGCCCTGCTCACGGCCCATGACGAACTCGGCGAACAGGTTGCGGAAGAACGGGTCGTTGCCGATTTCCGGCTGACCGAGGGGGTGGCTCGTAGCTGGATCGAGGGGGACTTCCAGTAGCCGGTCTTGCGTCGGTGATGATCGGCCTGGCAAATTGAGCCAGGACAGGGCGCCAGGTTGGCCTGCCGGCTACAGTCCTGCCGAATCATGCAATCCGCGCCATCCATGCCTGTCCATGTCTTCCTGCCTTGCCCTTCGGGTAGCATCCCCTGTCTGACCGGGCAGGGGCCCGGCGCGAATCGAGGAGATTGAGATGTTGGCAGGCAGGACGGCTTTGGTGACGGGTTCGACTTCCGGGATTGGTCTGGCGGTGGCCCAGGCGCTGGCGCGGGCCGGGGCGAAGGTGATGCTCAATGGCTCGCGGCCGGCGGCGGATGCCGAGGCCCTGCGTGCCGGGTTGGCTGCCGAAACCGGCGTGGAGGTGGGCTACACCCAGGCCAACCTGGCCCAGGGCGCATCGGCTCAGGCCCTGGTGGAGGCCACCATTGCGGCCTTCGGCAGTGTGGACATCCTGGTCAATAACGCGGGCATCCAGCATGTGGCAGCGGTAGATGCCTTTCCCGACGAGACCTGGGATCAGCTCATCGCCATCAACCTGTCGTCGGTGTTCCACACCATCAAGGCGGCGCTGCCGTCCATGAAGGCGCGGGGCTGGGGGCGCATCGTCAACATCGCCTCGGCACACGGTGTGGTGGCCTCGCCTTTCAAGGCGCCCTACACGGCCAGCAAGCACGCGGTGGTGGGGTTTTCAAAGGCGGTGGCGCTGGAAGTGGCCGAGCAGGGCATCACCTGCAATGCCCTGTGCCCGGGTTATGTGCGTACCCCCTTGGTGGAAAAGCAGGTGGTGGATCAGGCCAAGGTGCATAACCTGTCGGAAGACCGGGTAATCCGTGAGGTGATCCTGGCCGCCCAGCCCACCAAGCAGTTTGTCGAGGCTGACGAAGTGGCGGCCTTCACGGTGTTCCTGTGTTCCGATGCGGCCCGTTCGGTGACCGGTTCGGTGCAGTTGATTGACGGGGGCTGGACCGCGAGGTAGCCCCGGGAAAGGCAGGCATGGAAGAGTTCATCGGTGGCTTGTGGCACCGTTTCATTACCCGCGCGGCAACCCGCAGCCACCCCGAGGCGGTGGTGCGCCTGGCCGACATGGAGCGCAGCGCGGGGATTCTCTTCCGTGCCCTGGGGGGGGATGCCGGCCTGCGCGTGGCACCCGCCGCCGAGGTGGAGCACGGCGCACGCCGCAACTGGCTGGCGCGCCTGGCCCACTCCGGTGAAAAGGTGGCCCAGGCGGCCCGGGACGAGGAAAACCTGCGTCTGCCGGCCGAGATTGCTCTCTTCCCCGAGCGCAGCCTCAACCGTGATCTGTATCTCTGGCTGATCGCCCAGGGGGCCGCCCTGCCGGCCGGTGGCCTGTCGGCCGATACCTGGATCGCTGCCAACCAGCAGGCCAGCGCCGCGACCCTGGAAGCCTTTCCGGGCTTTGCTGCGCGCTATCGCCGGCTGGTGGTGGCGGTGCTCGCCGAACGCCCCGACCCAGGCAAGCTGCCGGCCGACGAGGCCACTGCCGAAAGGGCGATCCGCCAGGCCCTGGATGCGCCAGGCAGCGTTGCCGCGCTGCCCGCTGCCCGACGCCCGCCCACACCGGTAGCCCTGTGGCTGTATCCGGCACCCGTGGCCCTGGACAGGCGCCAGTCCGCTGCGGATCCGACCCCGGCCGAACGCCGGGAGGGCGGCAAGTCGGCCGATGCCACCGACCGCCGCCGCCAGGCCCAACAGGAAGACATGCCCGATGGCCACAATGGGTTGATCCTGCCCTTCCGGGCCGAGAGCCTGCTGTCTTTTGCCGAATACGTGAAGGTGAACCGTGGCCACGAAGAGGGTGACGATGAAGACCCGACGCGGGTGGCTCAGGACATGGATCGCATCGCCGTGGCTCAGGATGGTCAGGACACCGCCTCGCGAGTGCGCTTCGACCTGGATCTGCCCTCTGCGGCCCACGACGACATTCCGCTGGAGAGCGGCATTCTGCTGCCCGAGTGGGACTGGAAGAAGCAGGTGCTGAAGAAGGACATGTGCAGCATCACCGTACTTGACCCCCGGGATGCCCAGCCCTGCCCGCTGCCTCCGCGGCTGCAAGCCCCGGCCCGGCGCCTGCGTCGCCAACTGGAGGCCCTTACCCCGGCCCGGCGCTGGCTCAAGAATCAGCCCGAAGGCCCCGAGCTCGACATCGATGCTTGCGTGCGCGCCTACGCCGACCGGCGCACCGGCCACGTGGCCGGCAGCGATGGCGGCTACCTGTCCTGCGAACGACGGGAGCGCGACCTGTGCTGCCTGGTGCTGGCTGACCTGTCCCTGTCCACCGATACCTGGGTCAGCGACGAGCAGCGCGTGATCGACGTGATCCGCGACAGTCTGTGGCTGTTCTCCGAGGCCCTGGGCGCCACCGGCGACCCCTTCGGCCTGTACGGCTTCTCGTCGCGGCGGCGCGAGCACATCCGCTTTCACCGCATCAAGGGCTTCGACGAGAAGATCGACGATCGTATCCGCGGCCGCATCAGCGTGCTCAAGCCCGGCTTCTATACCCGCATGGGGGCGGCCATCCGCTACGCCACACAGATCCTCGCCAAGCGGCCGGAAGCGCTGCGCCTGCTGATGATCCTGTCCGATGGCAAGCCAAACGATGTGGATCACTACGAAGGGCGCTACGGTATCGAGGATACCCGGATGAGCCTAAATGCTGCCCGCCAGGAAGGCGTGCGGCCTTTCTGTGTGACCATCGACAAGGAGGGCCAGGGCTATCTGCCCCACCTCTTCGGGCCCTCCGGCTACACCATCCTGCGTAATCCGGCCGATCTGCCGGCGCGCCTGCCGGCGCTCTACGCTCAGCTCACGGCGGGTTGAGGGGCGCCTTGTCGCAGGCGGTGGCCAGCAGTCCGGCCACGCTGCGCGACAGCTGGCGCACCGGCTCGCTGGCCGGCTTGCCCAGGAGGTAGCCCTGGGCGCAGTTGCAGCCCATTGCGCACAGCGTGGCCAGGTCGCGGGCATCTTCGATGCCTTCGGCGATCACCTGCTGCCTTTGTCGGCGAGCCCCTTCCATCACCCCGGCGAGAGCCTCCCGGCGCAAGGCTTCGGTGTGAATGCGGCGAGTGTGGGGTGGTGCCAGCTTCAGAAAATCCGCCGCCACGTCGGGGCGTCCGGTGGCGCGGCCAGAGCCCAGGGTCGCGAGTTGTTGCCAGGCCTGGTCCAGGCCGGCTGGCGGGGTATTGTCGGCCTCCATGTGCTCTACCACCAGCCGGGCGGCGTCGAGCCCCTCTGCATGGAGCACGGCCTGCAGCCCGCCCTCACGCACCAGGTCGACGATCATGGCCCCGCTCAGGTTGATGAAGAGCCGCCCCGGCAGCCCGGCAGCCATAAAGGTGGAGATAGCACGGCGCACAGCCAGGTGCTCCAGGGGCAGCCCCAGACCGGCATCCCGGGCCACCCGCAGCAGTTGCTCCGGCGTGTGCAGCGGCGAGTCCACGGGGCCGCGCATCAGCGTCTCGTAGCCCAGCACCTCCCGGCGGCGCAGGTCGAAGACCGGCTGGAAGACAAAGCTGAGGGCCTGACAGGCGAGGATGTCTTGGAGGTGGGAGACGAGGCCGCTGAAGTACATGGCGCGTGGACGGAGGGAGCAATGGGTAATACCGCTATTGTTGCCACCGTTCCACGCCAAATGAATGAAGCTTTTGTGAAGACAGCATGATGGGGCAGGCCCTCCCGCCCCGCCGTTTCAGGGTTTGCCGCGGAAGCGCGCCGCCTCGGCGCTGAAGCACTCCACCAGCCAGTCGGCGCTGGCGGCAACCCGGGCCTGGGGGCGGGCATCCGGGTGAATGAGCATCCAGAGCTCCCGGGTCAGTACCGGCTCTGGCCCCCCCAGGCGAACCAGGCTCGGGTCGAGGTCGGCCATGAAACAGGGCAGGATGCCATGGCCGATGCCGTCAGCCACCGCCCGGGCCAGGCCGCGCAGGCTGTTGGAGCGCAGGCGCACCCGGCCTTTGCCCAGCATTGCGTCGAGACGCTGCATCTCCGGCGTGTGCGCCAGGTCCTGGTTGTAGGCCACCCAGTCATCGGGCCGTACCGGCAGGTCGCCCCGGGCGGCGCCGTAGATGCCGAAGCCCACGTCGGCCAGCTTGCGGATCAGGAAGTCGCCGCTGGCCGGGCGGGCCAGGCGGATGGCGATGTCGGCCTCCCGGCGGGCCACGCTGAGGTTGTCGTTGCTGGCGATCAGCGCCACGGCCAGATCCGGATGCCGGGCGTACAGGTCGGGCAGGCGCGGCACCAGGTATTCGCCGATGATGGCGCTGACCGCAGTGATGCGTACCAGGCCGCTCACTGCCTGGTTGCCGGCCTCGGCCAGGCGCACCACCCCGGCCACGTCCTCCTCGATGCGTGCGCTACGTTCCAGCACCCGCGCGCCCACCGGGGTGGGGTGCCAGCGCCCTTCGCCGCGCTCGAACAGTGGCGTGCCCAGCGTGTCCTCCAGGGCCCTCAGGCGTCGGGCCACGGTGGTCTGGTCCACCTTGAGGCTGCGAGCCGCCGCCGCCAGCGTCCCTTCGCGGCCGAGCACCACCAGAAAACGCAGGTCGTCCCAGTTCATCTCGAGATCTCCGTTTGAGCGGTCATCCTGCTTTCCTCAGTTTCAAGTTACCTGCCACCATTCGTGTTTGAGCCTGCATTTTTGCAGGAAAGCGGGGCGTGGATGTCAATTCACGCAGGTTTGGACAGAGAGTAGTCTGTGCCCGCTGCTTCACCAATCAAACAGGAGACATCCCATGACCGCTTCCACCACCCTGCGCCAGTTGTCCGGCCTCCCCGCAGCCCCGTCCCGCCTGTCCGAGTCGGCTCTCATCCTGGTCGATGCCCAGAACACCTACCGCACGGGGGTTATGCAGCTCAGCGGCGTCGAGCCGGCCCTGGATGCCTGCGCCAGCCTGCTGGCCCGCGCCCGCGCCCTGAAGGTGCCGGTGATCCACATCCAGCACGACGCGGGCCCCGGCTCACCCTACGACATCCGGGCCGAGATCGGTGCGATTGCCGATAAGGTGGCGCCCATCGAGGGCGAGCCGGTGGTGGTGAAGAACTACCCCAACTCCTTCGTCAACACCGATCTGGATGCGCGCCTGAAGGCCCTCGGGGTGAAGAACGTGGTGGTGGCCGGTTTCATGACCCACATGTGCATCAACTCCACGGGCCGTGGGGCCTTCAACCTGGGCTACGCGGTCACTGTGCCGGCCAATGCCACCGCCACCCGCCCCCTGGCCGCGCCGGATGGCAGTACCGTAGCTGCCGAAGCCCTGCAGGCAGCTGCCCTGGCCGCACTGGGTGATCTGTTTGCGGTGGTGGTGCCGGACGTGACCGACATTCCCGACTGAACCAGCGCCTGGGCGGTAACTCAGTCCAGCGGCTGCCCGACCTGGTCTGTGCTACGGCGCTGCGCCAGGTAGCTTGGGCCAAGGCGGGCAGTCAGGGCTTCCGCCTGCCTCCAGATGTCCGGATGGTGGCGGAAGCTGTCGCGCAGCTGTTTCCACAGGGGCGAGGCCTTGTGGAGAAGCTCGTGGAGTACCGTATCGAGCAGGTCGAGGGCGTCGGCTTCGGACAACGGGGCGAGGTAGCGTGGGTTGAGGCGCAGGGTGTCGGAATGCCAGCGGTACTGGCCCACCACCCGCCCTGATGCCGGCAGGCGCAGGGTGCACAGGCGCTTCGGAATACCCAGCTCGGGCAGGTGTGCCCTCACCACCTCAAGGGCCAGGTCGATATCGCGCCGGGTCATGGGGGCAGGCGGCCGGTGAGCTTCAAACGCCCCAGGTGACCGGGTGCTTGTCTTTCAGGGAGCGTTCCAGGAGCTCCAGCAGTGGCACGGCGCGCTGGAAGAAGCTGACTCCGCCACCGCCGGGCTTGGCCTCGGTTTCGTCCGTCTCGGCCCTTTCTGCCTGGTGAGCCTTGTCGGCCGCAATCGCGTCCTTCAGGGTGGCGATGGCTGCCGGCAGTTGCTCGACGGTGACGATGCCCTTGGGATCGGCCGGGTCTTTGCCCAGCACGGTGAGCATCTCCTTGCCGTTCTTCTCGAACATGATGACGTCGCCGCTGGCGGGGGATTTGAAGATGATCAGCATGGTAGTGCGTCCTTGCGGTGGAATGGACCCATTGTAGGCTGCCGGCGGGTCTGGAGGAAAACCCCAAGGGCGGAGCGACGGGGCAGGTGATACCTTTTGTTCCCGACTTTCCGCGAAGGTAAACCCGTGGACCCACGTGCAAGCCTGGCCGGTGTGGCCTTCGGCCTCGGAGCCTACGGCATCTGGGGCTTCTTTCCCTTGTTCTTCCGCCAGCTTGGCCATGTTGGCCCCGTGGATGTGTTGTGCAACCGGGCCCTGTGGGGCTGTGTGTTCGTCAGTCTCATCCTCAGCGCACGGCATCATTGGCCAGCAACCCTTGCCGCGGCGCGGCGCCCGGGCACCGTGCTGCGCCTGGGGGTGGCGGCCTTGCTGGTGGGCTCCAACTGGCTGGCTTTCCTGTGGGCGGTGGACCAGCGCCAGGTGGTGGCCTCCAGCCTGGGCTACTTCCTGACCCCGCTGGTAAATGTGCTGCTCGGCATGCTGGTGCTCAAGGAGCGCCTAAACGGCAAGGAGTGGGCCTCGGTGGGGCTGGCCGTGGCGGCCGTCGGTAGCGAGTTTCTGACCCTCGGCAGCCTGCCGTGGATATCCCTGTTCATCGGCGGCAGCTTCGGGCTCTACGGGCTGGTGCGCAAGCAGGTGGCGGTGAATGCCATCTCCGGCCTGTGGCTGGAGACCCTCACCATGCTGCCGCTGATCGGCCTGTACGCCCTGTGGCAACAGGCCCAGGGGCACAGCGTGTTCACGGGCTTTGATGGCCTCACCCAGGGCCTGCTGGCGGCCTCCGGGGTGCTCACAGCCCTGCCTCTGATGCTGTTTGCCGCGGCCGCCCAGCGTCTCAACCTGGCTACGGTGGGCATGCTCATGTACATCAACCCGACCCTGCAGTTCCTCACCGCCATTTTGATCTTCGACGAGCCCCTGCAGCCGGCGCGGTTGCTTACCTTCGGCCTGATCTGGGCCGGGCTGATCCTGTATAGCTGGAGCGGCTGGGAGAAGTACCGGGCGAGCCAGGCTTGAACGGTGGTGGCGGGGCTATCATCGGGGTTTCCCCCTGGATCTTCAGTCCATGCGCATCGGTATCGACCTCGGCGGCACCAAGATCGAAATCATCGCCCTCGACGACGACGGACGCACTCTGGCCCGGCGCCGGGTAGCGACGCCCCGGGGCGACTATGCAGCTACCCTGGCCGTGGTGGCCGGACTGGTGGATGCGGTGGAGGGCGAACTGGGCCGCCGCGGAACGGTGGGGGTGGGTACGCCCGGCGCCCTGTCCCGGCGCAGCGGGCTGATCAAGAATGCCAATTCGACCTGCCTCATCGGCCGGCCCCTGCTGACGGATCTGCAAGGCCTGCTTGGGCGCGAGCTGCGCATCGCCAATGACGCGAACTGCTTCGCCCTGTCCGAGGCGGTGGACGGCGCTGGGGCGGGAGCCGGCGTGGTCTTCGGGGTGATCCTCGGCACCGGGGTGGGGGGCGGCATCGTGGTGCATGGGCAGGTGCTCGATGGGAACAACGGGATTGCCGGCGAGTGGGGACACAACCCCTTGCCCCTGCCCGGGGGCGACGATCTGCCCCTGCCGGCCTGTTACTGCGGCCGTTCCGGTTGCGTCGAAACCTACCTGAGCGGCCCGGGCATGGCTGCCGATCACGCCCGGCAGAATGGTATTGAATTACCCCCTGAGGACATCGTGTCTGGCGCGGCGGCAGGGGATGCCGCCTGCGAGGCGACCCTGCAGCGCTACGAGGCGCGACTGGCCCGGGCTCTGGCCGGGGTGATCAACCTGCTGGATCCAGATGTGATCGTGCTCGGCGGCGGGCTGTCGAACCTGGCACGCCTGTATGCGCATGTCCCTCGTCACTGGGGGAGCCATGTCTTCTCCGATCAGGTGGTCACCCGTCTGTTGGCTGCCGTCCACGGGGATTCGTCCGGGGTCAGGGGTGCGGCCTGGTTATGGCCGGTGAACAGGCCCGGGTGAATGGAGGCCGGCTGAGACAAGCTGTTGCAATCGGTGCAGAATGACACGCTGCGGGTGGCGACAGATTTCCTGGCCGGCGAGCGCCTTCTGCCCATATTCTTGCAGTTCACCGATGTGTTGACCCAATCGAGACCTTGAGCCCATGTGGACCACGCAAGCCCCCGTCTATCGCACCCGTCTCAGCCTGATGACCTTGGTCGGGAGGCTTGCCCTCGCCAATGTCGATGCGGCGCAGCGTATGCAGTATCTGGTGAGCAGGCTGGCCCTGGGGGCCAGTGACAGCTGTCTGCGCAACCATGTGCTGCCCCGTGGGGATGTGCGCTACAGCGCTGACCGGGCTGCACTCGAACAGCGTGTCGGCCTGATGGCGGAAGCCGGCGCCGAGGGCTCGGTGACCATCGTCCGGAGTCTCATCGAGGAGTGCACCCACGCCCATATCCGCTGCATGGAAGAGCTGTTCGGGTTGCGGACGGATGTCGAGCCCTTGCTTCAGCTGGCCTTCTCGGCCAGCACGCGCCTCCCTGTCATGGGTTCTCCCAGTTTCAGCGTAAGGGAATGACCAGCGGCGGAATGCCGATCACCACCGACGGCTGCGGCGTGTAGGCGTAGCGCGGCGGCGGGGCGTAGTAGGGGGCGGGTTGATAGACCACACGCGGGGGGCGGTAGTAATCGCGGTAGCCGTAGTGGCGGTCGTGATGCTTCCAGCCGTGGTGACGTTCTCCGTAGTCGTGGCGATGATGGCGGTCTCGGTCGCCACCGTGAGCGCTGGCGTTCAATGACAGACCGAGCCCGAGGCTGGCCAGCAGGCTGGTGATGATCAGTTGGCGGATCTTGCGCATGGTCCTCTCCTCATACCCCGGATGGGGCGGAACGATTCAAGGATAGCGAGCTTGGGCTCTGTGGATTGGCCGGGTTTGTAAGCAAATCTGTGTCTTCGGGCCGTGCTTTTTTCAGTTTTCGCTGTAGCCCTGGCTGGCATGGTGGGCGGCAATCAGGATCTGCCGCCAGCGCTGGATCGCTTCGGCAAGGGCTTCCCGGGCCACTGGTTTGACGACGTAGTCATTCATGCCGGCGTCCAGGGCGGCCTGGCGCTCCTCGCTCATGGCGTCTGCACTGACGCCGATGATGTACGCTTTGTTACCGTCGGCCCGCAGGGCCTGGGTGGTGGCGATGCCGTCGAGCCTGGGCATGCGGGCGTCCATGAAGATCAGCTCGAAGTCGGCATCCGCGCAGCGTACCAGGGCCTCTTCGCCGTTCTCGGCATAGACCAGATCTTGGGCGCCGAAGCGTTCGAGCATGCGGCCGAGGACCAGGCGGTTGATCGCGTTGTCCTCGACGATCAGGATGCGGGTGCTCTGGCGCAGGATGGGGCGCGGGGTTTCGGGGGCGGTGCTTTCCTCGGTGGCGGCACTCTCCAGGCTCACGGTGAACCAGAAGCGGGAGCCGCTGCCTTCCTCACTGTCCACGCCAATCTCGCCCCCCATCAGCTCGCACAGCATGCGGCAGATGGCCAGGCCGAGGCCGGTGCCGCCGTAGCGGCGGGTGGTGGACATGTCGGCCTGCTCGAAGGGCGTGAAAATGTGCCGACACTTGTCCGGGGCGATGCCGATGCCGGTGTCGCTGACCGTGAAGCGCAGGTGGGTGCGGCCTGCGTCGCCGGGGGTGGCCGCCACATGAATGCCGACGCGGCCGTGGGCGGTGAACTTGAAGGCGTTGCCCACCAGGTTCATCAGCACCTGGCGGAGACGGGTCGGATCGCCGATGAGCACCCGCGGGGTGTTGTCGGTGACGGCTATGCTGAAGTCCAGGGCTTTCTCCCTGGCCTTCGGGCGGAACAGGCGCTCCACGTCGGTCACCAGCTGGCGCAGATCGAAGCAGACCTGTTCGAGGCTCATCTTGCGGGCCTCGATCTTGGAGTAGTCGAGGATGTCGTTGATGATGCCGAGCAGGGCTTCACCGCTCTTCTGGATGGTGCTGATGTAGTCCTTCTGCTCGGCCGAGTGGGGGGCCATTTCGAGCAGCTGGGCCATGCCGATGATGCCATTCATCGGGGTGCGGATCTCGTGGGACATCATCGCCAGAAAGTCGCTCTTGGCGCGGCTGGCGGCGGTGGCGGCATCGCGGGCGGCGATCAGGGCCTGTTCGGCGCGGTGCCGCTCGGTAACGTCGGTGACGCAGAATACCCGGCCGATGACCTCCTCGTCGTGGCGTGCCGGGCGGGCGCTGAGCTCGAAGATGCGGCCGTCCCGCAGGGGGAGGGTGTCGAAGCTCTCGTTGAGGCCCTGGTCGGTGAGCAGGCGGCGCAGCGCCTCCGGCGCCTCGACGGCCCGGATCAGGTGGCCGAGAAGGGCTGCATCGTCGTGGCGGGCCAGCAGGTCTTCGGGAAGTTGCCACAGGCGGGCCAGGCGGCGGTTCATGTTGACCACGCGACCCTCCCGGTCGAGGACCAGGATGCCGTCGGCGGTGGCTTCGAGGGTGGCCCGCAGGCGCGAGGCCATCAGGGCCAGTTCGTCTTCGGCCCGCTTCTGGGCGCCGATGTCGGTGGCCCGTACCAGGATGCCTTCCGGGATGCGCCGGATGTTTTTGCTCGCCGACAGCAGGCTGTCGTCGGCGCGTCGGTACAGGCCCTCCATCACCTGTTCCTCGATGACGCCGCCGGCCCGCACTTCTTCCCAGAAGAACAGGTCGGCCAGGGCGCATTCGATGTCGGTGATGGACATGCCCACGAGGGCATCGGCCGGGTGGCCGAGCAGGCGGGCGGCGGCAGGGTTGGCGGCCAGGATGGAGAGGCTGGAAGGGTCCACGAGCAGCAGGATTTCTTCTGCTGCAGCGAGGAGGACGTCTTGGTAGGCAGCACTCATTGACTGCGCCCCTTCCGAGAATCGGCGTCGAAGTAATAGGTCACCCGCTTGCGCGGGCTGAGGTATTCATACACCTCGGGGGGGAGCTGGATGGGGCGCAGGGCCTTGGCGATGTTGATGTCCGGTTCTTCCTCCAGGTCGAGCATGATGGCTTCGTCCTTGGGGATGTCCGGGTCGTAGACCGTGACCCAGGGGCGCAGGGGCTTGGCCGGGTTGACGGAGGACACCAGGGCGAGGGCGTCGTTGGAGAGTTTGACGACGGTGCCGGGGGGGTACACGCCGAGACAGCGGATCATCACCTGCAGGGCCCGGGTGTCGAACTTGGCGCGGCGCTGGGCGAACATCAGGGACAGGGCTTCATGGGGTGTCATGGCCTTGGCCAGGTCGGCGGGGTTACACAGGTTGTCGTAGTAGTTGACCAGGGACACGATGCGCGCCAAGGGGTCGATCTGATCGCCTTTGAGCTTGTTCGGGTAGCCGCTGCCGTCAGCCAGCTCGTGGTGCTGGGCGATGATGCGCAGCACCGGGTCGGGCAGGCCGATCTGCTTGCCCAGGCGCAGGCCGTAGTCGCAGTGAAGCTGGCGCAGGTTGCGTTCGGGAGCGGTCAGCTCGTGGCGCGGGCGGGCCACCCGGTCGGGAATGTCGTTGAGGCCGATGTCGTGGAGCAGGGCGCCGACGCCGAGGATCTGGCAGTGGGCGCGGGCGAAGCCCAGCTCCTTGGCCAGCATCATCGACAGGATCGAGCAGTTGAGCCCGTGGTAGTAGGTTTCCTCGCCGCCGGCATGTTCGCCGATCACATGGAGGGCCACCTCGGGTTGGTCAAGGAAGGCGGTCACCATCTGGTTCACCAGCTCATCCACCTCTTCCAGGCATTCCTTCGGGCGGGCGAAGAGGTTTTTTCCGATGTTCCGCATCACCCCGGCAGCCTTTACCAAGGCCTTTTCCACTTCGATGACCTGCCGCTTGCGTTGGGCCAGGCGGGCGATGCGCTCACGTTTACTGGCCAGGGCGGCGCTGTTGGCGGGGTCTTCGGTTTCGGTCTCGGGGGGCTGGGCCGGGGCCGGCGGAGCGGCGGTCAGGCCGCGGGGCTGCACGTCGGAGCGATCGGGGTCGTAGCGGAAATGCGTGACCCCCAGCGTGCGCAGGGTTGCCAGTTGCTCGGCCGAGCGGATCTTGAAACTGTTGAAACTGAACGGGTGGCTGAACCAGGGCAGGTCGATATGGATGAACACCCCGACGCATAGCTGGTCGGGGGTCAGGACAAAATCCTGATGTGAAGCAGGCGGCATCGGACGGGGGCCGGTGGCGGACGATAGCTGCTATTTCGGCCCTGAGCGGCGGAAGTTTAGGGCGTAGCCCGGTCTGCATCCGCTACCAGCAGCACGTGTACGCTGCGCGGACCATGGGCACCGAGCTGGATGGTGAGTTCCACGTCGCCGGTGCGGGAAGGGCCGGAGATGATGTTGGTGGCACGGGGCAGGCCGCCGGGCAGGGCACGCAGCAGCGTCCAGGCGTCTTCGAAGTGGCGCACGATGCGCCCGGCCGGCAGCACGATGAGGTGGTGGTCGGGCACGAAATTGAGGGTCGTTGGGCTGTCGGGCCCGGATGCCAGGATCAGGCTGCCGATCTCGGCAATGCCGGCAAGGCAGGGGGTCACCGACATCTGTTCGTCCTGGCCGGCGGGGCCCGGGTGGTGGATGAAGCCGGCGGGCCAGGCCAGCCCGGCCAGGGGGCGGGCGACGGCGGCGCGGGGCGGCAGGCCGTGGGCCTGGCGGTAGGCGTCGACGGCGGCGGGGATGGCGTCGACGCCGCTGACACGGGCCACCGTGCCCGAGCGGCTTTCGAAGCGGGTGACGAAGCGCGCCACCAGATCGTCGTCGTCAACGGCGATGCGGGGGTGGGCCGGGCGGCGTGCATCCAGGGCCGCCGCCGCCGCGTCGGAAAGGGGGCCGCGGCCTAGGGCGGCGCGGATCTGCTGGAGGATGGCGCTACGGGATTCGGGCATGGGGGTCAGGTTTGGCGAGCGTGCCATAGTTCAAGAAAGGTCTTGCCCTCCGGGGCGGGCAGGTCGCGCAGGGCCGTCCAGCCGCTGGCGAAGGGCAGATGCCGCAGACGCCCGTTGCGGCCGCTAAGGCCTTTCAGGGCTCGTGCGGCGAGGCGGTTGGCAAACTGGTAGAGCCCCGGCCGTTCCGCCACGAAACGCCACACGCCGAGGGCACGGCGTTGCACTGGCGGACTGATGCCCCGCTGATGTTGCTGGTGGCGCAGTTCGCGCAGCAGTTCGGGCAGGGGGATGCGCACCGGGCATACCGACTGGCAGCGGCCATTGAGGGTGCAGGCGTTGGGCAGATCGCGGGTGGCATCCAGACCGACAAAGAGGGGGGTGAGCACCGAGCCCATGGGGCCGGGATAGACCCAGCCGTAGGCATGGCCCCCCACCGCACCATACACCGGGCAGTGGTTCATGCAGGCCCCGCAGCGAATGCAGCGCAGCATGTCCTGGAACTTGCCGCCGAGCATCTTCGAGCGGCCGTTGTCCACCAGCACCACGTGGAACTCCTCGGGGCCGTCCACGTCGCCCGGCCGGCGTGGGCCGGTGGATAGCGTGGTGTAGGTTTCGGTCTCCTGCCCGGTGGCGCTGCGGGCCAGGATGCGCAGAAACAGGCTGACGTCTTCCAGGGTCGGCACGATGCGCTCGATGCCGCTGGTGACGATGTGCACCTTGGCCAGGGTCTGGGTCAGGTCGCCATTGCCTTCGTTGGTGACGATGATGGATGAGCCTGTTTCGGCCACCAGGTAGTTGCCGCCAGTGATGCCCACGTCGGCCTTGAAGTATTTGTCGCGCAATACCAGGCGCGCTTCGGTGACCAGGTCGGCGACGGTGGTCTTGCGCGGCCCGCCGTGGGCGGCCTCGAACAGGTCGGAGACTTGTTCTTTCGTCTTGTGGATGGCCGGCGCGATGATGTGGGAGGGCGGTTCCTTGGCGAGCTGAATGATGTACTCGCCCAGGTCGGTCTCGACCACAGTGTAGCCGCGCTTCTCTAGAGCCGCGTTGAGGTTCACCTCTTCCGACACCATGGACTTGCCCTTGGTGATGGTCCGGGCCTGCACCCGCTCGCAGATGCCGAGAATGATGTTGCGCGCCTCCTCGGCGTCCCGTGCCCAGTGCACGTGGCCACCGGCGGCGGTCACGGCGCTGTCGAAGCGTTCCAGATAGTGGTCGAGGTTTTCCAGTACGTGGTTCTTCACGTCGCGGGCCTGGTCGCGTAGGGCCTCGAATTCGGGCAGGGCGGCGACCAGCTCGGCGCGCTTGTTCACGAAGCCCTTGCGCGACTGGCCGAGTGCCTGGCGCAGGGTGGGGTCGGCCAGGGCGATGACGGCCTTTTCCTTGAAGCGGGGGCTGCTCACGTCCATCTCAGTGCTCTCCGTCGCCGATGCCGATGCCGCTGCCGGTGGCCATGCCGGCCAGCACCTCGGCTGTGTGGAAGACCTTGAGCTTCGAGCCCTGACGGCGCAGCCGCCCGGCCATGTTCATCAGGCAGCCCAGGTCACCGCCGAGCAGGGTGTCTGCGCCGGTGGCCGCCACATTGGCCAGCTTGTCATCCACCATGCGCCCGGAGATTTCCGGGTATTTCACGCAAAAGGTGCCGCCGAAGCCGCAGCACACTTCGGCATCCGGCATTTCGGTGAGTTGTAGCCCTTCCACCGAGCCGAGCAGCAGGCGCGGCTGGGCTTTTACGCCCAGGCCGCGCAGGCCGGAGCAGGAATCGTGATAGGTGACGGTGCCGGTGTAGGCCGCGTTCACTGCGGTGACGCCGCACACGTCGGTGAGGAAGGACAGCAGCTCGTGGCTGCGGGCGGCCAGGGCCGCGGCGCGGGGGTGCCATTCGGGGTCGTCCTCGAACAGTTTCGGGTAGTCGTGGCGCAGGGTGGCCATGCACGAGCCGGAGGGGCCGACCACGTAATCGAAGCCTTCGAAGGTGGTGATGACCTGCTTCGCCAACGTTCGGGCGGCGTCGAAGTCACCGCTGTTGTAGCCGGGCTGGCCACAGCAAGTCTGGGCCATGGGCACCTCGACAGTGCAGCCGGCGTCCTCCAGTAGCTGGGCGGCGGCAAAGCCGACGGAGGGGCGGAAGAGGTTCATCAGGCAGGTGGCAAACAGGCCGACGCGAGGCATGGGGAGTCCTGGAAAGAGACAATGTTGTCAGGTGGCGTCTGGCTGGCTTTGATTCAGCCAGCGCAGCAGGGTGATGTAGAGCAGATCCGGGTCTACCGGTTTGGCGATGAAGTCGTCCAGGCCGGCGGCGCGGCAGGCCTGGCGGTCTTCCTCGTAGGCGTTGGCGGTCATGGCCACCATGGGGGTGCGGGCGTAGCCGGGCAGGTTGCGGATCTGCCGGGTGGCTGCCAGGCCGTCGAGGACCGGCATCTGGATATCCATCAGGATCAGGTCATAGGGGTGGGCGGTGGCCATGCGGACGGCCTCCTCTCCGTTGCCGGCCAGCTCGGTGTCGAGGCCGAGCACTTCCCTCAGCATCTCCACGCCCACTTCCTGGTTCACCACGTCGTCTTCGACAAAGAGGATGCGCCGGCCCCGATGGTGGGTGCGCAGAGCCTGCTCGGCTTCCAGGCCACTGGGGCCGTTGGCGGCCGCGTCTTCCGAGCAGGCTGCGGCCTTTTGGAGCCGGACGGTGAACCAGAAGGTGCTGCCCTGGCCCAGGTGTTCGCCGATGCCGATCTCGCCGCCCATCAGCCGAACCAGGCGTTTCGAGATGGACAGTCCGAGGCCGGTGCCGCCGAAGCGCCGGGTGGTGGAGCCATCGGCCTGCTCGAAGGGTTCGAAGATGCGCTGGCGGGTATCGGGCGCTATGCCGATGCCGTCATCGTCCACCTCGACCCGCAGCTGCAGGGTATCGCCCTGTTCGGCGGCAATGTCGGCACGGATGCGGATGCCGCCCCGGGCAGTGAACTTGATGGCGTTTCCGACCAGGTTGAGCAGGACCTGCTGCAGGCGCAGCGGATCGCCCAGCAGGGGCTGGGCGGCCAGGGGCGGGGCGATGTGGATGTCCAGGCTGAGACCTTTGGCGGCCACTTCGGGGCCGACCAGGCTGGCCACATGACCGCTGATCGTGTCGAAGCGGAAGGGGATGCTCTCCAGGGGCATGCGCTCGGCTTCGATGCGGGACAGTTCGAGAATGTCGTTGAGGAGCTGCATCAGGTGCTGGGCGGCCCGCCCCACGCTGGTCAGCTTGTCTTTCTGGGCTGGGTCGGTGTTGCGGCGGGAGAGCATGTGGTTGAGGCCGATGATGGCGTTCATCGGGGTGCGCAGCTCGTGGCTCATGTTGGCCAGGAAGACGCTCTTGGCACGGTTGGCACTCTCGGCGGCTTCCTTGGCGATGGACAGGTCGGCGGTGCGGGCGGCAACCAGCTCTTCCAGGTGGTCCCGATGGCGTTTCAGTTCGGCCTCGGTGAGCTTGCTGGTGCTGATGTCACGGGCTGTGGCGTAGAAATAGCACTGCTCGTCGGTGTGGACCACGGCGGTAGCGATGGCGACCGGGAAGGTGCTGCCATCCTTGCGCCGGTAGGTGGTTTCGAAGTGCTCGCCGCGGCGTAAGTCGAGGTTGGTTCGGTGGGCCGCCCAGCGCCTGGCATCGAGGCCCATGTCCACGTCGTGGATGCGCAGCCGGGTCAGTTCGTCCCGGGTATAGCCAAGCATCTGGTAGGCGGCCGGGTTGACCCGCACGATGTGCCCATCCTCGTCGATCCAGTAGGTGCCGTCGGAGGAGCGATCCACCGACACCATGGTCAGGGCCAGCTCCCGGTTTTTGGCGGCGATGTCGGCGGTCTGCTCTTCGACTTTGCGCTGGATGATGGCGGTGCGACCCGTCATGCCGAGCATCAGGGTTTGCAACAGCGCCGCGAAGAGCAGGCCAACAACGCCCACGGCCCAGGCCACCCAGGGGCGGTTCTGCTGCAGGTAGGCGTCGCTGGCCTGAGTCTCCAGCAGCCATTGGCGGTCGCCGACGGTGAGCGTTCCGCGCCAGTAGCCCCGGCTCGGCGCGCCGGGGTCGGAGGTGTGGCTGCGCAAGGTGAGGGGGCCGGCGGCGGGGTCGCTCAGACTCACTGCCAGCCCGGCCGGCATGGCCCCGGCGAGCGCGGTGTCCACCAGGGTGTCGAGCTGGATCACGGCGACCGCGAAGCCCAGCAGGGGGGCTGGCCGCGGGTCGCCCGGGCGCGGGTGGCGATGGGCGGGGGCCAGCATCAGCACCGAGCGGACCGGCATGGCGTCCTGGACCAACTGAACTGGCGCAGTGACGGCAATGCTGGTGCCTTGCTGCATGGCACGCGCCACCGCGTCCCGGCGCAGGGGTTCTGACTGGAGATCGAAGCCGAGGGCGAAGGTGTTGGTGTCCCTGGACACAATCTGGCTGACCGGCACATGGATGTCCCGCCGGGCTGCGGGCACGCTTTCGCCCGCAGGTGTGCGCTCGTTGATCCGGAAGTTCGGCTGGCCCAGGCGCCGGGCTGTATTGCGCTCGAAGTCGTCGCGCTCGGCGGCCGGCACCGCGGCATTGAAACTGAGGGCGGCGATGTCCGGGTTGTCCTGCAGGATGGACAAGGTGTAACGCTCGAATTGCTCGGGGGAGAGATCCGGGGCAATCTCGATCAGGCGCCGCAGGGCCAGCAGGGCCTCCTGGTGGGCCAGCAGGCGATCGGCAATGCGGTCCTGGAGAGCCTTGGCATCGGCCTTGAGCCTGTCTGCCTGCCCCTGCTCTTCCCAGTGTCCGGTGATGTATATGGCTGTGCCCACACATACCAGGGTGAGCAACATCGGAACGGCCATCTGCTGCAGACGGGAGCGCCAGAGGGGCACCCGCTGCAGCAGCAACGACAGGCACAGGGGCGCGAAGGTGAGCACCCCAAGGGTGTCGCCAACAAACCAGTTCCACCACGCAAAGGCCCACGCCGCAGCTGGCAGTACGCCCAGAGCGGCCAGGCTGACGATGCCGATACTGGCCGACACCAGGCAGGCCAGCGGGCCCCCGATGAGCAGGAAGAGGATCACATGCCGCTCATGTTCCAGCCTGTGCCAGTGCTCCCCCTCCATGCGTCGGATCAGCAGGCGCCCCACCCAGGCTTGGGCCACCGCGCCACAGGCAATCAGGGCGGCGGCGGCAAAGGTGGTGCCGGAGAAGCTGGCACTGCTCAACGCCAGCCCGCTGTTGAGACAGACCGAGCCTAGCCAGATGCCGGGCAGGGCGCGCGCGCCCAGGATCAGGGTGATCGCCAGCGCCAGCCCGGAGGCCGGAAAGATCGGGCTGGCGTAACCCGGCGCGATCGCAAAGATCAGCCCCAGCCCGCCCAGCGCCAGGTAGGCCAGGGCGATGACCGGTGTCCGTCCGATTTCGGCGAGGGTGTGTGGTTTCAAGTGCAGGCGCACGCCGCGGACAGGCGCGGCGCTGGATCAAGTGGTAGCGCCGCCGAGTCTAGGTCAGAACCGGGGCGCCTGTCTTGATCTGTGCCGATTGGCGGTCAGGTTCCGCCCTCAGCAGGCCATCCATGCCTCACCTAGAGCCTTCGCCTGTTGCAGCACCAGCTCCACCGCGCCCTCCTGCTCATCCGGCGGGTATTTGTACTTGCGCAGGATGCGCTTGACCATCAGGCGCAGCCGGGCGCGCACACTCTCCCGCTCCGACCAGTCCACCGACAGGTTTTTGCGCAGGTTCTCGGTCAGTTCGTGGGCAATCTTCTTGAGGGTTTCGTCGGACAGCTCGCGCACCGCCGATTCGTTGTCAGCCAGGGCATCGTAGAAGCGGATCTCGTCTTCCGTCAGGCCTAGCTCTTCGCCGCGGGTGGCGGCAGCGTGGAACTTCTTCGCCATCTCGATCAGCTCCTCGATCACCTGGGCAGTCTCGATGGCGCGGTTCTGGTAGCGCTTGACCACATTGGCCAGCAGTTCGGAGAACTTCTTCTCCTGCACCACGTTGCTTGAGAAGCGGGACTTGATCTCATCTTCCAGCAGGCGCTCAAGCAGTTCCACCGCGAGATTGCGTTCCGGGAGGTTGCGCACCTCGGCCAGAAATTCGTCGTCGAGGATACCGATGTTGGGCTTGTCGAGGCCCACCGCCTCGAACACATCCACCACATCCTCCGACACCACCGCCGAGCCGATGATCTGGCGGATGGCCAGCTCCCGCTCCTCGTCGGTCTTCTTCTTGTGGGTGAGGTCGCGCTTGGTGAGGATCACCTTCACCGCCTGGAAGAAGGCCACTTCCTCGCGCACGGCCTTGGCCTCGTCCAGCGTGCAGCACAGGGTGAAGGCCTTGGACATGGCCACCGCCTGATCGGCGAAGCGCTTCTTGCCGTCCTTGATGCCCAGCACATGGTTGGCCGCGCCCGCGAGACGCCGATGGCCGGCGCTCAGGAAGTCGGCGTAGTCGAAGCCGTGGAGCAGCCCGCGCAGGATGTCGAGCTTCTCTTCCAGCACGGCGTAAGCCTCGGCCGCATCCACCGTCGGGCGGCCGCGGCCCTGGCTGGCGGTGTAGTCCTTGAGTGCAGACTTCAGCTCGTTGGCGATGCCGATGTAGTCCACCACCAGCCCGCCTTGCTTGTCCTTGAAGACGCGATTCACCCGGGCGATGGCCTGCATCAGGTTGTGGCCCTTCATGGGCTTGTCCACGTAAAGGGTATGCACGCAGGGCGCGTCGAAGCCGGTCAGCCACATGTCCCGCACGATCACCAAGCGCAGTGGGTCGGCCGGGTCCTTGAAGCGCTTTTCCAGGCGCTTCTTGACCTGCTTGCTGTAGAGATGCGGGCGCAGCAGGGCCTTGTCGCTGCTTGATCCGGTCATCACGATCTTGATCGCGCCCTTCTCGGGGTCATCGTCGTGCCAGTCGGGCCGGAGTTTCACGATCTCGTTGTAGAGATGCACGCAGATGTCGCGGCTCATCGCCACCACCATCGCCTTGCCTCGCATTTGCCCGATGATGGCCTTGTTGCGCTCCTCGAAGTGGGCCACCAGATCCGCCGCCACTCTGGCGATGCGGGGTTCGGCGCCGACGACCTTCTCCAGCGCCGCCCACTTGCTCTTCAGGCGGGCCTGCTGGCTTTCCTCCTCGTCTTCGGCCAGCTCATCCACCTCGTCGTCGATGTGCGGCAGTTCGTCGGCCTTCAGCGACAGCCTGGCCAGGCGCGACTCGAAGTAGATCGCCACCGTGGCGCCGTCTTCCTTGGCCTGCTGCATGTCGTAGATGTGGATGTAGTCGCCGAACACCGCGCGGGTGTCCCGGTCCTCGCTGGACACGGGCGTGCCGGTGAAGGCCACGAAGGTGGCGTTGGGCAGCGCGTCGCGCAGGTGCTGGGCGTAGCCGACAACATAGGCTGCCCGGGGCTCGGCAGCCATGGGCAGCGACGCTCCTGTAGGGGCGAATTTATTCGCCCATCCGCGCTGATTGGCGGCCTCGCCCTGCGGTACGGACTGCGGGCGAATGACTTCGCCCCTACGCAGCTTGAGCTTCGCCTCGAAGCCGTACTGGGTGCGGTGGGCTTCGTCGGCGATGACCACGATGTTGTGCCGGTCCGAGAGCAGCGGAAAGACGTCCTCGTCCTCGCCCGGCATGAACTTCTGGATCGTCGCAAACACGATGCCGCCGGACGGGCGCTTGGCCAGCAGCCGGCGCAGATCCTGCCGGGTGCCCGCCTGCACCGGCTGCTCCCGCAGCAGATCCTGAGCCAGCGAGAACACGCCGAAGAGCTGGCCGTCCAGGTCGTTGCGGTCGGTGATGACCACGATGGTGGGGTTCTCCATCGCCGTGGCCTGCATCACCCGCGCGGCGAAGCAGGTCATCGTGATGCTCTTGCCGCTGCCCTGGGTGTGCCACACCACGCCGCCCTTGCCCCTGGTGGCCGCAGCGCCGCAGGGCCGCGAGGCCGCAATCACCTGCTGGATCGCCGCCCGCACCGCGTGGAACTGGTGGTAGCCGGCGATCTTCTTCACCAGCCCGCCGTCGTCCTCGAAGAGCACGAAGTAGCGCAGGTAGTCGAGCAGCATTGCCGGGGCGAGCGCGCCGCGGATCAGGGTCTCCAGCTCGTTGAACTCGCCCAGCGGGTCGAGCCTGACGCCGTCGATGGTGCGCCACTGCATGAAGCGCTCGGCATCGGCCGACAGCGAGCCCATGCGGGCATCCGAGCCGTCGGAGATCACCAGCACCTCGTTGTACTGGAACAGGTCCGGCGTCTGGGCCTTGTAGGTCTGGAGCTGCTCGAAGGCCTTCCAGATGTCGGCGTTGGCGTCGGCCGGGTTCTTCAGCTCGATGACCACCAGGGGCAGGCCATTCACGAAGAGCACGATGTCCGGCCGGCGGGTGTGGTGCGGGCCTTTGACGGTGAACTGGTTGATGGCCAGCCACTCGTTGTTCGATGGGTCAGCCCAGTCGATCAGGCGGGCAAAATCGCCCAGGGTTTCGCCGCCACGCTGCACCTCGACCGGCACGCCGGTCACCAGCAGCTGGTGGAAGCGCCGGTTGGCCGACAGCAGCGCGGGGATGCCCAGGTCCCGCACCTGTTGCAACGCGTCTTCCCGCGCAGCGGTGGTGAGCAGCGGGTTGAGGCGGGCGATGGCCGCACGCAGGCGCTCCACCAGCAGCACCTGCTGGTAGCTGCCGCGCTCGGGGCGCTCGCCGTCCGGGGCCAGCTCCGGGCCGCGGAGCGGCGTGTAACCCACCTCGGCCAGCCAGCCGAGGGCTTCCTGTTCGAGCTGGTCTTCAGTCATTAGTGGGAGCCTTCTTAGCAGTCAGCTTGGTGGTTACTTGTTTAGGGTGTTGTTTTTATTGTGTTTTATGGTCTTCTTAAACGCATCCGCCGGTTTGCTAAGCACTTGCTAAGCGTGTTTTTTCTGGACATAGAAGATCTTGTTTCCAGTGCCTTGCCGCTCCAGGAAGCCATCATCCTGGCTCCACTTCTTCAAGTAACGTGATGCCTCAACCTGTGCAGATGCGGAGTCTCCCAAACCGAGCAGTTCGCGCAGATCCGTGTTGGTGATGCGTTTGTGATCGCGTAGATACTCCCGAGCCATCTCTGCGTATCTGACTGGATTGAGACCTCTGGCCTTTGTGTAGGCGGCCTTGCCCTTCAGATCCTTCGCCACCCCTTTGGCAAGATGGAATGTAGCCGATGATGAATAGCCCCGTCGTTCGATCAGGTTCAGTGGAGGGAGGCACATGCCGTCAAGCACGCGACGGGCATCTTCCCGCGAGAGCTGTAGCACCTCTGATGCCTGGCTGACGTCGATGTAATCCTGCCCACGCAGTGCATCCAGCACCAGCAGCTGATCCAGACCGACCTCGGCGCCTTGGCCATCCAGCTTGGCCACGAGGCGTGCGAGCGCCTCATGCGCTCCCTGATTGAAAATCTTCAGCGTCACCGCATGCCCGTCTGTCGTGTATTCAGGGCGCCGTTTGCCGTAAACCAACGCTGATCTGAATATCCGCTTGCGTCCGATGCCGGATGATTCCACCAGACGCAATTTCACCAACGCATTGGCAAGCGTCCGATTCCGAGGCACCGCCTCGTGGCGAAGGATGTTCTCTGGCGTGATGCCATCAATGAACCCGCCCGGGCTGGTGACGACCAGTTCCTGCTTTGAGTGGCGTACCAGAATCTCACCGGGGTGCTGGTAGTCCCGGTGAGTCAGGGCATTGAGCACCGCTTCGCGTACCCCCTCCAGCGGAAACTGGGGAATGCGCAGCTTGAACAAGCCCACCTCGATTTCCTGTTCGGGGTTCAGTGGCCCCTGGAAGATCTGTTCGATTCGTTCAACGGCCTCAAGCAAGGGTAGGCGTTCGATGTCGTTGCGGGCTACGCTCGTTTCGCTGTCGTGCAGCACATAGTGAAACTGCGCCTGGGGGCAATGCGCCGAGAGCACCTCCTGCCGTGCAAACAGAATCATGCCCGCGTGTGTCACCTGGCCTCCCCGAATGCCCTCCAACCCTTGCAGGAACTCGATGTCGGGCAAACCAATGAGGCCGGATGAAGGCGCCTTGCTCCGCAAGATGCGGCGTGCGCGCTCAATCTGAAGTGGGTCGAGGTCTTGAATGGTAAGACCTTTGGCTGGGCACCTCGAATAACCCGAGGTTTTCAATGAATTCCGCCGCGCAACGATGATCGCGACCCAATTCGATTCAATTTCGCTGAGCAAACGCCGCCTTTCCCTGCGGTGTAGCCCCGTTTTTGCCTC
>NZ_JAQVCN010000088.1 GCF_028689785.1 Zoogloea sp. | reverse complement strand
GGTGTTCGTCGGCAAACAGGTCAGTCTTGATGGCACTACGCTGTTTCATCGGGATAAGCTGCAGCAGGGGTCAGGACGATGTAATTTTACCAAGGGTGGGCAAGCTGAGGTTTTTCGAGGCGCCCTTGAGTTCGGCGTAGGGGATGCCGCAAATCGTTATCAGCATCTCGTAATATGCCTCTCTCCAAGTCATCCGCTGGCTCTTTACATACGATGTGTAGGCCTTTTCACATTTATCACGAACCTCGTGTGCGGGGGCGCTGGAGGCAGTCTCCGGCTTTGTCCTGCGGACGCCGCGCTTGCTACCTTTGACTTGTTTTTTTTGCTCGTCGCTGTCTGCACTTGTCTGAATGAATTCACGAACGACTATCGCAGGATTGCGTCCCGCTTGCAGCCAATTAAGAACCCACCGCTTCACGGTACGCTGGCTCAACTTCATCGACTGGGCAACAGCTTTGATTTCGCTCGCCAAGGCTTGTGGGGTCTGCAGTAGGCCTGGCTTTTGCGAAATAATAGAGGTCGCTTCGATTACATTCTGGAGCCTTTTAGCAGCACCTGCCGGAAGGCCGGTCGGCAAAGATGTGAGTCTTAGGAATGGATCAGTCGCTTTCTCTAGAGCTCCCAGACTCAGCAGATCAACCCATTCTTCGTAGCTGAATTTAAAGGGAGTCTTCTCGTGCTCGGTGTCCATGTCGATGAGCACGATGGCCTCAAAGTTGATCAAGTCGATGATCCGCACCGGCCCGGTGATTTTCTTCAAGGGTCTCGTGGGGCGATAGATTTCATGAATCTGAAACATGGGTCCTCCTCAGAGCTTCAAGTCGACCGTGTCGCGGTGAGTCAGTTTCTTTGTGTCGATATCAATTCTGCTGTCGCGGTTCCAAACTGCGGTGCCGAGGAGCGCATGTCCGGTGTGTACGTCAACGCTCATCGAATCTATGGTCAGGTTCATGATGTCGTTGAAGGAGAGCGAGGGAGCCCAGTGATCTTCAAACCTGCGACTGAATGCGACGGGATTGATGCCTGACTGCGTAGCCCTTTCGTCGTTTAGCGCAGTTTCGAAAAACATGAGATTGCTAGCCCGGATAGCGTGAATGTTGTCTTCTGTCACCAGAATCCAACGTATGCCTCTGCGATTCCAGTAGATCCGCTCTAGTAGAAGTTTTTCAAGGCTCCGTGAGGTCAAGTCGTTCTTAAGCTTTGCGCTGATAGCCACGAGTTCCATTCCATCTGGCCGCGCCAGCGTAAGTAAAAAGTCAGTTGTCAAGACTGTCGGAGTGCTGGTGCCGGGGAAAAACGGGTGGCGGATTCCGAGCTGTGTCGCGATAAATTGGGTCTCCTCCCACGGCAGCAGCGCGAACTGTTCTCTTATGTCAAGCGTGGCACTGCCATACTCGGCAAGCAGGTGCACTTTGAGTTCATGATTGGACAGGTAGGCATGGTTACGACCGGTGATTCGGCTACGAACCATGCTTGATGTACCTTCTGATGGAACATCGCGTACATACATGAATGGTTGATAAGCCTGAGCGTCGCCCTGACCGTATCCTGCGTTGATCCACTGCCGAACAATCGCTGGAGTTGGTCTCCTCGATTTAGTGCCTGCCACAAGCTACTTTCCCGCACCTTGTTGTCGCTGCCGCAGCGACAACCTCAGCTCTGTGCAAGTCAAATCTGTTGTTCTGTGGCTCATTTTTGGTCCTTGTCTGTGCCGGAGCTCGACCGCCAGTGCTCAGGTTGGGTGGTAGGGGCTGTGCTATCTGCGCCTACCGTTGCATGAGGTAAACTTGCTGGAACCTTGCACACCTTGCGTACGGCAGACTGGCAGCTTGCTGGATCATCCTGTGATAGAGGGTATACTAATTGGACAAAATTAATTGTCCCTAGACATCGTAAAAATGGACAAATTAATTGTCCCTTAGACAAAATTAATTGTCCCTAGACATTTCAGGAGAGATATATGGCTTCGGTCAACAAGGTGATTCTTATCGGCAACCTGGGCAAGGATCCCGAAACCCGCTATGCACCCAGTGGCGACGCGATCTGCAACATCACCCTGGCCACCACTGACACCTGGCGCGACAAGGCCAGCGGCGAGAAGCGCGAGGCTACCGAGTGGCACCGTGTGGCATTCTTCGGCAAGCTCGCCGAGATCGCCGGGCAATACTTGCGCAAGGGCAGCTCGGTGTATGTTGAAGGCTCCCTGCGTACCCGCAAATGGCAGGACAAGGATGGTCAGGACCGCTACACCACCGAGATCCGTGCCGACGAGATGAAGATGCTCGGCAGCCGTCAGGGCATGGGCGGCTCCGATGCGCCATCCCGCAACGAAGGCGGTTTTGGCGGCGGGGCTTCTTCCGGCGGTGCCCGGGACAGCAGCGGGCGTGATGGTGGCAGCTACGGTGGCGGTCGTGATTCCGGTTACGGCGGCAGCGCCCCGGCACCGGCCAGCACTCCGGCGCCCAAAAAGCCGGCCTCTGGCGGTTTTGGTGATTTTGATGACGACATCCCTTTTTAGCGCCCACCTGCTAGAAGTAAGTAAACAAACCCTGATAGGTTACTGACCTGTCAGGGTTTTTTATTTGTTTACGTATTTTTTATCTGTGCTATATTTTTTGTGTAGGGTGTACCTTGTGGATATTGTTAATAGTCTGCTCATGATCAGCCCGTTGAAGGCGAGTAGCCCCCGCGATTGATAAATCGCGAGTAGCCGCAAGCCCGAAGGGCGCGCAGCCGCAAAGCGGCGGAGGTGGTATGGCGAGTAGAAGGAAACCATTTGATGACGCCGACCTGGATCGGCTTAGAGAGGTCTCGATTCCAGATGCCCTCACTCGCATTGGGTTGTATTGGAAGGTTGATCCGGATTTTTTACCCGAAAAGAATTCAAAAACGCAGCGGCTTTATGTGAGTGTTGGGTCGCGAGTCGTCGAGTTGCTGGTAACCGATATGAAGTGGTACGACGCGAGAGCTAAAAAGGGCGGAGGCGGAGGTATTGATTTGGCGATGTATCTCTTAAGCTTAGATTTTGTTCATGCCGTGAAGGCGCTAATCAACGTTGTAAGTGGGGAGCGTCGTCCGTGACTACTGGGTATCGGGTTAGTACGGTAGTGTATGGGAGTGGCGAGCGTCTGCCGATGCTTATTGGGTCTGATGGTGTGCCATTGTTCGAGCCGACCATTTTTGCTTTGACCGAACTTAGGGCTAGGAATCGGGCGGCAAACACAATTAGTAACTCGTTGCGTGGAATTTTGGTTTTCTATTTGTTTCTTGATCTGAACGGCATTGATCTAAAGAGGCGTTTGGCCGAAGGGTACGTGCTCGCTATGGGCGAGATAGAGGATTTGGTTAGGCTTTGCAGGCTTCCTATAGAAGAGATTGTTTCGCAGTCCAATCAGGTTGAAGCCATTTCGATAGCGGAAAAAGTAGTTTCGTTGGAGAAGCATCGGCAACGTCCTGCGACTGGCATGATCAAGGAGATAGTTCCGGCGTTTGCTGCGACGCGTTTGCGTTGCATTCGTGATTACCTGAACTGGCTTCTGGCAGATCGATCATTCAGGTTTGCAGCCTCCAGTGACTTTCGGTCATCACTGGAGGCTGCAAGGAAGTTCGTTGTCGGAGCACTTGACGCGAGGTTACCAACTGGTGATAACCGAGGTTATCTCGGTCAAAGGGAGGGGCTCGATACAGACTCTGTGACGGAACTTCTGCGCGTTGTCGATCCAGGTTGCCCTGATAACCCCTGGCATGACGAACATTCTCGTTTCCGCAATGAGTTGGTAATTCTGTGGCTTTATTACTTGGGGTTACGTAGAGGGGAATTGTTAGGAGTTCGTGTATCTGACATTGACTTTCGGAAAGGCTCGGTCATCGTCGCCAGACGAGCGGATGATCCAAACGATCCGCGTAAGAATCAACCTAATGTGAAGACAAGGGCGCGAGAGATTCCCTTGTCCAAGTTGCTCCAAGACAAGACTCATGCCTACGTAATCAAATATCGGTCTGCATTGCCTGCCGCGCGAAAGCACGGGTTCGTATTTGTGGCATCCGATAGCGGTGCCCCGCTATCGATTCCATCATTTGCGAAGATTTTCAATGTCCTTCGTGCCAAGTGCCCTGGCCTACCGCGCAATCTGTTTGCGCATCTTCTTCGCCATACCTGGAATGATCGATTTTCGGAAGAAATGGACAGGCGAAACGTCGGGGATGAGACTGAGAAGAAGACTAGGTCATATCTAATGGGGTGGTCCGAAACGTCGGGGACGGCCGCCACTTACACTCGAAGACACGTTCGACAGAAGGCTAAAAATGCGTCTTTGGAGATGCAGAGTCGGATGCAGGCGAGGGGTAAGAACGATGAATAATCGAGCGAAAAATGCGATGTTGCGGGAAAGCATCGGCACTCTTCCTCAATATGTTCGAACCCGAAATGGGGCGCTCTTTGATCCTCATACAGATCGCTGGGCATTCAGAGACAGCACCAAGACTCTAAGTCTGGACTTTTCCAGGCTAGATGTCTCGCCTACGTTGTTGAGGTCATTCAAAGCGTCTCTTGTTTGGTACGCCGAAAACAAGTCATCTCATCACCTCAAAAATATGTACGAAAGATTCGCACATTTTTTGAAAGCAATATGCGTCGACGGACGTAAGGTGGCGGAGATTTCGGCTGACGATTTACTGAATTACCGCGCTTCATTACAAGCCGACCAGCGATGGTACGTGGGAAATCTTTCTGGGTTTCTCCAGAAATGGCACTCCTTGAATCTTCCGGGAGTTGCTGCCGACACCATTGCCCTGTTGAAGCAACTTCGGATAAAGGGAAACCGAAAAGGCGAAGCCATTCTCACAATGGATCCTGAGAACGGGCCATACACTGACATTGAGTTTGAGTCCATTTACTCCGCGTTGGATGATTCCTATGAGTCTGGCAAGGTTGGCTTAGGCGATTACCTGTTGGTTTGGCTCTTTATGGCGCTTGGGCAGCGGCCAATCCAGTATGCCGGCCTCAAACTCTGCGACGTTGTAGTTAGTGCAGGAAAGGATGGTGCCTCGGTCTATACACTCAAAATTCCTCGCGCAAAGCAGCGCGGACAGCCATCGAGGAGCGATTTCAAAGATCGTGTCCTGATTCCTCAAATTGGTGAAAGACTGGTCCAGCATCGAGAAGATGTCAGGGATGCTTTTAGATCCATCCTGCCAGATTCAGATCAGGCACCACTGTTTCCAGCTAAACGCTCTCGGAAAAATGAGCCTCAGGGATTTGAGTATCACCGAACAGCGGAATCTTTGGCCAGTACGTTAAAAGGTGTCCTGAATCGCCTGAGCGTGACCTCAGAACGCACAGGCCGAGCGATTCACATTACGGCAACTCGGTTTCGACGCACCTTAGGTACTCGCGCTGCTGTCGAGGGGCACGGTGAGTTGGTTATTGCCGAATTGCTTGATCACACAGATACGCAAAATACAGGGGTATATGTCCAAGCAGTGCCGGCCATTGTCGAGCGTATTGATCGGGCGATGGCGTTGCATCTGGCTCCACTGGCACAAGCCTTTGCTGGATTGATCATTGAAGACGAATCTCAGGCGTCACGTGTTGGTGACAAGTCGAGCAGGATATGTGATCCGAGATACGAGGCTTCGATGAAACCGATGGGGAGCTGTGGAAAACACGGCTTCTGCGGGTTTTTGGCGCCAATTGCTTGCTACACCTGCCGCAGCTTTCAGCCATGGCTCGATGGTCCGCACGATGCGGTACTTGAGCATCTTATTGGTGAGCGGGAAAGGTTGCTTGTGGGAGGCGATGTGCGTATTGCCTCCATCAACGATAGAACAATCCTGGCCGTAGCTGAAGTGGTTAGAAGGTGCGATGAAATACGTAACGGTCGGGAGGCCGTCGAAAATGTCTGACGTGATTCTCTTTCGCCCGAAAGCTGATCTTGATGCAGCGGGAAATCTCGCTGGCTTTATCGAGTCCTGTCGAAATGGTCTGACAATTTTTGGTGCTGACTTGGATTTCGACGCCAATGTTTGGGATATTACAGATGCAGTTGGCTTAAAGGGCCGCGGCAGGAGTAGACAACGTCTGGTCTTCAGTGCCTCGGATAATCAGCCAGACCACGCAGGGGCTTGGATGGACGATAGATTTCGTCCGTTCGCTAAAGCCTATATGCGCTACATGCATGGATTTCGTCCAACCAAAGTAGGTGGTTTTCGATTGGCGGCGTTGCGTGTATTGGAGTCTGTACTGTCAGAAAATGGCTTGGTCCCCGATCCCGTTCGAATTGATGCGCTCATTCTGAATCGCGCGGCGCAAGTGATTGTTGATCGTTACAGCGAAGCGGCAGCATATCGAATTGGCGGGCAGTTAGAGATGGCCAGTGAGTTCCTTGCAGATAATCGCCTAACCTCGGTGCCCACCAAGTGGCGGAATCCGATCAAACGTCCGGGGGATGCGGTCCGCGTAGGCAAAGAGTTCGATGAACGTCGGCAGGAGAAAATGCCAACGGAGGCGGCGTTGGATGCCTTGCCGAAGGTCTTTCGGCTCGCAACAGATTCATTCGATGTAATTGTTAGCTCGGTTGCCGCCATTCTGTGTTCAGCGCCGGATCGCATTAACGAAGTTCTGATCCTTTCTGATCTTTGCGAAGTTCATCAAAGTGCAGGAAACGGTAAAGCTGATGCTTACGGCCTGCGGTGGTGGCCGGCAAAAGGGGCTGATCCGATGGTGAAGTGGATTGTGCCGTCAATGGCAAGCGTTGTTCAGGAAGCCATTGGGAAGATACGCTCCGTAACAGATGAGGCGCGCCAGATAGCGAAGTGGTACGAAGAGCATCCTAGTGAGATATACCTTCATGATGAGGTCCGTCATTTGCGGAACGCTGAGTGGCTGGCAATGGATGACGTTGCCAAGATTATCGGCTTCGAATCCTCCGCGTCAGCACGTGCGTGGTGCAAGGGACATGGCGTCAAGCCAGTCACGTATGAGAAATCGAAGCAGGTGCGTTTTGTCGATATTGAGGCTGCGGTCGTAGAAATGCTGCCTGCTGGCTTCCCGTTCCTAGAAAAGGAAGCGGGCCTCAAGTACAGCGACGCGTTGCTGGTAGTTTTCACGAACCAACTTCACGCTCAGCGCGGAACCTACCGATGCATGATTGAGCCAGTCTCCGTCAATCAGATCAACAGCGGACTTGGCGGACGGGCCGAATACGGCTTTAAATCGATCTTCACAAGATTCGGCTTTACTGAATCGGATGGCAGCCCAATCAAGGTAACTACGCACCAATTTCGGCATTACCTGAATACGCTTGCTCAAGCTGGCGGCATGAGCCAGGTAGACATCGCCAAGTGGTCTGGACGAAAGGATATTCGTCAGAACGCTGCTTATGATCACGTAACCCCGGATCAGATGCTTCAAAAGATCAGGGATGCCGTCGGTGACGAAAGCCAGATGTTTGGCCCTCTGGCAGAAATTCCAAAGAAGGTTCTTATTCCTAGGGATGAGTTTGCGCGCCTCAGAATACCGACGGCACACACGACGGACCTTGGGTTTTGCGTTCACGACTACACAATGTCACCGTGTCAGTTGCACTTGGACTGCATTCATTGTGAAGACTTAGTCTGCGTCAAAGGTGATGAAGAAAAAGCGATGCGTCTTCGCCAGAGTTTGGAAGAAGCGCGGGAGTTACTTCAGAAGGCCGAAGATGCATTAGCTGCAGGGTATGCCGGTGGTGACCGCTGGTTGTTGCACCATCAGACGACGGTTGAGCGTTTGTCGCAGTTGTGCTCAATAATGGATGATCCGCTTGTGCCACTTGGCGCGGTCGTTCAATTGGCACCGTTGCGTGGGGTAAATAGGGTTAATGATTCATCGCGCATTGTTTTGCCATCAATTCAGCCAATGAATCCTCCAGCTGGATTGTTGTCTGAAATCTTATAGTCAATGGGGGGATGATATGGCGAAGCAGCAACCTAAGAGAAGATCGAAGAACATCGGCGATGATGAAATAAAAAAAATTGTTGAAATTCTTGATGGATGGTTCGATAAATTAAGTTGGGAGTTGCTGATTGATGCTATTGAGCTGCGCATGTTAAATCGATATACTCGGCAGGCGCTTTACAAGCATGAACGCATACGCCATGCTTTTGAGCTCAAGAAACGAGAGTTGACTAATGGAGGTGCGGATAAAAAACGAGTTGCATCACCGCAGTTGCAGATAGCCTTGGATCGCATTGATCGTTTGGAAGCAGAAAATCGACGGCTTGAGTCCGAGAATAACATGCTCTTGGAGCAGTATGCGAGGTGGGCATATAACGCACATGCCCGAGGACTAGATCATGAATTTCTCAATCGTCCTCTGCCGAGCGTGAATCGTGGCCAAACAAAGAGATAAAGAGGATAAGCGCGCAGGATGGTGATGATGAGCAAGAAATCGCTCTCTGAGCGTCGCCTGATTGCTAGACGCGGCTTCTGAGGTTTCTGCATCGGCCTGTTGGATCTAGATGAGCGAATGACCGCTTTACAGCGTCGAAACGAGGACTGTTGGGTGAACGAGCGCATACCCATTGATTGGTATTCTTCACCTCCAGAACTTAGATAGGAAGAGAAAGTATGTCGTGGACAAAAGACCGGCCTTTTCAAGCTTTGGCATTGACCGGCGGAGGCTATCGAGGCCTGTTCACGGCACGCGCACTGCAGGAGATGGAAGATCATATCGGCGAGCCAATTGGCCGGCGGTTTGACCTGTCTTATGGCACCTCGATCGGCGGGATCATCGCTCTGGCCGTGGCGTTCGAAGTCCCCATGCAGAAGGTGGTACAGGCCTTCGAGGAGTCTGGTGAGAGGATCTTCCCCCCGCGCGAAAAGCCTACAACACGTGTCGGCAAAGGCTGGGACATCGCAAAACACTGGAACAGGCCGCGCTACCGTTCACAGGCCCTGCGTGACGTGATCACAAGCCTGATCCCCGAGGAGGCCACCCTCAACGACGCCAAACACGCCGTCGGCATCCCAGCAGTAAATGTGACCAGCGGCCGGCCGCAGGTCTTCAAGACCCGGCACAAGGCCGAGTGGACGCGCGACTGGAAGTATCGGGCGGTGGACGTGGCCCTGGCAACCTCGGCCGCCCCGACGTTCTTCGAGCTGGCTGAGCTAGACGGCCACCGCTACGCCGATGGCGGCTTGTATGCCAACGCGCCGGATCTATTGGCGCTTCACGAGGCCGAACACTTCTTCAGCGTCCCCGGTGATGCCATTCGCATCCTCAGTGTCGGCACGACGACCAATATGTACTCTCTGTCCTTCGAGTCTGGCCGCGAGCTGGGCATCCAAGGCTGGATGGATGACAACCGCCTCTTCTCCGTTACGATTTCATCGCAGCAGCAGTTGGTGGACCAGCTGATGCAGCACAAGCTCAAGGATCGGTATTTCCGCCTCGACGCGCTCCCGTCCAACGAGCAGGCCAAGGATCTCGGCCTGGACGTAGCCACCGAGGCGGCACGGCGCACGCTGTTGGCCCTGGGCAAGAAAGCGGCCAGCGACATACTCAACACGAAGTTAGCGCCATTCCTCAAGCACGAACCCCAGTTGACCTTGGTCCGGGGAGGCTGAAGTGGGTCACGCCAGCTCGCTGTTCAACGGCGCAGGTGACCAGACCTTAATCAGTCGCGTCAGCCCAACGACGCAGCAGCGCGAGTTCTTGCAAGCCAGCTGGAACGACTTGGCCGAGCACCTAAAGGTCTCGCTCAAGGCCAAGCACGGCTACACGATTTCCACGTGGCTTCAGGGCTCCTACAAGTACGGCACGCTGATCAAGCCCGTCCACTCGGGCGAAGAATACGACGTCGACCTTGGCGTTTACTTCGAATGGGGGAAGGGCACGGACATTGAGCCCACAGCTGACCAGCTGCGCCGCTGGGTGCAGCAGGCGCTCATCGACTACCGTGGCCAGTGCGTTGAGATTCGCGCCGTAGCGGAGCCGCCTAAGGAACGCTGCTCGCGGGCGTCCTACCAGCATCAGTTCCACATCGACACGCCGGTCTACCACCTCAATACGGACACCGACAAACGACGGCTGGCTTGCCTGACGAACGGTTGGGAAGCCAGCGACCCCAAGGCCTTCTACAAGTGGTTCCGGGATGCCCTCACCGGCGGTGAGCGTGAGCAGGTTCGCAGGTTGATCCGTTACCTGAAGGCATGGGCAGCAGTGTCGTTCGACGACATCCCCGATTCGCGCCCGTCCTCGATCTTCCTCACTGTCCTGGCCACCAAGGCGTACTCCGACATCTGGTTCGCCCGCCTTTTGGGTCTTCCCGATGACGATGCCCTGATCTCCATCATCAGGGCAATTCATGGCCGGCTGAACCGGGACCGCCGTGTCCAGAACCCGGCCACCAAGGAAGAAGAGAACCTCAATCGAATGAGCGATGAGGCTTGGGTCGCCTTTATCCCGCGGCTAGACACGCTGCTGGACGTCGCTGAGCGTGCTGCCGACGCGGCCGACGAGGGGGCTGCGGCACTGATCTGGTCCGAGGCGTTTTCCTTTCTGATGCCGCTACCGAACGTAGATGAAGTTGAGCTGGTGGACGAGCGGACCTCACGGGCCTTGATGCAGTTACCGGACATCGACATCGCGGTCTACACGGGGAGTGGTGAGCAGCGCCGTCTTGTGACTAATCATCGCAATCAAGTCGCCGGCGTCGCCAAGGGCAGCACGCTAGTCTTCACGATCACCAACCCTCACATAGTCCCGCAATTCGCCACCATCGAATGGACGGTGCGCAACAAGGGGCTGGACGCAGACTCCACCAGTGACCTCGGTCATCGCCGAATTGGAATGCAGTTGCTGCAGGTAGAAGAGCACGCACAGTACTTCGGCACGCACCACATGGACTGCATTATCCGAGTGAACGGCCAAGTTTATGCCGCGCGCCGTGTGCCCGTCACCATCTGTGATGTTCAGCCTAAGGTCCCGGCCCCCGCACGGCCGGCATACACGAGGTTGAGCATGAAGCGCCGACGTTGATCCGGCAGCCTTTAGTAAGGCCCGAGCAGTTGTCGGTGGCCGTTGCCGTGCGTTAACTCTACGTGCAGGGTGTGTCGCCCCACGATAACCGCCAGCAGCGGGCGCTTGTCGGCGCGTGCCTTGGCCAATTTTCGCCACTCGTCCAAATCGATGGCTGAGGGTGTGGGAATGTCTTGCGGGTGCGTATGCCACTCACCAATGTAACGTGTCGTGCCTCCGGTGGAGCGCCAGAGTCGCCTTGCTACTGTGCGGTGCCCGAACGGCAACCGTTCGAAGAGATAGCGGAGCTGGCGGTCCAGACGCGTGGGCGTGGTGGCCAGAGTAACCAGCAGGCCGCGCTCGTGGACGGTCCCCAGTAGCACGCCGCCGCTCTCAGGGAGGTCGCCCGTCTGGACGTTCCTCTCGAACACGCCGCGAACGCTGTCGGAGAAGTTCAGCAGGACGCTGCCGTCTGGCAGCGTCCAGTCGCTCACATGGCGCATGCGGGGCATCCTTCGTACCTTTGGGGGGAACAATCCTTGAAGCGGACCTCGTGAGATTGATCGAGCACGCGCGTTCTGAAGCTGGGTGAGTCGGAGCCATCCAGCCAGGCCTGCACCATCTCCATCGCGAGAGCAGCCGCCTGTACGGACGCGGAAGCAGGGAAAGCGACGTACAGGCCTTCGCAGCCATAACCCTTCATGATGACCTCCGGCGGCACGTCGAACACGCGATACTGGTCCCTCAGGGGCGGCTGTGACACGCAGCGCGCGCAGGCGTACTCTGGCTTGGCCTTCAGTAAGGCACGGACGGCCAAGCCAGAGCCTTCTACCCAAGCCGACAAGAACGGTACCTTGTCCGCGTACTTCCAGGTGAGCCAATCGGTCAGGCCCTGTTCCCCCGTGGCGTCGATCAGCAGGTCCAGCGGCCCCAAGTTCACAGCTTTGACATCCCCCACGACGGCCACAGCATCGATGCCCGGCGCCACACGCCTGAGCTCATCGCACATGGCCTCCGCCTTCTTCTTGATCAGCGCGCTGAAACCGAGGCGATGGCGTCCAAGGTTGCCAGGCTCAAGCGAGCCCATGTCAACCAGCGTCAGCTTCCCACCGACCGTGCCCGCGCCTGCTTTCGCGAGCATCTCTGCGAGATAGCCGCCAATGGTCCCGCACCCAACCAGCCCAACCTTGAGCCCCGCGAGAGTCTTTGAGCCGGGGAGGTTGCGCTCAGCAAGGTACGGGTCGTCGATGCGGCACACGGAGATTCGATGGAGCGGCAGGCGGTAGAGGAGCTCGCGCAGCGACGGCTTGTTGCCCGTTCCGGCGGGATCGCGCTTGAGGGCCACCTTGATGCCGTACTTAACCTGTGGCGAATCGATCAGGACCAGCACCCGGGGCACCTTCACCCGAAACATTTCCATGAGGCGCTGCTCGACCTTCTTGCCGCACCTCGGGTCCAGCGTGTTCTGCCACTTCAGGAAGGCCTGGACGGTCCTTGGCGGCCAACCTTCCTGCAGCGGCATCGGTCTTGCCTTGGTACACACGCGAAACGCAGGCAACTCGACCTTGGGCAATCCAAGGCCGATGGCTTCCAGCTTTGCGTGGGTACGAGCCTTGTCGTCCGTAACGATGCTCGTTTTCCCGTCGAACGTGTAGGCGCCCAGACTGCCGGACCGGCGCTTATCGACGTCCAGTAGACACCAATCGCGGCTCCATGTGATGGGAAACTCCTCCGCTAGGTCCTCGACCATTTTGCCGGCCAGGATGTCTTCCAATACTTGTTCTGCACGGTCAAGGCAGGCCATCGTCTGGCGGATCGGGTCAAAGAAATCGAAAATCACCGAGCCCAGCGCCAGATAGCACAGGTACCCATTCGCGCTGAGGTGTGGCTGCAGTTCAGGACGCCCCGACGGAACCGGCGTCAGCCAAACACGGGGAAATTCATCGAGCCCCGGCGATACAGCTATCTCACACGGGTAGTTCTTCGCCTTCAGCCGCAGCTCGCCGGCGAATCTCATCCAGCCGAGCCCGTCGCGCCTCAAGTAGGAAAAGCCGCGTTGATGAAGCGCGGCAGTCAGGTCAGGGATCGCGACCTTCGCGAATTTCATCCAGCACGTGTCCGCCCGACTAGTTCGGACGGGCCGGCGATCGCCGGGGAAGAGGCGATGGTGGCGGCCACAGCGGAAGCTGCGGCACCGACCTTGACGCGGTCGGGATGGGCAGGGAAGCGCGGCCCAAACAAGCTCTGCATCCAGGCGCACGCCTGCGCTGCGTTGCCGGCATCCATGGCCGCCTGCAGTCTGCGGCCCATATCCTCGAACTGGAGTGCTGCCTGCTCGACCATGTCCACGTCGTCGCTCGAGGCTCGGAGCCGGTCGGTCAACGATTCCTTCGAGTTGACCGGATTGTCTACGCCCTCGCGAAGTCCCCCCGCGTCAGACTAGTTGTCGCCTCGATAGAATCCTAAATTCGGGGGCGATGATGAGAGAACGACGTGGCGCGATACGGACAGGAATTCAAGGATAGGGCGGTGGCGAGATTGCTGCCGCCG
>NZ_JAQVCN010000126.1 GCF_028689785.1 Zoogloea sp. | reverse complement strand
GGGTGATCGACTCGGGGACGACGATCCGGCGCCAGATGGCAGGCTTGATCCCGGCAAGGTCGATGCGCAGTTGCAACAGATCGGCCGGTTTGCGGGTGCGCGGCTTGAGGGGGACGACGGTGCTCATGTCAGGCGGCTTTGAGAATGGGCTTGGCAGGATCGAGGTTCCAGGGCAGCAGTTCGTCGATCCGGTTGATCGGGTGTTCGGCGATCCGCGTGAGCACTTCGCGCAGGTAGGCTTCCGGGTCGAGCCCGCTCAGCGTGGCGGTGCCGATCAGGCTGTACATCGCGGCCGCCCGCTCGCCACCTGCATCCGATCCTGCGAAGAGAAAGTTCTTCCTCCCCACGGCGACCGCCCGCAGCGCGCGTTCGGCGGCATTGTTGTCGATTTCGAGATGGCCGTTCGTGCTGTAGCGCATCAAGGCTGACCATTGATTGAGCGCGTAGCCGATGGCCTGCATCAGGTCCGATTTGCGCGAGACCCGTTTGCTTTGCGCTTGCAGCCAGTCATGCAGTTCCGCCAGGCGCGGGGCCGCCTCCTGCCGGCGTAGTAGCGCCCGCTCGGCGGGCGGCTTGCCGCGCGCCCGGGCTTCGATGGCATACAGCGCCTGGATCCGGGTCAGCGCCTCGGCGGCCAGGGGCAAGCCCTGGGCGCGCTGGATGTCGTAGAACTTCCTCCTCACGTGGGCCCAGCAGGCCGCCTCGACGATCGCCCCGCCCTCAAAGAGCGCGTCGAACCCCGCGTAGGCGTCCGCTTGCAGGACCCCCTTGAAGGGGGCGAGGTGGGCTTGGGGGTGGAGTCCCTTGCGGTTCTCCGAGTAGGCGAACCAGACCGCCGGCGGATCCTGGCTGGCGGCCGGCCGGTCATCGCGCACATAGGCCCACAGCCGCCCGGTCTTCGTTTCGCCCCGACCCGGTGAGAGCACCGGCAAGGGCGTGTCGTCGGCATGCACCTTGCCAGCGGCCATCACGTGGCGCTTCACCGCCTCGACCAGGGGGCTGAGCAGGGTGTGGCATTGCCCGACCCAATCGGCCAGGAGGGATCGTTCCAGGCTCAGCCCACTGCGCGCAAAAATGGTGCTTTGCCGATAGAGCGGCAGTCGAGTGGCGCAGGGGAATCACACCCCCACGCTCTCCCAGAACCGGACGTGAACCTCTCGGCTCATCCGGCTCCTATCGTCCCACCGTTGCAGCAAGGTTCCAATGCGGGAAGAGATTTGGTTGCCGTGATTGCAATCGCGTCAGCCAATCCCATGCTCTCGATTTGTGCCCCTTGAAGCGTTTGTATTTGCGTTGTGCCCAGCGTACGAGGTAAGCATCCAATGTCCGCAGCGCCCGCTGTAACGCGGACGGGTAGAAACGACCATAGTAGAGAACCCATCCCTGAATCACCGAACGAGTCCAACGTACAAGGTCATCCAAACCAAGATCACCGCGATGATGCAGTCGCCAACGACGCATGGTTTTACGCATCGACTTGGCCGCCTTGTCACTCACAGCAGGAGAGAAACTGACGAAGAGCTGCCCCTTGCGATTCATCGACCGACGGGGGCGAAAGGTATACCCCAGGAAGTCGAAGCCTTGCTCCGGGTAACTACCGCGCCGATTGGCATCCTTGCAGTAGGCAATCTTGGTCTTCTGCGGGTGCAATTCCAGCTTGCACGCAGCGAACCGCAGCTCCAGCGCTTGCCGCAACGCAACCGCCTGAGCCTCGCTGCTACAGTGGCAAATAACATCGTCAGCGTAACGTTCGAACCGAATCTCGGGATGATGCCTCCGCATCCAGTGATCAAACGTGTAGTGCAGAAAGAGATTGCTCAAGATGGGGCTAACGACGCCCCCTTGTGGCGTCCCCTTCTCACGGCTCTCCAGCGTACCATCCGGCATGCGCACCGGCGCTTGCAGCCATCTTTCGATGTACAGCAGTACCCAGTTGCAGTCGATATGTTTGCGCAGCGCTCGCATCAGTAGGTTCCAGTCGAGGTTATCGAAGAAACCCTTGATGTCGAGATCGAGTACCCAGCTGTGGCTCCAGCATCTCTTGCGCGCCACAGTCAGTGCATCGTGCGCGGAACGCCCAGGTCGATACCCATAGGAGTCTTCATGAAACACGGGCTCCAGAATGGGCTCCAGGTAGCGCTTCACTACCATCTGCGCGATACGGTCTGAAACCGTGGGAATTCCCAGCGGTCGCATCTTCCCGTCGCTCTTCGGTATCTCGACCCGACGAACCGGCGGTGGCATGTAGCTACCCGATGACATTCGATTCCAGAGCCGATAGAGATTGTTACTCAGATCCTCTTCGAACTCCGCAAGCGACTGTCCATCCACCCCCGCCGATCCGTGGTTTGCCTTCACCCGCTTATAGGCCTCCCAAACTTCACGCTTGGCAATACAAAACGGTTTTGCTTTATCCATGCAGGTCCTCCCCGTTTGGGTTGCCCACATAACAAAGCTGAACGACGCCGTCCCTTCGGTCCAGTCCCATTACAGAACCTTCAACCCTACTACGGACGACTCCGTCCCTGTGCCCCGCATCGGTACTCTGACCCTTGCGAAGGCTATCCGCTTGGGCTTCTCCCTTAGCATCGGGACGACAGGTTCCTACGTTCCTTACCAAAGCCTGGATCAAGGTCACGCCGCCTTCATGCCGGACGCCAGTTGGGCAGTAAACAGGTTTCCCCCAACCTTGTCCCGGGCCAACCACTCCCTCCCGGTTTCGACGTCGTTTATATACATTTCGACACGTCATCAGCGGTTCACTTGCGTTCGTCTCCTTGAACCCTACCTGACGGAGTCTCGCTCCGCCGTTTCCAGCAACGCTCACCACGGGCGCTCTTAACGCCCGCAGCTTGTGGCGGTTTGAAGCCTGCTCCTGCAAGCCGACTTCGAGGGGCCTACCCTCATCTTTGGTAAAGCATCGCTTCCACCTCAACAACGGTGGTCGCGTTCGTAGCACAC
>NZ_JAQVCN010000029.1 GCF_028689785.1 Zoogloea sp. | reverse complement strand
GCTACCGCCAGGCCAGCGCCCTGCTCGACGCCGCCCAGGCGGCACAGTTTCCCACCCTCAACGCCAGCGCCGGCGTGACCCGCAGCCAGGGCGTGAGCACCACCACTACCGGCGGCACCACGGCCAGCGCCGGCGCCCCCATCCGCAACACCAGCCGCCTGAGCCTCGCCGCCAGCTGGGAGCCCGACCTGTGGGGCCGCATCGCCCGCAGCGGCGAGGCCGCCCAGGCCAGCGCTGCCGCCAGTGCCGCCGACCTGCAGGCCGCCCGCCTGAGCACCCAGGCCGCCGTCACCCAGGCCTACCTGCAACTGCGCATCAACGACGCCCAGCACGCCCTGCTCGAACGCACGGTGGCCGCCTACACCCGCTCCGGCGAGATCACCCGCAACCGTTTCGACGCTGGCGTCGCCGCCCGGGCCGACGTCACCCAGGCCCAGGCCCAGCTGAAGACGGCCCAGGCCCAGCTCATCGACCTGGGCATCCAGCGCCGCCAGCTGGAGCACGCCCTGGCCGTGCTCACCGGGCGCCCGCCGGCTGATCTGGCCCTGCCGCCCACCACCCGCCTGCCCGACCTGCCGCCCGTGCCGGGCCTGCTGCCCTCCACCTTGCTCGAACGCCGCCCCGACATCGCCGCCGCCGAACGCCGGGTGGCCGCCGCCAACGCCCAGATCGGCGTAGCCCAGGCCGCCTTCTTCCCGACCCTCACCCTGGGCGCCACCGTCGGCACCCAGAGCGCGGCCCTGGCCCGGGTGCTGTCCCTGCCCAACCAGTTCTGGTCCCTCGGCCCCAACCTTGCCCTCAGCGTGTTCGACGCCGGCGCCCGCTCGGCGCGCAAGGCCCAGGCCATCGCCAGCTGGGACGAAAGCGTGGCCAGCTACCGCCAGACCGTTCTCACCGCCTTCCAGGAGGTGGAGGACAACCTCGCCGCCCTGCGCATCCTGGAAGCCGAAGCCCAGGCCCAGGCCGACGCCCTGGCCGCCGCCACCGAATCCCTGACGCTGGTCAATAACCAATACCTGGCCGGCACCGTGAGCTACCTCAACGTCACCAGCGCCCAGACCGTCGCCCTCAACGCCGAACGCGCCCGCCTGGACATCCTGGTCCGCCGCCTCACCGGCAGCGTGGCCCTGTTCAAGGCCACCGGCGGCGGCCAGCCCTGAGAGGATGCAGATGAATCCGCTTTCCGTTGCCCACCCTGGCCGGCGCCGCCTTTCCACAGGCGCTTCCGCTCAGTAACACCCTCTGAGCCCTTCCCTCTTCCCCTTTCCGGAGTCATCACATGCATCGCCAACGTGTCTGGGATCTGCCCATCCGCCTCTTCCACTGGCTGCTCGTCGCCAGCATCGCCTTCGCCTACGTGTCCGGCACCCTCGGCGGCAACCTCATCGACTGGCATGGTCGGGCCGGCTTCTTCATTGTCGGGCTGGTGGTGTTCCGCATCGTGTGGGGCTTCATCGGCACCGCCACCGCGCGCTTCACCAGCTTCGTGCGCGGGCCCGGCGCCATTCGCGCCTATCTGCGAGGCGAATGGCGCGGTATCGGCCACAACCCCATTGGCGCCCTGTCGGTGCTGGCTCTGCTCGGCCTCATCGGCGCCCAGGCCGCCACCGGCCTGTTCACCAATGACGACATCGCCTATCAGGGCCCCTTCGCCGACTGGGTAGGCAAAGACCTCTCCGACCGCTTCCACACCTGGCACGCATGGCTGCAGAATGGGCTCCTGGCCCTGATCGCGCTGCATGTGGGGGCCATCGTGTTCTACCTGCACGTCAAAAAAGAGAACCTCGTGAAGCCCATGCTCACCGGCTGGACCCCCAGCAACCCGACCCAGCGCCACAGCCCCGCCCCCGGCACGCGGCGGGGCGGCGGACTGGTGGCCTTCCTGGTGGCGGCCCTCATCGCCAGCGCTGCGGGCCTGTCCGCGGCCGGCGCCCTGCTGCCCGCCCCCGCGCCAGCCCCGGCCACCTCGGCGGCCCCCGCCTGGTAAGCTGCCCCTCCCCCGCCCCACGTTCAGGACATCCACCCCATGAAACGCCTCCTGCTCGGCACCCTGCTGGCCCTCGCCTTCGCCGCCCCGCTCCATGCCGACGACGCCCCGCCACGCCTCCTGCCCACGCCGGAGCAGGCCCAGGCCGCCTACCTGGGGTCGATGTTCCTGAGCCGCTACCACTACGCCATTCAGCCCCTCGACGACGCCCTGTCGGCGCGCATCTTCGAGCGCTACCTGAAAGACCTCGATCCGGAGCATCTCTACTTCACCCGGGCCGACATCGAAGCCTTCGCCCCCTGGCGCACCACCCTCGACGACGCCATCCTGCTGGGACGCCTCGACGCCCCCTTCGCCATCCACGAACGCCTCGCCGCGCGCAACGCCGAACGCCTCGTCTATGCCCGCAGCCTCCTCGATGCCGGCTTCGACTTCACCACCCCGGAAAGCATCGCCCTCGACCGCAGCAAAGCCCCCTGGCCAGCCGACGACGCCGAGGCCCGCGACCTGTGGCGCAAGCGCGTCAAGAACGACTGGCTGCGCCTCAAGCTCGCCGGCCAGGACGACAAGACCATCCGCGAAACCCTGGGCAAGCGCTACGACAACGCCCTTGCCCGCAGCCGTCGGGTGCGCGGTGACGACGTCTTCCAGATCTTCATGAACGCCTACACCGGCACCATCGAGCCCCACACCAGCTACCTGGGCCGGGGCTCGGCGGATTCCTTCGACATCACCATGCGCCTGTCCCTGGTAGGCATCGGCGCGGTGCTGCAGGAGCGGGACGAGTACATCACCGTCCGCGAGCTGTCCCCCGGCGGCCCGGCGGCGCGCTCCGGCAAGCTGGCCGTGGGCGACCGCATCGTCGGCGTGGGCCAGGGGCCCGGCACCCCCCTCACCGACGTGGTCGGCAACCGGGTGGATGAAGTGGTCAAACTGATCCGCGGCACCAAGGACACCCAGGTGGTGCTCGACATCCTGCCCGCCGACGCCGGCCCCGACGGCGCCCACCGGCAGATCACCCTGGTCCGCGACACCATCCGCCTCGAAGAGCAGGCGGCGAAGAAGAAGGTGCTCAACGCCGGCCCCGGCGACAGCGGCCCGCGCATCGGCGTCATCACCTTGCCCGGCTTCTACGAAGACTTCCAGGGCCGCCGCAGCGGCGACAAGGACTACCGCAGCGCCAGCCGCGACGTGGCCCGCCTGATCGACGAACTGAAAGCAGAGAAGGTGGACGGCCTGATCCTCGACCTGCGCAACAATGGCGGCGGCTCCCTGCGCGAAGCCGTCGAGCTGACCGGCCTGTTCATCGACACCGGCCCCGTCGTGCAGCAGCGCCGGGCCGACGGCAAGATCGAGGTGGAGAGCGACGAGAAGGCCGGCACCGCCTGGGACGGCCCCATGGCGGTGATGATCAACCGGGGCTCCGCCTCGGCCTCCGAGATCCTTGCCGCCGCCCTGCAGGACTACGGGCGCGCCGTCATCGTCGGCGAGACCAGCTTCGGCAAGGGCACCGTCCAGTCCCTCATCAACCTCGACCAGATCGCCCGCAACGACACGCCCCGCTACGGCGAGCTGAAGATGACCATCGCCCAGTTCTTCCGGGTCAATGGCGGCACCACCCAACTCAGGGGCGTGACCCCCGACATCCGTTTCCCCTCGGCCTTCGACGACGCGGAGTTTGGCGAGGCCGCCTTCGACAACGCCCTGCCCTGGCGCCAGATCCCTGCCGCCCGCTTCACCCCCGCCGGCACCCTGGGCCCGATCCTGCCCGAACTCCAGCGCCGCCACGACGCCCGCATCCGCAATGACAAGGCCTTCAAGGAACTACAGGAAGATGTCGCCGAGGCCCTCCGCCTCAAGGCCCTGCGCAGCCTGTCCCTGGTCGAAGCCGAGCGCCGCAAGGAGAAGGACGCCCGCGAAGCCCGCCTCCGCAGCCGCAACACCCAGGACGCCGCCGCCCTCCGCGACGACGGCCTGCAGTCCGGAGAACGCAGCCTGAAGGCCGAAATCGACTCCGAGAAAGCACTGAAGGGCCGCAAGGACACCCCTCTCGACGAAGCCGTCCACATCGTCGCCGACGCCGCCACCCTGCAGACCGCAAAACAGGCCAGCCGGTAGCCCGCCCGGGCCTGTTCGCGGGGTCGCGTTCATCCGCTCCCCCCGAGGGCTGGCGATGCTCAGGGCAGGGTCGCGGCGTCCCAGTGTTCGACGATCCTGCCGTCCTGGATGCGGAAGAGGTCGAACCAGGTGGAGGTATAGGTCTTGCCGGGAGCCCTCGGGTCCGGGTACTCCCGCACGAAAGCGAGGCTGACCAGATCACCCTCCGCCACGATGCTGACGAGGGGCGTACGCACCCGGGCCTCGATCGGCACCGCTTTGACGCGCTTGCCGAAGAACTCCACGAAGGCCGCACGGCCCGTCGGAACCCGCGGGTTGTGCTGAATGTAGGACTCGGCCAGGTAGTGCTCGGCCCGGTCCAGATGGCCGCCCTCGAAAACCTCCCGCCAGAAGTCATACACCAGCCGCTTGTTGGCGGCGAGGCGGGGGTCGGGGCTGGCGAGCAGGCGGGCGTGGTCGGCTTCGCCCTGGACCGGCACCTGAGCCGCGACACGGCCCCCCAAAAGCAGGCCACCCACGAGCAGCAAGAACACAAAACGGATTTTCATCGGACGATTACCTGAAGGAAAAGGGAAAGCCCGGACAGCGTGCAAGGATCGGGCCGGTCTGCGCAAGCCCGCCGACCGGCCTTCCGCCGGTGGTCACCACACCCCCGGCTGCTGCGATCGCAGACATTCCGTTGCCCGGGTGTTCGGCACGCAGCAGCTCAAGCCTCGTCCCCCAAGCCCCTCCGGCATCTGCCGATGCCACGCAAACCGCGCTCATCCCGGGCCCGCACATGCTTTGCCGGTGCCGGATGAAAGCTGGCCCCGGACTTGCAAAAGGGAGGCAATCCAGCGAGGAGCCTACGCAACATGAAACCCACCAACACACACCCCACACCACCGTGGTTTGCCTTCTGGCATGCCTTCATGGAGGTGCTTCTGCCCAGCCGGCCCCACCGCGGGCGGCGCAAACCGCCCCCCATCCCGGTGCAAGCCCGTCTCGCCCCCATGCACGGGGCGCAACAGCCCGCCGCACAGGCCTGATGAGCAGGCAACAGCCAGGCTCGGCCGCCCTCCGCGCCGAACAGGAAGCCCCCCTACGGATCAAGACCTTGCCCGACTGCCTCGTCTTCGCCAAGCCGGCGCGAATGTTGCAACTCACGACCGGAGGATGCGTCGCCAGGCGCCTCCCGACATTTCATATTCAGCCAAGAAAGACATCATGAAAACCGCTTTCCTCCTCGCCGCCCTGCTGGCCGCCGGCACCACCAGCGTCTTTGCCCAACAGGCCGCCCCCGCCCAACCTGCTGCGGCTGCAGCCAAGCCCTACGTCGCCCCGCCCTGGACCTACAAGACCAAACAGCTCAGCCGCGCCGAGATCGACGCCCTGCTGGCCAAGCCCGGCGAAGTGCTGGTGCTCGACGTGCGCCGCCCCGACGAACTCATCACCCGCGGCAGCTTTCCGATCTTCCTGAGCGTCCAGTTCAACGAAGTCGAGAAGTACCTGGCCTACATCCCCAAGGACCGCAACATCATCACCGTCTCCAACCGCGCCCACCGGGCCGGGGACATCGGCGACAAGCTCAGCGCCAAGGGCTACAAGATCGCGGGCGCCGCCGGCTCCCTCGACTACGAAGACCAGGGCGGCAAGGTTGCCCGCATCACCGCCCCGCCCCCCCGCGCCGCGGCCAACTGAGCCCGCCGCCATCAAGGCTGCAACCTCCTGACGGCACCGGAGGCCGGCAGCCTGACCGCACACCATCCCAGCGCCCCGCCGCGGGCAGGAGACTCCATGAAGCGCCTCGTCGGCGGCCTGTGTGCCGTGGCAGCCTTCGGCAGCGTCGGCGCAGCCGGCCTGCCGGCCCTCAAACCCGAAGCCCGCCAGGCCGACGCCGCGCGCTACACCGCCCAGCTTCTGGGGCACGCCCACTACCTGCCCACCGCCCTCGACGACGCCCGCTCCGAGCAGATCTTCGAGCGCTACATCCGGGCCCTGGACCCGGAGCGGATGTTCCTGCTGCAGAGCGACATCGATGGCTGGAAAGAAGCCCGCACCCGCCTCGACGACGCCATCCTGTCCCGCGACCTGGCACTGCCCTTCGCGCTTTACCGGCGCCAGGCCGAACGGGCCGATGCCACCTTCGCCCGGGCCCTGACACTGCTGCGTCGCGGCTTCGACTTCCAGGTGGACGAGAGCTACCGGCTGAGCCGCAAGGATGCCCCCTGGGCCACCTCTCCGGACGAACTGGCCGAACTGTGGCGCAAGCGCCTCAAGCACGAATGGCTGCAACTGCGCCTGGCCGGGCAGGACGACACCCGGGTTGCCGCCGCCCTGGAGCGCCGCTACCTTGCCGCCCGACGGCGCCTGGCGCGCATGCAGAGCGATGATGTATTCCAGATCTTCATGGGGGCCTACACCGGCAGCGTCGATCCGCATACCGGCTACTTGGGCCCCCGCGCCGCCGGCGAGTTCGACATCTCCATGCGCCTGTCGCTGGTGGGCATCGGCGCCATGCTGGAAGAGAAGGACGACTTTGCCACCATCCGCGAGCTGACCCCGGGCGGCCCGGCGGCCCGCTCCGGCCGCCTGCAGGTGGGTGACCGCATCGTCGGGGTCGGCCAGGGCGAGCGCGGCCGCATCGAGGACGTGCAGGGCTGGCGCCTTGACGAGGTCGTCGCCAAGGTTCGCGGTGGCCCCGACTCGGTGGTACGGCTCGACGTGCTGCCCGGTGACGCCACCCTGGGCGGCACCCAGCGCACCGTGGCCCTGGTGCGCAAGACGGTCGGGCTGGAAGACCAGGCCGCACGCAAAGGTGTCGTCAATATCACTGACGGGCGACGCGTCGGCATCATCACCCTACCCACCTTCTACCAGGACTTCACAGCCCGCAACCGGGGCGAGAAGGGCTATCGCAGCGCCACCCGAGACGTGGCGCGCCTGCTTGGCGAGCTACGCAGCGAGGGCGTGGACGCGGTGGTGATGGACCTGCGCAACAACGGTGGCGGCGCCCTCGACGAAGCCATCGAACTGACTGGCCTGTTCATCGAGACTGGCCCCGTGGTACAGCAGCGGGACGGCCACGGGCGGGTTCAGGTGAACGGCGACCACGACCCGGCGATGGCCTGGAGCGGCCCCCTGGCCGTGCTCATCGACCGCCACTCCGCCTCAGCCTCGGAGATCTTCGCCGCCGCCATCCAGGACTACCGGCGCGGCGTCGTGCTCGGCGAAAACAGCTTTGGCAAGGGCAGCGTGCAAAGCATGGTCAAGCTCGAACGCCTGGGCGCCCAAGCTGCTCCGGGGCTCGGCGAGCTCAGGCTCACCATCGCCCAGTTTTTCCGCATCAACGGCGCCACCACCCAACTGCGCGGCGTGAAGCCCGACATCGCCCTGCCCATGCTGCCGACCCACGACGCCGCGGGCGAGACCGGCTTCGACAACGCCCTGCCCTTCATGCGCATCCGCGCCGCCAATTACGACACCCTGGCCGGGCTGGACGAAACCCTGCCGCACCTGGAGGAACGCCACCGCGCCCGGATCGCGGCCAACCCCGAGTTCGGCCGCCTGCTCGGCGAGATCGCCCGCCGCAAGGCCCTCCAGGCCCGCACCGAGATTTCCCTGCACGAGCCCACCCGGCGGGCCGATCCCGCACCCCTGCCGGCACGGGCAACGCCTGCCGACGGCCCGGACCTGCTCCAGGTGGAAGCGGCCCATATCGTCGTGGATCGGATCGAGCTGGAGCGCCCCGGTCAGCAGGCCGGGGGCCGATGAGCGGGGGCGGCTTCATCCCGCCTCGGACGCCGGATCGACGGCATGCTGGTCACTGGCGTGAACAGGTCGAGTAAATTCGACCCCACGGGCGATCCGGATGCACCGGGGGCGGCTGGAGGGACGATAGGGGCGACTTCAGTCGCCCGCGGACTTCGATCAAGGGCATGACGGCAATCAACACGCGGATGGGCGGCTGAAGTCGCCCCTGCGGAGAGACCGCGTCGACCGTCAGACGACGCGTCAGTCAGGGGCGGCACCGCCCTGTCGGGCTCAGTCCTTCTTGCGGAAGTCGTCGTGGCAGCCCTTGCAAGTGGCACCGAGCTTGCCGAAGGCCACCTTGACGGCGGCGGCGTCGCCGGTGGCGGCGACCTTGGCGAGTTCGTTGGATTCGGTGACGAACTTGCGTGCGGCCTCACCGGCCTTGGCGGTGTCGGTGAACAGCTCGGGCTTGACCGTGGTTTCACGCCAGCCCTTGCCGGTTTCGGTGCCGGCCGGGTAGAGGGCGCCGAGGCCGGAGTTGGCGATGGCGGCGATGGCGTTGGCGGCGCGGATCACTTCATCCTTGTTGTAAGTGCCGTCCACACTGGCCTTGATGCGGCCATTGTTCCAGGCCAGCACCTGGTAGACCGACTGACGCCACTTGATGACCTGTTCGGGTTTGGGCGCCTGCTGGGCGAAGGCGGCCGAGGCGGCGGTGAGGGCGAGGACGGCGAGCAGAGGTTTGACGAGTTGTTTCATTGAAGCTCCGGATGGATGAGGTTTGGATTGAAGGTGGGAGGAAGGGATTGCCCCGTGCGGAACTCAGGCCTTGAGGTGTGTCCTGAAGAAATCCACCGTGCGCTGCCAGGCGAGCTTGGCGGCGGCCGGCTGGTAGCGGGGCGTGGTGTTGTTGTTGAAGCCGTGCAGGGTGTCGGGATAGAAGTAGATCTGGTGCTTCACCCCGGCGGCGGTGAGGGCGGCCTCGAACTTCGGCCATCCGGCGTTGATGCGTTCGTCGTCGGAGGCGTAATGAACCAGCAGCGGCGCCTTGATCTTCGCCACGTCCTCCAGCGGCGGCTGGCCGCCGTAAAAAGGCACGGCCGCGGCCAGGTCGGGGATTCGGGTGGCCAGGAAGTTGGAGATGCCGCCGCCGTAGCAGAAGCCGGTAACCCCCACCTTGCCGTTGCCCTGGGGCAGGCCCTTGAGGATGGCGACGGCGGCGATGAAGTCTTCCCGGCTCTTGGTCTGGTCGAGCTTGGGAAAAAGCTCCCGGGCCTTGTCCTCGTCGCCGGGGTAGCCGCCGAGGGGAAACAGGGCATCCGGGGCAAAGGCGATGAAACCGTCCAGGGCCAGGCGCCGGGCGATGTCCTCGATGTGCGGGTTGAGGCCGCGGTTCTCGTGCACCACCAGCACGGTGGGCAGCCTGCCTTTGGCACCAGCAGGCTGCACCAGGTAGCCGCGCAGGGTGCCGTAGCCCTTGGGCGAGGGGTATTCCACGTAGCGGGCCTGGATGCGCGGGTCGCTGTGCTGCACTTCCTGGGCGTCGGCAAAGCGCGGGCTGAGGGCGTTGAGCAGCCCCTCGGCGGTCACGCCGGCCACGGCGTACTGGCCGGCGCGGGCCAGAAACTCCCGGCGCGGGATGAGGCCATGGACGTACTTGTCGAAGAGCTGGAGCACTTCGGGCTTGAAATCGGCGGCGGTTTTAAGGCTCATGGCGGACTCCGGAAAAACGGGAAACTTACTTGACGCGACCGGCGTAGCCGGCGGTCAGCACCGGAATGCGCCAGGCCGAGCCGCTGCCCACGACGTAGAGGGTCTTCTTGCCCGGGCCGGCAAACGCCAGGTTCTGGGGGCGCTTGGGCAGGGCGATCACGCCCAGGGCCTCACCCTTGGGGCTGAACACCTGGACACCAGCATTGGAAGCCACGTAAAGACGCCCCTCCGCATCCACGGCCAGGCCGTCGGCGCCACTGGTGGGGCCGCTGCCAGTACCACTATCGGCCTGGCGGAAGCCCTCCAGCCTGGCAAACTCGCGCTTCGCGCCGAGCTTGCCGTTGGCGGCGATGTCATAGGCCAGCACGTGCTCGCCGGCGGTGTTGGCCACGTAGAGGGTCTTCTCGTCGGGGCTGAGCTGGATGCCGTTGGGGCGTTCGATATCGTTGGCCAGGCGCTCGATGGCGAACTCCGGCGAGATGCGATACACCGCCGGCTTGGCGATCTTGCTGGTGTCGGGCTTGGGGTTGGCATTGGCATTCACGCCCGAATCGGTGAAATACACAAAGCCCTTGCGGTCCACCACCAGATCGTTGGGCCGCCCAAAGCCCAAGCCACCGTCCACCTTGGCGGCCAGGGTGCGGATATTGCCGACGGGCAGGATCACCCCGACCTTCGGGTCGAGGGTCTGCACGGCCACCAGATCGCCGTTGGGGGCGTAGGCCAGGGCATTGACGCCGTTGGTGTTGTCGAGAAACACCGAGGTGCTGCCATCCGGCGCGATGCGGATGACCCGGGCGTTCTGGTTCTCGGTGAACAGCACGCTGCCATCGGGCGCGGCGATGGGGCCTTCGGTGCCCTTGAAGCCGTCCTTGATCAGCTCGATCCGGGTGCCGGCATTGACGACCCCGGCGATGGCGGGGGTCAGGGCTTCCTGGGCCTGGGCGGCCTGGAAGGTGGTCAGGGTCAGCAGGGTGGCCAGCACGGCCTTGACGGGAGCATTCACGGTGGCAGTCACTTTCATGGCAGGAATCGGCAAAAACACGGGCAACACGGGCCTTGGCCCACGTCCCCACTTTGCACGGGGCGTGCCAGCCCGCCGGCAAGCGCCCCCATAACCGCCCCCGGGTGGCCCCATTCACTTGATTCATCAGGACAAATCCGACCAGGCGGAAGGGTTATGGGCCCCGGCCGCCCGCTCCATGCTGCACTACGGACTGTTGCCGGGCGCGCACCCGGCCCGGCCGACCTGCTCGAAATTCAACGGCGTTGCTGCACTGCGTGCACTCAGGGCTGGCGGGTGAGCCGCGCCAGGGCCTCGCTCAAGGCGGCGGCCTCGGCACTTCGGCCACGCCGGCTCTCCACCTGTGCCAGCAGACGCAGCAGGGACGGATCGTCGGGCCGGCGCTGGCGGCTGTTTTCGAGCACACCTGCGGCGGTATCCAGGCGCCCGGCCTCCATCAGCGCCACCGCCACCACCAGGGCGTAGCGGCCCTCGTCCGGGGCCAGGGATGCGGCCTCCTGGAGCAGCGGCAAAGCCTCGGCCCGCCGCCCCTGGCGCACCCGCAGCAGACCCAGGGCATGGCACGCCTCGGCAGAACGGGGCGCTGCGGCGACGGCCCGCAGCAGCAGGCCCTCCGCCTCCCCGTCGCGCCCCGCCGCCCGGTGCAGGTCGGCCAGGTTGATCAGGGCTGGCACGAAGGCGGGGTCGAGCCTGAGGGCCATCGTCAGGGCCTGCCCGGCTGCCGCGCCATCGCCCCGGGCCTGGAGCAGGCGGGCCCGGTTGACGTGGGCTTCGGGCCGGTCGGCAGCCACGCCTTCGGCTTGCAGGGCCTCCGCCATACCAGCCTCAAGGCGGGCGCGGAGTGGCTGGGGCAACGGGTCGCTGCTGCGCCCGGCCAGGCTGCGGGCGGCCTCGATGCGCACCGCCCGCAGGGGGTCGTCCAGCAGGGGCGTGCCGATGGCCAGCGCCTGAGGGGGCGGCAGCGCCACCAGGGCCCGGGCCAGGCCCAGGCGCAGCAGGCCGTCCCTGTCTGCCGCCGCCTGGCTGAGCACATCGGGGGACGGCAGGGGGCGCCCCGCCGTCAGGCCGGCGAGCAGGCTGGCGCGCTGAATGCCCGGATAGCTCAGTTCCAGGGCCTGGCCAAGGGAAAGGGGCCCCAGCCAGCCGCCCCGCCACTGGGCGGCCAGGGCGCCGGCCAGGGGTGGCTCTCGGCCTTCGCCCCGGCCCCGGCGGGCCAGCGCGGCGGCGGCCCAGGCCGGCCCCTTGTCGGTATGGCAGGCACGGCAGGCGTCGGGCGTCCCGAGCCGCCCGGACTGGGCCGGCCGGGGTACGGAGAAGCGGTGGTCGTGGCGCACATGCACGCCCATGTAGGTGCGGGTGGGCATGTGGCAGGCTGTGCAAGCCGCGCCGGGTGAGCCGGCCCGGTGGCCGTGGTGGGCGGCAACGTCATAACGGGCCGGCAGGTGGCACTGGGCGCACAGGGCATTGCCCGGGGCCCGGGGCCGGCCGTCGTGGGGGTCGTGGCAGTGGGTGCAGCTCACCCCGGCCCGGTGCATGGCGCTCTGGGCAAAAGAGCCGTATTCAAACACCTCGTCGTCGATCTGCCCGTCGGAGAAATACAGGCCGGGCTCCACCAGCGCGGGGGTGTAGCCGTCGAGAAAGGGCGCCTCCGGCCGGGGCGCCGCCACCAGCTGCTGGCGCCGGGCATGGCAGGGGGCACAAACCTCGGTCGTGCGCTGGCCGGCGCCAGCCTCGCCGCGCAAGCGGGCGATGGGGGCGGTGCCGTCGAAGGCAAACACCTGGCGCCGCAGCCGGGCAGTGAGCACCGGCAGCCCTGCGCCGGCCCGGGGCGCCCGGGCATGATCGGCGCCAGCGCCGTGGCAGGCCTCGCAGCCCACCCCGATCTCGGCCTGGTGGCCTGCCGGGCGGCCGCTGCCCGGGTCGGCCGCCTGCACCCGCCCGGTGGTGTGGCAGGCGGCGCACATGAAGTTCCACTCCAGCTCTCGCCCGGTCCAGTGCAGGGCCTCGCCGGGCCGGGCCCCGGCATGGGCGGCCAGGGCAAACCAGCGCTGCCCGCCCTCCTCGCGGGGCCGCGCATCCCAGGCAACATCAAAGGCCTGCAGGCGGCCGCCGGGCAGGGGCAGCAGGTATTGCTGCAGGGGATACACGCCGATGGTGTGGCTGACCCGGAAATCCCCGGGCCGGCCGTCGGGCCCTTCAGTGCGGATGAAAAAGCCGTCGCCCCGCCGAAAGAAGCGCACCCGGCGTTGGCCATCGACGAAATCCACACCGGCAAAATCCCCCAGCACGCGCTGCGGGCTGGCCACCTGCATGGCCAGGGCATGGTGGGAAGCCTGCCAGCGCCGTCCCTCCTCCGCGTGGCAGCTGATGCAGGCAGCACTGCCGGCGTGGGCCGGCCGCCCGGCCTCGGCCCGGAGCAGGCCGGGGCATACCAGCAGCAGGCCCAGGAGAGCCACCCACGCCAGGTAGGCGGCGCGGCTCAGAGCAGCTCCACCTCGACCTTGTCCAGGCGGCCGGTAAAGCTGAAGGGCACGGCGTAATCCCGGCTCACCGGGGTGCCCAGGTCGGCGCCCACGTCGAGGGTGTCGTAGCTGCCATAGGCGATCTTGCTGATGCGCCCCTCGCCCACCTGGCGCCCATCGACGAACAGCCGCCCGACGCCGGGCACCGCCGGCTGGGGCTGACCGGGCGCCGGATTGGTGACGGCGGCCGGCGGGGTGCCCTCGGGGGTGAAGCGGAACTCCACCTTCACCGGGCCCCGGGGCAGGCGCCCGTCGGCCACGATGTGGCTGCTGCGGTGGCCGTGGGCGTTGGATTCGTACACCAGCCGCCCGTCCTTGACGAACAGGCTGAAGCCGCCCCAGCGCCCACCGTTGGCAATGATGACCCCGTCGCCGCCCTTGCCCGACAAATCCAGCTCGGCGCTGATGCGGTGGGCCCGGCGGGTGACGTCCGGGCCGTTACGGGACGGAATCCGCCCCACCCCGGCGCGATAGGTGAACAGGGTGCGGCCGGCGGTCAGGCTGGGCCGGCCCACGCCCACGTCGGGCTGCAGGGGGTATACGTCGTTGGCCCAGGCTTCCTTGTCGAAGGCGGCCACCAGCTCGGCCAGCTTCTCGGGGTGGGTGGCAGCCAGGTTGCGGGACTGGGTGAAGTCTTCCTGCAGGTTGTAGAGCTCCCACTGGCGGGTGCCGAAGGGCGCCTGGTTGAGGGCCGAATTGGCCCCCGGATTGACCTGCCGCGACCCGGCCCACCAGCCATCCTTGTAGATGCCCCGGCTGCCGCGGATCTCGAAATACTGCACCCCGCGCGGGCTGGCGGCGCCGGGCTGATCGAAGCTGTAACGGAGGCTCCTGCCCGCCAGGGGCACCTGGTCCACGCCCTCCACCTTGTGGGGAAACGGGATGCCGGCGAGCTCGTAGATGGTCGGCGCGATGTCGGTGGCGTGGCTGAACTGACTGCGCACCGTGCCCCTGTCCTTGATGCCCTTGGGCCAGGACACCACCAGGGGGTTGCGGGTGCCGCCCAGGTAGGCCGGGATGCCCTTGCCGTACTGGAAGGAGGTGTTGTCGGTCCATGCCCAGGCGGAGCCCACCTGGTTGTCGAAGGCCGGGCCGCCCAGCTCCTCGATGCGCCGGACCCGCTCGGCCACCGTGGCCGGGGTGCCGTCCGGCGCCACCAGGTCGCGGCCCAGCAGAGCGGTGTTGGCCTCGGCGCCGTTGTCGCCGACGATGTAGAAGACGATGGTGTTGTCCCCCTTGCCCTGGGCACGGATCTCGGCCAGCAGGCGGCCCACTTGATAGTCGGTGTAGGCCAGGAAAGCGGCGGTGACCTCGGCCTCCCGGGCGAGCAGGCGGCGCTGCTCGGCGGGCAGGGAATCCCAGGCCGGCAGCTCGGGCGGACGCGGGGTCAGCACGGCGTTGGCGGGGATCACACCCTTGGCTTTCTGGCGCGCAAAGATCTCCTCCCGCAGGCTGTCCCAGCCCTTGTCGAACTTGCCCTTGTAGCGCTCGATCCAGTCCTTGGGCACGTGGTGGGGCCAGTGGGTGCCGCCAGGGGCAAACCACACGAAGAAGGGCTTGTCGGGGTACACCGCGTCCACATTACGCAGCCAACGGGTGGCCTCGTCGGTCATGTCGGCGGTCAGGTGGTAGCCCTGGGCCGGGGTGGCCCTGGGCTCCACGGCGCTGGTGTTGCGGAACAGGCGCGGCTCCCACTGGTTGTCGGCGCCGCCATGAAAGCCATAGAAGAACTCGAAGCCCAGGCTGGTGGGCCAGTGATCGAAGGGGCCTACCGGGGTGATCTCCCACTCCGGCGTGTTGTGCCATTTGCCGAAGGCCGCCGTGCTGTAGCCGTTCTGGCGCAGCACCTCGGCCAGGGATACGGTGTCCTTGGCCCACACCGAGTTGTAGCCCGGAAAGCCCGCGGAGGCGTTGGCCACATTGCCGAAACCGACCTCGTGGTGGTTGCGCCCGGTAAGGAGCGCGGCGCGGGTCGGCGAGCACAGGCTGGCCACGTGGAACTGGTTGTAGGACAGGCCACTGCGGGCCAGCTCCTCCAGGGCCGGGGTTTCGGCCACACCACCAAAGGTCGAGGCCTGACCGAAGCCCACATCGTCGAGGAGCACCACCACCACGTTGGGGGCGCCGGGGGCCGCCTTCACCTGTTTGGGCCAGGCGGGGGTGGACCGGGTCTTGTCCTGATCAATGCGGCCGGCAAAGGGCTCAGGCGGGCGGGGCAGATCCTGGGCGAGCACGACCTGGGACACCAGGGCGAGGCCCACGGCAAGGGGAAGGGTCTTGGGTCTCATGGACAAAAAGGCGTTTCCGGTGACGAAGGGACGGGACGAGCCTCAGCACGGACCGTACCAGGCAAAACCCGCCCCGCAGCCCGCCCGCCACCGCCTGCGGGCCACCGCGGCTGCTGGCCAGCCAACCGCAGTGCAGCAAAGCTGTTGCCCAGCCAACACAGGCCCCGCCGACCCCTCAGCCCCAAAGCCGCATCCGGCGGGCCCCGGCGGCCGTGGAACGGATATTGCCCAGGGAAAGGGTTTGCTTGCTCCCGGCGCGCCAGCCCCTGCCCCCATGTGGATCGTCAACATCGCCCTGCGGCGCCCCTACACCTTCCTGGTGATGGCGCTGCTCATCCTGCTGTCCATGCCCTATGTGCTGCGGAAGATGTCCGTGGACATCTTTCCGTCCATCGACATCCCGGTGGTGGCGATGCTCTACAACTACAACGGGCTGCCGGCGCCGGAGATCTACAGCCGCATCACCCGCTCGGCCGAGCGGGCCATGACCCAGTCGGTGGACAACATCGAGCACACCGAGTCCATCTCGGTGGCCGGCGGAGCCATCATCAAGGTGTTCTTCCAGCCCGGCACCGACATCGGCACCGCCCTGGCCCAGGTGCAGTCGGGGGCCAACGCCGCCTACCGGTCGCTGCCGGTGGGCATCGCCCCGCCCCAGGTGGTGCAGTACTCGGCCACCGACCTGCCCCTGCTGCAGCTGGGCGTGTCCAGCGCCACGGTGCCCGAGACCGAGGTGGGCGAGCTGACCAATGACGTGGTGCGCAACACCCTGCGCACCAAGCGTGGGGTGGAGCTGACCGCCCCCTTCGGCGCCCGCAACCGCCAGATTTCGGTGGACATCGACACCCCCTCCCTGCTGGCCCGCGGCCTCACCCCCGCCGACGTGACCAATGCCATCGGCAACCAGACCCTGACCCTGCCCACCGGCATCATCAAGATCGGTAGCCAGGAGTACGACGTGGCCCTCAACGGCTCGGTGGCCACCATTGCCCGCATCGGCGACATCCCCATCCGCAGCGTGGACGGCCGGACCATCCATGTGCGTGACGTGGCCAGCGTGCGGGACGGCGCCGGGCCGCTACAGACCATCGTGCGGCAGAACGGCGAGCGCGGCATCCTGACCTCGGTGTTCAAGGTGGGTGGCGTGTCCACCCTGGAGGTGGTGGACCAGGTGCGCCGGGAGATTCCCCGCATCATGGAGAAGCTGCCCGAGGACATGACGGTCAAGCTGATGTTCGACCAGTCCCTGTTCGTGCGGGCGGCCATCGGCAACGTGCTCCACGAAGCCCTCATCGCCGCCTCCCTGACCGCCGCGATGATCCTGCTGTTTCTGGGCAACTGGCGCACCACCGGCATCATCGCCGTGTCCATCCCCCTGTCCATCTGCGTCTCCCTGATCGTCCTCTACCTGCTCGGCGAAACCCTCAACCTGATGACCCTGGGCGGCCTGGCCCTGGCCGTGGGCATTCTGGTGGATGACGCCACCGTGGAGATCGAGAACATCGAGCGTCAGATGGCCCTGGGCAAGCCCCCCCACCAGGCCATCCTCGACGGCGCCCAGGAGATCGCCGCCCCGGCCTTCGTGTCCACCCTGTGCATCTGCATCGTCTTCGTGCCGATGTTCTTCCTCACCGGGGTGGCCCGCTCCCTCTTCGTGCCCCTGGCCGAGGCGGTGATCTTTGCCATGCTGGCCTCCTACCTGCTGTCGCGGACCCTGGTGCCCACCCTGGTGATGTACATGATGCGCCGCCACCCCGGCGGCCACGCCCCGGCCCCGGCCAGCGGGCTGGCGGCGCGCCTGCATGGCATCCACCTGGGCTTCGAGGCCGGCTTCGGCCGCTTCAGGGCCCACTACACGGTGCTGCTGGCAGCCCTGCTGCGCCAGCGCCGACGCTTCGGCAGCGCCTTCCTGGGGCTGTGCCTGCTGTCCCTGGGGCTGGTGCCCCTGCTCGGGCAGGACCTCTTTCCGGCAGTGGATGCAGGCCAGATCCGCCTGCACCTGCGGGCCGCCTCGGGCATCCGCCTGGAGGAGATGCCCCGGCTGGTGGATCAAGTGGAGGCGACGATCCGCGAGACCGTGCCCGCCGCCGAGCTGGAGGACATCCTGGACATCGTCGGCGGCCCCTACTCCACCCGCAACACCCTGTTCGGCAACTCCGGCACGGCCGAGACCGCCGACACCGAGATCATGGTATCCCTCAAGCGCGGGCACGCCCCCAGCGGCGACTACATCACCCGCCTGCGCGCCCTGCTGCCCGAGCGCTTCCCAGGCATCGAGTTCTACTTCCAGCCCGCCGACCAGGTCAGCCAGACCCTCAACTTCGGCACCCCGGCGCCCATCGACATCCAGTTCACGGGGGGCAAGCCCGCCGACATCGCCCCTCTGGCGGTCGAGCTCAACAACCGCCTGCGCGCCGTGCCGGGCGTCGTGGACGCCCACGTCTATCAGCGCTGGAGCAAACCTGCCCTGGCCCTGGACATGGACCGGGTGCGCCTGCAGCAGCTCGGCCTGGCCGCCCGCGATGTGGCCCAGAACGTGATGATCTCCCTGTCGGGCAGCATGCAGGCCTCCCCGGCCTACTGGCTCAACCCCGCCAACGGCAACACCTACACCATCGGCGTGCGCACGCCGGAGACCGCCATGGAAACCCTCGACGCCCTGCTGCGTACCCCCGTGGGCAGCAACGCCGACGGCGCCCAGCTGCTGGGCAACGTGGTGTCCCTGAGCCGCCAGGCCATGGCCCCGGTGGTCACCACCTACAACACGGTGCAGACCTTCAACGTGTACGCCAACGTGGAAGGGCGCGACCTGGGCAGCGTGAGCCGGGAGATCGGCGCCATCCTCGACGAGATCCGCCCGCGCTTGCCCCGGGGCGCCGAGCTGACCCTGCGCGGCCAGGTTGAAACCCTGCACGACGCCTACGCCGGCCTGGCCCTTGGGCTGGCCGTGGCCATCGTGCTGGTGTACCTGCTGCTGGTGGTCAACTTCCAGTCCTGGCTGGACCCCCTGATCATCATCAGCGCCCTGCCCGCGGCCCTGGCCGGCATCGCCTGGCTGCTCTTCCTGAGCGGCACGCCCCTGAGCGTGCCGGCCCTGACCGGCACCATCATGACCATGGGGGTGGCCACCGCCAACGCCATCCTGCTGGTGTCCTTTGCCCGGACCCGCCTCGCCGAAGGCGTACCCCCCGTCACCGCGGCCCTGGAGGCCGGCGCCACCCGCCTGCGCCCGGTGCTGATGACCGCCTTCGCCATGATCGCCGGCATGCTGCCCATGGCCCTCGGGGTGGGTGAAGGGGCCGAGCAGAACGCCCCCCTCGGCCGCGCCGTGATTGGCGGGCTGGCTTTTGCCACCACCTCCACCCTGCTCTTCGTCCCCCTCGTCTTTGCCGCGGTCCACCTGTGGCTGGAAGGCCGCGCCCCCCGCGCCAGCCTGGCCCACGCCTGACCGTCACCGGAAGCCCCACCATGTCCGACACCCCCGCCTCTCCCCTCGCCGCCCACACCAACGGCAAGACCCTGCGCTACGCCCGCTTCGCCGGGGTCAGCCTGCTCGGCCTGCTGCTGGCCGGCGGCGGCCTGCGCCTGGCCCTGGAACACCAGGAAGCCCGCGCCCTGGAACAGCGCACCGCCGACAGCCTGACCCGCAACGTATCCACCGTGGTAGCCCGCCCCGGCAATGGCCAGCGCAGCGTGACCCTGCCCGCCACCCTCCGGGGGCGCAGCGAAACCACCATCCTGGCCCGCAGCGGCGGCTACCTGGCCGCCTGGCACAAGACCATCGGTGACAGGGTGGGCAAGGGCGAGCTGCTGGCCACCATCGAAGCCCCCGAGCAGGACCAGGAACTGGCCCAGGCCCGGGCCGCCCGTGACCAGGTGCGGGTCCGCGTGGACCTCACCCGCGACACCCTCAAGCGCTGGGAGCACCTCTCCAGCCTGGACAGCGTGGCCCGGCAGGACCTGGACGAAAAACGCAGCGCCGCCGCCCAGGCCCGGGCCGACCTGGCTGCCGTCGAAGCCAACGTGCGCCGCCTGGAGCAGCTCAAAGGCTTCCGCCGCATCGTGGCCCCCTTCGCCGGCGTCATCACCCGGCGCAGCGTCGAAGTAGGCGACCTGGTGGCAGCCAACGGCAAGGAACTCTTCGCCCTCGCCCAGACCGACCCCCTGCGCCTGAGCCTGTGGATTCCCCAGGTATATGCCAGCGAGATCAGCACCGGCCAGGAGGTGAGCCTGGGCATTCCGGAGCTCCCCGGCAAGACCTTCACCGCCCGGGTGGCCCACGCCGCCGGAGCCCTCGACCCCACCACCCGCACCCGCCAGGTCGAACTGGAACTGCCCAACCCCGACGGCAGCTTGCTGCCCGGCACCTACGGCGAAGTCAGCTTCAAGCTCTCTGCCAGCAGCAAGGCCCTTCTCGTACCCACCAACGTGCTTGTCACCGGCCAGCACGGCAACCAGGTGCTGGTGGTGGACGGAGACAACAAGGTGGCCTTCCGCAAGGTCACCCTGGGCCGCGACCTGGGCCGGGACATCGAGATCCTGTCGGGCCTGAAGGCTGGCGAGGTGCTGGTCAGCAGCCCCTCCGACCTGCTCGCCGAGGGCGAGACGGTCAATCCCCGCGCCCTGCCCGACAAGAAGGGCAAGGGCGGCGCCAACACGCCCCCCGCCACAAAGGCCGCCGCCAACGACGCCACCCCCGACACCCCGAAAGCCCCCAGGGGCTGAGCCCCACCGGAGAACCGCCCCATGAAAGCCCTTTACGCCATTGCCCTCATTGCCACCACCGGCACCGCCGCGCCGGCCCTGGCCGGCCCCATCGACAACGGAGCCTGGACCCACGCCTGCGGCCCCCGCCCCGCGGCCGTGAGCCTCGACCTGAAGAACGCCGACGCCTTCAACAAAAGCGTCGGCACGGTCAATGCCTACCGCCAGGCCCAGCGCGCCTGGCTCGACTGCCTTCAGAAGGAAGGCAACGCCGACATCAAGGCCACCAGTGACCTGATCAGCCAGACCATCAACAGCGAAGCCCAGGCCGCTCGGGAAGCCAACGAAAAGATCGCCGCCGACGCAAAGGCGGCGGACAGCAAGTTCGGCGGCGGGAAGTGAGCCTGCCCCTTTGACGAACACATCGGCGCCCCCATGACGCACAAACTGACCACCGCTGGCCTGGTGCTCGCCGCCCTGGCCCTCTACGCCGCCGGCGCCGACAGCGGCAGTGCCGGCTTCGTCATCGCTGGCGTGGCCTTCGAGATGGCATTCTGGGTCCGGCGCCTGCCCCGGCGGCAGGACGCAGGCTGAGCCTCGCGCAGCAATGACGCCTCGCCTCCCGGCGAAGATGGCCTTCACCGGTCTGCTCGCGCTGGTCGGCCTGACTGGCTGCGCGAGCTTCGAAGGCCTGCAGAGCAGCCTGATCTTCCGGCCCACCGATACGAAGCTGACCATCGACACCCCCGCCCTGACGGAAATGCAGGAACGGTGGATCGATTTCACTTCGGAAGCATCGGGCAAGCCCGTACGCCTGCATGGTCTCTGGCAGGAGGCCACCAGCGGGGCGACCGATGCACCGATCATCCTGTTCCTGCACGGCGCCCGCTGGGACGTGACCAGCTCGTCCTACCGCTTCCGGCGGCTACGGGACCTGGGTTTCGCGGTGCTCGGCATCGACTACCGGGGCTTCGGCAAGAGCAGCCCCGACCGGCCCACCGAGACCCTGGCCTACGAGGACGCCCGCGCCGCCTGGGCATGGCTGGCCCGGCACCATCCCCAGCGGGCCCGGTACGTCTACGGCCACTCCCTGGGTGGCGCCATCGCCAACTCGTCCTGCACGGCGACGCCGCCAAGTACGCGCCGGCCCTGGCCGAGCTGTTCAGGCTGCCACGGGCGGAGCGCTAAGTGGAAGACAGCAGGCCGAGTGGTGCTTCCGTGGGGTCGAATTCATCCTAGAAAACTCAGTTGACCGTGCATTTCCGGCTGAAAGCCTTATGGGACAAGGGTTTCGGCAATTTCTGTCCAACTGCTCTGCAGATAGCACAGACTCGCCGAAACCCGCGCTGACAAAGGATTTCAGCCTGCCAAGGCCTTTCAACTGAGGTTTTTAGGTTCATTCGACCGCGGACTTTGATCATCGGCTTGCCGGTCATTGCGTGAGCAGGTCGAATAACTTCGACCCCACGGGGAAAGCCACGGAGCCCCCGGCTCAACACCTCCCAGCCACCTCACGAGCAGGCCTGGGCGCCCTCGGGGATGCGGCCGGCGAGGGTGCTGGCGGTGGCCAGCACTGCACCGTCGCGGAAAGCCCACAGGGTGCCGGCCGGCATGGCCACCCAGTGTTCGTTGCGGGTCAGGGGCACGGTGGCCAGCAGTACGGTACGCATGCCCGGGTCAAGGCTGGTGGTGAGGTCCAGGCCCAGGTTGGCGTCCTGCAGATGCACTTCACCGAAGGGCGCCTGCCGGATCACGTAGTGCAGGCGGGTCGAGCAATGGGCCAGCATCACGTCACCGTCGGAGAGCAGGAAGTTGATGACCCCGTGGCGGGTCAGGGTGATGGCGGCCTCGCCGAGCCACCCGAAGAGCCGGTCGAGGGACGGGCGGACCTGGCCGAAGTGGCGGCGCATCTCCTGCATCAGCCAGCAGAAGGCCCGCTCGCTGTCGGTGGTGCCGACGGGGCGGAAGCTCCCGTCGAAGTCCGGGGTGAAGTCGAGCAGCGTGCCGTTGTGGGCAAAGGCCCAGTTGCTGCCCCATTGCTCCCGGGCGAAGGGGTGGGTGTTTTCCAGGCGCACGGCGCCCACGGTGGCCTTGCGGATGTGGGCCACCACGTTGCTGGCCGGAAAGGGGTGGTGGCTGATCATCTCTGCCAGGGCCGAGCGGCAGGAGGGCTGCGGCTCATTGACGATGTGCAGCCCGGGGCCGTCGAAGAAGGCGATGCCCCAGCCGTCCCCATGCACGTCCGTGCCGCCGCCCCGGGCCTTGAAGCCCTTGAAGGAGAAGCAGATGTCTGTGGGCAAATTGCTGTTGAGCCCGAGGAGCTGGCACATGGTCGCCGGAATCGGAAAAAAGTCGGTGGGCCGGACGGTGCCGGGGCCTGTAGGGTTGAGAACGCGCGAAGCCGGCGCCAGGTGGACCGGCTTCGGAAATCCGGCTGCCGGCCCGTGATGTGGGTCACGGGCCGTTACCGCCTTACCAGCTATACCCGGCCTTCAGGTAGGCAAAGCGGCCGTTGAAGCCAAAGGGCGAGCTCTGACTGTAGGGCAGCACGGTATTGGGCGTGGTGGCCGCGGTGAGGCGGTTGGGATAGCGGTCGGTGAGGTTGTCCACCCCGGCCGTGAAAGTCCACTTGCGCAGCTTGTAACTGGTGGCCAGGTCCAGCACCCAGGCGGCGTTGAAGGTCTGGTCCAGGGCCGGGTTGCTGGCGTGGAAGGCGGTGAACTCGCCGTAACGGGTGAGCAGCCCGCGCAGGTTCCAGGCGCCAAAGCCATAGTCGGCGCCGAGGGTCAGCTTGTCCGAAGGCACGCCCTTGGTGATGCGCCCGGTTTCGGCCCGGCCGATGCGCGTCACCGCCAGGCCGTTCTGGGCCAGGATGGCCGGGTTGGACGCCACGTGGGTGATGTCGGTGGTGTTGTAGTTGAAGCCCAGGCTCAGATCCACCCTGCCCCGGCTGCCCAGATCGAGGCGATAGGTGCTGACCAGGTCGATACCGCGGGTGCGGGTGTCGATGCCGTTGGTGAAGTAGCGCCCGCCATCGGTGTTGGGGTAGCCGTTGGCGGTAAGAAAGTTGCGCACCGCCGTACCGGTGAGGTTTTCGGACAGCACGATGCGGTCGCGGATGTCCACCTGGTAGGCGTCGATGGAGGTGGTGAGGTTGCGCACTGGCTGCAGCACCACGCCCAGGCTGAAGTTGGTGGATTTCTCGGCCTTCAGGTCTTCGGCGCCAAGCTGGCGGGCCACCGGGTCGGACACCGCGAAGGTGCGCACGTCGTAGGGCACGCTGCTGATGAAGCTGGTGGTGGTGGTCGAGTAATACTGCTGCACCAGGGAAGGTGCCCGGAAGCCGGTGGACGCCGTGCCGCGCAGGGCCACCGCCGGCGACACCGCATAGCGCCCGGCCAGCTTGGCCGAGGTGGCGTCGCCGAAGTCGCTGTAGTTCTCGGCGCGCAGGGCCACCGAGCCACTCAGCTTCTTGGTGATGTCGGCCTCCAGGCTGGCATAGACGGCCTTGCTGTTGCGGCTGTTGGTGCCTGCGTCGGTGGGCCGGAAGCCGGCAAACACCTGGGCGCCGGTGCCGAAGTAGGAGTTGGGCTCGCCCGCCGAGATGGCGTACTTCTCGTTGCGGGTCTCCAGACCCCAGGCCAGGGTCAGCGGGCCGGCCAGGGCGCCGACGGTGAACTCCCGGGCGAAGTCGGCATTGATCACCGTCTGCACGTTCTCCAGCTCGCCGTCATAGAAGCGCGTCGGGCTGCTTGCCCCCAGGCTGGTGTTGAGGCTGTTCTCGATGTTGAGGCGGTAGCGATTGACGCCGTAGTTGGCGCTCAGATCCCAGCGCCAGCCCCCGTCGGTGACGCCACGCACACCGGCCACGAAGGCCTGGTCGATGCTGTTGCTGGCCTCGATGGGCAGGTAGCCGTTAGGGTAGATGGCGCGGATGTTGCGGCTGTCCAGGGCCGGGCGGTAGAAGCCCGCCGCGCGGGTGTTGCGATTGGTGTAGTTGCCGAAAAAGTAGGCCTCCACATCTGCATTGAAGGCGAACTGGCCATTGAGGAAGACCGATTCCTGATCGCTGTCCGGGTCGCCGAAGCGCTGGCTGACCTTGCCGTAAAGGGGCTCGGCCGGGTTGCGGAAGTCCGGCAGGGCACGGTTGGTGGAATTCTGCTCGCGCTTCTCCACCGCCACCCGCAGCCAGCCGCTGTCCGACAGGGGCAGGCCGAAATGGGCGCTCTGCTTGTGCTGGGTGCCGTCACCCTCGCTGTACTGGCCGAAGCTGGCCTCTACCTCGCCGCCCTCGGCGCCCTTCTTGAGAACGATGTTGATCACCCCGGCGATGGCATCGGAGCCGTACTGGGCCGCCGCACCGTCGCGAAGCACCTCGATGCGCTCCACCGCCGCCAGGGGAATGGCGTTGAGATCCACCGGCGCCGAGCCCCGCCCCTGGGTGCCGCTGGAGTTGAGGATGGACGTGGTGTGGCGGCGCTTGCCATTGACCAGCACCAGGGTGTGGTCGGGAGACAGGCCGCGCAGCTGGGCCGGGCGCACCGCGTCGGTGGCGTCGGTCACCGAGGGCCGCGGAAAGTTGAGGGAGGGCAGCAGCCGCGCCAGCACCGTGGCCAGCTCGGTGGCGCCACTGCTTTCCAGTTCCTTCGCGGAGATCTGGTCGATGGGTGACAGGGACGAGGTGACGGTGCGGGCCTTGGTACGGGTGCCGGTGACGATCACCGTATCCAGATCAACACCGTTGCCGGCGGCCTGCTGGGCGTGGGCACCCCCGGAGAAGGCGGCGGCGAGGCTGAGGGCCAGCAGGCTGGGACGAAGAGGGCGAGGACGCAACATGATGGAGGCCTTGTTGTTATTGGACGGTCAGGCTTCCGTTTGCAACTTGTGCGCCATGGGGCGGCCGGGCGCGGCGATGCGCACCGAAGGCCTTCATTCCAAAGACAAATGTGGCCGCCCAGCAGCCTCAGCCAGCCCCCCCGGCTTGGCCCTGGCTGTTGCCTGAGCAACAGCTGCAGCACATTCCTGCGCCGGGATCATCATCACTTCAGGCGATAAGCTTTTTACAAGGCCGGACCGGGCCTCATCAGGCTCTCAAAGCCTGGCGGGGTGATTACATGCCGGCGCAGAACTCGCCCCAAGGACGGCCGGTGGGCTTCCGTGGGATCGAGTTCATTCGACCCCACAAGGGAAGCTCCAGCCTGCCCCTGCCCTGACCCTCAGTGCGCCTGTGACTTGGAAAAGACCTGGATGATCACCACTCCGGCGACGATCAGCCCCATGCCGATGAGAGCCGCGGTGTCGAGCTTCTGGCCGTAGACGAAATAGGCCGCCACGCTGATCAGCACGATGCCGGCCCCCGACCAGATGGCGTAGGCGATGCCGATGGACAGGTGGCGCAGGGCCAGGGACAGGAAGAAGAAGGCCGCGCCATAGCCCACCACCACCAGCAGGCTGGGCATCAGGCGGGTGAAGCCGTCGGCGGCCTTCAGGGCCGAGGTGGCGAAGATCTCGAAGACGATGGCCAGGGCCAGGTAGAGGTAGTGCATGGGATGCGAGGAATCGGAGGATGGCCCGAGCTTAACCCGGAACCGTGCCGCGGCCACTCCCGGCGAGGGAGTACTCCCAGCCGCGATTCAGCGTCGCTGGCGTTTCGGGCCTTCGCTGGCGATGACCGAGCCGATGGGGTACTTCTGCCTGCGGATGACGATGGCGCCCGTCCGGTCGAGAGTGCCGCCGGGCCCGGTGACAAAGCCCAGGCCTGCGGCATGCGGGAGATACCGTGACGGCGCAAACAGGCGGACCCGGTACCACTTCCTGAAGTAGTTCTGGATCAGCTGGATGGAATCATCGACCGCCACCGCGTCGCGCACGCCGCCCAGGTTGGTGGCGGCAAAGGATTGGTCGACCTGAGCTTGGGTCGCGACGTCTACGCCTTCTCCACACGTTCTCCAAGATAGCTACATCGTGGCTCAATCGGCGGTTGGCAAAATCACGGCTTCGGGCGATTCACACCTGTAGCACGCGTAGCCTATTCACCCAGAAGGACATTCCCGATGCAATGGCGCAATAACAAGACCCGATTTGGTGCTTTGGCAAAGCTCTTCCACTGGACGAGCGCGGCGGCCTTCATCGGCGCTTACATCGTCGTCTATTACGTCATCTGGTTCATGGACTACGATACCCAGCCCGAATCCCTGCTCGTGCTCAACATCCATTGGATACTTGGCTTGCTGGTCGGTTTTCTGGTGTTGCCCCGGCTGCTTTGGCGTCTGCTGGATGTGCAACCCGAAGAGCCTCCGGGATCGAAGCTGGAGCACTGGCTTGCCCATGTCGCGCACGTGGGACTGTACGGCCTGTTGATTTTGATGCCGCTGACGGGCTACTTGGGCACGCACGCTTCGACCGACTTCGGGCTGTTCTCTGTTACGGGATTCAATGAAACCGCGCTGTTTTCCTGGATCAGCCGAACCTTCGACGTTACCTGGAAGGCATTCGAGATGCCCATCGACGTGGTGCATCACTTCCTGGGCAAGTGGGTGGCCTGGGGCGTCGTCGCACTGCACGTGGCCGCGGCTTTGTTTCATCACCGGGTACGCCGCGACGACGTATTGACCCGTATGTTGCCCTGTTCAAAAGCAGGGTGAAACGGGCTGCCCCGGGGCTATCCGACCTCGACCATCGGTACCACCGCTTCACTTCATGATGCCCTGTCGTGTCCACGCAATCTCCATGGCGCCTGCGGCGTGTGTGCATCGGTGGGCGCCCGAATGATGGGTTCAGACGACCTTACTGGCCACACCTTGGCGAGCCGGATCGCCGTCTTTGGATGATAGAGAGAGATGCAGGCACCAGCAGAACCGTCCGCAAACTCGCGGCAGGACTACGAGGAACTCGCCGCCGCACACGTTTCCATGAAGCGGGTGTTCGCCTTGTTCATGCCCTACCGGCTGAAAGTTCTAGCGGTCGTGGTGCTGTTGATAGTTGGCTCCATGATCGGCATGGCCGCGCCCTTTTTGCTGCGGGCCATCATCGACGATGCATTGCCTGGCGACAATTTTCCCCTGTTGCTCTGGCTGGTCGGCGGGCTGGTTGCGGTGGCGGTGCTGGGGGCTGCGATCAGTACGGTGCAGACCATTCTGTCGGCCCGTATCGGTCAGGCGATCCTGCACGACTTGCGGGTGCGTGTGTACGCACACCTGCAGTCGCTGTCGCTGCGATTCTTCGCGGGCAACCGTACCGGCGAGATCCAGTCGCGCATCGCCAATGACATCGGCGGCCTGCAATCGCTGGTGACTGATGCCGGCAACGAGCTGGCGCGCAGCCTCAGCACGGTGCTGATGACGGCGCTCGCCATGTGGCTGCTTGACTGGCGGCTGGCGCTGTTTTCGCTGCTGGTCGTTCCGCTGACGGTCGTGATCAGCCAATGGGTCGCCAAATTGCGCGAGGCCATTACTTTCGAGCAGCAGGCCAGGCAGGCGGATCTGTCCGCGGCGGTGCAGGAGTCCTTGTCGCTTTCCGGCATCATCCTCGCCCGCACCATGGGCCGCAGTGGCTTTCTGGTTCGCCGGTTCTCGCGAACTTCGCGGGAGGTCGCGGCACTGGAGGTGCGCTCGCGTACCGCCGGCGAATGGCAGTGGGCACTGATCGGTTTGACGCTCTCGATCCTGCCTGCGCTGACGCTGCTGCTCGGTGGCTGGTTGATGGGCGGCAGCACACCGCTGACCATCGGCACGCTGGTGGCCATGATCGCCCTGCAGGAGCAGTTGCTCTGGCCTTTCGAGCAGTTGCTTCAGTTGGGGCGTGACCTGCGTACCACCCGCGCGCTGTTCGCGCGCATCTTCGAGTACCTGGACACTCCCGTCGAGATCACCGAGCGTGCCGCTGCGGTGAGCCTAGAGCGCGCGCAGATGCGCGGCCAGGTGACGGTCGATGGCGTCAGCTTCCGCTATGACCCGCACAGTGCGCCGGTACTGGAGGACATCAGTATCGACATTGCGGCAGGCACCCACGTCGCCATCGTCGGCGCCACCGGATCGGGCAAGACCACGCTCGCCCACCTGCTGGCCCGGCTGTACGACGTGGATGGCGGCTCGATCCGCTACGACGGTGTCGACGTGTGCGATCTCAGCTTCCAGTCATTGACCGACATGCTCGGTGTGGTTTCCCAGGAGCCGTACCTGTTACATGCCTCGGTGGCGGACAACCTGCGTTTCGCCAAGCCGGATGCGACCGATGACGAACTGTTGGCCGCCGCCAGGGCCGCGCAACTCGATGCCGTCATCGAGGCGCTGCCCGACGGGTACGAGACGCTGGTCGGTGAACGCGGCCAGCGTTTCTCAGGCGGAGAGAAACAGCGCCTGGCGCTGGCTCGCACCATCCTGCGCAATCCACCAGTGCTATTGCTCGATGAAGCCACCAGTGCGCTCGATGTCCGCACCGAACAAGCCTTGACCAAGGCGCTGGAGGCTCTGTCGAAAGACCGCACAACCATCACTATCGCGCATCGACTGTCCACCATCCGCCGCGCCGATCTTATCGTCGTGCTGCAGCGGGGGCGGATCGTGGAGCGCGGTAACCATGACGAACTGCTGGCGCAGGGTGGCGTCTACGCCGGGCTAGTCCGGTCTTTTTCGTAACAGACGCAGACTCGGCCGATCAGGATCTCGATAAACGAGAGTTCGGGGGCGTCGCTTGCCTCGATCTGGCGTGAATCCTCTTCCGCTGCGGCCAGGCCCAGCCCGGCGACGATCGCGCCAAGCACCGAGAGCCAGACGAAGAGAGTGATGTTGCGCATGCACGGACTCCTTTCGGGGAGGCCACCAGCGGCCGGGGGTAGCGGCACCCTCAATCCTGCTTGTACACGTTGTGGCAGCTCTTGCAGGCGCGGCCCAGTTCGGCGGATGCGGCGGCGGCCGAGTCGAAATCCTTGGCGGCAACGGTGACGACGATCTGCTTCGACAGCGCGACACTCTTTTCCGAGAGTTTCACCCCTTCTTCCGCATCCCCCTTCTTCACGTAGTGGTCGACCACCTCGGCAAAGAGCTTCTCCAGCTCCTTGGCGTCGGCGGTGGCGGTCTTGGCATCCTTCAGGCCAATGGCCGAATCGGCGCTTTTGAAGGTGTCTTCGATGTTGCGCATGAAGTCTTCATCCACGGCACTGGTGGCGGCATAGGCACTGCCGGCAAAGATGGCGGTCAGGGCGAGATAGGCAAGCTTGGTTTTCATGGTTCCGGTTTATTGAATGCGGGGAACGGCGTGCGCCGCCCCGGTCGGGTCTTACGAAATGCCTGCGCTCACCAGGTCGCCAAAGGCCATGGCCACCAGGGCACTCTTGCAAGCAGTTGGATGAAAGGGCTCATGCCCTTGAAAAGGTGATTCGACGGCACCCGCACAGCGGCTTTTCCTCGGCGCCCCAATACGCGGCTGCCTGCCAGGCCGACACCCTGCTCAGGGGAGGCCCGAAAGGTAGCTGCTCAGGGCCCGGATCTCCTCATCGCTGAGGGGGCGGATCTGGCTGTTCATCACCCCATCCCGGCTGTTGCTGCGGTCCCCGCTGCGCCAGTCGAGCAGCTGCTTTTCCAGGTAACGCCACTCCTGGCCACCGAGCCGCGGCGACTCGGCCCCTGCCCCGGCGAGGCCCTTCCCGCCGGGCCCATGGCAGGTGATGCAGGCGGCAATGCCACGGCCTGCATCACCCCTCTCGTACAGCCCCCGGCCCACCGGGTTGTCCCCCGAGCCATCCCCCTTCATCGGCGGCTGGCTGGCGAAGTAGGCGGCGATATCGGCCAGATCGGCGGGTGTCACTGTCCGCGCCATCATGCTCATCACATCGTGCTTGCGGGCGCCGCTGCGGAAGTTGTCCAGCTGTTTCAGCAGATACTCCACCGGCTGCCCGGCCAGCTTGGGCAGGCGCCCTTCAGAACCCTCGCTGTGCCCGAGCCCGTTGCCATCCGCCCCGTGGCACTCCTGGCAGCGCTCGTCATCGGACTTCTTCAGACCACGGACAGGATCACCCCGGAGCCCCTGAACCTGGGCCGATACCACTGCCGCAGCCGGAGCCTTGCCCTGCCCCCGGGCTGCCGGGGGCTTGGCCGACTGCGCCCCGGCCGGCGCTGCCAGCAGGCATCCGGCCAACACCACCCCCACCATTGCCATGGCCGGGCGCCACCGCGGGGCCCACTTTGCCCCCCTCGAATCCGTCATCGAAACCGGGCCCTCAGCGTCGTGCCAAGGCCAGACGGTTCACGGTCTCAAGGGCCTTCTCCACGTTGGCCACAGGGGCCACGCCGCCGATGGTGGCTGCCACCTTGCCATCGGGCTTGATGACGAAGGTCACCCGATCCACCCGGCCATGGTCGATGTCCTGCCCACGGGTGTCCTTGCGGCCCGCCGGGATGTCGGCCACGGCCAGATCGAAGGAGCGCGCAATCCGGCCCTCCGGGTCGGAGGCCACGGCCAGCTTGCCGGCGCAGTATTCGGGGTCGGCCGAGAAGGCGTTGAGGCGCTTGATGCTGTCCAGGGACACGCCGATCACGGTGGCCCCGGCAGCAGCAAACTTGTCGATGTTCTCGGCGAAGGTGTGGGCCTGCAGGTTGCAGCCGCCGGTAAAGGCCGAGGGATAGAAATAGACCACCACGGGGCCCTTCTTCAGGGCGTCCTTGAAGGTGTAGTTGAAGGCCTTGCCCGCCAGGGATGCCTGGGCAGTGAAGTCCGGGGCCTTGTCCCCTTCCTTGAGATCGGCCAGGGCGGGGGTGGCAAGGGCAGCCGACAGCAGCAGGCCGGACAGAAGGGTATTTCTGATCAATTGCTTGTTCATTGGGGTTTGTCCCGGAAGGGCAGCCGGCCATTCATGCCGGCCGCCTTCCTTGTTGTCATCGAAGGAAGCGGAAGCCGACCGGCATCAGGCCAGCAGCTCCTTGACCACCTTGCCATAAACCACCGTCGGGCGCTCGGAGCGGCCATTGTTGACGAAGGTGGTCTTGAGGTGATCCAGGCCCAGCAGGTGCAGCACGGTGGCGTGGAGGTCGTAGGTGTCCACGCCCTTGTCCTTGTCCGCCACCTGCACACCAAGCTCGTCGGTCTCGCCGTAGGTAAAGCCAGCCTTGACGCCACCACCGGCAATCCACTGGGTGTAGCCCCAGGGGTTGTGGTCGCGGCCGGTGCCGCTCTCGCCCCACGGGGTGCGGGAGAACTCCGACGCCCACACCACCAGGGTGGAGTCGAGCAGGCCAAGGGTCTTCAGATCCTGCAGCAGACCGGCGATGGGCTTGTCCACCATGCGCGCCTGGGTACCGTGGTTGCCGTCCAGGTCACTGTGGGCGTCCCAGCTGCGGCGCTCCTGGTCGGAGATGTTGCTGGGGTAGCCGGACACCACCTGGACAAAGCGCACGCCCCGCTCGACCAGCCGGCGGGCGCGCAACAGCACACGACCATAGCTTTCGCTGGTCGGATCGTCGATGCCGTAGAGCTTGAGGGTGGCCTCGGACTCCTTGGAGAGATCGACGGCCTCCGGCGCAGCCTTCTGCATGCGGTCGGCCAGCTCGTAGGACTCCAGGCGGGCGCGCAGCTCGGTGTCGTTGGGGCGACGCTCACCGCCCAGACGGTTGAGGTGCTTGAGCAGATCCAGGGAGGCGCGCTGCTGGTCGGCGGAGCGCAGTTCGGGGCGGTCCAGATAGATGATGGGGGAATCCCCAGGCCGGAAGGCCGTGCCCTGATAGACGGCCGGCAGGAAGCCGGAGCTCCAATTGACCGAGCCGGCGCTGGGCTCCTGCTCGCCGTTGTAGAGCACCACATAGGACGGCAGGTCGGGATTGAGGGAGCCCAGGGCGTAGTTGACCCACGCCCCCAGGGACGGCCGGCCGGGATTGAGGTCGCCGGTGTTGAGCTTGAGGATGGAGATGTCGTGGGTGGCGCCCACCGTGACACTGGATTTGATGAAGGCCAGCTTGTCGGCGTGCTGGGCCAGATTGGGCAGCAGCTCGGAGAACCAGGCGCCGCTCTCGCCGTACTGCTTGAACGTGCGCTGATTGGAATAGAACAGCTTGTTCACCCCCCCCTGGGTGGAGGTCTTGATGCCCTTCATGAAGGAAGCCGGCACCGGCTGCCCGGCGAGCTTCACCAGCTCGGGCTTGTAGTCGTACAGGTCGAGAGTCGAGGGCGCGCCGTTCTGGTGGAGCCAGATCACCGACTTGACCTTGCCCGGGAAGTGCGGCTGCTTGGGGGCCAGCGGGTCGATCAGCTCGGCGGCGGTGGCCGCGTTGATGAAGCCCACGCCCGGGATGAAGCCGCTGGCGGCAATGCCGCCCACACCCAGCCCGGCCTTGAGGAGAAAGTCTCGACGGTTGGTACTCATGGTCATTGTTCCTTATGGAGTCTTGTTGTCTGCTATTGGGGGCTTACTCAGAAGCGATAGGCGAAGTCGTTGGAGTTGGCCACGGTATGCACCAGATCCACGAAGGCAGCACCACGCACCGGATTGATGAGGCTCGGGTCCTTCAAGCCAGTGGGCACTGCAGCTTCGAACCTGCCGGCGGCCACCTTCTTCTGGACAAGGCCCTCTTCCTTCGCCAGGAAGGCCTTGAGCGCGACAGCTTCGGCCTTGTTCGGCTCCCGGGAGAAGAGGATCTGGTAGAGGCGGTTGAACTGGGCCGTCTCGTCCTTGCCCACTTCATTGATGATCCGGCCAGCCAGCGCCTGAGACCAATTCACGACGATGTCGCTGTTGAACAGGGTGAGGGCCTGCAGTGGTGTGGTGGTCACGTCACGCTTGTGGTGGGCCTGGGAAGGATTGGCCGGATCGAAGTTCTGCAGCAGCGGGTAAGGCAGGCTGCGGCGGCTGAAGATGTAGATGCTGCGACGGTTCCAGTCGGCCTTGTCGGTGGACACCGTCCATTGGCGGTTGCCGTCGAAATCGGCGCGGCCGTTCTCCAGCACCTTGGCGATGGGCGGGAACACGGACGGACCGCCAACCACGTCGGTCAGCTGACCGGATGCATACAACAATGCATCGCGGATCTCCTCGGCCTCCAGGCGCTTGCGGGGATAGACCGCCAGCAGTTCGTTCTTCGGATCGAGCTTGGCCACATCATCCCGCGGCGCAGAGGACTGACGATAGACGCTGGACAGCAGGATCTCCCGCTGCAGCTTCTTCACACTCCAGCCGTTCTTGACGAAATTCGAAGCCAGGTAGTCGAGCAGCTCCGGATGGGTCGGCTTCTCGCCGGCACGACCGAAATCCGCAGGGGTATTGACGATGCCCTTGTCGAAGTACTGGCTCCACACCCGATTCACATAGACCCGTGCCGTGAGAGGGTTGTTCGGGCTGGCCAGCCAGCCAGCCAGGGCGGTGCGGCGCCCCGACGAATTGGCCGTCGGCTTGATGTCGATCTTGTCGCCGCCCCACAGAGCCGGAATGCCCGGCTGAACTTCTTCAGTGGGACGCTCGTGGATGCCGCCGAAACGGACGAAGGTCGGAGGCGAATCGGTCTGGCCCAACTCGGTGGCCGCGGTGATGAAGTTCGAACCGCCAATGGGGCGCAGATGCTCGAACTTGCGCAGCTCCGCCTGGAGCTTCTGGTACTCCTTCCAGGCGGTGATCCGCTCCGGCGAGTGGTCCGCGTGATCCTTGGTCTCGGCGGTCAGCCTCAGGTAGCCCGCCAGATCGGTATCGGCATTGAAGACCATCTTGTGACGGAAGTTGACCCAGCGATCAAGGGCGTTCCAGTCCTTCTCGGCCTTGAAGATGGACTCCCGGCTGTCGGTCAGGTAGCGCTCCTTCTGATACTTGATGCCGGCTTCACGATAGGGCGCCACAACGGCGGCCATCTTGTCGCGGATCTCTTTGGTGGCCTCCCTGTACCTGGCCTGTTGTTCGGCAAACTTCTTGTCCCAGGCGGTTTCGGTGCCCTTGGCAAGCGGCGTGCGCAAATCGAAGGCCGTATTGGCAAAGAAGGCCTGGAGCTGGAAGTACTCCTTCTGGCTGAGCTTGTCGGCCTTGTGATTGTGGCAACGGGCGCAGCCCGTGGTGGAAGCCAGGAAGGTTTCGCCGATGGTGTCGGTGATGTCGGTGGTGATCTGGTATTTGCGTTGCACCAGATCGCGGGAATTGTGGTTGTCCGGGTAGCCTCCCAGGAAGCCGGTCGCTACCTTGGCATCCTGACTGTCGGGCCACAGCTCGTCCCCGGCCACCTGCTCCTTGATGAAGCGGTCGAAGGGCTTGTCGGCATTGAAGGCGCTGATCACATAGTCGCGATAACGCCAGTTGTTAGGCCGGGTCGTGTCGTTCTGGAAGCCCGAGCTGTCGGCATAGCGCGCCAGATCAAGCCAGCGCCGCGCCTGGCGCTCACCAAAATGATGGGACGCCAGCAGCCGGTCCACGAGCTTCTCGTAGGCGTTGGGAGACTTGTCATTGACGAAGGCCTGAACCTCCTCCGGCGTCGGCAACAGGCCCCAGGCGTCCAGCGTGGCGCGGCGGATGAAAGTGGCCCGATCAGACTCGGCGGCCGGCTTGATGCCCTTTTCCTCCAGGCGCGCCAGCACGAAATTGTCGATGGGGGTACGTGCCCATTTGGCCTGCTTGACGGCCGGCACCTCCGGGGACTTCACCGGCAGATAGGCCCAGCCATTGGGAACAGTGGATTTAGCCGCCACCGCGGGCTTCTTTTCCGTTTCCGCACCAATGACCGACGTCGTCACGGCCATCATGACCGCCACATACACAGCTTTTCTCACAAGCATCAAGAGACTCCCTGAAACACGATTGATCAGGCGCCGCCCGGATTGCCTATCTGGCAATTCCGGACATCGCCACAACGAATGCACCGCAAAACCCGAAACACATTCCGACTCGCTGAAGCTGCCTCGCAGCCCACGGGCCCAGCGCCCTTCCCTTTGCAGCTATCGTGCCAAGCCTCCAGATCGCTCTCCGCCCCCTTCTCTGCCTCAACAACCCCTTAATATTCAACACCATGACGACATACCCGGCAGAACGCCAGGCCATACCGGAGATGCACGCCAGCAAACAGCATGCTGCGCCGCAAACAGCCAGCAGAACGCAGTTGCTGCCCACCCCGCACCCCTGCTCATCCGCCAACAGTTTCAGAAAAATCCGCTTCCAGCGTATTGAAAATCGTCCGCCCCGGCGTCATGTTCAATTCCGTTCACCATTCCGCCCATATTTGATTGCAGCGCAACAAAAGACTGAATGGCAATTAAGGTTCAACGCAAAAGATATAAATCATGATTTGAATGGCATTTTCCATTTACACATGCAGACACCGGCTTCAATTCCACCCTGAAAATGGATAAAGGCCACCCAAATACCCATGGCACGCCAAATGCTATTTCACCGGAACCCATTTCGTGTTCCCTGAGTGAAAGACCATGAGCCATAGAAAAGAAACAAGCAGAGCCCCCCGTGCCCCCTTTCTGCCGTCCCGACGGACTCCGATTGCCCTGCGGGTGGCCAGCCTGGCCTTGGGTGCCTCCGGTGCCCTGCATGCCGCCGAGCCGCCCTCCGCCAGCGAGCTGGAAGCCCGCCTGCAGAAAGCCAATGCCGAGATCCAGGAACTCAGGCGCCAGCTCGGCCAGCATCAGACCACCCCAGCCGCCACCGCAACCACAGCCGCTGACGTATCCGCCGACACGCCCCCCGCCACCACAGCCCCCCAGACCCTCGATTCGGTGGTGGTGCGCAGCCGTCGGCAACTCGAGAAACTGCACGACGTGCCGGTATCCATCTCGGTGGTGAGCGGCGCCGAGCTGGCAAGGGAGCAAGCCTCCGACTTCGAGGCCATCACCAAGCGCCTCGGCAACATCACCTTCAATCAGAACAACACCCGGGGCTCGTCCCTGTCGATCCGCGGCCTCGGCCGCCGGGGCTTCACCGAAACCCAGGACCCCAGCGTCGGCCTGATCGTGGATGGCGTGCCCTATGGCCTCGCCCAGCTCGGCAACTTCGACTTCTATGACGTGCAATCAGTGGAAGTGGCCCGCGGCCCCCAAGGCACCCTGCAGGGCAAGGGCGCCAGTGCGGGCGCCATCACCATCAACAGCAAGGCCCCGTCCTTCACCCCCAGCTCCGACCTGGAACTGACCTACGGCCTCCGCGAAACGGTACTGCTCAAGGGCGCACTGGGCGGCCCCATCATCGATGACCTGCTGGCCTGGCGTGGTTCCTTCGTGGTGAACAACCAGCGCGGCTACTACACGGTGGCGGACGACACCGGCAAGGATCTGGACACCATGTTCAACCGCAACCGGGTCAGCGCCCGCACCCAGTTTCTGCTGACGCCCACGGCAGACTTCAACGCCAAGCTCAGCCTCGACATCCAGCCCCGCGCCACCCAGGTGCAGAACGGCCTGACCAACTTCGTGGACGTGCCCCTGCGCTATGCCAACGGCACCCTGGTGGACCCGAACGGCACCGGCAACCGCTCCCGCCTGACCCGCAGCTGGTTCGGCAACCGCAGCTTCACCTATGCCGATTTTCTGAATGCTCCCACTCGCATCGGAAAGATGTATCAGAACGAAACCCAGGGTCAGATCGCCTCCAGCAGCGGCGCGGTGGCAGAGCTCAACTACACCCTCAACGACACCCACACCCTGACCTCCATCACCGGCGTGCGCCAATACACCTTCCAGGCGCGCAACGACGAAGGCACGCCTTTCGACATCAGCCGGCTGGGGGGCGGCAGCGTCTTCTACAACCAGGCCAGCCAGGAGTTCCGCCTGACCGGCAAGCCCAGCAAGCGCATCGACTACCAGACCGGCATCTTCCTGCTGCGCACCGAGGACGAGGTGGAGAGCCGTTCGAGCTACGGCGCCGACGCGGGCGCCTGGTTTGCCAACAACAACCAGTACAACACCCTGGTTGGTACCGCGGGCACCAACATCGGTGCCGGCCGCTCCCTGGCATCCGATTCACTGAACGGGCTGTACCGCTGGAGCGAGCAGTACATCAAGACCTTCAGCAAGGCCATCTACGGCCAGGCCAACATTCACCTCAGCGACGCCCTGACCGTCACCGCCGGCCTGCGCATCGGCACCGAGTCGCGCTCCACCACCCAGTTCAGCCAGCTCAACAACCAGGGCTACGGCGCCTTCCTCAACCCGGTGTCGTCGCGCACCAACGGCGTTGGCGGCACAGCCTCCCAGGGCGGCTTCAACTCGGTGGCCTACTCCGCCGCCAGCGTCGCCAACGGCACCGCCGGCAACCTGGCTGGCGCCAACAGCGCGGAGCAGATCGCCAAGGCCGATGCGGTGGCCCAGCAGTATTTCGGGGTGGCCACCTATGCTGCCCTGAGCGCCGCCCAGAAAGCCCAGGTGGCCGCCGCCAAGGCCATCCGCGCCTCGCAGATCGGTGCGCTGATCAACAATGTGCGCAGCGACTACAAGGACCAGCTCCACTCGGCCGTCCTCAGCCCCAAGTACAAGATCAACGACAACATCACCGCCTACGCCAGCTGGCAGTACGGTGAAAAGTCGGGCGCTGCCCTGGTGGTCAATGGTCTGCCCACCACGGTCAAGCCGGAGCGCACCAACGCTTATGAACTGGGGGTGAAGACCTTCCTGCTCAACAAGACCCTGACCCTCAATGCCGACGTCTTCCTGATGGACATCAAGGATTACCAGCAGACGGTGGTCGCCATTGATCAGTTCGCCACCCAGGACAACATCAACAACAACATCGCCAACCCCACCGCCTATGCCAGCATCCAGGGCAATGTGGCCAAGGTCCAGGTTTCCGGGGTCGAAGTGGACGCCGCCTACAACGGCATCCCCTTCACCACCTTCCGGGTGGCGGCGTCCTACAACGATGCCCGCTACAAGGACTTCCAGAACGCCGGCAAGCCCTCCGAGCTGACCTACCTGTCCAGCCCCTTCCTCGACCGCAGCGGCCAGCGCCTGGGCGAAGCCCCTTACTGGACAGCCAACATCAGCGGTGAATACCGCCGGCCGGTGCTGGGCGACAAGGTCTTCCACGCCAGCTTCACCACGGCCTACCTCGGCTCCACCAACAACGACGAATTGCTCTCCGACTACGCGTGGATCCCCGACCGCGCCACCACCGACCTGGCCATCGGCCTTGGTCACCACAAGGGCAATTACGACGTGACTTTCGTGGCCAAGAACGCCTTCAACGATACCGCCCACGAGAAAGGCTGGGCCAGCTACACGCCCTACCCCTACCCCCGCTGGTACGGCATCGTCTTCAGCGGCAAGCTCTGATGCACTCCCTGCGCCGCAGCCCTGCCCCATGGGCGGATCGCTGCGGCGCATCAAACAGCCCGCCACCGGAACTGTTGATTGCCCAGCATTCCACCCTGGAACAGCCCGCCACGGCCCCGGGCGCGCCCCCTATGCCAGGCGCGTTTCCCGTTTCCGGGCACACCACCGAAACGGCTGTTTTTTCAGAAGAAACCCGAAGGGAATAAGAAATCCAGAAATCCATATATCCCGCTCCCGGCGCGTGGCATGTCTATTGCCAAAGGAGGTGACGGAATTTCAAACAGGAAAGTCTCGTCATGAGCCAAAACAATACCCATCGGGCGGCCCGCCAGCGCCGCACCCATGAAGGCCGTCAGTTTCGCCTGAGCCCCTTCGCCACCGCCGTGGCAACCGTTGCCCTCCTTGCTGCGGGCGGCGTGCAGGCCCAGGAAAAATCCGCTGCCGAACTGCAATCCGAAGTCGCCCGTCTGCGCCAGGCCCTCGACAAGGCCCAGGCCGATCTGGCCCGCCAGCTGGGCACGCCGGCCCCCGCCGCAACGCCTGTCGCCGCCGCAGCCGAACCCGCCGCCGCCCCCGAAGAGGCCGTGGCCCTGGATTCGGTGGTGATCCGTTCGCGCAACCGCATCGAGCGACTGCAGGACGTGCCCCTGTCGGTCTCCGTGGTCACTGGCCGCGAGCTCGACCGCACTGGCGCCGACGACATCAAATCCATCACCCAGCGCCTCGGCAATGTGTCCTGGAACCAGGGCAACCAGCGCACCTCCAGCCTGTCCATCCGCGGCATCGGCAAACAAGGCCAGACCGAAGCCCAGGACCCCAGCGTCGGCGTCATCGTGGACGGTGTTAACTACGCCTACAACGCCCTCACCTCCAGCTTCAACTACCACGACGTGGAGGCCGTGGAAGTCACCCGCGGCCCCCAGGGCACCCTGCTGGGCAAGAACACCAGCCTGGGCGTCATCAACATCACCACCCGCAAACCCTCCTTCACCCCCAGCGCCGACTATTCCCTGACCCTCGGCCAGAACGACCGGGTGATCGGCAAGCTGGCCGCCGGCGGCCCCATTGTGGACGACCTGCTGGCCTGGCGTGGCGCCTTCGTGGTGGACAAGGGCCGCGGTGACATCACCAACCTGGACAACCGGGACCAGTCCTACCAGAACATCGACCGGGTATCGGGCCGGGTGCAGTTCCTGCTCACCCCGACCACCGACTTCAATGCCCGCCTGGCCCTTGAACTGCAGCCCCGCTCGGGCGAGTACACCAACGGCCGGAACATCAACACCCCCACGCCGGCCATCTACTCCAACGGCTCGGTGAACGCCCTGGGCACCGACGCCTCGACCCGCCTCGGCCGCAGCTGGTTCACCCAGCAGAGCAATTACAGCTACGCCAATGACTACCTCTATGGCGGTGGGCGCAACGCGGTCAACGCCGACTCGGCCCGCCCCCTGGTGACCGGCAGCAAGGGCGCCTCCTTGGAGCTCAACTGGAACGTCGCCAACCACACCCTGACTTCCATCACCGCCTACAAGGACTACCACTTCAACGCGGTCAATGACGAAGGCACCCCCTTCGACATCTACCGCAACTCCGGCGGCTTCTGGAACGACTACACCCAGCGCAGCCAGGAGCTCCGCATCAGCTCCAAGACGGGTGGCTTCGTGGATTACCAGGCCGGCCTGTTCGTGATCAACGTCAGCAACAGCTCGGAATACCAGCGTGAGTGGGGCAGCGATGCCGGTGCGTGGTTTGCCAACACCGCCCAGTACAACCGCCTCGCGGCCAGCTCTGGCGGTCAGCTGCTGATGCAGAACTCCCTCAACCGCCTGACCATGGCCTACAACTCCCCCACTGGCCTGCAGAGCATCAAGAACAAGAGCACCGCGCTCTTCGCCCAGGCCAACTGGCACCTGAGCGAGCCCCTGACCCTCACCACCGGCATCCGCCTGACCCGTGAGGATCGCAGCAACGTGGGCTCCAGCTTCATCCGCGACAACGGCAACGGCGCCGAGCTGAACCCGGTCGCAGTGAATGGCGTGCAACTGGGCGGGTTTGCCTCGAACAGCAGCGGCGTGCTGGGCGCCAACAACTCCGCCGCCCAGCTCTCGGTGGCCGACAAGGTGGCCAACAAGTATTTCGGCACGGCCATCAACCCGAACAACCCAGGTGCCGCCTACAACAGCCTGACCGCCGACCAGAAGCGCCAGGTGGCCGACGCCAAGGCCATCCGTGCCTCCCAGATGGGCGTGCTGTTCAACCAGACCAAGGCCGAATCCTTCCGCGACACCCAGCCTTCCTTCGTGGTCAGCCCCTCGTACAAGCTGAACCCCAACCAGACCGCCTACTTCTCCTGGCAGTACGGCGAGAAGGCCGGGATCTCCCAGCTCACCAACGGCTACTCCAACCTGGTCAAGGCCGAAAAGACCAACTCCTTTGAAGCGGGCCTCAAGTCTGCCCTGCTCGACAAGACCCTGATCCTCAACACCGCCCTGTACCTGACCAAGATCCGCGACTACCAGCAGTCGGTCCGCGTGCTTGACCAATACACCACCAACGCCACCAACGACGGCACCAACTACTACACCGCCGCCACCGGCAACGTGCCCAAGGTGGAGGCCAAGGGTGTCGAGGTGGACGGCGTGTACGCGGGCATCCGCAACGTCACCATCCGCTTCGCCGGCGCCTACAACGACGCCAAGTACAAGGACTTCACCAACGCCGCCCTGCCCAACGAAGACAACTACTCCGGCGCCCCCGCCTACAAGGACCTGACTGGCAAGACCCTGCCGGGCGCTTCCAAGTGGAACTTCAACATCGGCGCCGACTACCGCAAGCCGGTGCTGGGCGACAAGGAATTCCACGCCAGCTTCAACACCGCGTACTACAGCCGCTTCAACTCCGACAACTCCCTGTCGAGCTACGGCTGGATTCCGGACTACAGCATCACCGACCTGGCCATCGGCCTGGGCAAGGCCGACAAGTCCTACGACGTAAGCCTGCTGGTGAAGAACGCCTTTGCCGACAGCACCCCCCTGTCCAAGACCTGGAACAGCTACTCCCCGGCCACCCAGCGCTGGGTCGGGCTGATGTTCACCGGCAAGCTCTGAGTCTCCTCCGCGCCCGGTGTGCCACGCCTGCCGTGGTGTGCCGGGCGCACCCCGTTCTCCTCGCCCGAGTCGCCATCAATCCTCGGCACTTTCCCCCGGGGTTCTCCCCGGGGACCTTTTTGCTGCATTGCACACAGTGCTGCGCATTTCCCTGCAGCGCCCCACCCCCGGATCTGCCCGGGAATCAGCACCTCGCCTGAACACATCGCCAAGCACTTGTTATCCATGGATTTTTTCATCGACCCGGAGTGGCATCAAGCTTGCCTTGCCAGGAATCCTGCACTCCGGGGCACAGGCGCCCCCCGCTCCTTCGATCAGGAAAGGTCCGCTTCATGACACGTCTGCTGTATCAGATTCACCGCTGGGTCGGCGTCGCCCTGGCCCTCTTCATGGCCATCTGGTTCAGCTCCGGGCTGGTCATCATGTACGCGAGCCCCTCGGCCCTCGGCCGCGCCGCGCAGCTCGCTGGCGCCGAACCCGTCCAGCCCGAATACGGATGGCTAAGCCTGGGCGAAGCCTGGCAGCGCAGTGCTGCCCAGCGCCGGGCGGCCGAAGCAGGCAAGGAGGCGCCCATCGCCGACGCCCGCCTGGTCCGCCAGGGCGGTACACCCCGCTGGCTGGTGGATGACACCCTCGGCCGGCGCTTCGCCCTGTCGGCCACCGACGGCCAGCTCGCCCGGATCTCGGTGAACGACGCCCAGGCCATCGCCCGCCAGTGGGCCGGGCCGGGGGCGGCCATCCTCTACGTGGATACCGGCATCCAGGACAGCGCCGTGCGCAACCACGAAGCGCTGCGCCCCTTCCACCGCTTTGCCGTGGGCAGCGGCAGCCGCGAGCTGCTGGTCTCGGCCCGCAGCGGCGAGGTCGTGCGCGACAGCACCCGCCTGGACCGGGCCCTGTACTGGAGTGGCAACTGGATTCACCTGATGCGCCCCCTCGAAACCGCTGGCCTGTCCGCCGACGGGCGGCGCAGCGTGCTCGCCTGGCTGGGCTTCCTGGCCTTCGCCGCCAGCCTCACCGGGCTCATCATCGGCTGGCAGCGCTGGCGCCCGGGTTGGGGCAGCCGCCCCACCTACAGCCAGGGCCGCGTTCACCCCTACCGCGACGTGTGGAACACCTGGCACTTCTGGAGCGGCCTGCTCGGCGGCAGCTTTGCCCTGCTGTGGGCCCTGTCGGGCTACCTCAACAACAACCCCTTCAACCTGTTCTCGCCGGCCACACCGAACCGCGCCGAACTGGCCCGCTACCTGGGCACCGAGGTGCCGGTGCCGCTGCTCGACTGGCGTCCCTCAGCCTTCGTCACTGAAATCGAGAACCGCGACATCGTCGAAATCGCCCTGCGCCGGGTCGGCAGAGAGGTGCAGATACTCGGCGTAAATCGCGATGGCCTCAGCACTCCGCTGCCCGGCAGCGGCAACACCACCCGCTTCAGCGACACCGCCCTGGTGGCCGCCACCGCACGGCTGGTGGATGCCGCCCCCGTCCTGTCCCATGGCCTGCTCGACACCTACGACGACTATTACTACGCCCGCCACAACCAGGGCGCCGTGGAGCGCCCCCTGCCCGTGCTCCAGGTGGAGCTGGCCGACCCGGGCCACACCCACGTCTACCTCGACCCCCGCGACGGCCGGGTGATCCTGCGCCAGGACGACAGCCGCCGAGCCTACCGCTGGCTGTGGTCGGCCCTGCACCACTGGGATCTGGAAACCCTGCGCCAACGCCCCGTGTGGGACGCCTGGATGCTCACCTGGGTGCTGCTGGGCTTGGTACTCGGCTACAGCGCCGCGGTGCTGGGCTGGAAGCGCCTGCGCCGCACCCTCCAGCCCGGCAAACCGGGAAAGGCCGCTCCGGCCCGGCCCGCCAAGGCAGAGCCGGCACCTCCCAGGCTGGCCCGGGACGGCCAGACCCCCTGAGCCCTGAGCCCCCGGCCGAAGGATCTTTTCACCGCAACACCCCACTAAGGAAAACCATGATGAACCGTATGTTTCTTGCCAGCGTACTGCTTGCCGCTTCCGCCGGCGCCTTCGCCCAACAGGCTGCCCAGCCTGCCGCCCCCCAAGCCCCGCTCGGCTTCTTCGTCACCAGCACCGGGCTGGGCAAGGGCGCCGACCTGGGCGGCCTGGCCGGCGCCGACGCTCACTGCCAGAAGCTCGCTGCCAGCGTTGGTGCAGGCAATCGCAGCTGGCGCGCCTACCTGAGCACCCAGGCCAGCGGCGGCCAACCCGCCGTCAACGCCCGTGACCGCATCGGCAAGGGCCCGTGGGCCAACGCCAAGGGCGCCATCATCGCCAACAGCGTCGCCCACCTGCACGGCGACACCGTCGAGCTGGGGCAGCTGGGCAGCAACCTGCACCGCACCACCGCGCTGACCGAGAAAGGAACCCCCATCAAGGGCGTTGGCGAAACCCCCAACGAACACGACATCATCACCGGCACCAAGCCCGACGGCACCGCCTACACCGACGCCGCCGACCATACCTGCCGCAACTACACCAGCAGCGGCGAAGGCTCCGTCCGCGTCGGCCACTCAGATCGCACCAACCGGGGCGCGACCGGCGGCAACGTATCCTGGAACTCCACCCACGACAGCCGCGGCTGCAGCCAGGAGAACCTGGTGAGCACGGGCGGCGCGGGCTACTTCTACTGCTTCGCCGCCGACTGACGGCCCGGCACCACCCCGCCGGCTCTGACGAGCCGGCACCAAGGACCTTCCCATGAACCAGCCCCATCGCGCCCTCTCCACCGCCCTTCTGGCCGGCCTCTGCGCCAGCCTGCCGGGCCTCGCCTCGGCCGCCGGCGCCAGCGCCGACACGCCCCATGTGAAGGCCGCCCTGCTGGCCCCGTTCAGCGCCGTGCAGCCCGGCGAGACGATCCGCCTGGGGCTGCAGCAACGCATCATTCCCCACTGGCACACCTACTGGCTCAACCCCGGTGACTCCGGCCTGCCGACACGCATAGAGTGGTCCCTGCCGGCCGGTGCCAGTGCCGGGCCCATCGAGTGGCCAGCCCCCCGCCGCTTTGCCACCGGCCCGGTGAGCAACTACGGCTACGCCGACCAGGTCATCCTGCTGACCCCCATCCAGGTTCCTGCCGACCTCAAACCCGGCAGCCACTTCACGGTGCAGGCCAGCGTGGACTGGCTGGTGTGCAACGAGGTGTGCATCCCCGAACAGGTGGTGCTGAGCCTCGACCTGCCGGTGGTCGCCGCTGGCGTGCCGCGCCAGCCCGGCAGCCCCTTGATCGAACAGACCCGGGCCGCCCTGCCCCGGCCCAGCCCGCTTCCCGTCACCCTCGAAAAGGGCGCCCGCAGCCTGCGTCTCGGTGCCGAGGGTCCGGCCCTGGCCGCCCTCAAGCCCGTAGAAGGCTGGTTCTACGCCGCGGAATGGGGCAAGACCCACCACGGCGCCCCCCAGGCCCTGAAACGCGACGGCGACCGCCTGAGCCTGGAGATCCAGGCCGGCGAAGCCCCCCCGGCCATCGGCGAGAAGGTGGAAGGGGTGCTCAGCCTCACCGACGCGGATGGCCGCCGCCACGATTTCCAGATCGCCCCCCAGGCCATCGCCGCCGCCCCCGGCAGCCTGGACGAAGCCCCCACCGCCGCAGCGGCAGCAATGCCAGCGGGCACGGCCCCGGGCGCCGACGACAGCCTGCAGCTCGGCGCGGCCCTCCTCTTCGCCCTCCTCGGCGGCCTCATCCTCAACCTGATGCCCTGCGTCTTCCCGGTGCTGTCCATCAAGGCCCTGTCCTTGCTGCGCCATGCCGGACAGGCCCCCGGCCACACCCGCCTGCAGGGCCTGGCCTACACGGCCGGGGTGCTGGCCAGCTTCGGTGTGCTGGCCGGCGTACTACTGGCCCTCAAGGCCGGTGGTAGCGAGGTGGGCTGGGGCTTCCAGTTCCAGTCGCCGGTCTTCGTGCTGGCAGTGGCCTACCTGATGTTCGCGGTCGGGCTGAGCCTGTCGGGCGTGCTCAATTTCGGCGCCTCCGCCGCCGGTCTGGGTGGCGGGCTGGCCGACAAGCCGGGCTACGCCGGCAGCTTCTTCACCGGCGTGCTGGCCACCGTGGTGGCTACCCCGTGCACAGCCCCCTTCATGGGTGCCGCCCTGGGCTTTGCCCTGAGCCAGCCCGCCCCGGTGCTGCTGGCGGTGTTCCTCAGCCTGGGCCTGGGCCTCGCCCTGCCCTACCTGCTCTTGTCCTTCTGGCCGGCCCTGCAGCGCCTGCTACCCCGCCCCGGCGCGTGGATGGAGCGCCTCAAGGAAGCCCTGGCCTTCCCCATGTATGGCGCCGCCGTGTGGCTGGTGTGGGTGCTGGCCCAGCAGGCCGGCCCCAACGCCATCGCCATTGCCCTGGGCGGCATGCTGGCCATTGCCTTTGCCGCCTGGCTGGCCGGCCACAGCCACGGCGCCCGCCCCCTGGCCCGCCACAGCGGCCGCGGGGTGGCCGCGCTCAGCGTGCTGGCGGCCCTGGCCGGCGGCTACCTGGGGGTCAGCGGCGAGACCGCCCGGGCGGCGAGCGCCCCCCAGACCGCCGGGAAGATCTGGGAGCCCTACAGCCAGGCCCGCTTCGACGCCCTGCGCGCCGAGGGCAAGCCGGTGTTCATCAACTTCACCGCGGCCTGGTGCATCACCTGCCTGGCCAACGAAAAAGTGGCCCTCTCCGCCCCCCAGGTGGAAGCCGCCTTTCGCCAGGCCGGCATCACCTACCTGAAGGGCGACTGGACCAATCAGGACCCGGAGATCTCCGCCCATCTGGCACGCTTCGGGCGCTCCGGCGTACCCCTCTACCTGCTCTACCCCGGCGGCAAGGGCGACGTGGCCCCGGCCGTCCTGCCCCAGCTGCTGACCCCGGCCACCGTGCTCGGGGCCATCGACACCGCCACCGTCAGATCCCTTTCTCTTTCCCTTGCCAAGGAGTAATCCCCATGTTCCTGCCCACCCTCCTCCGCCGCAGCCTGCTCGCCACCGGCATCGCCCTTACCGCCACCACCGCCCTGGCCGCCGCCGAGATCGGCCAGCCCGCCCCCGCCTTCACCGCCCAGGGCGCCGACGGCAAGCCGGTGAGCCTGGCCGCCTACAAGGGCAAGACGGTGGTCCTGGAATGGACCAACCATGAATGCCCCTTTGTGGTGAAGCACTACGAAAGCGGCAACATCCCGCAACTGCAGAAGGACTTCACCGCCAAAGGCGTGGTCTGGCTGCAGGTCATCTCCTCCGCCCCGGACAAGCAGGGCCACGTGGATGGCCCCTCCGCCATCAAGATCAACCGCGCCCGCAACGCCGTACCCACCGCCGTGGTGCTCGACCCGGACGGCAAGATCGGCAAGGCCTACGGCGCCCAGACCACGCCCCACCTCTACATCGTCGATCCGGCCGGGCAGCTGGTGTACAAAGGCGGCATCGACAGCATCCCCTCCGCCAACAAAGCCGACATCGCCAAGGCCGACAACTACGTGAAACTGGCCTTCGCCGACCTCGCCGCCGGCCGCAAGGTGAGCCACGCCAGCACCAAGCCCTACGGCTGCTCCATCAAGTACGCCGACTGAGCGACGCTCGGCCCCATGGCCGGAGGGGCTGTGGGGTCGAATTCGATTGGGTGGGGTCTTGCGGGGCGGCTTTCCGTTTCGAGTTCAATTAGGTGAGCCCTTACAGGACGGCTTTCCGGTGTATTGCGTCACATTGGCCGGGGACTCGCCCCCACCGGAGCGCCCCCGCCCCGGCGCATAAGGTTTCCACAATTTCTTGGTTCCCCCGCCCCGCCCGGGGCACTAGATTGGCGGCTCGCGAGTATTCACCCCCTTCGAGGAGCGCCCCCATGGCCGACGCCGATCTTTCCCTCCATCCCCTGGCCCTCGCCTTCCTGGAACGCCTGCCCCGTCAGAAGGCTCCGGACAAGCAACTGCACCGTCGGGACGACGGACGGGTGGTGGGGGACTGGGTCGGCCTGGAGCTGTCGAGCGCTTTCCAGCCCATCGTCAATGCCGAGGGCCGCGTTGTCGGGCACGAAGCCTTCCTGCGCAGCGCAAGTGATGACGACCAGGGCCTTTCACCATGGACCCTGTTCTCCACCGCCACCGACGACACCCGCCTGATCGCTCTCGACCGCCTGGCCCGCACCCTGCATCTGCTCAACGCGCTGGTGGTCGGCAACACGCTGCCGCTCTTTCTCAACGTCCATGGGCGTCTGCTGGCCGCCGTGGGGGATGACCACGGCCGGGCTTTCCGGCGTGTAGTGGACGCGCTGGGGGTGCGCCCGGAGCACATCGTGATCGAGACGCCGGTAGAGGCCAGTGCTCAGCCCGATCTGCTGGCCTTCGTGCTGCGCAACTACCGCAACAACGGCTTCCGGGTGGCTGTGAACGTGGCCTCCGCCGCCCAGTGGCAGGACATCGCCAGCGCCATCCATCCCCACTTCGTGAAGATCGACAGCCGCAAGCTGGGCCGTGGCCCCGAAGCGCACGAGCGCCTGAAGTGGCTCAGCGCGCTGCGCGAGGACGCCACCCTGATCGTCACCCACATCGAAAACGCCTCTACCGACTATCAGGTGGGGCAGTCCCTGCAGCAGGGCTATGCCTTCGGCCGCCCAACGGCGGCCCCCGCCCAGCGCTCAAGCGTTCCGTCGCGCTGAGCCTCAGGTGTGCAGCCAGCGCCGATGCAGGCTGCGGGCGGCGTGATCGAGCAGATAGCCCAGCACGCCAATCACCAGGATCGCCGCCATCAGGTCCGAATAGGCCAGCCGGTCGCGGGCATCGAGGATGAAGTAGCCCAGGCCCGCCGACACCCCAAGCATCTCCGCCGGCACCAGCACGATCCAGATGATGCCGATGGCCAGACGCACCCCGGTGAGGATGTGGGCGGTGATGCCCGGCAGGATCACCCGCAGGATGGTCTCCCGGCGGGTTGCCGACAGGCTGCGCGCCAGCAGCAACCAGTTGGGGTCGAGCTGGGCCACCCCCGCCGCCGTGTTGAGCAGGATCGGCCACACCGCGGCAAAGGCCAGCAAAAAGTACACCGGCGCGTCCCCCACCCCCAGCACCATCACCGCGATGGGCATCCACGACAGGGGCGAGATCATGCGAGCAAACTGGAACAGGGGCGTGGTGGCCTTGGAGAACCACGCCGACAGCCCGGTGAGCACCCCCAGAGGCACGCCCAGCACCAGGGCGATCACCAGCCCCACCGCCACCCGCTGCAGGCTCAGCCATATGTGCTCCCAGAGATCACGGCCCTGCACCAGTTGCAGCAGTGCCTCGCCAGTGGGCACGGGTGCAAAGGCGCTGGCGACCGGCGTCACACCGGCCAGCCAGCCCGCACCCGCCGCCCACAGTAGCGCCGCTGCCAGCAGGCCGGCCAGAGGCAATACAAGATTCAGCACCATCACACCGCCAGCACTTCCTTGCGCAGCAGATCGGCCGGCAACCCGAAGGCCGACGGGCCGCCCACCGCGTTGATGGCCCTGCGCACGAAGCGCTCATCCACCAGATCGCGGGCGGCGAAGCGCGGGTCGAGCTTCTGCAGGAAGGCGTTGTCCCCCTCCAGCTTCGTCTTCTGCAGCACCTTCACCAGCTCCTCGGTATAGGAGGCGAAGGGATAGGGCTGAAAGTCGATACGGCGCTGGTACCAGCCCTTGTTGCGGGCGGCGCCGCTGGCCTCGTAGCTGGCGTAGTCGGTGGTGGCCAGCACCTTGGCCAGCACCTGGGGGCTGTGGGGGGTGTAGCGCCTGTCGTCGCTGCTGGACAGCAGCTTGGCCGCCTCCAGCTGGTTGCTGCGGGTCCACAGCTGGGCCCGGACGATGGCGTTGGTGACGCGCTGGGCCCACTCGGGGCGCTCGGCGATGTCCCGCTCGGCCAGGAAGGTGACGCAGCAGGCGTGGTTCTTCCACACGTCGCCCGACAGGCGCAGCACCTTGCCGATGCCGGCGGTCTCGGCGGCGGCGTTGAAGGGCTCGGCCACGATGAAACCGGCGATGGACTTGCCGGCCAGGGCCGACACCATCTCGGCCGGCGGCAGCACCACCAGGTTCACCTCGTTGCGGGCCACGCCGGCATCCCGGGCGCGGGTCACCGGGGTGAGCCCGTTGGCCTGCAGCAGCTGCTGCAGGATCACGTTGTGGATCGAATACCAGAACGGGATGGCCACGGTCTTGCCGCCCAGATCGGCCACGCTGTTGATGGTCGGCGCCACGGTGAGGGCCGAGCCATTGACGTGGTTCCAGGCCACCACCTTGGCCGGGAAGCGGGTGCCGTAGCGCACCCACAGGGTGGCCGGCGAGAGCAGGTGGATCACATTCACCTGCCCGGCCACGAAGGCCTCGACGATCTGCGCCCAGGTGCGGAACAGGCGCGGCTTCTCCACCGTAAGGCCCTCGGCCTCGAAGAGCTTGCGACCATGGGCCACCAGCAGAGGCGTGGCGTCGGTGATGGGCAGGTAGCCGATTTTCACCGGCACGTCGCTGCCGCTGCCCTGAGCACGGGCGTCCCCGGCCGACAGCAAGGGGGCGGCCACGCTGGCTGCGGTGAGGGCCGACAGGCGCAGGAAGTCGCGGCGGCTCATGCCGCAGTCGCAATCGGACGACTGACAAATATGGATGGGGCGGGACGCTTTGACGTCGTGCATGGGGAGTCTCCCGGGGGATGCGTTCAACTGGAATGGCGCAGGGCGCCGAGAATGGCCAGCCGCAGGGCGGTCAGGGCCTCGGGGTGTTCGTCACGGGGATGGGGCATGTCCACGGTCCATTCCCGCAGCACCCGGCCGGGGCTGCCGCCCATCAGCAGGATGCGGTCGGCCACCAGCAGGGCCTCGTCGATGTCGTGGGTGACCAGCAGCACCGCCGAATGCCAGCGGTGCACCACGTCCACCAGCAGGGCCTGCATTTCGGCGCGGGTGATGGCATCGAGGGCCGAGAAGGGTTCGTCGGCAAACAGCAGCTCGGGCTCCCGCGCCAGAGCCCGGGCCAGGGCGGCGCGCTGGGCCATGCCGCCCGAAAGCTGCGCGGGGTAAGCCGCCTCCCGCCCGGCCAGCCCCACCGCCTCGATGGCGGCGGCCACCCGGGCCCGGCGTGCAGCGCCATCGCTGCGGGGCTGATGGGCAAAGTCGAGGCCGAAACCCACGTTGTCGGCCAGCGTCAGCCAGGGCAGCAGGCTGGGCTGCTGGAACACCAGCGCACTGCGGGGGTGAGGCTCGGCCAGCGGCGCATCGAGAAAGCGCACCTCGCCCCTGGCCGGCTGCGCCAGCCCGGCCAGCACCCGCAGCAGGGTGGACTTGCCGCAGCCGCTGCTACCCAGCAGGGCGACGATCTCGCGCCGGCGGATGCGCAGGGACACCCCCTCGAACACCGTGCCGATGCCCGGATGGGCGAAGGACAGGTCGCGGGCGGCCAGCACGGCCTCGCTGGCCGGAGCTGGCGCCAGCGCCGAAGGGGCGACGGCCGGGGCGTTCATGCGGCCAGCGCCGCCTGGCGGGCCAGCTCGCCATGGAGCTGGGTCAGGCTGGGAGTGACCACCGGCACAAAGGCCGCCTCCAGCCAGCGCCGGGCAAAGTCACCGGTAGTGGCCACCAGGTAGGCCCGGCCACCGGTGGCGTCCAGCTCCAGGTCCACCGCTTCGCGCACCAGCGCGGCCAGGCGGATGCGGATGTGGAACAGGGGCGCGGCCTGGGGTGCAAAACGCCCGTCGAGCACGCCAGCCTTGAGTTCGGCCACCGCCTCGGCCAGCTCGGCGTCGACCCGCTCGACGCGCGGCAGCAAGCCGGAGCGCGCCGCGCTGCCCGAGGCCCGGGAGGCCGCCAGGCTGGCCCGGGCCAGACCGATGGCCATGCCGCACTGCAGGCCCAGAAAGCCCGGCCGCACCGTGGGGATGAAGCTGCGTGCATCGGCATGGATCAGGTGTTCGGGCCCGGAGGCCACGCCACGGATGTCGATGGCGGCGGTGTTGCTGCCGCACAGGGCCAGCAGCTCAAGGTCGGCACTGCGGTGAATGCCCGGGGTGTCGTCGAAGAAGGCGACGATGGCCGGCGGCTCACCGCCCGTCGGCTGCACCGCGGCAGCCACGCCAAAGCCGGGCCGGCGCAGGTTGGTAACCCAGGGCAGATGGCCGTCCAGCCGCCAACCCGGCCCCGCCGGGGTGGCGCTGATGGACAGGCTCTCGATGCCCGACAGGAACTTCATCGCATTGGACAGCCCGGTGGCCCCGGCCAGCTCGCCCGCCAGCAGCGCCGGCAGACGGTGCGCGCGCAGGGTGGCGTTGGGGCTGTGCAGCAGATATTCGATGAAGGTGCGCTGGCCCCAGAAAACGAAGGCGGCAGTGAGCGAGCGCTCGGCCACCCGGGCAATGGCCTCGATGGCGTCGGCAGTGCTGCCGCCGCTGCCCCCCTGGGCCTCGGGCACGCCGATGCGAAAGAAGCCGGCGGCGCCCAGCACGGGGATCACCGCATCGGCATCGGTCGCCCCCGCGTTGAGGGACCCGGCGTGGGCGCTCACCCAGGCCAGGGCGTCATCCTGACTGCGGATCGGAGTCGTCATTGTTCCAGGGCTCCCGGCCGGTAGGCCTGCAGTTCGGGGTTGATCCCGGTGCCGGCCAGATTGTTGGCGAAGTTGCACAGGGTGGCCAGGCTCACCCCCAGCAGCACCTCCAGCACCTGCTGCTCGGTGAAGCCGGCGGCCACAAAATCGGCCAGCTCGCCCGGGGCCACATTGCCTCGGGTCAGGATCACCGCCCGGGTGAAGGCCACCAGTGCATCCACCCGCGGCTGGCCGGTGCCGGCCCGCGCCTGCAGGGCGCGCACCAGGGCCTTGTCGAGCCTGGCCTTCTTGAGGGCGATCGCGGTGTGGCCGGCGACGCAGAAATCGCAGCCATGCACGCTGGCGGCGGTGATCTGCACCACCTCGCGTTCGGCCAGGCTCAGGCTGGCACGGGCATTGATGCCCGACACGGTGAGGTAGGTCTCCAGGGCCACCGGCGCATTGGCCAGCACGCCGATGAGGTTGGGCAGAAAGCCGTTGTTGTTGATCACCGTGTCGATGAAGGCACGGCTGCCCTCGGGGGCGGTATCGGGGGTATGGACGGTGAGGCGGGTCATGGAGCGGCTCCGGAATGCGTTGCGTGATGGACCCCATTCTCCCCATCTCACCCGTCACGCTCTACGCACGGGCATCGCAGGTTTTTGTTCGTTCGTCCCAGCCGCCTCGATGGGCACGCTGGAAGGCCCCGGGCTGTTCGCCGATGACTTTCTTGAAAGCCCGGGTGAAGGCAGCCTGGGAGTGATAGCCCACGTGCTCGGCGGCACGCAGCACGCTGTCGCCCCCTTGCAGGCGACGGGCAGCGATTTTCATGCGCACCTGGAGCAGAAAACGCGCCGGCGGCTGGCCGCAGGCCTCGACGAAATGCCGGCAGAAACTGGCCCGGGACATGCACGCCACCCGCGCCATGTCGTCGATGGACCAAGCCCGGCCCGGGTCGCGCAGCAGATCGTCCAGCAGCGGTGCAAACTCGGGCCGCCGGGCCACGGCAAACATGCCCGAGGCCACCTCGTCGCGCCGGGCCATGTCCCGCGCCACATAGAAGAACAACAGCTCGGTGAGACGTTCGATCAAAGGCGAGGCCGCTGTCTGGTCACGTTCCGCTTCGGCCAGGATGAGCGCGAACAGGGACGCCACGGCCCCTGCCGACGGCGACCCGCTGCGGATCGGCACCACCTCGGGGAAGGCCTCCAGCAGCAGCTCGCCAAACGCCCCCCGGAACTGAAAGAAGCCGCAGGCCAGGGCGCAGGCGCCGGGCAGGGCCGGCTGCATGGGCTGCATGGCGCAGGGCTGGCATTCGGCACCAGCGTGGGGCCCGGGGGTGAGGCTGTGGGGGATGTCACGCAGGATGAACACCCCCTCCCCGGCCTGCAGGCGCAGGGGCGGCTGGCCCTGGCGCTGCAGCCAGGACTCGCCACGCAGCACCAGGTGAAAGCTGGCCCGCCCCCGGCCGGCGGTGGACGCCCGCCAGGGCCCGCAATACTGCCCCACATGAAAGACGCTGGCGTCCAGCTCCAGCCCGCTGACCAGCCAGTGGGCCAGGTGATCGGCGGCGGTATGGCTGCAGGCTTGCGCCGGCAAGGGGGCATTCATGCTCACAGCACCCAGCTGTAGCCGAGGGTGAACACGTCTTCCCGCAGGTCGACGTCGGCCTCACCACCACCGAAGTTCGCCGGAATGGAGCCCTGCCCGGCCACCCGGGTGCGGGGCGCACGGGTGTAGGCCGCACTCCATTCCCCCGAGCCGGTCTTGAAGCTGGCACCGAGGCTGAAGTGATTGCGCACCACGCCGGGGGCCAGCACATTGAAGAAGGTCTGGCTGGCCGGGACGGGCTGCTGGGTCCGGCTCAGGCCGGCGCGCAGGGTGATCCGCTCATCCACCGCATAGATCGCCCCCAGCTTGATAACCGACACATCCCGCCAGCCGAAACCGGCGCCCTTGTCGGCACCCAGCTGACCGCCCTGCAGCAGCACCGACAAGGGGTTGCCCACGGCCTTCACGCTGCTGTATTCGATGCGCTGCCAGTCAGCCGCCAGGGTCAGCGCCGGAAGCGCCTGCCAGGCCACACCGACGCCGTAGTTGGCGGGAATGTCAAAGCCGCCGCCGCCTTCAAACAGGCCCCGGTAACGCCCCAGCTCCCCCATCTCGATGCGCGACGACCAGCTTGCCCCCAGCCTCAGGCTGGGCAGCACCTGCCCGGTCCAGCCGAGCTTGAGGCCCCAGCCGGTGGCGCTATCGTGCCCACGGTTGGTGACGGCCCCCGGGCTGGACGACACCATCGGGTTGTCAAAGGCCTGCAGCCCCTCGGCGGCAAAGCGCTGATAGGCAAAGCTCAGGGCGGCGCCGAAGGCGTGGTTCTCCACGGGCCGGAAGGCCACCGAGGGGGTGACGAAGAGCTGGGACAGATCGACGCCCGCCGAGCCGCTTCCGCCGTAGGCCGCAAAGGGGTTGCGCCCATAGTCGGTGTTCATGCCGCCGTTGCCATATACCGCCACCCCCCAGGCCAGATCCGGCGCCACGCGGCGGACATAGCCCGCCTCGGGGATGACGAAATTGCGGGTCTGGTTGGCCGAATAGTCCCCGTCGGCGCCGTAGGCATTGCCGTGGATCGACGCGCCCCGGTCGGGGCGGAACAGGGACACGCCCAGGTCAAGCCGGTCGCCGACCAGGGCCGTGCCGGCCGGGTTGGCCGCGGCGGCCAGGCCATCCTGGGGCAAGGCAATGGAGACCCCCGCCACCCCCTGGGCACGCACGCCGTAACCATGGGAGAAGTAGCCGTTGGTGGCCGACGCCAGGCCTGGCCAAGCGAGAGCTCCGAGCAGGACAAGGGAGCCGGCCCGGGACGATGCAATCTGGAATTTCATGGATTCTCTTCCTGCGGGCTCAGGTGTGCCCGCCAAAGTCGGGGGAGCCCCCGGGGCCTGCCGGATGGGCGCCCGCCCGTGCGGGGGGCTCCTCGGCTTCCTCCACCAGTTCCGACAGGGGCACGCCGAAGGCGGCGGCGATCTTCAGGGCGGTGGCCAGGGACGGGATGGAATAACCCCGCTCCACCTCGCCACTGTAGGAGCGGCTCAGGCCGGCCCGGTCGGCAAACTCCTCCTGGGACAGGCCCGCCGCCAGACGCCGCCGCCGGATGACTTCACCGAAGCGTTTGTGCAGCTGGGTCATGGAGCCCGACCCGGTTTGCCCGACTCGGCGTGCTGCAGGGAAGCCTGGGTAATGTGGCTGCCCGGCGGCACGCTGTGGGTCAGCCACACGTTGCCGCCGATGCTCGCCCCCTGGCCGATGACGATTCGCCCGAGAATGGTGGCACCGGCGTACACAACCACGTCGTCTTCCAGCCGGGGGTGCCGCGGCAGCCCCTTGGCGAGCCCGCCGTCCTCCCCTACCTCGAAGCGCTTGGCCCCCAGGGTCACGGCCTGGTAGAGGCGCACCCGGTTGCCGATCACCGCCGTTTCGCCGATCACCACACCGGTACCGTGATCGATGAAGAAGCTGTGGCCTATCTGGGCACCCGGGTGGATGTCGATACCGGTGGCCGAATGGGCCAGCTCTGCCACGATGCGGGCCAGCAGCGGCACGCCGAGCTCGTACAGGCGGTGGGCGATGCGGTAGTGGATCACGGCATGGATGCCGGGATAGCACAGCACGATCTCGTCCACGCTGCGGGCCGCCGGGTCGCCCCGGAAGGCCGCTTCCACGTCGGTGTCGAGCACGGCCCGGATCTCCGGGAGAGTCCCGGCAAAGGCCCGCACCAGACCGGCAGCCCGGCCCCGGGCCAGGGCTTCGTCCTCGCCGGCATGGCGTGCCTGGTAGGCCAGTTCCAGGCGCACCTGTTCGACAAGCAGGTTCAGGGCAGCATCGAGGGTGTGGCCGACATAGAAATCCTCGCACTCCTGGCGCAGGTCGGTGGGCCCCAGGCGCATCGGAAAGAGCGCGCCGCAGAGCTGCTCGACCACTCGGGCGAGAGCCTCCCGGGACGGAAATTCACGCCCGCCCGCCTCCTTGGTGCGGCCCTGGGCCTGACGCCAGCGATCACGGACCGCGTGCAGGCCCGCCACCACCTCGTGGAGATCCCAATGCTCGGCCCCCGGATCGGCGACATCGGGGGCCCCTCTCCCGGCGATGTCCGCGAGCGGGGCCGACAGCCTCTCCTCCTGGAGCACGCCGGGGGCACTCATGCTGGCAGACCTGCCGCATCGAAGACCCCTTCGAACAGCACCGAGCTCAGGTAGCGCTCGCCCGAATCGGGCAGCACCACCACGATGGTCTTGCCGGCATTCTCGGGGCGCTTGGCAAGGCGCACCGCCACCGCCGCCGCCGCACCGCTGGAGATGCCGGACAGGATGCCCTCCTCCCGGGCCAGGCGGCGGGCCACCTCGACGGCCTCCTCGTTGCTGACCTGCTCGATGGCATCCACCAGGGACAGGTCGAGCACACCGGGCACGAAACCGGCACCGATGCCCTGGATCTTGTGAGGGCCGGGCTTGATGGGCTCACCGGCCCGGGTCTGGGTCAGCACCGGGCTGGCCGAAGGCTCCACCGCCACCGACTGGATGGCCTTGTTGCGGCCCTGCTTGAAATAACGGGACACACCGGTGATGGTGCCGCCGGTGCCAACGCCGGAGACGAAGATATCCACCTTGCCGTCGGTGTCATCCCAGATCTCCGGGCCGGTGGTGGTTTCGTGGATCAAGGGGTTGGCGGGGTTCTTGAACTGCTGCAGCAGCACGTACTTGCCCGGGTCGGAAGCGGCGATCTCCTCGGCCTTCGCCACCGCGCCGCTCATGCCCTTGGCGCCCTCGGTGAGCACCAGCTTGGCCCCGTAGGCCAGCAGCAGCTTGCGCCGCTCGATGCTCATGGTTTCGGGCATGGTCAGGGTCAGGGGAATGCCCCGGGCCGCGGCCACGAAGGCCAGGGCGATGCCGGTGTTGCCGCTGGTGGGCTCCACCAGCTCCTTGCCCGGGCCCAGCAGGCCGCGGCGCTCGGCGTCCCAGATCAGGGCGGAGCCGATGCGGCACTTGACCGAATAGGCCGGGTTGCGCCCCTCGATCTTGGCCAGCACGGTGGCCTCGGCCCCGTCGGTAATGCGGTTGAGCCGAACCAGGGGGGTATGACCGATCGAAAACGCGTTGTCCTCGAACCACTTGGACATGGAAATCTCCTTCAAGCTGTCGAAGCCCGGGGGCCCGACGGAAAACGGTGGGATGGGACTGTCAGGGAAAGACGATACCGGCGCCCCCCGGGCGCGCGAACCAACATAAATTCCAAAGATCTGCAGCCCGTTCCAGATAAGCAATCCAGCATTCCGGAATAGGGCTGCGCATGTCTGAGCCCGCAGGGCGAGTTTGCGCAGACCCCGCCTGACGGGCCCGGAAAGAGGGAACCCCCGAAGGGGGCGCGACAGCGGGGTACGTTTTCTTGCCTTCTTCTTTGTCGTACAACAAAGAAGAAGGTCGCCCGCCGGGGGCGAGTCCCCGGCCAATGTGACGCAAGAGAACGGAAAACCGTCCCGTAAGCGCTCACCGGTTCGAGGTCGAACGAACGGAATGAGTCAACGACGTTCGGGCGAAGTCTGGCGCTTCCACCCCGCAAGCCTCCTCCGCTTCACCCTGACCGGTGTCGGGCCTGGGTTTACGTCTCTCTCAGGGCGACAGTTCGGTGAACACTTCCCAGTTGAAGCGGGTGCGGTGGCGCAGGCGTGCCAGGGCGCCGCGCTTGCCCTTGTGGGTCAGCCGGGCGTCGTCGATGCTGCCCAGGGGCAGGCCGGTGTAGGAATCCTTCAGCGCCGCCAGCAGGGCCAGGCCCTGAGGCCAGGGGCCGTGCCCCGAGTCCAGGTTGATGTGCCCGGCCTGGCCCAGGTCCACCAGCAGGCTGCCCCAGGCGTCGGCCCAGCGGGCACTCACCTCGAAGGGTGCCCAGGGGTCGTCGCGACTGGCCACCACCATGCTGGGCACGCCAATGGGGGCCGACGGAATCCACGACGCCAGCCCCTCCCGGTCGGCACCGTGGCGGGCCTCGCGCAGGCCGAAGGCGCTGAAACGGTCGGGGTCGGGCGGGGCCACAAGCAGCAGGCCGGCAACCCGCTCGGGGCGGTCGGCAGCGGCCACCACCGAGGCCAGACAGCCGTAGCTGTGGGCCACCAGCCACACCACCCCCACCGCTTCGTCGATCTCGCGGCGGACCTCCGTGGCCCAGCGCGCCAGCACCGGAGCGTCCCAGTCGATGTGGCGGACACGGCGGACATCGGGCAGTTGCCCTTCAAGCCAGCTCTGCCAGTGCCCGGGGCCACTATCGTTGAGCCCCGGTACGATCAAGGTGGTTTCGAGCACCTGAATGCTCCAGATCAAAATGGAAAATGCGCCAGACCGGTGGCCTGACGCACGGGGAAGAACACCCCCGCGGCAGGGCGGGGGCTCCAGGGCTTATCTGACGCTGATCTGGTCGAACACGCCGCCGTCACCAAAGTGCACCTTCTGGGCCTTGGCCCAACCGCCGAACACGTCGTCGATGGTGAACAGCTTGACCGGGGCAAAGGTCTTGGCGTACTTGGCGGCAACCTTCGAATCAGTCGGGCGGTAGTAGTTCTTGCCGGCGATGTCCTGACCTTCCGGGGAGTACAGGTACTTCAGATATTCCTCGGCGACCTTGCGGGTGCCGCGCTTGTCCACCACCTTATCCACCACCGACACCGGGGGCTCGGCCAGGATGGACAGGGACGGGGTGACGATTTCGAACTTCTCCGGGCCCAGCTCCTTGACGGCCAGGTAGGCTTCGTTCTCCCAGGCGATCAGCACGTCGCCGATGCCGCGCTCGGCAAAGGTGGTGGTGGAGCCGCGGGCGCCGGAATCGAGCACCTTCACGTTGCCGTAGATCTTCTTGACGAAGTCCTTGGCAGTGGCGTCGTTACCGCCCGGCTGCTTGAGGGAATAGCCCCACGCCGCCAGATAGTTCCAGCGTGCGCCACCGGAAGTCTTGGGGTTCGGGGTGATGACCTCGATACCCGGCTTGGCCAGATCGTTCCAGTCCTTGATCTTCTTCGGGTTGCCCTTGCGCACCAGGAACACAATGGTGGAGGTGTAGGGCGAGGCGTTATGGGGCAGGCGCTTCTGCCAGTCGGCCGGGATGAACTTGCCGTTCTCGTGGAGGGCATCCACGTCGGCCGCCAGGGCCAGGGTCACCACGTCGGCCTCAAGGCCGTCGATCACCGAACGGGCCTGCTTGCCGGAGCCGCCGTGGGACTGCTTGACGGTGACGACCTCGTTGTTCTTGGCCTTCCAGTACTTGGCGAAGGCGGCGTTGTAATCCTGATACAGCTCACGGGTCGGGTCGTAGGAGACGTTGAGCAGGGTCACGTCGGCATGGGCCAGGCTGGACAGGCCGAGCACCAGCGCCAGGGACAGGACGGAGCGGCGGGCAAAGCGAGATTTCATGAGACGACTTCCTATGGGCTAAAAGTAAGTGGAACCGAGTCTAGAGAGGGGCGCCGGCCAGGCGAACCAAGAAAAACTTTTATGCTTATTCGCCAGTGCATGAATATCTATGCACGATCGAAAAGCACGGCCGGCGCGAGATTCAGCAGGCGCCTCAACGGGCGGCGCTTTGTTCGCCAATGGCACTGCGCAGATCGGCCAGGGTGACCACGCGGGGGCCGTGCAGCGCGGCGATCTGCTCCACGTCCAGCCCCAGCCTGCGGATGTTGTCGTGGAGATTCACCGCGTAGGGGTTGGGGCGGGCCGGGGCCGGAGCGTTGGCGGCGGCGGGGGTATAGGCATCGCCCTCGACGAGGATCTTCTCGCCCGGCAGATAGACCAGGGCGAAGGCGTCGCTGTGGCCGCTGCCAACGATGCTGTGCACCTCGATGCTGCGCCTGCCATCACTGAGCACGCGCTTGCCATCCACCTCGGCAAACACGGCGCCCTTGCGCGAGCGCGCCAGGCTGTCCGGGTTGAGGCTGCGCGGCGCCGACCACACCTTGCGGTAGTAGGGCACATTGGCCTTGGGCGTGACGATCACCGCCCCCTCCCGGGCGAAGGTACGCAGACCGCCGGAATGATCGAAGTGGGCGTGGGTATTGATCAGGTACTTGATGGGCTTGCCCGGCACGGTCTCCTTGGCCTTGGCAATCACCGCCAGGGAGCGCTCTTCGTTGAGGGGCGCCTCCACCACCACCAGGTGGTCGGCCTGCTCGATCAGCACGCTGTGGTGGGTGCCGCCGGTAAGGTAGTAGACGCCGTCGGCAAGCTTGTCGGCCTTGACCACGGGCGCCGTCGGGGTGGCGCTGGCCACCTCGGGCGGCACGGCGATGCTCGCCGCACCATTGATGCGCACCTCATTCACCTTCAGGTCCAGCACCGGGTAGCCCCCCTGGCTGCGCTCGATGTGACCGGGGAAGGGAACGCCCCCAAAGTCGCGGTAATCGGAGAAGCGCGTCTCCACCAGGGTGTCGCCGAGCACCGGGTTGTCCACCCAGGTGCGCACCAGCGCTACCTCGTTGCGCTCATTGATGTGCCCGACGAAGCGGTATTTGCCGCCGACGGTGAAGACCACCTCGCTGCCGCCTCCCTTCAGGGGCCGCGAGCGGGCCTTGCTGGCCAGGGCTGCGCGCAGGAAGCCCTGGGGGGTGGACAGGATCCCGGCGCTCCGTTCGGCCACAGCGGCCAACTGCGGCACCGGAGCAGCCGGCGCGCCACCCGTAGCAACGACCGGCAGGTTCCAGGCCA
>NZ_JAQVCN010000125.1 GCF_028689785.1 Zoogloea sp. | reverse complement strand
CGTGAAGAGTTTCGGGCGCCGCGAGGCGTACGAAAGTCTCCGAGGAAGGAACCCGCGGGCCTCTGCTGAGACCTATGGGGATTTGGCTTTCAGGCTGGGGTTGAGGATGCCGGAAGCGCGCTCCGGCGTGGGGCCGTATGGTGCTTGAGAGCCGTATCGTGGCTCTTTTTGCGGCGTTCCGAGAGCAGGGCATGGCGAAGATGCGCATTGTCCCCGGCGGTTTCAGGGGATAGCGCAAGCAGGGGCGTCGCCCGAAGCGCTATCGTTCGGACATCTGGTGTGATCGGGCCATGCCGGGTCATGACGGTTTCTCCCGGTGCGGCTGTACCGTGGCCGGTGGTGCGCGCGGCTGGTGGCCGCGTTCGAAGTCCTCGACGACGACCATGCGCCCGCCGCAGCAGGGACATGGTGGTGAGACGTCGACAGGCTCCTCCGATATCTCGGCTTCAGGTGGCGGGGTGACGGCCAGGAGTTCGCGGATCCGTTCGAGACAGGCTTTGCGACAGGACCCTGCCAGCAGGCCGTAATGCCGGATCCGGTGGAACCCACGTGGCAGGATGTGCAGCAGGAACCGGCGGATGAACTCGTCGGCGGGGAGTGTCATGATCCGCTGTCGATCGGCGCCGTCGCGTCGGTAGTCTTTGTAGCGGAAGGTGACGCCGCCCTCGTCGAACGCGATGAGCCGCCGATTGGAGATGGCGACACGATGGGTGTAGCGCGCCAGATAGGCGAGCACGGCTTCGGGACCGCCGAACGGCGGCTTGGCATAAACCACCCAGCGCTTCTTCCGAACCGGCGACAGATGCCGCAGGAATGCCTGCTTCTCGGCAAGATGCGCAATGGCGCCGAAGAAGGTGAGCCTGCCTGCCTCATGCAACGCGATCAACCGCGTGAGGAACAGGCGGCGGAACAGCTTGCCCAACACCCTGACGGGGAGAAGGAAGGCCGGCCGCGACGACACCCAGCGCCCATCAGAACTAATACCGCCACCGGGAACGATCATGTGGACGTGGGGATGATGCGTCATCGCCGATCCCCAGGTGTGAAGGACGGCAGTGATGCCGATGCGGGCGCCCAGATGCTTCGGGTCCGCCGCGATCGTCAGCATCGTCTCCGATGCGGCGCGGAATAGCAGGTCGTAGACGACGGTCTTGTTGTGGAAGGCAAGGACGGCGATCTCGGCCGGCAACGTGAAGACGACATGGAAGTAGCCGACGGGAAGCAGGTCAGCTTCCCGTTCCGCCAGCCATGTCCGTGCCGCGGCCCCCTGGCACTTGGGACAATGCCGGTTGCGGCAACTGTTGTAGGCGATCCGCCAGTGCCCGCAGTCCTCGCAGACCTCGACGTGACCGCCCAATGCGGCGGTACGGCAATGCTCGATCGCCGACATGACCTTGAGCTGATGCAGGCTCAGGTGCCCGGCATGGGCCGCCCGATAGGCAGGTCCGGCGGATCGGAAGATATCGGCGACCTCGAGCGCGGCGCGCACCGGCTCAGCCGTCGGGCTCGATCCCTCCGCTCTTGAACAGTTCCAGCCGGTCGAGCGGACTGATCACGGCGTGCACCGTCCGCGTCGCCACTTTGGTGTAGAGCGCGGTGTTCTCCAGTTTGCTGTGACCCAGCAGCACCTGGATGATGCGGATGTCGATGCCGTCTTCGAGGAGATGGGTGGCGAAACTGTGACGGAGCGTATGCGGGCCGACCCGTTTGGTGATCTCCGCTGCTCGTGCCGCCTCGACGACGATGCGATGGAGTTGCCGGGTGCTGATCGGTTTGGCCACCTGCAGACCGGGGAACAGCCACCCGTCGCGGTGCATCACGCCTTGTTGACGTCCGACCGTCCACCACTGCCGCAGCAGGGTGAGCAGGTCGACCGGAAGCATCGCGTTGCGGCACCGGCCGCCCTTGCCGTGCTCGATTCGAATCAGCATGCGTTCGCTGTCGATGTCGCTGACCTTGAGGAAAGCGACCTCGGAAACGCGGAGCCCCGCCCCATAGGCGACCGACAAGGCCGCCAGGTGCTTAAGGCAGGTGGTCGCATTCAGCAGACGGGCAACCTCATCCCGGCTCAGCACCACCGGCAGCTTGCGTGGCTGGGAGATGCGCACCAGCTTGCGGGCCAAGTCCGGCCGGTCGATCGTGTGCGTGAAGAAAAACCGCAGCGCCGAGACGATGCTGTTCATCGTCGGCACCGGCACGCCGGTCTCCTGCTGATCCACCTGGAAACGACGGATGTCCTCCGCCGTCGCCGTGTCTGGTGCGCGGCCCAGGAATGATGCAAAGCGCCCGATATCACGGATGTAGTTGCGCTGCGTCTCGCCGGAAAACCGGCGCATGTTCATGTCGTCGATCAATCTTTGGCGCAGCGGGCTGATCGGAACAGGGGGAACGGACATAGTCATCGGCTGGCTCCTCACATGGAAACGGAGCCAAAATGCTCACCCTATGTCGGGCGGCGCTCAACCGATGCGCAATACCTGGAATTTGATGATCGTCTTATCGTGGAGCGCTCCCCTCCCGCGCAGCGGGTTCGTTCTTCGGCCCCATTGCGGTGGTTCCACGTGTGGAAGAGGCTCCCTTTGTGCTCACCGCGGCTGCAACGCGCCCATCTCAGACCATGCCCCAACCCACGAGGGCACTAAAAAGCGGACATACTTAGAGGGCGGTCCTTCTTCGGTTGCCGGAACCGATGTTCATATTAGTAAAAAATCTGCAACGTATCGCTACCGTAGATTCGACATCATCAAACCTTCTACTTTTCGTGGAAGACGGATAGTATCGAAAGCGCCAGTCTTCATGGTCTTTAAAATCACATGGTCGTCGCCCAGTAAGGTTCGTTGCAACGAACCCTCCCGCAGAGGGGAGGGGGATCGTAGCCGTTGAGCATGGGCCTGCCGATCGATGGAAGGGGGATCGAGATGTATCGCACTCTACTGAAGACTACCGTTGCCTTTTTCGTTGTCTGGCCGCTGGCATCGAGTATCGCCACCGCTCAAACGGCCGACCCTTCGCCGCAAGCCCGGCGAGAGCAACTCGC
>NZ_JAQVCN010000028.1 GCF_028689785.1 Zoogloea sp. | reverse complement strand
ATTACGATCCACGCTTCCTTCCCACGCTCGGTCGCCCTCACGCAGTTGCGCTTCACTTCGTTCGCTGTGATCAACTTACGGCGGGACTTACACCCGCAGGAGTGCGCCCATGCTGGGCGCACCCATGAAAAACGGGCGCCGCAGCGCCCGTCTTCACCATCACGACAAACCGATATTACTGGGCTTGTTCGTTCAGGAGTGCCTTCATGGACAGACGCACACGGCCCTTCTCATCGGTCTCGAGCACTTTGACGCGCACAACCTGACCTTCCTTGAGGTAGTCGGACACGGCATTGACGCGCTCGTTGGCGATCTGGGAAACGTGCAGCAGACCGTCACGGCCCGGCATGATGTTGATGATCGCACCGAAATCAAGGATGCGAATGACCGGGCCTTCATAGACCTTGCCAACTTCCACTTCCGCGGTGATGTCTTCGATGCGCTTCTTGGCCACCTGGGCGCCCTCGGAGCTCACGGAAGAGATGGTCACGTTGCCGTCGTCGGTGATCTCGATGATGGTGCCGGTCTCTTCCTGCAGACCGCGGATCACCGCACCGCCCTTGCCGATCACGTCACGAATCTTTTCAGGATTGATCTTGAGGGTGATCATGCGCGGAGCGAAATCGGACACTTCACCACGGGCTTCGCCCAGGGCCGACTTCATCAAACCGAGGATGTGCAGACGGCCTTCCTTGGCCTGAGCCAGGGCAACCTGCATGATTTCCTTGGTGATGCCGAGGATCTTGATATCCATCTGCAGGGCAGTCACGCCGTTCTCGGTACCTGCCACCTTGAAGTCCATATCACCCAGGTGATCTTCATCGCCCAGGATGTCGGTCAGCACGGCGAAGCGACCACCGTCCTTGATCAGGCCCATCGCGATACCCGCCACCGGAGCAGACAAGGGCACACCGGCATCCATCATCGCCAGGGAGCCGCCGCAGACGGACGCCATGGAGCTGGAGCCGTTGGATTCGGTAATCTCGGAAACCACGCGCACGGTGTAGGAGAAGTCTTCCTTACCCGGCAGCACGCCAGCCAGAGCACGCTTGGCCAGACGCCCGTGGCCGATCTCGCGACGCTTGGGCGAGCCGAAACGGCCGCATTCGCCGGTGGAGAACGGGGGGAAGTTGTAGTGCAGCATGAAGCGCTCGCGGTACTCACCGGCGACCGCATCGATGATCTGCTCGTCACGGCCGGTGCCCAGGGTGGTCACCACCAGGGCTTGGGTTTCACCACGGGTGAACAGGGCGGAACCGTGGGTTCGCGGCAGCACGCCGACACGGATATCGATCGGACGCACGGTGCGGGTGTCACGACCGTCGATACGCGGCTCGCCGCCAAGGATACGACCACGCACAACCTTGGCTTCGAGATCGAAAATGATGTTGTTGACAGTGTTGGCGTCAAACTCGACGCCTTCAGTCACCAGGGTTTCGTGGACTTCCTTGCCGATAGCCGACAGTTGCTGCGAACGGGCCTGCTTGGCGGTGATGCGGAAGGCCTCATCGATCTTCGCACTGGCGATCTCGGTGACACGAGCGATCAGCGCCTCGTTCTTGGCCGGAGCCTGCCAGTCCCATTCGGGCTTGCCGGCGACTTCGACCAGTTCGTTGATGGCATTGATGGCGGCCTGCATCTGGGTGTGGCCGAACACCACACCGCCCAGCATCACGTCTTCCGGCAGTTCGAGGGCTTCGGACTCGACCATCAGCACGGCAGTCTCGGTACCGGCAACCACCAGATTCATCTTGCTGGTCTGCAGCTGAGTGGCGGTCGGGTTGAGAATGTACTCACCGTTTTCAAAACCGACGCGACAGGCACCGATCGGACCGGCGAAGGGAATACCGGCAATGGCCAGGGCCGCGGAGGCAGCGATCATCGCCGGGATGTCAGCGTCCACTTCCGGATTCAGGGACACCACCTGAGCGATGACCTGGACTTCGTTGTAAAAGCCTTCCGGGAACAGCGGACGGATGGGACGATCGATCAAACGGGAGGTGAGGGTTTCCTTCTCGGTCGGACGGCCTTCACGCTTGAAGAAACCACCGGGGATGCGACCGGCAGCATAGAACTTTTCAACGTAATCGACGGTAAGGGGGAAGAAGTCCTGACCCGGCTTGGCGTTCTTGGCAGCCACAACGGTTGCCAGCACCACGGTGTCGTCCATGTTGACGATCACGGCACCATGGGCTTGACGGGCAACTTCGCCGGTCTCCAGGGTGACGGTGTGGGAGCCGTAGGTAAAACTCTTCTTGATAGCAGTAGGCAAAGGATGTCCTTTCATTCAATCGACTGGCGGCAAACAACAACCGCACGCTTAGCCGAGGTAACGCGCCGTTTTCTCTGGCGCACAGATGTGACAAAGCCGGCGAAGCCTCACGGACTTACACCGGCTATGCCCATGATCAAACCTGCACAAAGGGCAGGATTGTCACGTTCAGTACTGAAGCAGCTTTTTTCAGCTTACTTGCGCAGGCCGAGGCGAGCGATCAGCTCACGGTAGCCATCGACATTCTTGCGCTTCAGGTAGTCGAGCAGCTTGCGACGCTGGCTCACCATCATCAGGAGGCCGCGGCGGGAATGGTGATCCTTGACGTTAACCTTGAAGTGGCCGGTCAGATCGTTGATGCGGGCGGTAAGCAGAGCGACTTGCACTTCCGGAGAACCGGTGTCGCCCTTGGCGCGGGCGAAGTCGCCAACGATTTGCGCTTTTTGTTCAGTGGAGATTGCCATTGTTTAACTCGGTTAGGATTTAGCCTTGCGAAGCGCGCCATTATATCGAATCCGCGCAGGATTACTCAAGACATTTCATTGATTGCAGGTGGCAACCAGACGCGTTGGCGCCAGCATTCCACCGCCCCCCACCGTTCCAACGCCGAGGAAACGCTCCCCTGCGTAAGCCCGGAACACCTTCCCAATCGCTTCACTGCGAACCTGCACAGCCTGACCATGGGTAAAACTGCTTGCCTGTTCGGCATCAAGCAACATCACATCCAGATGGACAAGCAACGCATCCACCGGCGCCAACTCCGCGTCCCGGGCGGCTTCAGGCAGTGCCTCAAAAGCCGCGAGGGAAATAGAGCCCTCCAGCTCGAAAGGACCAATGCGAGTCCGTCGCAGGGCCGTAAGGTGGGCACCACAACCCAGCAGGGCCCCCAGATCGGATGCCAGGGTGCGGATGTAAGTCCCCTTGCTGCACGCCACCCGCACCCTGAGGCTATCGCCGTCGCGCCCCAGGCATTCAAAAGCGTGAATCGTCACCTTTCGGGCTTCCCGCGGGATATCAATGCCCGCCCGCGCATATTCATACAGCGCCTTGCCATGATGTTTGAGCGCCGAGTACATGGGCGGAACCTGATCGATTTCACCCCGAAGTTGCGCCAAAGCAGCCTCGATGGCGGTATCGGCAACATCCACCGCGACGGTAGCCAGCACTTCACCCTCTGCATCCGCCGTCGTGGTAGTGACGCCCAGCAATACCGTTGCCTCGTAAACCTTGTCCGCATCAAGCAGAGTCTGGGAAAACTTGGTCGCCTCGCCAAAAGTCAGTGGTAACAAACCGGTCGCCATGGGGTCCAGCGTACCGGTATGACCACCTTTAGCCGCCTTGAGCAGCCACCGCGCCTTTTGCAACGCATTGTTGGAGCTCAGGCCAAGGGGCTTGTCGAGAAACAACACGCCATCGACAACACGGCGCGGCGTACGACGCTGGGGAGTGTGGGCCAAACGGAGAACTTCCTGGAAAGACGGCGCTATGCGCCGTCAGGAGAATCAGAGGGTCGGAGCGCTGCCGGGAGACGTCGCGCCCCCCTCTCCATCTGCCCCTTCACCAAGCGCGTCGGCAAGTTGCCGATCTGCCTCAATGGCCTTGTCGATAAGGGCGGAAATCCGGTTGCCCGTTTCAACGGAGGGGTCATAGTGAAAGTGCAGCTCGGGCAGCGTATGAATACGGATCCGCCTCCCCAGCTCGCGACGCAGGAAGCTACTGGCCCTGCGCAAACCTTTCTGAATTTCCTCGAGCCCATCCTGCCCGGTCATGGAGGTGAAATACACCTTGGCATGCGCATAGTCAGGAGTGATCTCCACGTCAGTCAGGGTAATGAAACCGACGCGGGGGTCTTTCAACTCGAGGCGGATCAGCTCGGCCAGCTCGCGACGGATCTGCTCCGCCACACGCTGACCACGGGAAAACTCCTTGGGCATGGCTTACAGGGTCCGCGCAACTTCCTGGATTTCGAACACTTCGAGCTGGTCGCCTTCCTGGAGATCGTTGAAATTGCGCACCTGCAGACCGCACTCGTAGCCGAACTTGACTTCCTTGACATCGTCCTTGAAGCGCTTGAGCGATTCCAGTTCGCCGCCATGGATGACCACGTGATTGCGCAGCACACGCACCTGAGCATTGCGCTTGACGATACCTTCAAGCACATAGCAACCGGCGATGGTGCCGACCTTGGAGATGGTGAAGACCTGACGGACCTCCACCAGGCCCAGGATCTGCTCGCGCTTCTCGGGCGCCAGCATGCCGGACAGGGCACTCTTCACCTCATCCACAGCGTCGTAGATGATGTTGTAGTAACGCAGATCGACACCGAAGCTTTCGGCCAGCTTGCGGGCATTGGCATCGGCACGGATGTTGAAGCCGATGATAACCGCGCCGGAAGCCTGAGCCAGGTTGACGTCGGACTCGCTGATGGCGCCGACACCGCCGTGGATGACCTGCACCCGGACTTCGTCGTTGGACAGCTTGACCAGCGAATGGGCCAGCGCCTCCTGAGAGCCCTGCACGTCGGCCTTGATGATCAGCGGCAGGGTCTTGACCTCACCCTCGCCCATCTGTTCAAACATGCTCTCAAGCTTGGCTGCCTGCTGTTTGGCCAGCTTCACATCACGGAACTTACCTTGACGGAACAGGGCGATTTCACGAGCCTTGCGTTCGTCGGCCAGGGCCACGACTTCATCACCGGCACCCGGAACTTCAGAAAGGCCGAGGATTTCCACGGGGATGGACGGGCCGGCTTCCTCAATGGGCTTGCCGTTCTCGTCGAGCATGGCACGGACACGCCCGAAGGTCGCACCGGCCAGCAGCACGTCACCGCGCCGCAAAGTGCCGGACTGGACCAGCAGGGTCGCGACCGGGCCACGTCCCTTGTCGAGACGGGCTTCGATGATAAGGCCTTTCGCCATGCTCTCCCGCGGCGCGGTGAGTTCAAGGACTTCCGCCTGCAGCAGGATGCCTTCGAGCAGATCGTCGATACCGGCACCAGTCTTGGCCGAAACCTCGACAAACATGGTGTCGCCACCGTAGGCCTCGGGAACCACGCCTTCGGCGATCAACTCCTGACGCACACGCTCGGGATTGGCACCCGGTTTATCGATCTTGTTGACCGCCACGATCAGGGGTACTTCAGCCGCCTTGGCGTGGTGGATTGCTTCCTTGGTCTGGGGCATCACACCGTCATCGGCAGCCACCACCAGCACCACAAGGTCGGTGGCCTTGGCGCCGCGAGCACGCATGGCCGTAAAGGCCTCGTGACCCGGGGTATCCAGGAAGGTCACCATGCCACGGTCGGTATCCACATGGTAAGCACCGATGTGCTGGGTGATCCCGCCCGCTTCGCCCGCTGCAACCTTGGCACGCCGGATATAGTCGAGCAAAGAGGTTTTGCCGTGGTCCACGTGGCCCATGACGGTAACAACCGGTGCGCGCGGCTCAAGGGCAAAGTCCTTGTGCTCGACGTTGTCCTCGAGGAAGGCATCGGGGTCGTCCAGCTTGGCCGCGACGGCCTTATGACCCATTTCCTCGACCAGGATCATCGCCGTATCCTGGTCCAGCACCTGGTTGATCGTCACCATGGAGCCCATCTTCATGAGCGCCTTGATCACCTCGATGGCCTTGACGGACATCTTGTGAGCCAGGTCTGCCACAGAGATGGTTTCGGGGACGTGCACTTCGCGGACGATGGGCTCGGTCGGCGCAACGAACGCCGTGGCCTCTTGATGACGACCGCCATTACGACCACCACTACGACCGCCACCGCGCCAACCACCTGCCCCGCCCGTGGTGTCGCCACGAGTCTTGAGGCCGCCACGACGCTTGGCATCCGCCGGCACTTCCTTGCTGACGACCTTCTTGACGTCCTTGCGGGCGCCCTTGTCCTCAGTCTTGGCAGGCTTGTGAAGCGTACCCGTCTTGGGCGCAGCTTCGCCTTCGGCCTTAGCCTTCTCAGCAGCCGCAGCGCGCTGCTTTTCCTCTTCGGCGCGCTGCAACATGGCTGCACGGGCACGGGCCTCGCGCTCCTGCTTTTCCTTCAAATCGGCAATCTGACGCGCCTGCAGTTCGGCAGCCCGCTGAGCCTCGCGCTCACGGCTGGCCTTCTCCTCCGCACTCAGAATCGATCCCGCCACGACGCGACGGACCGGAGCTGCCGGACGCGCTTCAGCTTTCGGGGCAACTGCCTCGGCAGGCGCAGGTGCAGGCGCCGGTGTGGGCTCAGGCTGAGGCTCAGGCACGACTTCGGCTACGGGTTCGGGGATCGGCTCCGGCACGGGCTCTGGTGCGACCTCAATCACGGGCTCGGGCAGCACCTCGGGTTCCGGCGCGACTTCGACCACAGCTTCGACGACCGCCGCAGCCTCCACGTCCGGAACCTCGGCCACGGGCTCAAGATCAGCAGACACGCCGACCGACACCACTTCTTCATCCGTGGCAGACGCGGCAGAGACCGCAGATTCCGGCACCAGGGCCTCGTCGCGCTTGACGAAAACGCGCTTCTTGCGCACTTCCACCTGCACGGTCCGGGCACGCCCGGTGGAATCCGTTGCCTTGATTTCGCTGGTCTGCTTGCGCGTCAGGGTGATCTTGGACTTTGCTGCCGTATCGCCGTGGGCGCGACGGAGAAAGTCCAGCAAACGGCTCTTGTCCTGCTCGGAGAGCAGATCGGTTTCCCGTGCTTTGTCAACGCCAGCCTTTTGCAACTGCTCGAGCAACACGGAGGCCGGCATTTTGAGTTCGCCGGCAAATTGTGTAACGGTTGTCTGTCCCATCTTGAACCTCCGGGGGTATTACTCGAACCAGTGCGCGCGCGCCTTGGTGATCAGATTCTTGGCCCGCTCTTCGTCCAGCCCCGACATTTCCATCAATTCGTCCACTGCGAGGTCAGCCAGTTCGTCACGGGTATGCACGCCGCCCTGGGCCAGCTTGGCCGCCAAGGGCTTGTCCATGCCTTCCAGACCGAGCAGATCCTCGGTAACGGTTTCCAGCTGCTCTTCGGTCACGATGGCTTCGGTGAGGAGTACGTTGCGGGCGCGGTTGCGCAGCTCGTTCACCGTTTCTTCGTCGAAGGATTCGATTTCCAGCATCTCGGCCAAGGGCACGTAAGCAATCTCTTCCAGCGACGAGAAACCCTCGTCGATCAGGATGTCGGCCACTTCTTCGTCTACGTCCAACTTGGCGATGAAGAGCTGACGGACCGTGCTGTGCTCGGCTTCGGACTTGCGCTCCGACTCCGCTTCGGTCATCAGGTTGATGCTCCACCCGGTGAGTTCGGAGGCAAGCTTCACATTCTGACCGTTGCGGCCAATGGCAATCGCCAGATTGTTCTCGTCCACCACCACATCCATGGCGTGCGCCTCTTCGTCAACGACGATGGAAGAGACTTCCGCCGGCTGCAGGGCTCCGATGACGAACTGGGCAGGCTCGGGAGACCACAGCACGATGTCGATGTTCTCGCCGCCGATCTCGTTGCGAACTGCGGTAACGCGAGACCCACGCAAACCGACGCAGGTACCGATCGGGTCGATCCGCGGGTCGTTGGACTTGACGCCGATCTTGGCACGCAGACCGGGATCCCGGGCACAGGCCTTGATCTCGAGGAGACCGTCGTCGATCTCGGGCACTTCCAGCTCGAATAGACGCATGACGAACTCGGGCGCCGTGCGGGACAGGATCAGCTGCGGACCGCGGGCTCCGCGATCAATGCGCAGCAGGTAGGCCTTGACACGGTCACCGACACGCAGATTTTCCTTCGGAATCATCTGATCGCGCGGCAGCACTGCTTCGAGGCGCCCCACTTCGATGACTGCGTTACCCCGCTCCATGCGCTTGATGCTGCCGGAGATGATGTACTCCTTGCGCTCGAGGAAGTCATTGAGGATCTGCTCGCGCTCGGCATCACGCACCTTCTGCAGAATAACCTGCTTGGCAGCCTGGGCACCGATGCGGCCAAAGTCGATGGGCTCCAGCCCTTCCTCAACGTAGTCGCCAACCTGGATATCGGGATACTCGTCGCGGGCATCGATCAGCCCCATCTGGGCTTCATCATTCTCGACATCCGCGTCAGGCAGAACCTGCCAGCGCCGGAAGGACTCGTAATCACCGGTTTCCCGATCGATGGAGACACGCACATCGGCTTCGTCGTGAATACGCTTCTTGGTCGCCTGGGCAAGGGCAGACTCCAGCGCGGAGAAAACGATTTCCTTGGAAACATTCTTCTCGCGGGCCAGCGCATCGACCAACAGTAAAATTTCGCGGCTCATACCTGCAAACCTCCAAATCCCTTAAAACCTGGGAACCAGGCGGGCCTTCTCGATATCTTCAAACGGGATCTCCATCGATCCCTTTTCCGTCTCCAGGGTCACCACACCGTCTTTGAGACATTGCAGCACCCCGGCAAAATTGCGCTGATTCGCGACCGGCATGGAGAGTCTGACCTGCACGTCCTGACCGGCAAAGCGTTCGAAATCTGCGGGCTTCTTGAGCGCGCGATCCAACCCCGGCGAGGACACTTCGAGGCGGTCATAATCGACATTCTCGACTTCGAAGACCCGCACCAGCTGATTGCTCACCGTGGCACAATCATCAACCGTAATACCATTCGGCGAATCAATGAAGATTCGCATCAGCCTTCCGCGGGGCGAGGTTTCGAAATCAACGAGTTCGTAACCGAGACCTTCCGCAGTCTGCTCGATCAGTTTGTGCAACTCCATTTCCTGGCCCACAAATGAAAAATGGGCGAAACGCCCATCCCTGTTTAAATTCGACCGGATGTCGGTCCATTTTCGGACCGATCGGCTCTTTCGAACCGATAAAACACGCTGATTATAGCAGCCCGCCGAAGCGGGCGCAATTTTGACCCGTAATCAGCGTCGGAGCGGCTGTGTTCGGCGAGGTTGCGGCGCTGGCCGCTTACCCTTGCCACCCTGTACATCAGGCTTGGGAATACCGGCCAATGCACACACCTGGTCCACCGCCATGTCTTCCCACATACCGCGCTTCAGGCGCGAAGGGAGGACAACCGGCCCGTAGCGCACCCGCATCAGGCGACTGACGGTAAGCCCGAGGGCTTCGAACATCCGACGCACCTCCCGGTTACGGCCTTCCGAAAGCGTCACCCGGTACCAGTGATTGGCCCCCTCTCCTCCCGCATCCAGCAGCGTATTGAACTTGGCCAGACCGTCTTCCAGTTCGATCCCCTGCAGCAGGGCATTACGCTGCGCCTCGTCGAGTTCGCCGAGGATACGCACCGCGTACTCACGATCCAGCTCGTAGCGCGGATGCATCAGCTTGTTGGCGAGATCGCCATCATTGACGAACAGCAGCAGACCAGAGGTGTTGAAGTCCAGGCGGCCGACGGCAATCCAGCGCCCCTTGCGAAGATTCGGCAGGCGGTCGAAAACCGTCGGACGGCCTTCCGGATCATCCCGGGAAACGATCTCCCCTTCAGGCTTATGGTAGAGCACGACACGGGGAATCCGCGGCGCAAAGCGGATCGGCATCAGCTTGCCATTGACTCGCACCCGATCACCCGGCCCCACCTTCTGGCCGACATCGGCAGGCTCGCCATTGACCGAGATCCGGCCTGCGACGATCCATTCCTCGATCTCCCGACGGGAGCCGATGCCCGCGGCTGCCAGCACCTTGTGCAGGCGCTGCGGCTCGGTGTAGGCGGAGTCCTCCGGCCTGCGGCGACGCTCCCCCTCTGCTACCGGAAGCAACTCGCTGCTGGCGAGGGGATAAGGCGCAGCGCCACCGCCGACAGCAGCAGCCTGGCGCTTCGCACGCCAGTTACCCCGCCCGCCACCGAGATCACTGAGACCGATCGCGGAAGCATTACTCTTGGGCTGCCGGCCCTCGTCGTCACCGCGAGGGGGGCGTCCACCACGGCCGCCATCCCCATCCGGACGGCCACGCCCGCGGCGCCCCCCTTGGTCAGACGGGGGCCCCTGACGACCAGACTCCTGGCCGCCGGGCCTGGCGGGTTTGGCCTTAAACGGCCGGTTCTTCGGTTTTTGGGAGGTCGACAAGATCCATGATCCTTTCGATTTCGGTCAACGGAGGCAACTCGGTCAGGCTGCGCAAGCCGAGGTCCTCCAGGAATTTTCGGGTGGTGGCATACAAGCCGGGCCGGCCGGGCGTATCCCGGTGCCCCACCACATCCACCCAACCCCTTGATTCAAGGGTCTTTAGTACATTGCTGGAAACCACCACGCCACGAATATCTTCGATGTCGCCCCGCGTTACCGGCTGGCGATAGGCGATGATTGCCAGGGTTTCAAGAACTGCCCGCGAATACTTTGGCGGCCGTTCCAGCTTGAGCCTATCCAGGTAAACCTGGTATTCGAGACGGGTCTGAAAGCGCCAGCCACCCGCCGTCTGCACCAACTCAACCCCCCTCCCCTGCCAGTCCTCGGCCAGCTCGCCCAGCACGCGCCGCACCAGATCGCCCCCCGGGTCTGCCTCGAACAAGCGACGCAAATCAGTCACCGGAAGCGGCGAGGCCGCAGCGAGCAGGGCCGTCTCCAGCACCCGTTTGAATTCTTCAGGTGTATCCGGTTGCACTGTCGGCACGCTTCACATAGATCGGCGCAAAGGCCTCATTCTGGGTCACCACAACCAGCCTTTCCTTGACCAATTCGAGGGTGGCAAGAAAACTCACGACCAGGCTGGCAACACCGAGCTTCGGATCAAAAAGGGATTCAAAAACCACAAAACTGTCGTCGCGCAGACGCCTCAAAATGAGGGTCATGTGCTCGCGGACGGACATCTCTTCCCGCTGGATCGTATGGTGCCGCTTCAGGCGCGCCTGTCGGGCAATCTTCAACCAGGCCAGCTGCAGGTCATGCAGGCTGACCTCAGGCAGACGCTCCACCACCTTCTCGGCAACGAACACGCCAACCCATTCAAAGTCCCGCTCTACGCGGGGCAAGGCATCCAGGCGCATAGAGGCGAGCTTGACCTGCTCATACTCAAGCAAGCGTCGCACCAACTCCGCCCGTGGATCCAGCTCTTCCCCCTCCTCCGCCCTGGGCGGCCGCGGCAGCAACAAGCGGGATTTGATTTCCAGCAGGGTTGCAGCCATCAACAGATAATCTGCCGCCAGTTCAAGGTTGTGCTTGCGCATGGCCTCCACGTACTCCAGATACTGGGCCGTCAACGGCACCATAGGAATATCGAGGACGTTGATATTGGCCTTGCGTATCAGGTACAGCAGCAGGTCGAGAGGACCCTCAAAAGCGTCGAGGATGACCTCAAGCGCGTCGGGCGGGATGTACAGGTCCTTGGGCAGATCGAAGATCGGCTGGCCGTACATGCGGCCAATGATTGCCTCAAGCGGATCCGCAGAAGGGGCCAGATCAAGATCGGCCGTCAACACGGCCACAGCCCCTTTCCTTCAAAGCAGGCTAGCACGCGGGCAGCACGCCTCCAAGGCAAAAATCCACGAAACACGCCCCCACCCGCCATCAGCTGTAGCTCAGCCCCATGGCGTCCCGTACCTCGCGCATGGTTTCCTGGGCCAGCTTACGGGCCCGATCACAGCCATCAGCGACGATGCTGCGCACCAGCGAAGGATCGTCCAGGTAGGGCTGAGCCCGCTCGCGCATGCTCTCCTGCTCCTTCAGCACGGCATCGATGACCGGCTGCTTGCATTCGATGCAGCCGATACCAGCGCTCTTGCAACCCTCGGTGACCCACTGGCGCGTGCTGTCGTCGGAGTAGATCACGTGGAACTGCCATACCGGGCATTTCTCGGGATCACCCGCATCGGTGCGCCGCACCCGCGCCGGGTCAGTCTGCATGGTGCGAATTTTCTTGGTCAGCGACTCGGCCTCCTCACGCAGGAAGATCGTGTTGCCGTAGGACTTGGACATCTTCTGCCCGTCCAGGCCGGGCATGCGCGAAGCTTCGGTGAGCAGCGCACCGGGCTCGACGAGGATCACCTTGCCGCTGCCTTCGAGATAACCGTAGAGACGTTCGCGATCACCAAGGGACAAGCTCTGGGCTTCCTCAAGGAGCGCCTTGCCCAGGGCCAGCCCCTCCTCGTCACCATTCTGCTGGAAACGGGTGCGGAACTCCTCGTAGAGGCGGGCGCGCTTGGAGCCGAGCTTCTTGATGGCTTCCCGGGCCTTCTCCTCGAAGCCGGGCTCACGGCCATACATGTGGTTGAAGCGTCGCGCCAGCTCACGGGTGAACTCCACGTGGGGTAGTTGATCCTCACCCACCGGCACCTTGTCGGCACGGTAGATCAGGATGTCGGCGCTCATCAGCAGCGGGTAACCCAGGAAGCCGTAGGTGGTCAGATCCTTGTGGGTCAGCTTTTCCTGCTGGTCCTTGTAAGTAGGAACCCGTTCGAGCCAGCCCTGGGGTGTCATCATCGACATGAGCAAGTGCAGTTCGGCATGCTCGGGCACCCGGGACTGGATGAAGATGGTCGCCTGGGATGGGTCAACCCCCGCCGCCAACCAGTCGACGATCATTTCCCAGACGCTGCCCTCGATCCCCCGCGGGTTGTCGTAGTCGGTCGTCAGGGCGTGCCAGTCGGCAGCAAAAAACAGGCAGGGATACTCCGCCTGCAGCTTGACCCAGTTTTTCAGGACGCCGTGATAATGGCCGAGGTGGAGACGCCCGGTGGGGCGCATGCCGGAGAGGACGCGTTCAGCGAACATGGATGATCAAAGTCCAATAACGGTTGCAAGGGCAAAACGGAAAATGGCCACCAGCGGCCCGAGAATGTCGCCAAGGATACCGGTGAACAGCAAAACCAGCAGGATCGGAAAGCCATAAGGCTCAAGCCGGGAAAAGGTGTAAGCCGGACCGGCGGGGAGCAGGCTGACCGCAATCCGCCCACCATCCAGGGGTGGCAACGGAAGCAGGTTGAGCAGCATGAGTACAGCATTGATCTGCATCCCGGCGTCCGCCATCTTGGCCATGGGCAGGGCATACAGATTGTCGGGCGACATGATCGCAAAACGGAACAGGATGGCCCAGCCAAGAGCCATCACCAGATTTGCGAAGGGCCCTGCCGCGGCCACCCACAGCATGTCGGCCTTGGGGTGGCGCAGGCGCCCGAAATTGACCGGCACCGGCTTTGCCCACCCAAACAGCATCGGCGCCCCCCCGGCGAGCGTGCTGCCGACAACGATCAGCGCCGGCACCACGACTGTCCCCATTGGATCGATATGGCGCAGCGGATTGAGGCTGATGCGCCCTGCCCGCTCGGCGGTAGAGTCGCCGAAGTGACGTGCGGCGTAGCCGTGCGCCGCCTCATGCAGGGTAATGGCGAACAGCACGGGCAGAGCCCAGATGGTCAGGGTGGAGATGAGTTCTTGCATGGATCAGGGCGCCGAAGGGGCGCGATTCTAACAGACTGGGCAGCTCACGCCCCCGCCCGAAGGCAGGTCACAGGCCAAAGGGTGCGAGACTGCCCCGCCCTTCCCGCACCAACACCGGGGAACCGCTGGTCAGATCAATCACCGTGGTCGCCTCACCCCGACAGGGGCCGGCCTCGATCACCAGGTCCACATCCTTCTCGAGACGGTCGCGAATTTCCTCGGCATCCGTGAGCGGGAACTCGTCGTCGGGCAGCAGCAGGGTCGAACTCAGGAGCGGCTCACCAAGCTCGGCCAGCAGTGCCGAAACGACTGGATGATCGGGAATGCGCAAGCCAATGGTCTTGCGCTTGGGGTGCAACAAACGCCGGGGCAACTCCTTGGTACCTTCAAGAATGAAGGTGTAAGCCCCCGGCGTGGTGGCCTTGAGGAGCCGGTACTGGGAGTTGTCCACCCGGGCGTAGGTCGCGATCTCGGAAAGGTCGCGGCACAGCAATGTGAAGTGATGGCGCTCGTCCACGTCACGGATGCGGCGGATGCGGGTGAGCAGCGGATTGTCGCCGGTATGCCCGCCAAGGGCGTAGGCCGAGTCGGTGGGAAAGGCTACCAAGCCTCCGTCGCGCATGATCTGCGCGGCCTGCTTGATGAGGCGGGCCTGGGGTTGTTCAGGGTGAAGGGAAAAAAACTGGGCCATGATTGAAAGTCAAACAGAAAAAAGGCGTCACACCAGGCGGGTCCACACCGGGATGAGATCGGGGGGCAACGGCGGCGCACGCCCCAGGTCGATGGGGCTATCCTCCGGGCCGTGAAAATCGGAAGCACGTGAGGCCATCAGACCGAACTTGCGCGCCAGGCGGGCAAAGGCCAGCACCTGGCCGCCGTCGTGGGCGCCGCACGACACCTCGATGGCATCGCCCCCCAGATCGCGGAAGCGCTCGAGCAGGATGTCCATCTCGGCATGACTGAGACGATAACGCCCTGGATGGGCAATGACGGCCAGGCCGCCGGCGCCCTTAATCCACGCCAGCGCATCTTCCAACGTGGCCCAGACATGCTCGACATAGCCGGGCTTGCCCCGGGCAAGATAGTGCAGAAAGACGTCATGAACGTTTCTCGAGATGCCGATCTCCACCAGGTAGCGGGCAAAATGGGCCCGGCTGACCAGAGCAGGATTGCCCGCATAGCGCAGAGCGCCCTCAAGGGCACCGCGAATGCCGATCCGCTCCAGTTCGGCGCCGATGCGCGCAGCCCGCCCATCACGCCCGCCACGCACCTGGGCCAGGCCGGCAATCAGCGCCTCATTGGTCGGGTCGATACCCAGCCCAACGATATGCAGGGTCTGGTCAAGCCAGGACACCGAGACCTCGACCCCCGGCACGAAACGCAAGCCCAGCGCCTGGGCTTGCGCAGCGGCCTCGGGCAGGCCGAGGAGTTCATCATGGTCGGTCAGCGCCAGCAGCTCCACACCATTGGCATAAGCCCGGCGAACCACTTCTGCCGGCGGCAGGGTTCCGTCGGAGGCAGTGGAATGGCAGTGCAAATCGGCATTCAGGGCGTTCATGGTTCTTTTGACCCCAGAAAAGTCTCGATGATCCGGGCCACCTCACCCGGCTGGTCATGATGCAGGTTGTGTCCGCTGTCGGACACCCGGACTTCACGAAGATCCCGGAAGGCTGCCCGGGCCTGGGCGTGGGCCGCATCATCAACACCAAGGCGGTGACGCAAGGTCGGCCTGTCAGGTTCGACCCACAGGGCCGGCGCCGTCACCCTCTGCCAACAGGCCAGCGCCTCTGCCCGTCGATAGAGCACGGGATTGACCCGCCTGTGCGCAGGGTCGCCGGCCAAGCGGATGGAACCCTGCCCATCGTCCTCACCAAGATGGGCCGCCAGGAACCGCGCTTTGTCGTCCGACAGACGCGGGTTGTCCGCCTGCAGGCGGGCGGCCAGGGCGGCCGGATCGGGATAGCTGCGAAACCCCACCGGCTGGGCCAGGTCGTTCAACCACTTCTCCAGACGCCCCGGCGACTGTGCGGGCCGTGAATCGGCCAGTCCGAAGGCATCCAGCGCCACCAGACGGGCCACCCGAGCCGGACGCACACCAGCATAAATACAGGCCACATTGCCCCCCAGGCTGTGACCAACCAGATTGACTGGCAAGGCCGGCGAACAGACCTGCAGAATCGCATCCAGATCCCCCAGATAGTCGGGAAACCAGTAGGCATCGCCACACCATTCGGTCTGACCAAAACCTCGCCAGTCAGGCGCCAGCACATGCCAGCCGGCCTCCAGTGCATCAACCACGAACTGGAAAGACGCAGACACATCCATCCAGCCATGCAACATGAAGATCATCGGCGCCCCCGGCTCACCCCATTCACGTAGGTGATAGCGCAAACCGCGGACAGGCAGGAAACGGCTTCGGGACGGGATCATTAATCCAAGTGTATCAGACGCTTGCCCCTCTCTGCCCACGATGGTAAGGTGCGCGCCGTCGTGTGGGAGAGAGTTCGCGTGGGTCATCCGCGAGCCGCCGAAGGCGCAACCCCCGGAACCGCTCAGGCAAAAGGACCACCGACGAAACAACAATCTGGAGAGCGATGCTGCCCGCCCACCGTGCGTTGGCGGCATCCACCGAAGGGGCACGCAGGCCGGTCATGCACCGCTGCAATCTCTCAGGTACAAAGGACAGATGGGGCCGAAGCGACTTTCACGTCGCTCCGGCCCCATTGCTTTTCTACACTGGAACGATTGCACCGGAGAGCCCCATGAGCCAACAGACCCCCCTTTACGCCACCCACGTCGCTGCCGGCGCCCGCATGGTTGATTTCGCCGGCTGGGACATGCCAGTCAATTATGGCTCGCAGATCGAAGAACACCACGCCGTGCGCCGCGACGCCGGCATGTTCGACGTTTCCCACATGCTCGGCCTGGACCTGGAAGGTGCCGACGCGAAGGCTTTCCTGCGCGGCCTGATCGCCAACGATGTGGCCAAGCTCGTCGAACCCGGCAAGGCCCTGTATGCCTGCATGCTCAATGAGCAGGGCGGCGTGATCGACGATCTGATCGTCTACTTCCTCTCCGATACGGCGTACCGCATCGTCGTCAACGCCGGCACCGCCGACAAGGATGTGGCCTGGATGCAGCAACGCCTGGCCGCAACCGGTGCAGCCGCCACGCTCAGCGTGCGCCGTGACCTGGCGATGATTGCCGTCCAGGGCCCCAATGCCCGCAGCAAGACCTGGGCCGCCATCCCCGGCGCCGAAGCCGCATCCGCCGCACTCAAGGCTTTCCAGGCCGCCACCTTCGGCGACATCTTCATTGCCCGCACCGGCTACACCGGTGAAGACGGCTTCGAGCTGACACTCCCGGCGAGCAAGTCCGTCAGCACCTGGGCCGCACTGACTGCAGCCGGCGTCAAACCCTGCGGCCTCGGTGCCCGCGACACCCTGCGCCTGGAGGCCGGCATGGCCCTCTACGGCAACGACATGGACGAAACCGTCTCCCCCCTCGATGCCGGGCTGGCCTGGACGGTGGACTTCAAGGACGAAAACCGCGATTTTGTCGGCAAGGCTGCCCTTGTCGCCAACGGCACACGCCAGCAGGCCCTCGGCCTGATCCTGGAAGACAAGGGCATCCTGCGTTCGCACCAGAAGGTCTTCACCGCCCAGGGCGAAGGCGAGACGAGCAGCGGCAGCTTTTCGCCGACCCTCGAGAAGTCCATCGCTCTGGCCCGCCTGCCTCTTGGCGTCGCGGCCGGCGATGCAGTCGAAGTGGACATCCGTGGCAAGCGCCTGAAAGCCCGCGTCGTCAAACCCCCCTTTGTCCGCAACGGCAAGGCACTGGTCTGAAATCCAATCCAACCCTTTCATCCGACTTGAACAAGGACACGACTATGAACACCCCCAACGATCTGCGCTACACCGCTTCCCACGAATGGGTTCGCGTCGAGGCTGATGGCACTCTGACCATCGGCATTACCGACCACGCCCAGGAAGCCCTCGGCGACGTGGTTTTCCTCGAACTTCCCGAGGCTGGCCGCAGCGTGGCCAAAGAAGAAGCCATCGCCGTGATCGAATCCGTGAAGGCCGCCTCCGACATCTACGCCCCGGTCGCTGGCGAAATCCTTGAAGCCAACCAGGCAGCCCTCGACGCCCCCGAGTCCGTCAACGCCGACGCCTACGCCGCCTGGCTGTTCAAGATCAAACCCGCCAACGCCGCCGATGTGGACGGCCTGCTGGACGCCACCGGCTACCAAGCTGCCATCGGCTGAACGCTGATCGCCTGAGCGCGGGTGCGCCGGGCTGGCGCGCCCCACCCTGCTGTCGCTGTCACCCTACCGAGTTCCCCCATGTCGAAGACCCTCCTCTCCGCCCCGCTCGCCACGCTCGAACAGGGCGATGACTTCATTCGCCGCCACCTCGGCCCCTGTTCCAGCGAGCTGCCCGGCATGCTCGCCGCCGTTGGCGTCGACACCCTGGACACTCTGATCCAGCAGACGGTCCCGGCCGGCATCCGCCTGCCTGCTCCGCTGGCCCTGGGCGAGCCGACGGCCGAGCATGTGGCCCTGGCCCGGCTCAAGACCATCGCCAGCAAGAACGTGCTCAAGAAATCCCTCATCGGCATGGGCTACTACGACACCATCACGCCCAAGGTCATCCTCCGCAACGTGATGGAAAACCCCGGCTGGTACACGGCCTACACGCCCTACCAGGCCGAGATTGCCCAGGGCCGCCTGGAAGCCTTGCTCAACTTCCAGCAGATGGTCATCGACCTGACCGGGCTGGAGCTCGCCAACGCATCCCTGCTCGACGAAGCCACCGCGGCGGCCGAGGCCATGGCCATGGCCCGGCGCATCTCCAAGGCCAAGGGTCAGGGCTTCTTCGTGGATGAAGGCGTCTTCCCGCAGACCCTCGACGTGGTGCGCACCCGTGCCGGCTACTTCGGCTTCGAGCTGATCGTCGGCCCGGCCGCCGAAGCTGCCCACCACGACGTTTTTGGTGCCCTGCTCCAGTACCCCAACGAACGCGGTGAAGTGGCTGACATCTCCGGCGCCATCAGCAGCCTCAAGGCCAAGGGCGCGGTGGTGGCCGTCGCCTCCGACCTGTTGGCCCTGGTCCTGCTCAAGTCGCCGGGCGCCCTTGGCGCCGACATTGCCCTGGGCTCGGCCCAGCGCTTTGGCGTCCCCCTGGGCTTCGGTGGCCCCCACGCCGCCTTCTTCGCCACCCGCGAAGCCCATGTGCGGTCCATGCCGGGTCGCATCATTGGCGTGTCGAAGGACGCCCGCGGCAAGACCGCCCTGCGCATGAGCCTGCAGACCCGCGAGCAGCACATCCGCCGCGAAAAGGCCAACTCCAACATCTGTACATCCCAGGTACTGCTGGCCAATATGGCCGGCATGTACGCCGTCTATCACGGCCCGGAAGGCCTGCGCACCATCGCCGCGCGCATCCACCGGCTGACGGCCGCCCTGGCCGAAGGGCTCAAGCAGGCCGGCTTCGAGCTCGCCGCCGATGCGTTCTTCGATACCCTGCAGGTCAGCACCGGAGCACGCACGGCAGATATTCACAGCGCCGCCCAGGCCGCCGGCTACAACCTGCGCCACGTGGATGGCAAGCGCCTCGGCATCTCCATTGACGAAAAGACCACCGCCACCGACATCGCCGCCCTGCTGGCTGTCTTTGGGGCGAAAACGGATGTCGCCGCACTGGACGCCACCGTTGCCGCCCGCGGCGGCAACCTCCCGGCAGCCCTGCTGCGCGACGACGCGATCCTGGCCCACCCCGTGTTCAACACCCACCACACCGAACACGAGATGCTGCGTTACCTCAAGCGCTTGCAGAACCGCGATCTGGCGCTGGATCACTCCATGATCTCCCTGGGCTCATGCACCATGAAGCTCAACGCCACCAGCGAGATGATCCCCGTCACCTGGCCCGAGTTTGCCGACATCCACCCGTTTGCCCCGGCCGACCAGACCGCCGGCTACCTGGAGATGATCGAAGGCCTGGCCGCCCAGTTGCGCGAGATCACCGGCTTCGACGCCATCTGCATGCAGCCCAACTCCGGTGCCCAGGGCGAGTACGCCGGCCTGGTCGCCATCCAGCGCTACCACGCCTCCCGCGGCGACCACCATCGCACGGTCTGCCTGATCCCCAAGTCGGCCCATGGCACCAACCCGGCCACGGCCCAGATGTGCGGCATGGACGTAGTGGTGGTGAACTGCGACGACAACGGCAACGTCGATCTGGCCGACCTGAAGGCCAAGGCTGCCCAGCACGCCGACAAGCTGTCAGCACTGATGATCACCTACCCGTCCACCCACGGCGTATTCGAAGAAGCCATCCGCGAGATCTGCGCCACTGTGCACCAGTACGGCGGCCAGGTTTACATGGATGGCGCCAACATGAATGCTCAGGTCGGTCTCACTTCACCTGCCACCATTGGCGCCGATGTGAGCCACATGAACCTGCACAAGACCTTCTGCATCCCCCACGGCGGCGGCGGGCCGGGCATGGGCCCAATCGGCCTGAAAGCCCACCTTGCGCCATTCATGGCCGACCACGTGGTGGCCCCCACCGGCAGCGAGGATCGCCCCAACGCCGGCCAGGGCGCGGTCTCTGCCGCCCAGTTCGGCTCCGCCAGCATTCTGCCGATCTCGTGGATGTACATCACCATGATGGGCGGCAGCGGCCTCAAGCGCGCCACCGAAGTCGCCATCCTCAATGCCAACTACATGGCCAGCCAGCTCAAGGAACACTACCCGGTGCTGTACACCGGCAGCCAGGGCCGCGTTGCCCACGAGTGCATCCTCGACATCCGCCCGATCAAGGCCGCCACCGGCATCTCCGAGGTAGATATCGCCAAGCGCCTGATGGACTACGGCTTCCATGCGCCTACCATGTCCTTCCCGGTAGCCGGGACCATCATGGTCGAGCCGACCGAATCGGAAGACAAGGGCGAGCTGGACCGCTTCATTGCCGCCATGGTGAGCATCCGCAATGAGATCCGCGCCATCGAGGATGGCCGGATTGCCTCCGACAACAACCCCCTGAAAAATGCCCCACACACCCAGGCCGACTTCCTGGGCGACTGGGACCGCCCCTACTCCCGCCAGGAAGCCGTCTTCCCGCTGGCATGGGTAGGCGACAACAAGTTCTGGCCGAGCGTGAATCGTATCGATGACGTCTATGGCGACCGCAATCTGTTCTGCTCTTGCGTGCCGATAGACGAACTGGGCTGAGTTGTGACCAGCGATGGGGCCTCTTCTCCCTCAGGGGAGGCCCCATCGAAAGCTCAGCGGGCCAGCAACGCCTTCAGGTGTGAAACAGGAATGGCATAGGAAATACCGGAGGGACTGGAGATGGCGTTTTCCTTCATCCCCTTCACGAAGACCATGTTGAGGATACCCAGCACCTCACCGCTGTTCACATCGTAAAGCGGGCTGCCGCTGTTGCCCGGGTAGGACACGATGTCCAGCTGAAACACCGGATAGCGGCCCACTGACAAACGCCGCACAGCCCCGGGGTCGAGCTGACTCGCCGACGGCAAGGGCTGCCCGGCCGGCGTGATGGCAGCAATGATGCCCCGGTGGGTGACCGGAACAATGCCCATGCTGGCACCAAGGGGGAAGCCCGTCAGGGCGACATCCTGTCCATCCCGTGCCGCTTCGGAATCGCCCAGGCGCAGGGGTGTCATGGGCGCACCGCCGATCCACAGCACCGCGAGATCGTGGTCCGGATCGCGCTCATCCCGCTCCACCATACGCACGCTCACCCGCCCCGATCCAGACTGGGCAATCACCAAGCGCTCGTCCAAAGCGCGACTGTCAGGTGCTGCCGCAATCACATGGGCGTTGGTCGCCACCTGCCTGCCGTCACCGACGACAAAACCCGTACCCAGAAAGCGGAACTGGGGGCTGCGGGTGGGCATGAAGGTGCCAACCGCGACAACGGAGCGTTTGATCTGAGCGACGGTATCAGGGAGATCGGCGAACGCCGTAACCGGCGCAGACAAGGCGACACACACAGCCAGAAAACGACGCAGGACGAGAACCTTCTTCACTGCCCTGCCGCCTTGAGTGCCTGCAGGGCCGGTGATGCACCCACCACGCGAGCGTCGAAAGGGTGATCGTGACGCTGGAAGAAGGTCAGGATCCGTCTCACGTAATTCTGTGTTTCCTTGTAGGGAGGAACGCCCCGATAACGATCCACAGCCCCTTCTCCGGCGTTGTAACCCGCCACGGCCAGGGCCACATTGCCTTGGTAATAGGCGAGCAACCAGCGCAGATAGGCCAGCCCCCCCTTGATGTTCTGCACCGGGTCGTAGCTGTCCTTGACGTTGAAGCGACTCGCTGTCTCGGGAATCAGCTGCATCACACCCATGGCGTTCTTGGGGGAGGTGGCACTCGGATCAAAGTTGGATTCAGTGGTCGCAATCGCCAGGGCCAGGCGCGGCTCAATGGAGAAACGCGGTGCCAGGGTGGTGATCAGTTCTACCATCTTCTTCTTTTGCTCTGGCAGGGAAGAAAGATACTTCTGGGTATCCCAGGTATCCCGGGCGGCAAAGCCCCTGTCCCGGGCACGCGGCAGAAGACAATCAGGCACAGCTCCGGTGTAATCACCAGCCATTCGGCGAGCCTTTTCCGCACCAGCATGCCCCTTGGCCATGGCCATCTCGAACAGGGTGGCCGCGTAATCATCGTTACGCTCCACACCCCGCCCGTTGGCGAACATCCAGCCCAGGCTATACATGGCCTCGGCGCTACCGGCGCGGGAGGCTTCGCAATACAGCTCGGCAGCCTTGTCCGGATCGCGGGCCACACCTTCGCCGTGCTCGAAAGCCACGGCTTGCGCCACCAGGGAGTTCACATCCCCGGAGAGGGGGTCTGCCGTTACGGCCTGTACACCGCCCACAGCAAGAACCCATCCTGTCAGCAGGCCAGGGACTAAACGCCGGACCACCGCCCTTACGGGCAGGGTCCGGACAGAATGCATCACAGACGCCACACCTTGGCCCCTGCAGCCGCCAGGGCGGCCGGGTCGTAGAAGCTCTTCACGTCGGTGAACACGCCATTGGGCACCAGCTTCTCGCACAGCTGGGCAACGCCCAGCTCGGCGTACTCGTTGTGGGCCACGGCCGCCACGATGGCTGCGGCGCGGGGCAGGCTGCTCCACGGAGTGAGGCTCACGCCGTACTCGTGCTGGGCTTCGGCGGACTCGGCCACCGGGTCATGCACGTGCACGTTGATGCCGTAGCTCTGCAGCTCGCGGATCACGTCGATCACCTTGCTGTTGCGCAGGTCGGGGCAGTTTTCCTTGAAGGTCAGGCCCAGCACGATCACATCCGCACCCTTGATGTTGTGACCAGCGCCGATCATCTCCTTGACGGTCTGCTCGGCCACGTATTTGCCCATGCTGTCGTTGATGCGACGGCCGGCCAGGATGACCTGCGGGTGGTAGCCCAGCATGTCGGCCTTGTGGGTGAGGTAGTAGGGATCGACGCCGATGCAGTGACCGCCCACCAGGCCCGGACGGAAGGGCAGGAAGTTCCACTTGGTACCAGCGGCCTTGAGCACCTCCACGGTGTCGATGCCGATCTTGTGGAAGATCACCGACAGCTCGTTCATCAGGGCGATGTTGAGGTCGCGCTGGGTGTTCTCGATCACCTTGGCAGCCTCGGCCACCTTGATGGAGCTGGCCGGGTACACCCCAGCGGTGATCACCGCACCGTACACTTCCTCAACCTTCTTGAGGGTTTCGGGAGTGTCGCCGGACACCACCTTCATGATCTTGGTGACGGTGCGTTCCTTGTCGCCCGGGTTGATGCGCTCGGGGGAGTAACCCACGTTGAAGTCTTCCTTCCACTTGAGGCCGGAGAACTTCTCGAGGATGGGGATGCACACTTCTTCGGTGGCACCGGGATACACGGTGGATTCGTACACCACGATGGCACCCTTCTTGAGGTGCTTGCCGACGCTCTCGGAGGACTTCACCAGGGGGGTGAAATCCGGCTGGTGGGCGTCGTCCACCGGGGTGGGCACGGCCACGATGATGAAGTCGGCTTCGCCGATGATCTTCGGGTCGGTGCTGCAGGTGAGCTGGGTGGCGGCCTTCAGGTCTTCGGTGCTCACCTCGCCGGTCGGGTCGATGAAGCGGCCGTAGGACTCCACCTTCTCCACGGACAGGTCAAAACCGACGGTCTTCATCTTCTTGCCGAATTCGACGGCGAGGGGCAGGCCAACGTAGCCGAGGCCGATTACTGCGATGGTGCTCATGAGGTCAATCCTGAAAAGAGTCCAAGTTGGTAAATGGTGTCGAAGCGGGTATCAGAGGGTGGCGCGGAGCTTCTCGATCTCCTTGCGGATCGGCGCCTTATCCGGAGCATTCTTGAGAGCGGCCTCAAGCTCCTTGCGGGCACCGTCCTTATCGCCGTTGGCTGCCAAGGCCTTGGCCAGACTGAAGCGCAGTTGCGGCAGATTGGGGCCGAGGCTGACAGCCTTTTTGAGGTTCTCCAGGCCCTTGGCCTTGTCGCCAGTCTCGAACTGCAGCGTGCCAAGGGTATCGAGGACCACCGGGCTGTTCGGCGCGAGGGCCACGGCCTGCTGTGCAACACCCACCGCGCTCTTGTCGTTGAGCTTGCCCAGGGCCCAGGCCAGGTTGTTCAGCACCATCGGGTTCTTGGGTGCGATCTCCTGCATCTGACGATATTGCTGCACCGCCTGATCGTACTTCTGCTCGGAAAGACTGCGCTCAGCCAGATAGGTGCGTACCGTGAGATCCTTGGGGTTGGCCTTGATCCAGTCGGCCGCCACCCGGGTCGCTTCCTGGGGTTGATTTGCCGCCACATGGGCGTTGTGCAGGCGCAGGATGGAAGCGGCGCTCTTCTCCCGCTTGTAGGCCTCTTCATAAAGTTTGACAGCCTCCGTACGCTTGCCGACCGACAGCAGGCTTTCCGCCTCCAGAATGAAACCGATGGCCGAGTCCTTGCGCTGACGCTGGACCTCCTTGGCGATGGCGATCGCCGCATCCCCCCGCTTGTTGTTGAGCAGGATGGCCACCAGTCGCTGCTGGGCCTCGATGGAGTCGGGCTTGATCGACAATGCCTTGCGCAGGCTCTGCTCCGCACCGGCGATGTCCTTGGTGCCCATCATCAGATCCGCCATGGCGATCAGCGGGATAGGCGACGAAGGGAGACGTGCGGCCAGCTTGCCGTAGGTGGCCAGAGCCTGCTGCATTTCCCCGGCTGCGACCTGGGAGCGGCCCAGCAGATCCAGCACTGCAGGCTCGTCAGGTGCGGCGACTGCAGCCTCCTGGGCGAGGGTCAGGGCACGTTTGGCATCGCTGGCCTGGACCAGCATCCGGATCAGAGCCAAACGTAGCGGCAGCGAGGTGGGGCTGGCAGTCAGCCCCTTCTCCAGCACGGCCTGCACCTCCTTGGCCTGACCACCAGTCATGGCCAGGAACTCGGCGTACTGCAGATAGGCCTGGGCATGGCTGGGGTTCTTGGCCAGGAAGCCTTCATAGCGCTTGCGAGCGACATCAAGCTGCTTGTCCTGGATATCGAGACGGGCCAGATTGCTCAGGGCCGGCAGGAAGTCGGGCTTCAGCTCCAGGGCCTTGTCGAAGGCTTTGCGGGCACCAGCGGCATCCTTGAGCACCAGCAGCACGCCACCCTTCATGTTGTGGGTGACCGGATCGTTGGGCTTCTTCTTCTCGAGGGTCTGCACCGCGCTCATGGCCTTGGCGGTCTCGTTGCGACGCAGGTGGGCCATGATCAGGGTCACGTCAGCCTGGATGTTCTCGGCGTCCAGGGCCGAAGCCGCCTCGAGATCCTGGAAGGCGCGATCGGTCTCGCCGCCGGCCAGGCGCGATACACCCAGGCGGGTCCGGTACTGGGCATTGTTGGGGTCAGCCTTGGCAGCACGCCCGAAGTACTCTTCAGAACGGGTGAAGTCGCCATTCATGGCATAGACCTGGCCCGCCAGGTTGAGCACGGCGACATCGTCCTGATGATCCTTGAGCAGCGGCTGGAGCATTTCAAGGGCCTTGCCGGGCTCCCGGGCGCCCAAGTGAGCGGAAACCATCAGACGCCGTGCGTAGGCCTGATTGGGGATCTTGTCGAGGACCTTGCCGAGATTCTGCTGGGCCTGGGCGAAATCGTTGCGTTGCAGTTGCAGGGCGGACGCGAGCAGCAGCGCGGGAATGTACTCGGGCGCGGCACGCAGCACCTGCTGGATGCCTTCGTACGCTTCCTTGTTCTTGCCGTTCTTCACGTCAAGGAAGGCCTGCATGTAGATCGCCAGCGGATGATTGCCCACAGCCTTGCGCAGGGCCACAACCTTGGCCTGGGCATCCTCAAGCTTGTTGGCACGGATGAGCAGGGAGATCACGCTTTGGTGCGCGGATATCTCGGTGGGCTTGGCTTCGATCACGGCCTCATAGGCGGCGATAGCTTCATCGGTGCGGTTTTTGGCGAGCAGAATGTCGCCGCGCAGGCTGTGGGCCTCCGGCACCTTCGGGGCCACCTTCAGGACTTCCTCGACATCCGTCAGCGCGCCGTCAATGTCCTTGTCCAGGGCACGCAAACGGGCCAGGCCGACACGAGCGAGGGGGAAGCCGGCAGACGCCTGAAGTGCGGCATTGAATTTGTCCTGGGCAGCGCTGCGCTTGCCCTGCTGCAGTTCGGCAAAGCCCACGGAGGTCAGCAGAGAGGCCTTGGCCTCCGGCTGGGTCAACTCCTTGCTGGCGAGCTCGGTGAGGAGACGCTGCCCCTGACCGCTGGACAGCATTGCCTGGGCCAGCAAGGGAACGACCTGGTCGGCGGCGTAACCGCCGTCAAGGGCGCGGGACAGCTCCTTCTCGGCACCCGCGTAGTCGCCCTGCTCGTAATTCACCTTGCCCAGCAGGAAGCGGGCTTCCGCCAACGCCGGGTTCTTCTGCAGCGCATTCTTGAGCTGGATCGAAGCCGCATTGCGGTCATTCTTGGCCATGTACTCCTTGGCCGAGCTGATCATGGATTCGGGACTGTCGCCACAGGCCGCGAGGAGCAGGACACAAAGGGCACTGACGGCGGTGTTCCGCACCCGGTTTTGTTTGGTCTGGGAACGCATCTGCATGGATCCTTGAATCACGTTGAGATTTCTTTCTTGAGTCCGAAGCGGTTCATCAAATCATAGAGAGTGGGACGGCTGATACCCAGCACCTCGGCAGCTCGCGCCACGTTGCCATTGACCCGGGCCATCACCCGGACCACGGCGCGACGCTCGGCTTCCTCGCGGACCTCGCGGAGGTTGAGGGCCTGCAGGCCTTCATCACTGTCGTCCTGATTGAGACCGATGTCGTCCGCCGTGATGCAGTTGCCGTCGGCCATGATCACGGCGCGCTTGATGGCGTTTTCGAGTTCCCGGATGTTGCCGGGCCAACGGTGCTGCTCGATGCTCTGCACGGCATCGTCGGTGAGGGACATGGATCCGCGCCCGTGATCGTTGGCAAAACGCTGCACGAAGGCATGGGCCAGCAGCACCGCGTCACCGTCGCGATCGCGCAGCGCAGGGATGTCCACCACGATTTCGGCCAGTCGGTAGTACAGATCCTCCCGGAAGCGCCCCGCCTGGATCAGGCCCTTCACGTCCTGGTGGGTGGCACAGACGATGCGCACATCCACCGGGATCTCCTCACGACCGCCGATGCGCTCGATCACGCGCTCCTGCAGGAAGCGCAGCAGCTTGGCCTGCAGGGGCATCGGCAGATCGCCAATTTCATCGAGGAACAAGGTGCCCTTGTTGGCCACCTCGATCTTGCCGAGGGTCTGCTTGACGGCACCGGTGAAAGCACCTTTTTCGTAGCCGAAGAGCTCGCTTTCGAGGAGGTTCTCGGGAATCGCCGCACAGTTGATGGCGACAAAGCGCTCGTTGCGGCGCGGTGACAGTTCGTGCAGGCCGCGGGCCAGCACCTCCTTGCCCGTCCCGCTTTCTCCAAGCAGCATCACCGTCACGTTGGCCGAGGCCACCCGCTCGATGAGCCGACACAGCTTGAGCATCCCCGCATCACGGGTGATCACGCCCGACAGGGCACTGCCCTGCTGGATCTTGAGGCGGCGGTTGTCCTGCTGCAGGTCGTAGAGACGCAGGGCCCGATCAAGGGTCAGGGACAGGAGTTCGGGCTCAAAGGGCTTGGCGAAGAAGTCGTAGGCACCCATGCCCACCGCACGCACGGCGTTTTCCCGGTCATGCTGGCCGGTCAGGACCACAACCTTGGTATCGGGCGCCAAGGCCAGGATTTCACCCAGCAGACGGAAACCTTCAGTCACGTCGTCGGGAGACGGTGGCAGACCGAGATCCATCGTGACCACGGCAGGCTCATGCCGCCGCAACTGGGCAATGGCCTCTTCCCGATTGTTGGCAACCACCGTTTCGTACTGATCGAAAGCCCAGCGCATCTGCTTCTGCAGTGCGGGATCGTCCTCGACGATCAGCAATGTCCTGCGTTTCTCGCTCATATTCCCTAGTTTGCCATTGCTTCGTTACCGTCTTTCCGGACGGACTCGGCAATGGGCAATCGGATATCGAACCGGGTTCCCGCGCCCACATCGCTGGCAACGCTCAGGCTGCCCCCCAGTTCCTGCACATATTGCTGTGCCTCGTAGGCGCCGATGCCCATTCCGCTCGCCTTCGTCGTCTGGAAAGGCTTGAAAAGCTGCTCCCGGATGAATGCGGCTGACATGCCGGATCCGGTATCCCGAACCGTGATGCATGCCTGCTTACGCTCCCGGGATAGCTCTACTGACACACTACCATGCTCGGGAGTGGCGTCGAGGGCATTTTGCACGATATGCCCGAGGATACGCTCAAGCCGCTCGGCATGCGCCAGAACGGAGACTTCCGGCGCGCCTTCGAGCAGCACCGGACAGGGAATGTACATTCGTTTGGACTGCACCACGTGTTCGAGCAAGGCCCTGAGGGGCACGGGCTTGCGCTGGTTGATCGGCGTCTTCTCCATGAGCTGGGTCATCAGCCCACGCATCCGCTCCTCCACGTGACGAACGGTGTCCAGCATGTCCGCCTGGAACTCCGGATTGTCCTTGTGTCGCTCGGCATTGCGCAACATCAGGGACATCTGGGCCACCAGATTCTTCAGATCATGGACCACGAAGGCCGACATGCGGTTGAAGGCATCAAACTTGCGCGCCTCGATGAGCGCCTCTGCTGCCTGCATGCGGGCAAAGTAGCTGGCTGCCTGACGGCCCGCCATCTTCAGCAGATCAAGGACTTCCCAGTTGACATCCACCGGCGTACGCGGGGTGAGGAGGATGACGAAGCCCACCAACACCCCCGACGAGATCAGCGGCACGATCAGCCACATGTCTGCCACCTCGGGCGTCCATTCGGGCAGCGTGACACCTGCCCCACCCACGGAAAACCCGCTGCGCAACTCCGCGAGATTCACCACCCACTCCCGCTCAAGCAGGAAAGCCGTGAATGCGGAACCCTCATTCTCGACCAGCCCGTAATGGGGCATGTTGAGCCTGGCCTGCTGGCTGAAACAACCGTTGGCATCCCTCAGCCACACCCCGCCCCCGGGGCTCTCGACCAGGTCGGCCAGAGCCTTGACGACGGATTCCCCCAGGCTCAGCCCATCCCCGGCCACCGACAAGGCCTGGGTCACGCCAAGCCACTCGGTCCGGTAGTCATAGCGGTAGGCAAAGAAATGCTTGGCCAACAGCACCTTCAGGCGCGCCCGGAAGGCACCGGAGAAGACCAACACCCCCAGAAAAAGCCCACCCCCGAAGAGCATCACCAGTTGCAGCGCCTCGCCCCACTCCCCGCCAAAATAGCGCATGTAGTAACCGGCACCGGCGATCAGCAGCAGGTAAACACCGGATACGGCCAGTGCCGTCGAATGGAAGACCACATGCCGGGAGATCGATACCCGGAAGGTCCACTCGGGATTGCGCGATGCAGAAATGGCCACCAGGGGAATGATCAGGGTGTGGGCAAAGCCGCGCGCACTCCAGATGACGGCATGGATCCGGCTGAACAACAGGGAATCCGCAAACAGATAGACGTCGAACGCAAACAGCCCGGCCAGCCCCAGCGCCATGGGCTTGATCCCCCAGCGGGAGCGTTCGGGAACGGAGCGGTAGAAAAGTTCGAGCAGGACGAGACCGAAGACCGCCGTCAGCAGCGAGCTGCCCGCCCAGGTACGCAATGGCGTTCCGTAGATAGGCAGATTGAGGGAGAAGCACACCACCCCGATGGCGCCAAGGGAGATCACCGCCAGGGTCATCGGCTTCGGCCAGCGCGGAGGAGGCTCGCCATCAGCCCCGGCCGCGGGCTGAAAAACGAGAGCGAGCAGGAAGCCGAACCACGCCCCCATGCGCAGTACATCGAGCACGTTGCCCAACAGGAAGAGCCAGTTCCAGCCCGTCAGGGCGAAGGCCCAGTTGGCCGATGCCCACAGGGCACTGACCGCCATGGCACCAATCAGGAAGGACCCCCGTGAGCCATGGCGCCACGCCAGGCCGAGATACACCGCGAACAGTGCATGGACGACCGTCGCAATCGCGTGACTCCACGCGGACACTTGGGAAAACGTGGATTCCATCGGGCCTCGGCAGAAAAACAAACGCTCCCGGACATGGCGGGAGCGTCAAACCTCCCCTTTGACGGGGAGTCAGCGACAGGGTCAGTGGGCGCCGTCGCCGGTCAGCACCACCCGCACGGTCTCGAAGAGAACGACGGTATCGAGGAACAGGGTGTGATTCTTGACGTAGTAAAGATCGTACTGCAGCTTGTTGATCGCATCATCCACCGACGAACCATATTGGTAGCGGACCTGAGCCCAACCGGTAACCCCTGGCTTGACGCAGTGACGTACGGCATAGAAGGGAATGTCGCGGGTCAGCTGATCAACGAAGAAGGGGCGCTCGGGGCGCGGACCAACCAGGCTCATGTCCCCCTTGAGAACGTTGAACAACTGCGGCAGCTCGTCGATGCGCACCTTGCGGATAAAACGGCCGATACGGGTCACGCGGTCATCATTGGCACTGGCCCAACGCGGCTTGCCGTCACGTTCGGCATCGCGACGCATGCTGCGAAACTTGGTCACTTTGAACAGACGGCCGCCAAGACCGACCCGCTCCTGACGATAGAACACCGGGGCACCGTCTTCGATCACGATCAGCAGCGCCGCCAGCACCATCACGGGGGCCGCCAGGATCAGCAGCACCAAGGAGGCGACGATGTCGAACACGCGCTTGACCAGGGTACGGCTCCAGCCCTGACGGAAACCCTCGCCGTAAATCAGCCAGCTGGCCCGCAGGGAGTCAATGCGGACTTGCCCGCGGACTCGCTCGAAGAAGCTCGACAGGTCGAGCACCTTGATACCGGCCATCTTGCAGTCGAGGAGTTCCCGCAGGGGGATCACACCACCGCGACGCTCCTTGAGGGCAACGATGATCTCGTTAACCTTAAGATGCGTGGCAGTCGCCAGCAGATTGCCATCGAAGTGGATGATCCGCTTCGGATCGACACGCACCTCGTCACCCTGACCGGAGGGGAAGAAGCCCACGACCTGGAGCCCCCTGCTGGAGGAATGGGCGAGCGCGTTCTCCACCGCCACCGCATCGGCCCCTGTGCCAATCACCATGATCCGTTTTACCAATACGCCCGCTCCCACGCGCCGCGCAGAGAAACCCCGCGCCACGACAACAAACCCCAGCAGCGCCACCACATTGAGCTCCATCGCCTCATGGGCAAATTCGCCCCAGGGAAGAACCTGAAAGATACCGTAGGCGACGGGAATGCTGAGCGCGATGGACATCGCTACGCGCATCAGGGTCTCACGGAAACCGCAGCCAAAACCGGCGCGGTAAAGCCCCAGAGCCCCATTGAGGATCATCATCGTAGCCGCAAAGGCCAATGCCGACGGCACCAGCGTTGCAATCAGGGGCCCGTCCACCTTGCTCTGCAGCACGAACGCCACAATCACGGCGACGAACAGGAGAATCGCATCGATGACCACCTGCAGGACGGTGTTGGACGGAACGTAATGATTGAAAAGTTTGAGCATCTCAAGCTTCGGCAACCCTTTGAGGCAACCGCCCATGCAAGTGGATGTTTCAGGAAGAAGCCGGCAAGACAGCATCCGGATGTTGCGGCGCATTATCTATGAAGACCAGCTGAGGTCGTTCGTTTGGCGCCCTTCTAAATTGCAAAATGCGTGAAAAAATGTATGGCTGAACAATAGCGCGAAGCCTCTTTGGCTCCCGTGATCCCCGTCACGCAAAAATTACATTTCACATAAATTCCATGTATGGGCCTGCCGCCCTCCGGCGCACCGGCGGCGGCATGCCTCACAACTCGATCTGGGTACCAAATTCGACCACTCGGTTGGCCGGAATACAGAAGAAATCCGCGGCACTGTGAGCGTTCCTGAACATCAGGATGAACAGCAGCTCCCGCCAGCGCCCGAGGACCGATCCGGAGCGCGGTATCAAGGTCTCGCGGCCGAGGAAGAAGGAGGACTCCATCAGCTCGAAAGACAGGCCCTGGGACTCGCACATGGCCAGTGCCGCCGGAATGTCCGGATCGTCCTTGAAGCCGTAGCGGACAAACACCCGGTAGAAGCCGAAATCCAGCTCTTCGACCCGCACCCGCTCGCTCACCGGCACATAGGGCACATCTTCGGTCGTCATCGTCACCAGCACCACCCGGGCATGCAGAACCTTGTTATGCAGCAGGTTGTGGAGCAGAGCCCGGGGCACGCCGTCCGGGGCCGTGGTCATGAACACACCGGTCCCCGGCACACGGATGGGTGGATCATGGAACATCGACTGGATGAACAGATCGAGGGGCATGGTATCCACCTGCATCCGTGCCGTCAGCGCAGCCCGTCCCTTCTTCCAGGTCATCAGCAGGGCGTGGATCGCCAGCCCCAGGGCCAGCGGAAACCACCCCCCGTCAAAAATCTTGACCGTATTCGCTGAAAAAAAGGCGAAATCCACCGTGAAGAACAAAGCCAGAAAGCTCAGTGCCGGCCCCCAGCTCCACTTCCACAAGGCCCTGACCACGAAAAAGGCCAGCACGGTGTCGATCATCATGGTCAGCGTCACGGCAATGCCGTAGGCCGAAGCCAGTGCGCTCGACGAGCGGAAGCCCAGCACCAGCGCAATCACTGCCCCCAGCAGCATCCAGTTCACGTTCGGGACGTAAATCTGCCCAACTTCCTTTTCAGAGGTGTGAATCACGTGGATACGTGGCGAATAGCCCAGCTGGACGGCCTGTTTGGTGAGGGAGAATGCCCCCGAGATCACCGCCTGAGAGGCAATGATGGTGGCCAGCGTGGACAAGCCGACCATGGGGTATAGCAGCGGCTCCGGGACCAGCAGGTAGAAAGGGTTTTTCACCGCCGACGGATCGTCGAGAATCAGCGCCCCCTGCCCCAGGTAGTTCAGATACAGAGCGGGGAACACATAGCCGAACCAGGCCAACTTGATGGGACGCCGGCCGAAGTGCCCCATATCGGCATACAGGGCCTCGCCCCCCGTGATGGCCAGCACCACGGCTCCCAGCGCGAGGAAGCCCAGCATCTTGTTGGTGGCGAAAAAATGCACCGCGTGCATCGGGTTGATAGCCTGCAGCACGTCCGGGTGACGCACCACATTCATCGCTCCAAGCACGCCGAGGGTGGTAAACCAGAACAGCATCACCGGGCCGAACACCGCCCCTACCCGCGCAGTGCCCTTGCTCTGGATCACGAACAGCCCTGTCAGCACCACCAGCGAGATCGGCAGGACATAGGGCCGGAAGGCCGGCGTTGCCACCTCCAGCCCTTCCACCGCGGACAGCACCGAAATGGCCGGGGTGATCACGCCATCGCCATAGAATAGGGCCGCACCGAACAAGCCGACCGCCGACATCAGGCCCGCCACCCGGGGCGACTGAGTGGTGCGCAGGGCCAGGGAGGTCAGGGCCATGATGCCCCCCTCCCCCCGATTGTCGGCCCTCATGATGTACACCACGTATTTCATGGACACGACGATGGTCAGCGCCCAGAACACCAGGGACAGCACCCCCAGCACGTTCTCCGGCGTCACCGCCAGGCCATGATGAGCATTGAATACCTCCTTCATGGTATAGAGGGGGCTCGTGCCGATATCGCCGAAAACCACCCCCATGGCGGCCAGCGCCACCGGGAGCACCTCAGCGCGAGATCGCTTGTCCTGACCTTCGGCTAGCACTGATGACATTTCGCCCTCCTCAAACTCACGAATACAGAAGCACTACCTTGCCAAACGGGGCAGCAGCCTTATCCCGCAACGCAACATCCGGAAATCCGAACATCAGCACCGATGCGGGACCGAGATACTACCGCATTGCAATAACAGGAGATGCATGACCGAATTCACCCGGCGACATTGAAGCCGCCGGGCTGCGCTGCCGTAATAAAGGCCAGCAGCACGCCCAGGGAACCTTCGATCCCGCCAGTGACGGCCTACCCCTGACAGGCAGTACAACGACGGACTGCCCCCCATCGCCCGGACCCACCCGCCGCATGCCACACGCCTCCTCCTTGCGCAAACTCGCAATCATCGGCATTTCCTATACGATCTGCGGCCTGCTGGCCCTGCACATTGCCATTCCTCCGGGCTACGTTGCCCCCCTTTACCCCCCCGCCGGCATCGGGCTGGCAGCCGTCCTGATTTACGGCCGTGGCATCTGGCCAGCGATATTCATGGGTGCCCTGCTCACCAATATCGAGGCTGTGTCACGCTCGGGCCTGGAAGGGTGGGCCTGGTTCACTCCCCTGTGGGTGGCCGTGGGCGCCGTCTTGCAGGCCTACGCTGGCGCAGCCCTGGCCAGGCGCTGGGCCGATTTTCCGCGGGGGCTCGACAATGGCACCACGATCCTGCGTTTCCTCTTTGTCGCTGGCCCCGTCAGCTGCCTGATCGGCGCCAGCTTCGGTACCGCAGCGTTGGTGGCCTCGGGCGCCATCGCCCCCAGCGAAGCTCCCTTCAGTTGGTGGAACTGGTGGGCAGGCGACGCCATCGGCATCCTCATCGCCACTCCCCTCACCTTCGTCTTCCTCGGCCAGCCCCGCCACGAATGGGCGCCCCGGCGACGCAGCCTGGCCCTGCCCATGTCGGTGGCCCTGATACTGCTCGCGGGGCTGGAGAGCCAGGTGGCCCAATGGGAACAGCAGCGCCTGCAGAGCCGCTTCGAGCGGGATGCCCGTTACCTCTCCAGCCTGCTGCTGAAGCGCTTTGCCAACTACACCGACGTGCTCCAGGCCACCGAGCGGGTCATGGTCGCAGCCCCGGATCTGGACGACGAAGGCTTCCGTCAATTCGCCATGCCCTGGCTGGCACGCTTTGAGGGCATCCAGGGCATAGGCTGGATCCCCCGCACCCCCGATGCGCAGCGCAAGGCCATTGAGAAGACGGCGCAGCGGGCCCTCGGTAGTGCGGATTTCGCCATCCGTGACCGGGCCCCGAACAAGCAGTTGTTTCCCTCACCACGACGTGCCGAGTACTACCCGATCCGCTACATCGCGCCCCTGGAAGGCAACGGCCGTGCTCTCGGGCTCAACGTCCAGTCGATTCCCACCTCGGCCGAAGCCCTCGCCCGCAGCCGGGCCGACGGCAAGGCCGCCGCCACCCAAGCTTTCGAGCTGACCCAGGAAACCGAGAGCAAGCTCGGCGTGGTCATCTATCAACGCACCAGCCCGGGCCAGACCGCCCCCCAGGCCGACGGCTTCGCTTTCGTCGCCCTGCGCATGGAAGACGCGGTCAACAGTGTCCTCCTGCGCAACGCCATCAACGGTATCAGTTACTGCCTGGCCGAGCAGAACCCCGATAAAACCCCGGGTCGCCGCCTGTCCGGGTTCGCCCCCTGCTCAAGCTCGGACGAAGCCAGCAGCGGGGGGGTGCCCCCGTGGATCGAAGACTTTGACTTCGGGGGGCGCGCCTGGACCCTCCGCTTCGTCGCCGAACCCAGCTACGCCACCCTGCACCGGGGCTGGGAGGCATGGACCGTGCTGGCCGTCGGCCTGCTCAGCACGGGCATGCTGGGCGCCTTCCTGCTCTCCTCCACCGGGCGCGCCCGACGCATCGAAGAGCTGGTGCAGCAGCGCACCACCGAACTGGCCGAGGCCAGCCTGCACCTCAGTGCCAAGAAGGCCATGCTCACCCATGCCGAGCGCATCGCCCAGCTGGGCAGCTGGGAAGCAGACCCGGAAACCGGAGAGGGCCATTGGTCGGAAGAGCTGTTCTCCATCCTGCGAGCGCCCCGAAGCCAGGATGGCAAACTCGCCAACCTGCTGGCCGCCCTGCACCCCGACGACCAGCCCCGCCTACAGCAGGCTTTCGACGACGTTGCCCAGGGCATGACCGGTGCCAGCTTCGATGTACGCCTACGCTGGGGTGACCAGAGCGAGGCCCAACGCATCGTGCACTTCACCATCGAAGCCGGCCTGGGGCTGAACAATGGCAAAACCCTGCGCGGCACCGTTCAGGACGTCACCGCCAACCGTGCGGCAGAGGCGCACATCCACTACCTGGCCCACTACGACGGGCTCACCGGGCTACCCAACCGGAGCCTGTGGATCAGCCGCGCCGACCAGGCCCTGGCCATTGCCCGGCGCAACCAGTTGCAGGCCGGCGTGCTCTTCCTGGACCTGGACAACTTCAAGAAGATCAACGACACCCTTGGCCACCCGGTCGGTGACCGCCTGCTGACTGCCGCAGCCCAGCGCCTGGCCCTGTGCCTGCGCGAAGAGGACGTGCTGGCACGCCTGGGCGGTGACGAATTCGTCGTGCTGCTGCCCCAGCTGAGCCAGAGCGAGGACGCAGCCATCGTCGCCCGCAAGCTGATTGCCAGCCTGATTCGCCCCTTCGACATCGACGGCCAGGAGCTCTCCATCTCCACCAGCGTTGGGATCGCCCTGCACCCCACCGACGGCAATGATGTGGATCAGCTACTCAAGCACGCCGACACTGCCATGTACGACGCCAAGAGTGCCGGGCGCAACGACTTCCGCTTCTTCACCCCCGACATGAACGCCCGGGCCTACGCCCGCCTGATGCTCGAAAATGCCCTGCGCCACGCCCTGGAACGCCACGAGCTGGAACTCGACTACCAGCCCCAATGGGCCATGCCTGGCCAGCGTTTGATCGGTGTAGAGGCCTTGGTGCGCTGGAACCACCCGGAGCGGGGACGCATCCCGCCAGGCGAGTTCATCCCCCTGGCTGAGGAGACCGGGCTCATCGAAGCCATCGGCGACTGGGTGCTGCACGCGGCCGCCCAGCAACAGGCTGCATGGCAGGCAGCCGGCTTGCCGGCCCTCACCATCGCCGTCAATATCTCGGCCCTGCAATTCAGGCGCCCCGGCTTTGTCGATCGCGTCCGCCAGGTGTTCGCCGATGCGGGGGTCTCGCCCCAGAGCTTCGAGCTGGAGCTCACCGAAAGCGCCCTGATGCAACCCAGCGCCGAGATCGAAGCCCAGTTCGCCCGATTGCGCCGGCTGGGGATCGGGCTGGCCCTGGACGACTTCGGCACCGGCTACTCAAGCCTGGTCTACCTCAAGCGCCTGCCCCTGTCGCGGCTCAAGATCGACCGCTCCTTCGTGCAGGATCTACCCGGCGACGCCGAGGACGCGGCCATTGCCACCGCCACCCTGTCCATCGCCCGGGATCTGGGCCTGGAGGTGGTGGCCGAGGGCGTCGAAACCGAAGCCCAGCGCGACTTCCTGCTGCAGCGCCAGTGCCCGATCATGCAGGGTTACCTTTTCGCCCGGCCCCTCCGGGCCGCCGACGTCACCGCCCTGCTCGCCGCCACAGCGGAGGTGAAGTCCTCACTCAGCATCTAGGTGTCCGGCCCGCCGCCCATGCGGATCCGCGCCATGGCCACCGACGCGGCCGCAGTGCGGTTCTCGACACCGAGCTTGGCGAAGACATGCTCCAGGTGCTTGTTCACCGTGCGCGGGCTGGAGCCGAGGATCTCGCCGATGTCGGGGCTGGTCTTGCCCTTGATCACCCAGTACAGCACCTCGGCCTCCCGGGTGGTCAGGCGGAAGGCCGCCATCAGCGCGTCCACCACTGCTGCGTCCGACTCCTCCCGCAGCACCAGCAGCCACTCGTCGTCCCCGGCCCGCTCGTGGAGATTGAAGATCAGGCGGGTCGCCCCCTGGTTGATGTGCAAGGGCGGAAACTCCCGTCCCTCCCGGCGCGCCCGCGCCGACTCATGCACCCAGGCCATCACCGCGGCCGGGGCATCATCCTCATGGCCGGGGAAGTAGTCGTTCATCAGCTTGCGCGCCAACGGGGTCTGCCACACCACCCGGCCACTTTCCGGGCGCAAAGCCAGGGTGGCCTGCCCAAAGGCATCCAGGGCGGTGCGAGCCTGCTTCATCAGGCGGGCGCTGGCCATGTGGGCGGCAATGCGCGCCAGCACCTCCTGGGGGCGGATCGGTTTGGTCACGTAGTCGGCCCCACCGGCCTCGAAGGCCGCCACCACATGTTCGGTCTCGGTCAGGCCGGTCATGAACACGATGGGAATGTGGCGGGTGCTGAAATCCGCCTTCAGGCGTCGCGCCACTTCGAAGCCATCGATGCCCGGCATCATGGCATCCAGCAGAATCACGTCGGGCAGGCTGTGGCGGGCCCGCTGCAGTGCCGTCTCGCCGTTGGTGGCCACCAGCACCGTGTAGCCGGATTCGTCGAGGGCATCGTGGAGCACCGAGAGATTCTCGGGGATATCGTCCACGATCAGCACCAGGTCGGAATTGAGCCGGTCAAAATCAGACATGGCGGGCTTTCTCCAGCAGGGGGGCAATGGCGTCGAGGCGGAAATTGCGGGTCAGCTCGCGCACCTCGGCCACAAAGGGCGCATGGGCAGGGTCGGCGGCCTCGATCTCGTCGAGCCGTGCCAGGATGCCCTTCACGTAGCCCAGCTCCACTTGTCGGGCCAAGGGCTCCAGCAGCTCCGCTGGAGGATGGACCATGCTGGCGGGCAGCTTGGGCTCGGGCAGCGGCTGGTGGGCCTCAACCCAGTTCAGGCCCAGGCGCTCACCCACCCAGTCGAGCAGCTCGCTGACCTGCACCGGCTTGAGGAAGAAATCCCGGGCCCCGATGCCCAGCGCATTGTCGTCCGAATGGATGCCGCGCTCGTAGGCATTGGCCGAGATGATGGCCACTGGCGTGGCAGCGTGCGCCCCTTCACGGATGCGGCGCACCGTCTCCCAGCCGTCCATGCCCGGCATCGCCAGATCCATGAAGATCAGGTCGGGCCGAAAGTCGTCCAGCACTGCCAGGCAGGCCGCACCGGATGCAGCCTCGGCCAGCACGAAACCGAGGGGCTCCAGCAGGGCGAACAGGAACTCCCGGTCTACCCTTTCGTTGTCTACGATCAGCACACGCCGGCGCACGCCCTGGTAGCCCACCGGCCGGCTGCGGGGCAGCCCGGCGCGGGCGGCGGCGCCCTGCACCTGGGGCAGGAAGAGGCGCACCCGGAAGCGGCAGCCTTCACCAGGGCGGCTGTCCAGGCTCAGCTCACCACCCATCACATCGGCAAACATGCGGCTGATGGTCAGCCCCAGCCCGGCCCCGCCCGCCCCTTGGGCCGACGAGCCCCGGGCGAAGGGGTCGAAGATGCGCTCCTGCTCCTCCGGGGAGATCCCCGGCCCGCTGTCCTCGACTTCGAAGGTAGCCATCTCCATGCGGTACGCAAGACGCAGGCAGATATGCCCCCGGGAGGTAAATTTGAGCGCATTGCCGAGTAGGTTGATGAGGATCTGGCGCACCCGCTTTTCGTCGGCCCGCACAAAGGCCGGAATCTCGCCCTTCGGCTCGTAGCGGAATTCCAGCCCCTTGTTGTGGGCCTGCAGCTCGAACATGCCGACGATCTGCTGCATGAAATCCCGGAAATCCAGGGCCTTCACGTCCAGGGCCAGCTTGCCCCCTTCGATACGGGCAATATCCAGGGTGCCCTCGATCACCGACAGCAGGTGGTCGCCGCTGCGCCGGATCACGTTGATGGCCTGGCGCCGGGGCGGCGGAATGGTCTCGTCGCCGTCGAGGATCTGGGCATAGCCGAGGATGCTGTTGAGCGGCGTGCGCAGCTCGTGGCTGATGGCCGTGATGTAGCGGCTCTTGGCCTGGTTGGCGAGCTCGGCGGCCTGCTTGGCGCGCTGCAGTTGCTCATCGGTACGTCGGTGGGACTCAATCTCGCGCATCAACAGGTGGGTCTGGCGGTTGGACTCCTCCTGGGCCACCTGGCGGCTCTTGTGGGTCAGCACCAGCCACCACACCACCAGGCCCGACAGCAGCAGCAAGGCCGCGTAGCCCTTCAGAAAGGCCATCTGCAGGGCCGGCGCGAACTCGGCTGCGCTGTCACCCAGCAGCTTCAGGCCCAGGTGATGGAGCAGCCACACCAGCAGGGCCAGGCCTGGAGCAATGCCGCCCATCAGCAGCAGGTAGTGGCCGAGGCCGCTCTCCAGGTGGGGCCACACCGCCTGCGGCAACAGCCGGCGCATGGCCGCCGACCACTGGGCCGAGAGGCGCGCCTGGGGCTTGCACAGGTCATTGCAGCGGGCATCCAGCGAACAGCACAGGGAGCAGATGTCGCCCTGATAGGCCGGGCAGCGGGCCAGGTCGTCGGCCTCGTACTCCCGCTCGCAGATCACGCACTGACGCACCCCGACCAGCGCCGGCCCGGGCTTGCGGGCGATGTAATAACGGCCACGGGTGGCCCAGGCGATGAGAGGCGCGGTAATGAAGGCCGCGACGAGGGCGATCAGGGCCGAGAAGGCCTGGGCGTCGGCACCAAACACGCCCAGATAGGCCGACACCGACAACACCGAGGCAAGCCCCATCGCCCCGACGCCTACCGGGTTCACATCGTAGAGATGGGCCCGCTTGAACTCGATGCCCGGCGGCGACAGCCCGAGGGGCTTGTTGATGACCAGATCGGCGACCACCGCCATCATCCACGAGATGGCCACATTGGCGTACAGACCGAGCACCTTGCCGAGGGCCTGGAACACCTCCAGTTCCATCAGCACCAACGCGATCAAGGTATTGAAGACCACCCACACCACCCGCCCCGGATGGCTGTGAGTGAGTCGGGCAAAGAAGTTGGACCACGCCAGGGAGCCGGCATAGGCGTTGGTGACGTTGATCTTGAGCTGGGACACCACCACGAACAGGGCCGTCGCCGCCACCGCCCAGTGCAGCTTGGGAAAGACATACTCGTAGGCGGCGAGATACATCTGGTTCGGGTCCACCGCCCGTTCAGCCGGCACCGCATTGCTGATGGCCAGGTAGGCCAACAGCGCCCCGCCAAGCATCTTCACCACTCCCAGCAGCATCCAGCCGGGCCCGCCCACCAGCACCCCGGCCCACCAACGCCAGCGATTGGCCGGGGTACGCTCGGGCATGAAACGCAGGTAGTCCGCCTGCTCGCCCATCTGGGTGATCAGGGCGATGCCCACGGTCAGGGCCGCACCGAAGGCGTGGATGCTGAAACCGGCCCCAGCCCCATGCTCGCCTCCGTAAGCAGCGAGATCATGGAGGATGCCCGGACGCTCGCTGAACACGTACACGTAGGGCACCACCAGCATCACGAGCCACAGGGGCAGGGTCAGGCTCTGCAGCCGGCTGATGGTGGTGACTCCGTGGGTGACCAGGGGGATTACCACGATGGCGCACAGCAGGTAGCCCCAGGCAGGTGGAATGTCGAAGGCGAGATCGAGGGCATAGGCCATGATCGCCGCCTCAAGGGCGAAGAAAATGAAGGTGAAGGAGGCGTAGATCAGCGAGGTCAGCGTGGAGCCGATGTAGCCAAAGCCCGCCCCGCGGGTCAGCAGATCCATGTCCACACCATAGCGGGCGGCGTAGATGCTGATCGGCAAACCCGCCAGAAAGATGATCAACCCGGCGGCCAGAATCGCCCACAGAGCGTTGATGAAGCCGTAATCCACCAGCAGGGTCGCCCCCACTGCCTCCAGCACCAGGAAGGACGCCACCCCGAAGGCCATGTTGGCCACCCGCAGCTCGGACCAGCGCCGGAAACTACGCGGGGTGAAACGCAGGGCGTAGTCCTCGATGGTCTCCCGGGCAACCCAGGTGTTGTAGTCGCGCCGGACCTTGACGACCCGCTGGACCGCCTCCGGCCCGTGCCCGGACACCGCCGTGTCGCTGTCCATCACTCCTTCATGCCCAGGCGCTCCAGGCGATAACGCAAGGAGCGGAAGGTGACGCCCAAAGCCCGGGCCGCGGCCGTGCGGTTGCCGCCGGATTTCTCGAGGGCCTCTTCGATGGCGTGGCGCTCCACCTCGTCGAGATAGTCCTGAAGGTCGGCCCCGCCGGACGTCGCCGGGGTGGCGTGGCTGCTTTCCCCCATGTCGGCCGGGTCGAGAAGCAGGTCGTCGGCATGAATCAGGCTGCCACTCGACAAAGCCAGAGCACGCTCGAGAATGTTCTCCAGCTCACGGACATTTCCCGGAAAAGAGTAGGTGGCCAGAGCCTTCACCGCATCATCGGCAAGCCTCGCCACCGGCATGCCCGACGACTCCGCCAGCCGCCCCAGCAGGATTCGGGCCAGGGCCGGGATATCCTCGCTGCGCTCACGCAGGGCCGGCATGCGCAGCTCGATCACGTTGAGGCGGTAGAAAAGATCCTGCCGAAAGCGTGCTGCCTCGACCATGGCCTTGAGGTTCTGGTGGGTGGCGCTGAGGATGCGCACATCCACCGCGGTTTCCACAGTATCCCCCAGGCGCCGGAACTTCTTCTCCTGGATCGCCCGCAGCAGCTTGACCTGCATGGGGAGGGGCAGATCCCCCACCTCGTCGAGGAACAGGGTTCCGCCGTGGGCAGCCTGAAAGAAACCCTCGCGATCACTATCAGCCCCGGTAAAGGCACCTTTGCGTGCTCCGAAGAACTCGCTCTCCATGAGGTTCTCGGGGATGGCGCCGCAGTTGACCGCCACGAAGGGCGCCGCCGAACGCGGGCCGAGCTCGTGGATCATCCGCGCCGCCCGCTCCTTGCCGCTGCCCGACTCGCCGGAGATGAACACCGGCGCCTGGCTGCGGGAGAGTTTCTCGATCAGGGAGCGCACCTGCACCATGGCCGGCGACTCGCCGATCAGGCTGGAGCTGTCCTTGCGGCCGGCGTCCTCCTCCTTGCCACGCACCGAGAACACCGACTTGACCAGGGCCCGCAGCTGGTCGATGGACACCGGCTTGGACAGGTAATCGAAGGCCCCGGCCTTGAGGGCCGTCACCGCATTGTCCATGCTGCCGAAGGCGGTGATCACCGCCACCGGCAGATCGCTGACGTTCTCGGAAATGTGCCGCACCAGTTCAAGACCATCGCCATCGGGCAAGCGCATGTCGGTCAGGCACAGACGGTAGCGCTTCTCCGCCAGCAGGCCACGGGCCTCCGCCAGGGTCGCCGCGCCGTCGCTGGCCAGGCCAAGACGCAGCAGGCTCAGCTCAAGCAGCTCACGGATATCGTCTTCATCGTCGACAATGAGTACGTCCGGCCCGCTGGAACGGGCCCGTCTTTCGTTCGGGATCATGGCTTTGCGCGTCCGATAAGGCGGAAATGGGCACCGCGAGCGGAGGTGGAGAGCAGTTCCAGCACGGCACCGTTGGCCTCGGCCAGCTCCCTGGCGATGTAAAGCCCCAGGCCCGTGCCCTTGGAATGGGTGGTGAAGAAGGGCTCGAAGATCTGGGAGCGGTGGTCTTCCGGAATACCCGGGCCGTCGTCATGCACCTCCAGCTCCACACGGCCCTCGTCGAAGGAACGGGCCGAGATGACGACTGCCGCCGGCCCGCCACTGCAGTGCCGCCGGGCATTACCCACCAGATTCCAGAGGATCTGCCTGAGATGGGTGCGATCCATGCACAAGCTCACGTCGGGGGCCATGCGGCTCACCACCACACCCTGTGCCCCCTGCCCCTCGGCAAGGGTGAACTCCTCCAGGAATTCATCCACGAACTCCGCCAGCTGCAGCTTCTCCGGCAGCGCCTCGTCGCGCCGGCCCAGGGCCAGCACGTCACTCACCAGGCGGTCGATGCGCTGGGCGTTGTTGCCGATGATGCGGATCAGGCGGGCCTGCATCTCACTGCGCTTTTCCTCCAGCAACAGCTCCGCCGCCGAGTACACCGACGCCAGGGGGTTGCGGATCTCGTGGGCAATACTGGCCGTCAGGCGCCCCAGCGCCGCCAGCTTGACCTGCTGGATCTGGCGGTGAACACGGTCGAAGTCTTCCAGGTAGATCAGCGTGTCTTTGGCGTCGCCGGCGGGAAGGGCCCGCACCAGCAACATCTTGCCGCTGCCGTCGGCACGCAGGCTGTGGGCCGATTCGCCCTGGGCTGCCTGGCGGCGCATTTCACGCTCAAGGGTCGGGGCACAAGCATGCAGGCTCATGCCCTCGCGCAGGGAGGCCCCCAGCAGTGCCACGGCCTGGGGGTTGAACTGCCGCACGATGCCCCCCTCACCTACCACCAGCACGCCATCCTGCATGTCCTGGATGATCTGCCGGTTAAGGCGCAGCTGGTTGGCCAGGTCGGCTCCACGCTGGCGGGCCAGGTCTTCGTTGGCCAGGGCCCGGTGGGCCAGCAGGCGCGCCACCTGGGCGATGGCGAAGAAGCCGATGCAGGTGATCCCCACGGTAAAGAAATCCACCGTATCCCGCCCCGACAGCAAGCGCAGGGCGTTTTCCAGCAGCACCGCCACGGTGGCATAGGCTGCGTAGAACAGCACCATGCGCCCCTGACCCACCAGCCCGGCCCCGGCCAGGGCCACCAGGATCAGGATGGGCATGCCGCTGCGGTAACCGCCGCTGGTCCACATGATCACCGTCAATAGGGTGACATCCACCAGCACCTGCAGGGTCAGCAGCCGGGAGCTACCAAGAAGCCGCTCGGCATCCTTGAAGCCGAGGATCAGCACGGCCGCCATGTAGGCGATGGCTGCGGCGATGAACAGGGTCGGGGAATCACTGCCGAGCTGCAGGACGCGCCCGGCCACCAGGAAGAAACCGGCCAGGATCAGCCGGAAGATATTCAGATAACGCAGGGGCTCGGCCCTGGCCAGCCCGTCGGCCAGATGCACCTCCAGGGTTGGGGGAGCAGCCTCAGCCTTCATGGACGCACACCGAGGCGACGATGCTCACTGGAGCAGAAGAAAGCGCCATTGCCACGCACCCCCTCGCTCTCCGGCACATGCAGCCCGCAGTGGGCACAGGCCACCATCTGCTCGGCTTCCAGCACCTCCCGCGGGGCCTCCGCCCCCTGCCGGGCGCCCCCGCCGCCCACATCCTCCTTTCGCCCCCCCAAGCCGCCGAGCGTGCGGCGCAGAGCACGCCGCACAAAGAACAAACCAAGCAGAAAAAGGATGAACAGCAGAAGATTGCGCACGGGGAAAAGCTCCTGAGGAATGCGATCGAGTTTAGCAGAAGCGCTGCAGGCGCTCGAAAGCCGCCGCCAGGGTCTCGTCGCGTTTGGCAAAGCAGAAACGAATCACCCTTTCGTCGCGCCCGTCCCCGAAGAAGGCCGACAGGGGAATCGCCGCCACCCCCACTTCCCGGGTCAGCCAGTCTACAAATTCCACATCGGAGGCATCCGAAATCGCTCCGTAGCGGGCGGTCTGGAAATAGGTGCCGGCACAGGGCAGCAGCTCGAAGCCGGTGCCTGCCAGCCCTTCCCGGAAGCGGTCGCGCTTGGCCTGGTAGAAGGCCGCCAGCTCAAGATAGCGGGAAGGGGCTTCCATGTAGTCGGCCAGGGCCAGTTGCACCGGAGTGTTCACCGTAAACACGTTGAACTGATGCACCTTGCGGAACTCCGCCATCAGCGCCCCGGGCGCCAGCACATAGCCCACCTTCCAGCCCGTCACGTGGTAGGTCTTTCCGAAGCTCGACACGATCACGCTGCGCTCCGCCAGCGCCGGGTAACGGGCTGCACTCTCGTGACGGGCGCCGTCAAAGACGATGTGCTCGTAAACCTCGTCAGCCACCACCACAATGTCCGTCCCCCGGGTCAGATCCACCAGGGCCTGCAGATCCGCCCCGGACCACACGCTGCCGCTCGGGTTGTGGGGGGTGTTGATCATGATCATGCGCGTCCGCGGCGACACCAGGGCCTTCACCGCGGCCCAGTCGGGGCGGTAGTCCGGCGCGCTCAGGCGGGCCCGCCGCACCACACCGCCCTGCAGTTCGATGGCCGGCACGTAAGAGTCATACACCGGCTCGAAGACGATCACTTCATCCCCTGGATGCACCAGCGCCGCCACCGCAGTGAACAAGGCCTGGGTGGCCCCCGCCGTCACCGTGACCTCGTGCTCCGGGTCGTAGTCGGCGCCGTACAGAGCCTTGACCTTGGACGCGATCGCCCCACGCAGGGCCGGCACACCAGCCATCGGCGCGTACTGGTTGTGGCCACTACGCATCCAGTGAGCAACGCGCTCGAACAACACATCCTCCGCGCTGAAATCAGGAAAACCCTGGGACAGATTGATCGCCCCGCACTCCTGGGCCAGACGGGACATGGTGGTGAAGATGGTGGTGCCCACATCAGGCAGGCGAGACACCAGGGGGAAGGGTAAATGCGGCATCGGGAAGGCCTCCGGAACAGGCCGGGGATTCTGGCAGAAGCCCGTCGTACCGGCCAGCCGCAGCCCGCGTCGACGCCCTCCGCCCTGCGGCAAGGGCATGCAAAAGGCGTCGAATACCCGCACCGGACAGTAACAGCCCGATACAATCCGGCGCTACGCTAAAGAGGTAATTCCGTGTCCGACATCTGCCCGACCCTGCGCCGGGATGGCGATCAGGTCGTCATCCTCGATCAGACCCGCCTGCCCTACGAAGTACACTATCTGCACCTGAACAGCCTCGCCTGCGTCGCCACCGCCATTCGCGACATGCAGGTGCGGGGGGCGCCGCTGATCGGTGCCGCCGCCGCCTTCGGCATGGCCCTGGCCCTGCGTGACGATGCCTCCGACAGGCAGCTCCAGCACGCCGACCAGGTGTTGCGCCAGACCCGCCCGACCGCCGTCAATCTGCACTGGGCCCTCGACCGCATGCGCGCCCGCCTCAGCCCCCTGCCCGCCGCCGCGCGCAGCGCCGCCGCCTGGGCCGAAGCCGAAACCATCCGCAGCGCCGACGCCGCCAACAACGCCGCCATCGGCCAGCACGGCCTGGCAGTGTTGCGCCAGCTGGCCCACAAACCCGGCCCCCTGCAGCTGATGACCCACTGCAACGCCGGCTGGCTCGCCACCTGCGGTCACGGCACTGCCCTTGCCCCCATCTACGCGGCCCACGCCGCCGGGCTGGACGTGCATGTGTGGGTCAGTGAAACCCGGCCCCGCAACCAGGGGCTGCTCACCGCCTGGGAGCTGGCCCGCGCCGGTGTGCCCCATACTCTGATCGCCGACAACGCCGCCGGCTGGCTGATGGCTGCCGGGCGGGTGGATTGCGTCATCGTCGGCGCCGACCGGATCGCCGCCAATGGGGACACCGCCAACAAGGTCGGCACCTATCTCAAGGCCCTGGCAGCCCGCACCCACGGCCTGCCTTTTTACGTTGCGGCGCCCCATTCGACCATCGACCCGGCCTGCCCGAACGGAGCCGGCATCCCCATCGAAGAGCGGGACGCCGACGAGCTCCGGCTGCTGCCCGGCCTGGCCGACGACGGCCGCATCGTACGCACCCGCCTGGCCCCGGCTGCCAGCCCGGTCTGCAACCCGGCCTTCGACGTCACGCCGGCCGGATGGGTGACAGGCATAATCTGCGAGTCGGGCGTCGTCCTGCCCGATGCCCTTGCTCCCCTCACCCGGCGTTGAACTGTCCTGACCGGAGACTTGCGATGAACGAGAACGTGCTGCGTGCCGGCCTGCTGGCCACCGCCCGCTCAATGACCAGCAGCGGGCTCAACGCCGGCACTGCCGGCAACGCCAGCGTGCGCTGCAACCGGGGCTTCCTGATCACCCCCAGCGGGCTCAGCTATGAAGACTGCAGCGATGACGACATGGCCCTGGTGGCCATGGACGGCAGTTGGCAGGGGCCCTACGCCCCATCCACTGAATGGCGTATCCACCGGGACATCCTCGCCGCCCACCCGGAAGCCGGTGCCGTGCTCCACGCCCACTCTCCCTTCGCCACCGCCCTGGCCTGCCTGCGGCGAGGCATCCCGGCCTTCCATTACATGATTGCCCGCTTCGGCGGTGACAGCATCCGCTGCGCGCCCTACGCCACTTTCGGAACCCAGGCCTTGTCCGATGGCGCCCTGGCCGCCCTGGAAGGGCGCAACGCCTGCCTGCTGGCCAATCACGGCATGCTCGTCTTCGGCACCGACCTACGCCGCAGCCTGGCCCTCGCCATCGAGTTCGAGACCCTCTGCGAACAATACTGGCGCACCTGTCAGCTGGGCCAGCCAACCCTCCTGAACGACGCCGAAATGGCCGAGGTGATCGCCCGCTTCCAGACCTACGGAACACCCCAGGCTGCCCCCCTTGACAGCCCTTCCACGCCGGACTGATCAGCACCCCATGTCTGGCCCGACCAGCCCCACTCTCCGCCCTCCCCTCGCCCGCAGTCTGCTGGTCAGCCTCTCGGCCACCTTCATTGGCTGCCTGCTGGCCTTCGGTACGGCAGTGCACTTCCTCATCGTCGCCCCGGCCACCCAATCCCTGGCCCGGGTCCAGCTCGACCTGGCCACTGCCCACATCCAATCGGAGGCCGAGCGCAGCTTCCGGCGCATCGAGACCCAGCTCGGCACAGCCCGCGCCTGGGGTCAGGCCGGGCATCTGAACGTCAACGACGGCCCCGGTTTCCAGGCCCTGATGGCCCCCCTGCTGAACGACGAGAGCCGCATCTCCGCCATTCGTCTGCTCAACGCCGACGGGCGCCAACTGACCCTCTCCCGAGACGCCGCTGCGCCCCACAGCGAAACACGCAGCCCGCCCGGCCGCGACACCGCCAACCCCGGCACCGCGGAGCATCCAACCTGGAGCGCGCCCTACCGGACACCCGGCAGCGGCGATGGCTGCATCACCGTATCTGTCGGCTGGCGCGGCGCAGACGGCAGCCTCCGCCTGCTGGCCTTCGACATCAGCCTGGCCGAGCTGTCCCGGCTGACCCTCGAAACACCGGTCGGCGAGCGTGGCGGCGGCGCCGTCCTCAGCGCCGACGGCGATATCGTCGGAGTGCCGCGCTACCCGCGCTTCGCCAACCTTTCCGACCGGCACAACGCCATCCTGCAGCCGGCTGCAACCCTCGACGTGGACTTCCTGACCCACGGCCACGCCCGCTGGCTCGGTGCCGGTCAGGTCAGCGGCCGCGTACTGAGCTACCAGAACGAAGGAGAAACCTGGCTGGCTCAGTTCATCCCCCTGCAACTCGGTGAACAACGCTGGTGGGTGGCCGGTTTTGCCCGGGAGGCCGACTTCATCCCGGCCCGCCTGCAGGAGGTGATGCCCGCCCTGCTGCTGCTCACCCTGCTGGCCGGCGCCCTGGCCATTGCCATTGCCCGGCGCATCGCCCAACGCCTAGAGCGCAACCTGGCCGCGCTGGTGGAGCGCAGCGAGCGCATCGGGCGGCTCGACCTCACCGCCCCGCCCCCCCTGAATGCCCCCTGGCGCGAGCTGGTCGAACTCGATGCATCCCAGGAGCACATGCGCGCGCAGCTCCAACAAGCCCGCGAGGACCTCCTGCGCAGCCGCGCCGAGCTGGAGGACAAGGTGGATGAGCGGACACGCCAATTGGCCGAAAAGAGTGCGGCCCTGTCCGACCAGTTGCTGTTCATCGAAGTGCTTCTCGACGCCCTGCCCAGCCCGGTCTTCTACAAGGGGCCGGACGCCCGCTTCCTGGGCTGCAATACCGCCTACGAACAGGCTTTCGGCACCACCCGCAGCTTCCTCCGCGGCAAGACCGTCCTCGACCTGCCCTATCTGCCCGCCGCCGACCGCATCAGCTTCCACGCGGAAGACCTGCGCATCATCGGCGAGGCCTGCACCTCCCACAAGGAAACGGTCATTCCCTTCGCCGACGGCCGCAGCCACGACACCCTCTACTGGGTCCGCGGCTTCCGCCTCGGCAACGGCGAGCCAGGCGGTCTGCTCGGCGTCATCGTCGACATCTCCGCCCAGAAAGCTGCCGAGCGCGCCGCCCGTGTCGCCGAGGAGCGCAGCCGCCAGATGCTCGAATCGAGCCCCATCGCGGTGGTCATCAACCGCCCCGACGGCACGCCCCTGTTCGCCAACACCCGCGCCCTGGTCCTCGCCGGCACCGACATGGACACCTTCATGTCGCGCTCCGTCACCACCTGGTTCCGCGACCCGTCCTCCGCCGAAAAGGCCATCACCCGGCTCAAGAACGGCCTGCCGGTGCGCGACCAGGAAACCGAGTTCCAGAACATCGGCGGCCGCCCCTTCTGGACCCTGATGACCATGGAGCGCATCTAAGTGGGCGGCAGCCCCGCGCTGATCAGCTGGAGCTACGACATCACCGCCCGCAAGCTCGCCGAACGGGAGCTGCGCAAGCTCTCCCTGGCCGTCGAGCAGAGCCCGTCCATGCTCCTCATCACCACCCCGGGCGGCGCCATCCAGTACGCCAATCCGCGCTTCTGCCAGGTGGCCGGCTTCAGCGCCGAACGGCTGGCGGGCACCCACCCCGACCTGGTGGACGGTGCCGGGCTGCCCCTCGAATTCCTCGCCGAACAATGGCAATCCCTCAAGAGCCAAGGCGTGTGGCGGCGCGAATGCCAGCTCCGCCTGCGCAGCGGCGAGCTGCTGTGGGTGGGCATCTCGGTGAGCGGCCTGGTCGAAGGCGACGGCGAGATCACCCACTGCATCTGGGCCCTGGAAGACCTCGCCCTGTACCGCCGGGCCGTGGAGACCCTGCGCGAGGCAAAACAGCTGGCCGAGGAAGCCGCCGAATCCAAGGCCCGCTTCCTGGCCAACATGAGCCACGAAATCCGCACCCCGATGAACGCCATCATCGGCCTCTCCAGCCTGTGCCTGGACACTGACCTGCAGACCCGCCAGCGCGATTACGTCACCAAGATCCACGCTGCCGGCAGCACCCTGCTCAACGTCATCAACGACGTTCTCGACTTCTCCAAGATCGAAGCCGGCAAGCTCCGCCTCGAACAGACCGCGTTCGCCCTCGACCAGGTGCTCGACAACGTCATCACCTACGTGGCCCAGAAGGCCCAGGAGAAAGGCCTGGAGCTGATCCTGCAGGTTGCCCCCGACGTTCCCCAGGATCTCCTCGGTGACCCCCTCCGCCTCGGCCAGATCCTCACCAACCTGCTCGGCAACGCCGTCAAGTTCACTCCCAGCGGCGAAGTCCAGCTGCAGGTGCACTGCGAGCACCGGGAGGGGCAGCAGGCCAGCCTGCGCTTTGATGTGGTGGATACCGGCATCGGCATGAGCGAAGAGCAGATCGGCCGGCTTTTCGAAGCCTTCTCCCAGGCCGATGACTCCATGACCCGGCGCTTCGGCGGCACCGGCCTGGGTCTGTCCATCTCCCGCCACCTGGTCGAACTGATGGGGGGCCGGCTGGACGTTGCCAGCACCCCGGGGCTCGGCAGCCGCTTCGGCTTCACCACACGCTTCGAGCTGGCCCAGGGGCGCCCCCCCAAGGCCCTGCCCGGCATGCTCGACGGCCTGCGCGTACTGGTGGTGGACGACCACCCGGTGGCCCGGGAGGTCCTGCTCGGCCTGCTCCGTACCTTCCCCTTCCGATCGGAGGCCGTCTCCTCGGCCGCCGAGGCCCTGGTTGCAGTGCGCCGCGCCGATGGCGGCGACCGCTTCGGCCTGGTGTTGATGGACCTGCGCATGCCCGACCAGAACGGCATCGAAGCGACCCGGCGCATCAAGCAGGATCGCAGCCTGGCCTCTCCCCCCGCAGTCATCCTGCTCACCGCCTACGGCGAGGAAAGCACCGCCGGCGAGGCCATCGAAGCCGGCGCCGACGGTTTCCTGCACAAGCCCGCCACCGCCTCCACCCTGCTCGACGCCATCATCGGCACCTTTGGCCTCGACGCGGCACCCCAGCCCGTCGTCTCGCCCACCGGGCAGGACCTGGCCGGCCTGCGCATCCTGGTGGCCGAAGACAACGACATCAATCAGCAGATCGCCCGCGGCCTGCTCGAACGCATCGGTGCCACAGTCAGCGTAGCCGACAACGGCCGCACGGCCATCGAAACCCTGATCGCCGCCGGCCCCGACGCCTTCGATGTGGTGCTGATGGACCTGCAGATGCCCGAGATGGACGGCCTCGAAGCCACCCGGCGGATTCGCGCCGACACCCGCTTCACCCACCTGCCGATCATCGCCATGACGGCCCACGCCATGGCCGAGGAACGCCAGCGCTGCATCGATGCCGGCATGAACGACCACGTGGCAAAGCCCATCGTGGTGGAAAGGCTGGTCCAGGCCGTCCTCCAGCAGGTCCGGTGCAGCGGCACAGCCCCCGCAGGCCTGGGCGTGGCCCTTGGTGCGGAAGGCATGGCCGTCACCGATGGCCTCCCCGACCTGCCCGGCCTCAACGTCAAGGCCGCCCTGCGCCGGGTCGGTGACGACCCCGCCACCTATCTGTCGCTGCTCCAGCGTTTCGCCAGCTCCCAGGCAGACTGCGCCGAACGCATCGCCGAAGCCCTGGCCGCAGGCCGGCCGGCCGACGCCGAACGCATCGCCCACAGCGTGCGCGGCGCCGCCGCCAACCTTGGCGCCGGCGCCATCCAGGAAGCCGCCAGCAGCCTCGAGATGGCGCTGCGCAAGGGCAGCCCCAGCGAGCCTGCCCGGCAATCCCTCGCCCGTGAGATAAGTGCTCTGGCGCACCTGCTCGAAACCACCTTGCCGGCACCAGCCCCACAGCCGGCCGCCGAGCGCCGGCTCGACGACGCAGTCCTCGACCAATCAGTCGCCGAACTGATCCGGCTCATCGAGAACTCCGACGGCGCTGCCCCCCTCCACTTCCGCCAGATCCGCAGCGATCTGGCCGCCCGGATCGGTACCGAGAAAGTCGGCGAGATCGCCGAGGCCCTCCAGCACTATGATTACGATCATGCGCTGAGCTGCCTGCGCCCGGTCTGAACAGGCCAGCGGCTTACTCCCCACAGCCAGTCAATCGCGCCAGGAGAACACCGTGCCACCGCCCTCCGATCCGCACCACCCCCTGATCCTCGTCGTGGACGATGCCCCGGACTCCATCGAGCCCATCGTCAACTGTCTGCATCGGGCCGGTTTCCGCACCCGCATCGCCACCAACGGCGAACGCGCCCTCGCCCTGGCTGTCAGCAAGCCCCTGCCCGACCTGATCCTGCTCGACATCAGCATGCCCGACCGGGACGGCTACGAGGTGTGCCGCCAGCTGATGGACGATCCGCTCACCGCCAACATCCCGGTGATCTTTCTGTCCATCCGCAACGAAGAAGTCGACGAACAGCTCGGCTTTGATGCCGGCGCGGTGGACTACATCACCAAGCCCATCAGCCCGCCCCTGGTGCTGACCCGCATCCGCAACCACCTCACCCTGAAAGCAGCCAGCGACTTCCTGCGGGACCGCAACCACTACCTGGAAAACGAGGTGATACGGCGCACCCGGGAACTCGGCCTGATCCAGGATGCCACCATCGTGGCCATGGCCTCCCTGGCGGAAACCCGCGACAATGAAACCGGCAATCACATCCGGCGCACCCAGATGTACCTGCGCGCCCTGGCCCGGCATCTCCAGCACCACCCCCGCTTCAGTGCCGAACTCAGCGACGGCAACATCGAGCTGATGTACAAATCGGCGCCGCTGCACGACATCGGCAAAGTCGGCATCCCCGACCGCATCCTCCTCAAACCCGGCAAGCTCACCGCCGCAGAGTTCGAGATCATGAAGACCCACACCACCCTTGGTCGCGACGCCATCGCCAAGGCCGAAGCCCTGTTCGGCATCTCCGCCAGCTTTCTACGCTTCGCCAAGGAAATCGCCTATTCCCACCAGGAAAAATGGGATGGCAGCGGCTACCCCCTCGGCCTCGCCGGCGATCGCATCCCCCTGTCCGCCCGCCTCATGGCTGTCGCCGACGTCTACGATGCCCTGATCAGCCAGCGGGTGTATAAACCCGCCCTGTCCCATGACGAGGCCGTCGCCCTCCTGCAGGACGGCCGCGGCAAGCATTTCGACCCGGACATCCTCGACGCCTTCCTGAGCCTGCAGGGTGAGTTCCAACAGATCGCCCAGCGTTTCGCCGACAGTGCCGACCAGAACGGCGGAACGGAGCGCACGGCCGAACGCCTGCGCATCATCTTTGGCAATTAGGCCGGCTCTCCCGCCATACTCAAGAACACCGCTCGGCATCCGTTAAGAGTTGGCCCGAACCAAAGCACACCATGCCCCCCGGTGCCAGGCACAACAGGAGATGTAATGCCCCTCAGCCCGACACCCCATCCGGTCGTCGATTTCCTCCGCCGCTTCGGGCTGGCCTTGCTCGTTTTCGTCGTTGCGGCGGCGCTGACTCTCGAGAACTACCAATCCACCGTTGAAAAGCAGCGGGCCGCCACGCACACCCATTTCCAGCTGGCTGCCCAGCAACAGATCGCACATCTGCAGGAACGCATCGTTCACCTGCTCGGTCACGGCGACGCCCTACAGCGCCAGATGTCCCTGCTGCCCGGAGACAACACCGCTGCCTTCTCCCATCTCTCCGCCCCTCTTCTACGCCTCCACCCGGAGGTGCTCCGCGCCGGACTGATCAGACTCGATGGCAATACCCCCACGATAGCCATCAGCGTCGGAGCCGGGCTGGCGCCCGAATCCGGCCCCCTGTTCCCGGCCACCCGCAGCCCCGATGCCGGCAACCTGACCCGCATCCACAGCACCATCGCCAACGCCGTCCACAAGGGCGAGCCCACCACCAGCCCGCCCTATCCACTCGCGCCAGGCACCAGCGACAAGGCCCGGGCTGTCCTCGTGATCCTCCCGGTAGTACGCCCCGACCAGCCGAACGGGCCCCATCGGCAGCTCGTCTTCATCGAGATCCCGGTGGACAAGCTCATCGAGCAATCGCTGCTGCCCACCATCAGCGGCGACGCCAACCTGCACTTCGAACTCGAACTGCTCGACGGCACCGACGACACCCAGATCCTTTACGTCAGCCCGGACTTCCGCATTGGCGAGATGTCCTACGCCGACGGTGTCACCATCGCCGATCGCCGCTGGCTGATGCTCACAGCCCCCTCCGGCCTGAGCTACTCCCTGATGCCCGGCCAGGATGCCGGCGGCCGCCTGTTTGCCGGCCTCTCCGTCGGCGTCCTGGCCGCCTTCGTGTTGTATGTGCTGCAAACCCGGGCCGACGCCATCCGCCACCAGGTACGCGAAAAGACCCTGGCCCTGGCCGACGCCAACGATGCCCTCGGCCAGTACGTCAAGGCGCTCGGTGAGACCAACAGGCTTCTGGAAACCGAAGTCGATAAACATGCCAAGGCAGAAACCCTGCTGCGCGAAACCACCTCGCTGCAGCGCGCCATCCTCGACTGTGCCGAATACGCCATTGTCTACACCGACTCCGCCGGCATCATCCGCGTCCTCAACCCGGCCGCCGAGCGGCTCTTCGGGCACCAGGCCGGCGACCTTATCGGCAACGAGACCCCGCTCGTCTTCCATACCGCCGAAGACATCGCCCGCTGGACCCTCGCCCACAAGGCCAACGGCTTTGCCGCCCTCGCCGAGGAGAACAGCGGCGGCAACCTCGAACCCCGGGAGATCACCCTACGGCGCCGCGACGGCAGTACCTTCCCGGCCAACATCGCCGTCTCGGTGGTCCGGGACGGCCAGCGCCAGATCCGCGGCTACCTGGGCATCATCGCCGACATCACCCAGCGCCAAGCCGCCGAGAGCCGAATCCGTCACCTCGCCCATTACGACAACCTCACCTCCCTGCCCAACCGCACCCTGCTCAACCAGCACCTGGCCGAAGCCATCGACGACGCCCACGACCGTCATCGGGGTGTAGCCGTGCTGTTCACCGACCTGGACCGTTTCAAGTACGTCAACGACACCCTGGGCCACCAGGCCGGCGATCAGTTGCTGCTGTCGGTAGCCCAGCGCCTGCGAGCCTGCGTGCGCGACGGCGACATGGTGGCGCGTACCGGCGGCGACGAGTTCGTGGTCGTCCTTGACGACCTGCAGGAAGGCTCGATGCCCGAAGATGTGGCCGAACGCATCCTCGCCAGCCTGGCCCGGCCCTTTGAGCTGTGCAGCCAGCAGGTCACCGTCACCCCCAGCATCGGCATCTCCCTTTACCCCACCGACGGCATGGACGGAGAAGCCCTGATCAAGAACGCCGACGCCGCCATGTATCTGGCCAAGGAACGCGGCCGCAACAACTTCCAGTTTTTCGACCACGGCCTGTCGGCACGCTACTCCGAGCGGCTCGACCTGGAAAACCGCCTGCGCCACGCCCTCGACGAAAACCAGCTGGAGCTCTTCTACCAGCCCCAGGTTGACACTCTGTCCGGCGAGCTGATCGGCATGGAGGCCCTGATCCGCTGGCGCCAGGCTGACGACAGCATGATCCCCCCGGACAAGTTCATCCCCATCGCCGAAGAATGCGGCCTCATCGTGCCCATCGGCGCCTGGGTGCTCCAGGAGGCCTGCCGGCAAATCCAGGAATGGCTGCGGGAAGGCATCTGCCGGGTACCTGTCGGGGTCAACCTGTCGGCCCGCCAGTTTGACGACGCCGGCCTGCTCGACACCATCAAATCCGCCCTGGTCAACGCCAGCCTGCCCCCCGCCTACCTCGACCTGGAGCTCACCGAAAGCCTGGTGATGCGCAACCCCGAACACACCCGCAGCATCCTCGCCGAATGCAAGAAGCTCGGCCTGCAGCTCTCGGTGGACGACTTCGGCACCGGCTACTCCAGCCTCGCCAACCTCAAGCGCTTCCCCATCGACCGCCTGAAGATCGACCGCTCCTTCATCAAGGACATCGTCACCGAAGCCGACGACGCCGCCATCGCCCAGACCATCGTCGCCATGGCCCACACCCTGCGCCTGGAAGTGATCGCCGAAGGCGTCGAAACCGAAGCCCAGCTCGCCCTGCTGCGCCGCTGGCGCTGCGACGCCTACCAGGGCTACCTGTGCAGCCGCCCCATCAGCGCCGCCGACATGACCTCCATGCTGCGCAGCCTGCGGGCATCACGGATGGTGTCGCTGGCACCGATCTGAGGACGGCAAATGGAGGGCCCGTTTCCGGTGCCCGGACAGCCCCGCGAAAGCTCGCCCCTAAAAGCGCTCCGTCGGTGGTGCGCTCTCCCGGCGCCCGGTCTCGCCAAAGCCCTTGGGCACGCCCACCTCACCCGTCTGATCGAAATCGAAACCACCAAAACTGCCGGTCACCAGGCGGCCGCGGAGGCGGTATTCCACCTTGTCCCGCATTTTGGAAAGCTCCCGGAACTGCCGCAGCAGGCGGGGCAAGCTGGTGGTGGCGGTCGTCACTTCGACCAGCCAAGTTATCTGGCCCATAACCCGGTTTTACACCCGTGGCGAACGCTAGCTAGCGCCGAGCCCGAACAATAAACCCCAGCAGTAAGCTGAGAAAGGGCGATGGCAAGGCAAACCCGATAAGGGCCCAAACTACGAGGCTTCCAGTGGCAAGCGCCAGCGGGATGAGCAGAAAGCCAAGAACGACAATATCCATACCCAGACTATAGCCGACTAGGATGCAGGCGGTTCATCCCCAGCCCGTGGGGAACACTCTCCTTCGGTGTGGCGGCAATGCTGATCTTTCGGTTCATCCCCACGCCCGTGGGGAACACCTGCCGGCGATCTCCGGTTTCGTGCTCAGGTACGGTTCATCCCCACGCCCGTGGGGAACACCTGACCGGTGCCGAGATCGCTTGCGCCACGCTGCGGTTCATCCCCACGCCCGTGGGGAACACGCTTGGATTCAAGCCCACAAACATTGCATAGCCGGTTCATCCCCACGCCCGTGGGGAACACTCCAGAGCGAGCAGCAGCAGCGCCGTGGAGTCCGGTTCATCCCCACGCCCGTGGGGAACACTGAAATTGCGGGCGTTGAAGCCTGCGGAGAAGCGGTTCATCCCCACGCCCGTGGGGAACACGGGAACCTGACGGCGATCTCCCGTATTTCGTCCGGTTCATCCCCACGCCCGTGGGGAACACTTTTCCAGCGGCATCGTCACGCCGCCGTCCGGCGGTTCATCCCCACGCCCGTGGGGAACACGTTCGTTTTGCGCGGGACTGGCGTATGGGCGACGGTTCATCCCCACGCCCGTGGGGAACACGACAAATCTGTCGGAGTACCCGTTTCATCAACCGGTTCATCCCCACGCCCGTGGGGAACACCTCTGTATTCAGGTTGAGCAGCTCGACCATGGCGGTTCATCCCCACGCCCGTGGGGAACACTTGCGGCAAGGGGGAAACCCCTTTCCGGAGCGCGGTTCATCCCCACGCCCGTGGGGAACACTTGCGGCAAGGGGGAAACCCCTTTCCGGAGCGCGGTTCATCCCCACGCCCGTGGGGAACACTCCGACGTAATACGTTGATCCTGCACCCGAACCGGTTCATCCCCACGCCCGTGGGGAACACCACGGCCCCGGCACGCCGTCGATGATGTCAATCGGTTCATCCCCACGCCCGTGGGGAACACGATGACTTGCTCGCGGCCGGCGGTGCATGTGGCGGTTCATCCCCACGCCCGTGGGGAACACCGAAGTCTTTGAGGCTCATCGCTCAGCCCTCCAGGTTCATCCCCACGCCCGTGGGGAACACCGCGCCATCCATGTCGATCATGTAGGCGGAACCGGTTCATCCCCACGCCCGTGGGGAACACTTCAGGCCAGTATTCGATTGTGAGCTGATCACCGGTTCATCCCCACGCCCGTGGGGAACACCGGCCCTGACATATTGAGGGCGAATTTCTCTACGGTTCATCCCCACGCCCGTGGGGAACACCTCAGGGTCGTGTTCGAGCAATCGAAGCCTAGCGGTTCATCCCCACGCCCGTGGGGAACACTTCCAGGGATGCGCTCATGGAGCACAAGCCAGCGGTTCATCCCCACGCCCGTGGGGAACACTTGACTTCACCGTACCGCCCGAAAACCCCACCCGGTTCATCCCCACGCCCGTGGGGAACACGTATTCCGGGGCCCGCATGACCGGAATCGCGCTGGTTCATCCCCACGCCCGTGGGGAACACTATGCCAAAGTCAAGCGCGGGCATACTCGCGCCGGTTCATCCCCACGCCCGTGGGGAACACATGGCATCCCTCGCGATTTGCTGGGACGACTGCGGTTCATCCCCACGCCCGTGGGGAACACCCGCCCAAAAAGACGCCCGAAAAAGCCCGATACGGTTCATCCCCACGCCCGTGGGGAACACCGTTCTCACCGCCGGGGCCGCGTCTATTTACGCGGTTCATCCCCACGCCCGTGGGGAACACCCGAATCGCTTGACACGGGAGATTTCCTCGTGCGGTTCATCCCCACGCCCGTGGGGAACACAATTGACGAGGATGTAATCCGTTGATTCGCTGCGGTTCATCCCCACGCCCGTGGGGAACACACCCTCGATTTCCAGGCCCGTTTCGTGCTTCTCGGTTCATCCCCACGCCCGTGGGGAACACCGCCAATCTGTCGATTTTCCAGGCGCGCCTTACGGTTCATCCCCACGCCCGTGGGGAACACGATTTCGATGCGGGGAATGATCTGTACGGGTGCGGTTCATCCCCACGCCCGTGGGGAACACAACTGTCCGCCGGCTTGCCTGAATACCTACTGCGGTTCATCCCCACGCCCGTGGGGAACACTCAGATCAGAAACTCACGCCGAAGCAGTTGCGCGGTTCATCCCCACGCCCGTGGGGAACACCCAGCCAAGCGGCTCAAAAGCGACCGAAGCGGCGGTTCATCCCCACGCCCGTGGGGAACACACGTCCACCTGCAACTCTCCAAGCACCCCACCCGGTTCATCCCCACGCCCGTGGGGAACACGTACAGGAAGCCAAGGACTGGATGGACACCTACGGTTCATCCCCACGCCCGTGGGGAACACGCACGGATTGGCGCGTGACGCCGAACGGTGGCCGGTTCATCCCCACGCCCGTGGGGAACACGGGTTAGGCGCTATGTATCAGATAACTCCGATCGGTTCATCCCCACGCCCGTGGGGAACACTCGGCTAGCAGCTTCTTGACCTCGGCCTCGCTCGGTTCATCCCCACGCCCGTGGGGAACACCCCGTCATCACCTCCTGGGCCTTGTCCGGGTACGGTTCATCCCCACGCCCGTGGGGAACACCTGGTGCCGATCACGCGCGAGGAGCACGAATACGGTTCATCCCCACGCCCGTGGGGAACACAATGCCATGCTCGCCGGGGGCAGCTCCGGCGGCGGTTCATCCCCACGCCCGTGGGGAACACGCTGACATGGCAGAGCTTGCGGCCCGCAAGACCGGTTCATCCCCACGCCCGTGGGGAACACACTTGACGACGCCGAAGAGTCTGGCGGCTTCACGGTTCATCCCCACGCCCGTGGGGAACACTCACGTCTGTGGCTGGTCCTGACCTTGCGGTTCGGTTCATCCCCACGCCCGTGGGGAACACTCATGTTCCATGTCTGGGTAAAGACCACGGGTCGGTTCATCCCCACGCCCGTGGGGAACACACGATGACCAAGCGATACAGTTAGCGCAAGCCCGGTTCATCCCCACGCCCGTGGGGAACACTCGGAGTGTCGTCACATAGCGGCGCACGGCATCGGTTCATCCCCACGCCCGTGGGGAACACCATCCGCTCGGCAGCGGACTTTGCCCTGCCGGCGGTTCATCCCCACGCCCGTGGGGAACACGGCGGCGGTGAGGGCTTTGATTGCCTGGCCGACGGTTCATCCCCACGCCCGTGGGGAACACGTTTCACCGTGGCCCCGAAGGGCCAGGGCTCGAGGTTCATCCCCACGCCCGTGGGGAACACGCCGGTTGCGCGGATGGTCGTTCCCCGGCGGCCGGTTCATCCCCACGCCCGTGGGGAACACGCAGAAATGCCGGAGGCGGTATTCCCAGCCGACGGTTCATCCCCACGCCCGTGGGGAACACCACCTCCCGCCCCACGCTGTCTGCGCGCTACAACGGTTCATCCCCACGCCCGTGGGGAACACGCCACCTCGCTATTGCTGCCCAGCAGCGCTGCCGGTTCATCCCCACGCCCGTGGGGAACACACGCGGGATGCCATCGGCTTGTAGGCTGCATCCGGTTCATCCCCACGCCCGTGGGGAACACGCCCTTCAGCTCGGCAACGTCCAAAAGCAGTTCGGTTCATCCCCACGCCCGTGGGGAACACTCAAAGCCCGGACTGGTGGCCGCAATGCCTGCCGGTTCATCCCCACGCCCGTGGGGAACACTTCCACATGTCGGTGCAGACGATTTGAATGTCCGGTTCATCCCCACGCCCGTGGGGAACACTCACCCCATCTACATCGGGCGCAGGGCCGGCACGGTTCATCCCCACGCCCGTGGGGAACACCGAATCGGAGGCGGTTCTCCGTCGCGTGGGTTTCGGTTCATCCCCACGCCCGTGGGGAACACTCTAGGGCCTGGAGTGCGGCAATCTGAGGGTGCGGTTCATCCCCACGCCCGTGGGGAACACCAGGACTTCACCGGTGCGGGGGTTCGTCCATTCGGTTCATCCCCACGCCCGTGGGGAACACCGCCGGCCTCGGGCTGGATCTCGCCGCGCTCCCGGTTCATCCCCACGCCCGTGGGGAACACGGCACACAACCAAGTCGTCATCAATGGCGCGGCCGGTTCATCCCCACGCCCGTGGGGAACACGCACCGGCTAGGCCTCTACGACGCCACGGTGGCGGTTCATCCCCACG
>NZ_JAQVCN010000027.1 GCF_028689785.1 Zoogloea sp. | reverse complement strand
AACACATCATTTCGATCCCAACGAGCCCCACAGCCGTTGGCCGCTACCGAGCGTTTCTCGTCGTCTGAGAGGGCTTCAAAAACACGAACCCCCGGAAAAACCAGGGGTTCGTCAGCAGTCTGAAACGCCGCGAATCCCGCGGCGTTTTTGTTTTGGAGCAGCGAGAACGCTCAGTCCCGCACGCAATCCACGAAGTAGTGAATACGCCCATCGCGCACTTCCTTCACCAGCCCATGCACGTCGGTCTCAAAACCCGGGAAGCGCTCGTTGAACTCTCGGGCGAACTGCAGATAACGCACCACCGTCTTGTTGAAGCGTTCGCCCGGGATCAGCAGCGGAATACCCGGCGGATAAGGGGTGAGCAGCACACTGGTGACGCGGCCTTCGAGTTCGTCGATGACAACCCGCTCAATCTTTCGGTGCGCCATCTTGGCAAAGGCATCCGCCGGTTTCATGGCGGGGGTCATATCGGAAAGGTACATCTCGGTGGTCAGACGGGCCACGTCGTTGGCGCGATACACCGCGTGGATGTCGCGGCACAGATCACGCAGGCCGACACGCTCGTAGCGCGGATTCTTCTGCACGAACTCCGGCAACACCTTCCACAAGGGCTGGTTCTTGTCGTAGTCGTCCTTGAACTGCTGCAACTCGGTCACCATGCTGTTCCACCGGCCCTTGGTGATACCGATGGTGAACATGATGAAAAAGCTGTAAAGACCACACTTCTCGACGATCACACCATGCTCGGCGAGATACTTGGTGACAATGGCGGCGGGGATACCGCGTTCGGCAAATTCGCCACCCACATCAAGGCCCGGGGTGATGATGGTGGCCTTGATCGGATCAAGCATGTTGAAGCCATCGGCAAGCTGGCCGAAGCCGTGCCAGCGGTCGCCGGGCTTGAGCATCCAGGCATCACGCTCCTCGATACCCTCTTCCGACAAATCGTCCGGCCCCCACACCTTGAACCACCAGTCTCCACCCCACTCCTCGTCGACTTTGCGCATGGCGCGGCGGAAATCGAGGGCTTCTGCGATGGACTCCTCCACCAGTGCAGTACCACCGGGCTCCTCCATCATCGCTGCCGCCACATCGCAGGACGCGATGATCGAGTACTGGGGGCTTGTGGAGGTGTGCATGAGGTAGGCCTCGTTGAACACGTCCCGATCCAGGTGGCTGTTCTCGGCGTCCTGCACCAGGATCTGCGAGGCCTGGGACAAACCGGCCAGCAGCTTGTGAGTGGACTGGGTGGAGAAGATCATCGACTCCTTGCAGCGCGGGCGGTCGGCACCGATGGCATGGTAGTCGCCGTAAAAATCATGGAACGCCGCATGGGGCAGCCAGGCTTCGTCGAAGTGCAGGGTGTCGATCTTGCCGTCCAGTTCTTCCTTGATTGCCTCGACGTTGTAGAGCACACCGTCGTAGGTGGACTGGGTGATGGTCAGCACCCGCGGCTTGGCTGTCTTGTCGGCGATGAAGGGGTTGGCGGCGATCTTGCGCTGGATGCTTTCCCAGTCGAACTCGCTACGGGGAATGGGGCCGATGATCCCGAAGTTGTTGCGGGTCGGCATCAGGAAGACCGGGATGGCGCCGGTCATCATGATCGCGTGGAGCACCGATTTGTGGCAGTTACGATCCACCACAACGATATCTCCCGGCGCCACAGTGGAATGCCAGACGATCTTGTTGGAGGTGGAGGTGCCGTTGGTGACGAAGTACAGGTGGTCGCAGTTGAAAATGCGCGCAGCGTTGCGCTCGGACGCCGCCACCGGGCCGGTGTGATCGAGCAGTTGGCCGAGTTCCTCTACCGCGTTGCACACGTCGGCGCGCAGCATGTTCTCGCCGAAGAACTGGTGGAACATCTGGCCCACCGGACTCTTCAGGAAGGCCACGCCACCGGAGTGGCCAGGGCAGTGCCACGAGTAGGAACCGTCAGATGCGTAGTGGGTCAGCGCACGGAAGAAGGGCGGCGGCAGGGATTCGAGATAGGCCTTGGCCTCACGCACCACGTTGCGGGCAATGAACTCAGGGGTGTCCTCGTACATATGGATGAAACCATGCAGTTCGCGCAGCACATCGTTGGGAATGTGGCGTGAGGTGCGGGTCTCACCGTGCAGGAAGATGGGGATGTCGGCATTGCGCGCACGGATCTCGCTGACGAAGGCGCGCAGGGCAGCAATGGCCTTCTCCGCCGCCTCGGGTGACGAGAACTCTTCGTCGTCGATGGACAGAATAAAGGCCGAACCGCGGCTCTGCTGTTGGGCAAAGGAGGCCATGTCGCCGTAGCTGGTCACCCCCAGCACCTGCAGACCCTCCTTCTCGATGGCTTCTGCCAGGGCACGGATACCCAGCCCGGACGTGTTTTCCGAACGGAAGTCCTCATCAATGACAATGACCGGAAAATTGAAGCGCATTCTCGACTCCTCAATGCCCGATGTTCAGTGCGGGCGGATCAACAAAAAGCTTTGGGCGGACCTGCGTGGCTACGCATGATCCGCCCGTCGTTCGAACTGTAGCTGACAAGTATTTCAGATTTTCGGCAAGGTCACGCCGGTCTGCCCCAGATATTTACCCCCCCGGTCCTTGTAAGAGGTGGCACACACCTCGTCGGACTCGAAGAACAGCATCTGGGCCACGCCCTCGTTGGCATATATCTTGGCTGGCAGCGGCGTGGTGTTGGAAAACTCCAGGGTCACATGGCCTTCCCACTCGGGCTCCAGCGGGGTCACATTGACGATGATGCCGCAGCGCGCGTACGTGGACTTGCCGAGGCACACGGTCAGCACACTGCGCGGAATGCGAAAGTACTCCACGGTACGGGCCAAGGCGAAGGAGTTCGGCGGGATGATGCACACATCACCGACGAAATCGACGAAATTGCGCTCATCGAAGTTCTTCGGGTCGACGATGGTCGAGTTGATGTTGGTGAAGATCTTGAACTCGTTGGCCACCCGCACGTCGTAGCCATAACTCGAGGTGCCGTAGGAAACAATCTTGCCGCCTTCATTGTGGCGCACCAGCTCGGGGGCGAAGGGTTCGATCATCTTCGCATCGCCTTCCGACATGCGGCGAATCCAGTGGTCCGATTTGATGCTCACGGGCAGCCTCTACAAAAAACGCGGATTGTACACATGCACGGTCGAGCGTGGGCGGTGATTGCCGGGGGCGCGCAGAAAGGAATGCAGACCGCGGAGCCCCCCCCTGCCGATCAGGTGTTCTGCACCACGATATTCGGAAACTTGTGGCTCATATCTTTCTGCTTTTCGGCAATCGCGATGGCCACCTGACGGGCGATGCCTTTGTAAAGCTCGGCGACACGGCCATCCGGGTCGGCGACCACGGTGGGAACGCCGCTATCCACCTCGCGGCGGATCTGGATGTCGAGGGGCAGCGCGCCCAAGAAGGGCACACCGTAATCCTTGCACAGGGTTTCGCCACCGCCGGTGCCGAAGATGTGCTCCTCGTGACCGCACTTGGAACAGATATGAAGGCTCATGTTCTCGACGATGCCTATGATGGGCACACCGACCTTCTCGAACATCTTGAGCCCCTTGCGGGCATCCAGAAGGGCGATGTCCTGGGGGGTGGTGACGATCACGGCACCGGTCACCGGCACGCTCTGGGACAGGGTCAGCTGGATGTCGCCGGTACCCGGCGGCATGTCGATGATCAGGTAGTCCAGATCGCGCCAGTTGGTTTCCTTGAGCAGCTGGTTGAGGGCCTGGGTGGCCATCGGGCCGCGCCACACCATCGGGGTCTCCACGTCCACCAGGAAACCGATGGACATCACCTGCAGGCCGTGGGCCTCCAGGGGCTCCATGGATTTGCCATCCACCGACTCGGGCTTGAGATCACCGATCCCCAGCATCTGGGGCTGGGACGGGCCGTAGATGTCGGCATCGAGGATGCCCACCCGGGCGCCCTCGGCAGCCAGCGCCAGGGCCAGGTTCACTGAGGTGGTGCTCTTGCCCACGCCCCCCTTGCCGGAGGCGACGGCGATGATGTTCTTGACCCCGGGCATCAGCTTGGCCCCCTGCTGAACCGCATGGGCAACGATTTTGCTGAACACGTTGGCGCTCACATTGCCGACGCCGGGCACGGAGCGGACCTGGGCGATCAGCGCCTGGCGAATGCTGTCCACCTGGCTTTTCGCCGGATAGCCGAGCTCGATGTCGAAGGACACATCAGCGCCGCTGATGCGCAGGTTCTTGACCCAGCGGGCGGCAACATAGTCCTTGCCGGTATTGGGGTCGGCGTAGTGCCGGAGGCTGTCGAGGACGCTTTGTTCTGTCAGGCTCATGGTGTCGGGGGCCGGTGTGCGGCGAAAGAATGAAAACATGGGTCCGGTGGGCTGCGGCAAGCAAACCCGAGTAATTTACTCCAGTTTACCGAATTCCCGCCCCGGCCGCGATGGGTGAAGCCCTTTGATAGAATGCCGGATTCCGAATCCACTTGCAGCATGCCGCCCATGACTTCCCCGCGCACGATTCTCGTCACCAACGCCCTGCCCTACGCCAACGGCGACATCCACCTCGGTCACCTGGTGGGCTACATCCAGGCCGACATCTGGGTGCGCTACCAGCGCATGCGCGGCAACACGGTGCATTACGTGTGTGCGGACGACACCCACGGCACCCCGGTCATGCTCCGTGCCGAAAAAGAGGGCCTCACCCCAGAGCAGCTCATCAACCGGGTGCATGGCGAGCACAGCCGCGACTTCCGCGATTTCGGCGTGGCCTTCGACAACTACCACTCCACCCACAGCGACGAGAACCGCTGGTACGCAGAAGACATCTACACCCGCCTGCGTGACGGCGCCCGGCTCATCGATACCCGGGCGATCGAGCAGTTCTACGACCCGGTGAAGGAGATGTTCCTGCCCGACCGCTTCATCAAGGGCGAGTGCCCCAAGTGCGGTGCGGCGGATCAGTACGGTGACAACTGCGAGGTTTGTGGTGCGGCCTACGCCCCCACGGAACTCAAGAACCCCTACTCCGCCGTGTCCGGCGCCAAACCGGTGCTGAAAACCTCGGAGCACTATTTCTTCCGCCTGTCCGACCCGCGGGCCGTCGAGTTTCTGCGCGACTGGACCCAGGGCACCACGCCCGACGGCTCCCGCCGCCTGCAGCTCGAAGCCGCCAACAAGATGAAGGAATGGCTGGGCGACGCCGGCGAGAACAAACTCTCCGACTGGGACATCTCCCGCGACGCCCCCTACTTCGGCTTCGAGATCCCCGACGCACCGGGCAAGTACTTCTACGTGTGGCTGGACGCCCCCATCGGCTACTTCGCCAGCTTCAAGAACCTCGCCGCCCGCAACCCCGACATCGACGTGGCCGCCTTCACCGAGGCCGGCCCGGCCGCCGCCACCGGCACCGAGCTGATCCACTTCATCGGCAAGGACATCCTCTACTTCCACGCCCTGTTCTGGCCGGCCATGCTGCACTTTGCCGGCTACCGCGCCCCCACCCAGCTGTGCGTCAATGGCTTTCTGACCGTGGACGGCGCCAAGATGAGCAAGAGCCGCGGCACATTCATCACTGCCCGCAGCTACACCGAACAGAAGCTCAACCCCGAATGGCTGCGCTACTACTTCGCCGGCAAGTCCAACGGCACCATGGAAGACGTGGACCTGAACCTCGACGACATGATCGCCAAGGTCAACTCCGATCTGGTGGGCAAGTTCGTCAACATCGCCAGCCGCTGTGCGGGGTTCATTGCCAAGCGTTTTGAGGGCAGGCTCGGCGAACATGATGCTGCCGTTGCCCTCGACTGGAACCTGGACGAAGTCAGCGCGGCCTTCGAAGCCCGTGACTTCAGCCGCGCCCTGCGCAAGATCATGGAGTTCGCCGACCAGGCCAACGCCTACGTCAACGACAACAAACCGTGGGAGCTGGCCAAGCAGGAAGGCCAGGAAGCCCGCCTGCATGTGGTGTGCACCACCGCCATCAACATCTTCAAGGCCCTCACCGGCTTGCTCAAGCCGGTGCTGCCGACCCTCGCGACGCAGGTCGAATCCTTCCTCGCCATCGCCCCTCTGGGGTGGGACACGCTCCTCGCCCCGCTCCCCGCCGGCCACGCTATCAACACCTACAGCCACCTGATGACCCGCATCGAGCGCAAGCAGGTGGATGCCCTGCTCGACGCCAACCGGGAATCCCTGGCCCCGGCCACCACGGAGCCGGTCAAGGCAACGGCTGGCAAGGACGAAAAGGCCACCCACTCCGAACAGCGCCACGCCCAGCACCAGGCCCACGCCGCCAGCACCGAGGCCGCCGAAACCAGCGGGTTCGAGCCCTTCATCTCCATCGACGACTTCGGCAAGGTGGACCTGCGCATCGCGAAAATCGTCTCCGCCGAACATGTGGAAGGCGCCGCCAAGCTGCTGCGCCTGCAACTCGACATCGGCGAAGCGAAGCCGCGCCAGGTATTCGCCGGCATCAAGTCGGCCTACGACCCGGCTACCCTGGTCGGACGTCTGACCGTGATGGTGGCCAACCTGGCCCCGCGCAAGATGAAATTCGGCATGTCCGAGGGCATGGTGCTGGCCGCATCCGGCGACACCCCGGGCCTCTTCATCCTGTCTCCGGACGCTGGCGCCACCCCCGGGATGCGCGTCAAGTAAGCCCTCCGTCAGCCACCCGCCTTAAGCTCTCCCATGATGAACTCCAGCCGTTCACCCCTGCCCCGCCTGACCCCGGCCTTCTGGGGCTGGGCTGCCCTCGACATCGCCGGGGTACTGATCCTGGCCCTCGGAGCGGCCTACCTCATGGAAGACCGGGCCTCGCTGCTGCCCGGTTTTCCGGCCAGCAGCCTGCAGGCCTGGCTATGCGTGGGCGGCGGCATTGCCACCGTTTTCGTGGCCGCCGTAAAGATGCTGGTAGAGGTCATGCACAGTGCCTCTGCCGGCAACAAGGCAGCCAACGACAAGCACTTTTCCTGAGTTCCAGTCACCCACCATGCCCCTGACCGCCTGCAAGCGATGGATCGTCCAGCATCGCACCGGGCCAGGCATCGCAGCTCCGCAAAGTACGCCCCCCGGCGCAAACCCGACTTTTCCTCGATTGCGGAGGCTGCATGAAGATCGTTTTCCACCCCAAGCTGCTCGACACACTGCCCGGCTACAACGGCGCGCAGTTCAGTCGTGATGCCTCTGCCGGCCTCACGGTCGGCGTCCTCGCCCTGCCCCTGGCCATGGCCTTCGCCATCGCCTCCGGCATGTCGCCTACCGCCGGCATCTGGACGGCCATCGTCGCCGGCTTCCTGATCTCGGCTCTGGGCGGCTCGCGGGTACAGATCGGCGGCCCCACCGGCGCCTTCATCCCCATCATCTACGGTATCGTCGTCGACTACGGCGTGCAGAATCTGCTGGTCGCAACCATGCTGGCCGGCGCCATGCTGGTCGCCATGGGCGTGTTCCGCCTCGGCAACCTGATCCGCTTCATCCCCAAAACGGTGGTGATCGGCTTCACCAACGGCATCGCGGTGGTCATCTTCCTCGCCCAGATCAAGGATTTCCTGGGCCTGCAGATCGACCACCTTCCCGGGGAGTTCTTTGGCAAGGTCAAGGCCCTGTTCATCCACCTGGACACCATCGACCTCCCCACCGTGGCACTGTCGGTCAGCTCCATCGTCGTGCTCCTGTCGTGGAACCGCCTGGCGCAGCGCTTCAAGCCGCTCGCCCGGCTGCCTGGCCCTCTGGGCGTGCTCATTATTGCCACCGCGGCCAACGCCCTGCTGCAACTCCCCGTCGAGACCATTGGCACACGCTTCAACGGCATCCCCCAGGACCTCCCCGCCTTCGCGCTGCCCCAGCTGTCCCTCGAGACCCTCGGCAAGCTGATCTCTCCGGCCCTCACCATCGCCCTGCTCGGCGCCATCGAATCGCTGCTCTCGGCGCGGGTCGCCGATGCGGCCATCGAGGACAGGCACGACCCCAATCAGGAACTCATCGCCCAGGGCCTGGCCAACCTCGCCGCCCCCCTGTTCGGCGGCTTTGCCGCCACCGGAGCCATCGCCCGCACCGCCACCAACGTGCGCACCGGTGGTCGCAGCCCGGTGGCCGGCATCGTGCATGCACTGGTGCTGCTGGCCGTAGTGCTGGTGTTCGCACCCTTCGCCAAGCACATCCCCCTGGCCACCCTGTCTGCCATTGTGGTGGTGGTGGCGATCAACATGGGTGAATGGCACGAGTTCCGCGGCCTGACACGCTTCTCGGTGAATTACCGCACCACCCTGCTGAGCACCTTCTTTGTCACGGTCTTCTTCGATCTGACCCTGGCGGTCGAGCTGGGCATGGTGCTGGCCAGCCTGTTCTTCATCTACCGCATGTCCGACCTGACACGGGTCGAGCGTCTGCCACTGACCGAACTGTCGATGCTGCCCGGCTTTCTTTACCCTGACGGCTCACCCCGGGCCGTTGCCTATTCGATTTACGGAACCCTTTTTTTTGGTGCCATCCACAAGCTCGAGACCCTGCTCGATCCGGCCCAGCGTCACCCGGAGGTAGTGATCCTCGACATGCACCATCTGGTCAACCTGGACACCACGGGGCTGGAGGGCTTGGAGAGCTTGTGCAAGAACCTGCACAAAAAAGGCTGTGCATTGATCCTGAGCAGCCTGAACAACCAACCCGCCTCGCTGATCCATCGCTCGGGCTTCGAGAACGAAGTAGGCCTCAACAACATCTGCGGTGACATCTACGGCGCCCTGGCCCGCGCCCGCGACCTGCTGCCGAGGTTCATGGATGAAGACAACCTCTGAGCCTGTAACCCGGCGGAAGGCGCCTGAGCCAGCCTGCGCAGACACCGCCGGAACCCCATGATGCCTCGTCAAGACAGTGCCTGAGTAACCATACCCATACTGGCGTGCAGGACAATCGGGATAGAATAAGGGCATTTTTCTGGCGTCTTTACCAACCCGCGACCTGCCCATCGCCGTGCCCCACTCCACCCTCCCTGAAGGCCACGACACCTGGGACTTTCCCCTGTCCCCGTTCGAGCACTTTCCCACGCTGATCTGGCGTGCGGGCAGTGACGCCAAGTGCAGTTACTTCAACCAGACCTGGCTCGACTTCACCGGCCGCAGCCTTGAGCAGGAGATCGGCGACGGCTGGACCAGCGGCGTCCACCCCGAAGACTTCGATCGTTGTGTGGGCACTTACCTGGAGCACTTCGCGGTCCGTACGCCCTTCGAGATGGAATACCGTCTGCGTCGCAGCGACGGGCAGTACCGCTGGATCATCGACACCGGCCGCCCCCTGTATGACAAAGCGGGCGAGTTTGCCGGCTACATCGGCTCCTGCCTCGACATCACCGACCGCCGCAACACCGAAGCCGAACTGCGCGAGCGCGAGAACCGCCTGAGCACCCTGCTCGCCTCCATGGGCGAGGGCGTGGTCATGCGCGACGCCGAGGGCTTGCTTCTGCTCCACAACAGCAGTGCCGAGCAGATCCTCGGTCTCAACAGCGACGAGATGCAGGGCTGGGATGTGCACGGCGGCCTGCTTACCTACCTCAATGAGGATGGCGAACCGATAGAGCCCCGGCAGATCCCCGCCATGCAAGCCATCGCCACAGGCCAGCCCCGGGCGGGCCTGCTCGGGCTCGATCGCCGGGACGGGCGCCGGCGCTGGCTGTGGACCAACTCGATCCCCCTGTTCGACGACGACTCCCCCAAGCCCTGTGGAGTGGTCACCACGATGGCTGACATCACCGCACGCCGGGAGGACGAGGAGCAACTGCGCCTGGCTCTGACAGTCTTTCGCAACAGCGTCGAGGCAATCATCGTCACCGATGCACAGGAGCACATCCTCTCCGTCAACCGCGCCTTCAGCGAAGTCACCGGCTACAGCGCAGAGGATGCCATCGGCAAGACCCCGCGCATGCTCCAGTCGGGCCACCACGACCACAACTTCTACGTGGCCATGTGGCGCGATATACAAGACCATGGTTTCTGGCAGGGCGAAATCTATGACCGGCGCAAGAACGGCACTCTCTACCCCTCCGCCCTGTCCATCAGCGTGGTGCGCGACAAACTCGAACGCATCACCCACTACGTGGCGGTGTTCTCAGACATCACCGAGCGCAAGGCATCTGAAGCCCGCATTGCCTACCTGGCCCAGCACGACCCCCTGACCGGCCTGCCCAACCGCGCTCTGCTCCAGGACCGCCTCGACCAGGCCCTGGCCGGCGCCGTGCGGCACAACAGCCGCATCGCCCTGCTGTTTCTTGATCTGGACCGTTTCAAGACCATCAACGACTCTCTTGGGCACATGATCGGCGACCGGCTGCTTCAGGGCGTGGCCCTGCGACTGTCGGCGTGCACCCGGGACACCGACACCATCAGCCGCCAGGGAGGCGACGAATTCCTGATCGTTCTCACCGATGTGGAAGGGCCCGACGATGCAGCCCGGGTGGCCGAGAAGATCCTCGATCAACTGCGTCCGCCCTTCGACATCGATGGCCAGTTGCTGGCCACCTCGTTCTCCATCGGCATTGCCCTCTACCCCGAGGATGGCACCTGTGCCGACAGCCTGATGAAGAACGCCGACACCGCCATGTATCACGCCAAAGAGTGTGGTCGGAACACCTACCGCTTCTTTGACGAGCTCATGAACGTCAATGCCCTGGAGCGCCTGCACATGGAAAATGCCCTGCGCCAGGCCCTTGAGCAGCAGGAGCTCAGCCTCTACTACCAGCCCCAGGTCAGCCTGGCCAGCGGCCGCATCATCGGTGTGGAGGCCCTGCTGCGCTGGTTCAGCGGCGCGCTGGGGGGCGTGTCGCCCGCGTCCTTCATTCCCTTGGCCGAGGAGTGCGGGCTCATCGTGCCCATCGGCCGCTGGGTGCTCCATCAAGCCTGCAAGCAGGCGGTGCAATGGCAGAAGCAAGGCTTCGAACCCATCCCGGTGGCGGTCAACCTCTCGGCCCTGCAATTCCGCCGGGCCGACATGGTGGCCACCGTCCGTGAGGCGCTGGAGGCCAGCGGGCTGGAACCACGATGGCTGGAGCTGGAGCTCACCGAATCCTTGCTGATGCAGTCGGGTACCGAAGTTGAGCGAACACTGGCCGACCTCAAAGCGCTGGGCGTACGCATGTCCATCGACGATTTCGGCACAGGGTATTCGAGCCTGGCCTATCTCAAGCGCTTTCCCGTGGACTGCCTGAAGATCGACCAGAGCTTCGTGCGCGACCTCATCGACGATCCGGACGACGCCGCCATCGTTCGGGCGGTGATCCAACTCGGGCGCAGTCTGCGTCTGGAAGTGATCGCCGAAGGCACCGAAACCCCGGAGCAGCTCGACGTGCTGCGTGCCGAGGGCTGCTTTGCGGCTCAGGGCTTCGTCTTCAGCCCACCCCTGCCCGCCGAGGCGCTCAATGACCTGCTGCGCATCGGTGTGCTGCCGGGCAGCCTGATCATCTCCGACTGAGCCCGGGCGACCCGGCCTGTTTCAGGGGTAGATGACCTCGACCGAGTCGGCGGGCAACCACTCGCGCAGGCTCTCCAGCAGGCTGTCATCGGGGCGTACCCGCCAGGCCGCACCGAAGGGCAGATCGCCCTCAGCCACACCATTGCGATAACGCACCCGGATCAGGCACTCTCCATCGCGGAACGGAGCCAGCACGCTCTGCAGGCGTTCTGCCGCGGCAATAGCGCCCCCAGCCTCTCCGACCTCACCGTTGAGGCGCAGCTGCAGCGCCCGGGCATAGCGCCCACGCGCCTCGCCGAGAGTCATCAGCTTGTCGGCGACGATGCGATAGCCACCGGAAAACTCGTCATTGCTCACCTTGGCCTCGACGATCAGCACCTCATCCACCACGATGCGCTGGCGGTTGTTGTCGAAGACCTCGGAGAACACCGACACCTCCCGCGGGGTGGTGCCATCATCCAGCAGCACAAAGGCAATCTTGCCCCGGGCGGTCATCTTGGCACGCACCTCCATGACCACCCCGGCCATGGTGATGAGGTCCCGGGAGGGTTCGACCTGGGCCAGGGGCCGGCGCACGAAACGCCGCACCTCTTCCTTGAAGGCATTGAAGGGATGACCGGAGAGGAAGAAGCCGATGGCTAGCTTCTCTTCCTTGAGCTTCTCGCGCTCGCCCCAGGGGCGAACCTTGACGTAATCCACCATGGGTGCAGCCGCTTCGCCAGGGATGTCGAACAGGCCGCCCTGCAGGGCATTGGCGGCGATCTGCTCGGCCGCCTCCATGGCGATGCCGACGCTGGCCAGCAGCTTGTGGCGGTCGGCCGGCTGCACCGGGTCGAGGGTGTCGAAGGCGCCGGCGCGCACCAGGGCCTCGATGACCCGCCGGTTGGCCATGCGCTTGTCCACCCGGCAGCAGAAATCGAAGAGATCCTTGAAGGGGCCGGACTCCCGGGCGGCCAGGATGGCCCGCACCGCCGGTTCGCCCACACCCTTCACGGCGCCGAGGCCGTAGCGGATGGTCTTGGCGTCGGTGGGCACGAACCGGTAGTCGGACTGGTTTACGTCCGGCGGCAACACCACGATGCGGTTGGCGATCGTGTCTTCGTAGAAGATCTTGATCGTGTCGGTGTTGTCCAGGTCCGAGGACATGGTGGCTGCCATAAAAGCCGAGCAGTGGTAGGCCTTCAGCCAGGCGGTGTGATAGGTGACCACCGCATAGGCTGCCGTGTGCGACTTGTTGAAGCCGTACTCGGCAAACTTGGTCATCAGGTCGAAGAGCTGCTCGGCCAGGGCTGGGTCGTAGCCCTTCTGGCGCGCACCGTCGGCAATGGTCTCCCGGTGCTTGGCCATCTCGTCGGCCTTCTTCTTGCCCATCGCCCGGCGCAGCATGTCGGCGCCGCCGAGGGTGTAGCCCCCGATGATCTGGGAGATCTGCATCACCTGCTCCTGGTACACGATCACCCCGTAGGTGGGTGACAGGCAGGCGGTGAGGTCAGGGTGGAAGTAATCGATGGCCTGCTGGCCCTTCTTGCGCAGGATGAAGTCGTCCACCATGCCCGAGCCCAGCGGGCCCGGACGATAGAGGGCCAGCACGGCGATGATGTCTTCGAAGCGGTCGGGGGCGAGCTTCTTGAGAAGCTTCTTCATGCCGTCCGATTCCACCTGGAAGATCGCCGTGGTGTTGGCTTCACGGAGAATCTGGTAAGCAGCCTGGTCTTCGAAGCCCAGACTCATCAGATCCGGCCGCACGCCGGTGAGGCGCTTCACGTATTCGAGGGCCAGCTCGATGATGGTGAGGTTACGCAGGCCCAGGAAGTCAAACTTGACCAGGCCCACTCCTTCCACGTCGTCCTTGTCGAACTGGGACACCGGTGTGGCGTCGTCACCATCGGCGATATACAGCGGGCAGAAGTCGGTAAGCTTGCCCGGCGCGATCAGCACCCCCCCGGCGTGCATGCCGACCCCACGGGTAAGGCCCTCCAGGGGCTCGGCGAGGCTCCACAGCTCCTGGACCGACTCGCCGTCGTTACCATCGGCCATCAACTCGTTGATCTGCGGCTCCTGCTCCCGGGCCTCGGCCAGGGACAGGGGCTTGTTCTGCACCACCGGGATCAGCTTGGACAGGCGGTCACACAGGCCATAGGGCAGGTCCAGCACCCGCCCCACGTCACGCACCACCGCCTTGGAGGCCATGGTGCCAAAGGTGGCGATCTGGCTCACCGCGTCGGCACCGTAGTGGGAACGCACGTACTCGATGACCTTGTAGCGGTTGTCCTGGCAGAAGTCGATGTCGAAGTCGGGCATGGACACCCGCTCCGGGTTGAGGAAGCGCTCGAACAGCAGCGCATAGGCCAGCGGGTCGATGTCGGTGATGCGCAAACTGTAGGCCACCAGCGAGCCGGCCCCCGAGCCCCGCCCCGGCCCCACCGGCACGCCGTTGTGCTTGGCCCAGTTGATGAAGTCGGCCACGATCAGGAAGTAGCCGGGGAAGCCCATCTGGATGATGGTGTCGGTCTCGAACTTGAGCCGGGCCTCGTACTCTTCGCGCTTCTGCTCCCGCTCCACCTCGTTGGGGAAGAGCTCCTTGAGGCGCACCTCCAAGCCTGAGCGAGCCTCCGCCACCAGAAAGTCATCAAGGGTCATGCCCTCGGGCGTCGGGAACTGGGGCAGAAAATTCTTGCCCAGCTGCACGGTGAGGGAGCAGCGCCGAGCGATCTCGACGCTGTTTTCCAGCGCCTCGGGGATGTCGGCGAACAGCGCGCACATCTCGTCCTGGGTCTTGAAGTACTGCTCCGGAGTGAAATCCTTCGGGCGACGCTTGTCGGCCAGCACATTGCCCTGGGCAATGCACACGCGGGCTTCGTGGGCCTTGAAGTCTTCGGGCCGGGTAAATTGGATGGGGTGGGTCGCCACCACCGGCAGGTCAAGCCGCGAAGCGATCTGCAGGGCCTCACGGATGTAGGCCTCGGTGCCCGGATGTCCGGCACGCTGGATCTCAACGTAGAAACCACCCGGAAAACGCGCCGCCCAGTCGGCCGCCAGCTTTTCAGCCAAGGCCCCATTGCCGTTGGCCAGGGCGTGGCCGATATCGCCATCCCGGGCGCCGGACAGGCACAGGAGGTCACTGGCAGTGACCGCATCCAGCCATTCGCGGCGCAGTTCGGCCCGCCCCCGGTATTTGTTCTCGATGAAGGCCCGGGTCAGGATCTCGCACAATTGGCCGTAGCCTTTGCGATTGCGGCAGATCAGCAGGACCCGGGTCGGCTTGTCGCGCTCGATGTCGTTGGTGATCCAGCAATCGGCACCGACCACCGGCTTGATGCCCTTGCCGCGGGCGCCCTTGTAGAACTTGACCATCCCGAACAGGTTGGCCAGATCAGAGATGCCAAGGGCCGGCATGCCGTCAGCGGCGGCACGGGCGATGGCGGAGTCCACCTGCACGATCCCGTCGGAGATCGAATACTCGGTATGGAGGCGCAGATGGATGTAGCGGGGGGAGTGGGATTCAGGCATCCCGCAATTTTACCCGCCAGCCCGCATCGGTTTCACCCTTCGGCGGAGATTTCTCCGATGGGCAACCCAAGCCGGCTGACCAGCAACTGGTCGATGCGATGGCTGTCCACGTCGATGACCTCGAAGCGATAGCCACCAAAATCCACCCTGTCGGTGCGGCGAGGGATCTTGCGCAAGTGGTACATCATGAAGCCGGCGATGGTCTCGTAGTTTTCGCTGCCGTCAGCGTCGTCGATGCCGAGCACACGCATCACATCGGTTGCTGCGGTGGCACCATCGACCAGCCAGGAGTTGTCGTCCCGACGCACGATCTGCTCCTCCTGGACCTGCTCCACATCGTCACCGACCAGTGCACGGAAGATGTCGTTGAGGGTGATCACTCCCACCACCAAGGCGTACTCGTTGATGATCACCGCAAAGTCCTCCCGGGCCTCGCGAAAGCGTTCCAACACCTCGGACAGGGTCAGGGTGTCGGGGAGCGCCAGCAGCGGATTGATCGGGGCGTCAGCTTTCATGGACAGGGACTGGCCCGCCAGCACCCGGTTGAGGAGATCCTTGGCATCCACGTAGCCCACCACCTTGTCGATGCCGCCGTCGCATACAGGAAAGCGGTTGAAGGGCCGCCCGGCGATCTTCTGGCGGATGCTGTCCTCACTCTCCTGCAAGGTGAAGAACACTACGCTGTCCCGGGTTGTCATGGCCGAGGGGGCGCTGCGCACCTCCAGGCCAAACACGTTCTCGATCAGCGCATGCTCCTGCTCAGCCAGCACGCCCGCCTGGGCCCCGGCCTCGACAACGGCGATGATCTCGTCCGGCGTTACCGTATCGTTGCGGGTGGTGGCCACCCCGAGGAGGCGGAACAGCAGGTCGGCGGCTTCGTTGTAGAGCCACAGCAAAGGGCGCAGCCAGCGAATCAACACACTCATGGGCGCGGCCACGGCCATCGCCATACGCTCGGGTGCGGCCATGCCAAGGCGCTTGGGCATCAGGTCGGCGAACAGGATGAACAGGGAGGTGACAACCACAAAAGAGAGAGCAAAGGCCAGCGTCTCCGCGTAGGCCACAGGCACCAGCCCGGCCAGCAGGCCCGCCAACCACGGGGAGAAGGCGCCCTCGCCGACAATACCGCCCATGATCGCCACCGCGTTGAGGCCAATCTGCACCAAGGTGAAGAACGGCCCCGGACGGGCCTGCAGAGCCAGCACCCGGGCCGCCCCGTCGCTGCCGCTCTCGGCCAACACTGCCAGCCGCGATTTGCGCGACGCCGCCACCGAGATCTCGGCGATCGAGAAAAACGCGCTGATTCCCACCAGAAGCAGGATGAGGAAGATCTGTTGTATGAAGTCCATAACACATACGGGCTGGAGCGTCGCTCAGCGGCCCCCCGCCTCCACCGACTTGCGCAAACGCATCTGGAGCAGGATGTTGTCGGCCTGCACCTGGAGCGCCCGGGAGCGCTCCACCCATACCGTCTGCCGGGTTTCAAAGGCCTGAGCGAGCGCTTTCAGGGCGTCCCGCCGGGCACTGGCATAGCTGATCAGCTCGCGGCGCTGCCAGTCACTGGCCGGGGACACCTCGCTCCACGACAGCTGATTGATCTGCCGCTCCCATCGCGGGATGAAATCGTGCTCCAGCACATCAAGAGCCGCAGCCTCAGTAATGCGGCGCTGGCGCAGCGCATCCATCAGGCCGGCCTGCTCGCGCAGCAGGTCCTGCTCCTCCAGGGCAAAACGCTGGAGGATCTGCTGGTAGGCGGAATCCACCTCGTATCGCCGGACCACCTCTGGTGTCTGCTGCCACAGCACACCACCGATGGCCACAACGGCAAGCATGCCCCCGAGAGCCCGGCGGGTCAGCCACTGCACCGGCCGTGGGGAAACGATGGGTTCGGCCAGGGCAAGGCCCAGCACAGCCCCACCAGCCAGCCCCCCCAGGTGGGCCGCATTGTCGATGCCCGGCAGTGAAAAGCCGGCAAAGAGGGAGTAACCGATGAAGCCCAGGGTGCCAGACCTCATCTCCCTGAAAACCTCGCCGGGCACCGAACCCCGCTGCTGCAGCAGATAGGCGAGCAGCGCCCCATACACGCCGAAGATCGCCCCCGAGGCCCCGACGCTGACACCGCCCTGCTTCCACCACAAACTGGCCAGGTTGCCGATCAGCCCGGCACCGATGTAGATCACGATGAACCCAACCCGCCCGAACAGGCGCTCGACGACTTGCCCCGCCTGATAGAGGGCCAGCATGTTGAGCCCCACATGAAGCAGTCCCCCATGCAGGAACAGGGCCGACAGCAGGCGCCAGGGTTCTCCTTTCTGAATCAGGGGCGCAAAGTTGCCCCCCGCCCGGATCAACAACTCGGACGGAAACTGCATCGGACTCCGGGAAACCACCGCGAGCCACGCAAAGACGACAACATTGACGACCACGATGGCAAGGGTGACATCGGCCCGGCGAACGCGCGAAAAGAGAAGGTTGGAAAAGGTGTCGTAGTTCAAGAGAAGGGGCGAAGCAGCGGGAAGACCATACGATTATACGCATTGCCGAATGACGGCCTTGCGGATCCCGGGCGGAGCGCAACAGCACACCACAGGACGTGACGGACTACCTGAACGAAGTCATCGAAGGCGTGAAAAACACAAAGCCCCTGGGATAGAATTAAGAGTTGAAAGCCTTCTACCGGGCCCATGATCCACGTTCTCAAACATGTCGAATCCATCACCCAGCACCGGGATCGCACCCTGCTGGAGCTGGGTGTTGCGTCGGCGCTGTTCGAACTTGTGAGGGCTCGGGAGGTGAATCTCTACAAGGTCAGCCAGCACGGCGCCGACAGCTTCCTGGCCCGTGTCACCCACGTCGGCCAGGACGGCGTGCGCTACGTGCAGTCGGAATTCGACGAAGGCGGCGAGGCCATCCCCCTGACCGAGCGCCCGGAAATGGTGGCCTGCGTGGCGCAGACGCAGATCGTCCGGCGTCACGACAGCGAGCGCGGCGAGCATGTGCACTGCTTCCCGATCAACGTCGACCGCCGCGTGCTGGGCGTGCTCGAAGTCGTCTGCAGCAACCCGCTATCAACGGAGGACCTGGGCACCGCCGAGGGCTTTCTGGGCCTGTACCGGAACTACCTCAGCCTGCTCGACTACAGCGAACGGGACACCCTGACCGGGCTGCTCAACCGCAAGACCTTCGACGAAAACCTGGGCAAGATCCTCCAGGGGCTCGCGCCCGGCGAATCGGGCCTGACCCGGGATGCCACCCCGCCCCATCGCCGACGCCAGCATGAGGACGGCGGCTACTGGCTGGCCGTGGTGGACGTGGATCACTTCAAGCGGGTCAACGACCAGTTCGGGCACCTGTATGGTGACGAGGTGCTGCTGCTGCTCGCCCGGATCATGCAGGACAGCTTCCGGCACCAGGATCGGCTGTTCCGCTTCGGAGGCGAGGAGTTCGTGGTCATCCTGCGAGCCACCTCCGACCACGAGGTATCCGTCGCCCTCGAACGCCTGCGTGCCGGCGTCGAAGCCCACACCTTCCCCCAGGTCGGCACGGTGACGGTGAGCATCGGCTATACCGGAATCCACTCCAGCGACACCATCCCCGACATCGTCGGTCGGGCTGACGACGCCCTTTATGTGGCCAAGGACAATGGCCGCAACCAGGTGCGCAACTACGAAGCCCTGCTGGCCTGCGGTCAGGTCGCTGCCCGGGAAGCTCCCGACAGCGACATCGAGTTGTTCTAGGCAGGCGCCGCCGCGCCCGCCTAGCGCGTGGCCGCCTGAGCCGGGAGATCCTTCAGCGCCTGCTTGCGCTCGCCGTCCGCGGCAAATATCAAAGCCCGCTGTTCATCGCTGAGGGGCGCCCCCAGGTCCCGCTCGAGGGAACTGTAGATGCGCGCCAGCCGGTCGGTGAGCCGACCTTTGGCCGGAATCGCCCGCAAAACCTGGTCCCGGCGCGCCCCGGTAATGCTCATGACTTTCTGCACAAAGCTCTCTTCGATGCGGCGTGTTTCCGCCTGGATGAAAGCCGCCTGAACCGGCGTCAGGACCACGGGCGGCGGGGCCACCGGCGCAGCCGCCGACACCGGTAGGGCAAGGGCGGCACCCAGGGCCAGGGCCGACAGAGCAATGCGGGAACGGGGATGTTTCATGATCAGGGTCAGGGAACCAGCACGGTGGAACCCGTCGTCCGCCGCGCCTCGAGCTCACGATGCGCCGTGGCTGCGTCCTGCAGCGGAAAACGTTGATTGATGGACAAACGCACCTGCCCCGAGAGCACCACGGCGAAGAGATCCTCGGCCATCGTCAGCAGGTCATCGCGGCGCGCCGAATAGGCAAACAGGCTTGGGCGGGTCAGGAACAGGGACCCCATCTTGCCGAGCAAGCCCGGATCAAACGGCGCCACGGGGCCGGACGCATTGCCGAAAGTCACCATCATGCCGAGGGGGCGCAGACAGGCCAGGGAGTCCATGAATGTATCCTGACCGATGGAGTCGTAAACCACCGCCACACCCTCTCCGCCGGTCAGCTCCCGGACACGGCCGGAGACGCTCTCGCGGGTGTAGACAATGGTGTGATCGCAGCCGTACTGGTGCGCCAGGGCAGCCTTTTCGTCGGAGCCGACCGTGCCGATCACAGTGGCGCCCAAGGCCTTTGCCCACTGGCAGACGATGAGGCCGACACCACCGGCGGCGGCGTGGATGAGGATGGTGTCACCCGGCTGGACCCGGTAGGTACGACGCAGCAGATATTGGGCGGTCAGCCCCTGCAGCATCATGGATGCCCCCTGCTCGAAACTCAGGGCATCGGGCAGTCGGACCAGGCGGTCGGCTGGAATATTGCGGCGCTCGGCATAGGCACCGAGGGGCCCGCCGGCATAGGCAACCCGATCACCGGGCTGCAGATCGGTCACCCCCTCACCCACCGCCTCGACAACGCCGGCCGCCTCAAGCCCGATACCCGAAGGCAGTGGAACCGGATAGAGGCCGGAGCGATGATAGGTGTCAATATAGTTCAGGCCGACAGCATGGTGTCGGAGCTGGGCCTCGCCGGGGGCCGGCGGAGCCAGATCGGCTTCGACCCACTGCAGGACGTCGGGGCCGCCGGTACGCTCAAAACGGATCAAACGGGACATGGCTCACCTCGCGGAACATTGTCCCCGATTGTACCGGAGGGTGATTTCAAATAGCGGATGGAAGCCCCCCGCTCCGGGTCACGGAGCGGGGGAATCCGGGCTCAGACCGGCAATTCTTCACGCTGCTCGGCCGCATCCACCACCGCCAGAGCAGTGATGTTGACCAGTCGACGCACCGACGCCGACGGCGTCAGGATGTGCACGGCACGGGCGCTGCCCAGCAGGATGGGACCAACCGAAACGCCGTCACCATTGGCAACCTTGAGCAGGTTGAAGGCAATGTTGGCAGCATCCAGGTTGGGCATCACCAGCAGGTTGGCTTCGCCGTGAAGACTGGAGTCCGGGTGGAGACGGTCGCGGATCTCGGGCGACAGGGCCGAATCCCCGTGCATTTCACCATCACACTGCAGATCCGGCGCCTTCACCCGCAGGATGTCGCGGGCGTCACGCATGCGCCGGGACGACGCGCTGCGGGCGCTGCCGAAATTGGAGTGGGACAGCAGGGCCACCTTGGGCTCGATGCCGAAACGCTTCAGCTCATCAGCCGCCATCAGGGCGATCTCGGCGGTTTCCTCAGCGCTGGGCATCTCGTTCACGTAGGTGTCTGTGATGGCCAGGACGCGCTGGGGCAGCAGCAGGATGTTCATCGCCGCATACAGGCTGGCACCGTTCTTCAGGCCAATCAGGCTCTTGACGTGATTGAAGTGGTGGTCGTAGCCGCCGGTCGTGCCGCAGACGAGAGCATCGGCATCGCCGCGACGCAGCAGCATGCAGCCGATCAGGGTGCTGTCGGCCCGCATGGCTTCGCGGGCGGAGTCGGGCGTCACGCCATCACGGCCCATCAGGCGGTAGTACTCCTGCCACAGCTCACGATAGCGGCTGTCGGACTCGACATTGACCACGTCGAAATCACGGCCAGCCACCAGGTTGAGACCGAACTTCTCGATGCGCATGTCGATGACCGCGGGCCGGCCGATGAGGATCGGACGGGCCAGGTTTTCGTCAACCACCGCACGCACGGCACGCAGAACGCGCTCGCTCTCACCCTCGGCGTAGAGCACGCGCTTCTTGTCGGCAGGAACTTCCTTGGCCTTGGAGAACACCGGCTTCATGATGATGCCGGACTGGTACACGAACTCGTTGAGGCTCTGGATGTAGGCGTCCATGTCCACCTTGCGGGTGGCCACGCCGGAATCGATGGCAGCCTGGGCCACGGCCGGTGCGATCTTGACGATCAAGCGCGGATCGAAGGGCTTGGGGATCAGGTAGTTCGGACCGAAGGACAGATCTGCGCCACCGTAAGCCTGGGCCACCACGTCGGACTGCTCGGCTTCGGCCAGCTCGGCAATGGCCTTCACGCAGGCCAGCTTCATCTCCTCATTTATCTTGGTGGCGCCGGCGTCGAGCGCACCACGGAAGATGAAGGGGAAGCACAGCACGTTGTTAACCTGATTCGGGTAATCCGAACGACCGGTGGCGATGATGGCGTCGGGACGCACTTCCTTGGCCAGCTCCGGCAGGATCTCCGGAGTCGGGTTGGCGAGGGCGAAGATCAGCGGCTTGTCCGCCATGGTCTTGACCATCTCAGGCTTGAGCACGCCCGCAGTGGAGAGGCCCAGGAAGATATCGGCGCCAACCAGGGCATCGGCCAGCGTGCGGAACTCCGTCGTCTGGGCGTAACGGGCCTTGTTGGCCTCCATCCGCTCGTCACGGCCCACCCAGATCACACCCTTGGAGTCGCAAACAAACACGTTCTCGCGGCGGATGCCGAGGCCGCACCACAAGTCGAGGCAGGCAATGGCCGCCGCCCCGGCGCCGGAACACACCACCTTCACATCCTCGACCTTCTTGCCGACCACCTTGAGGCCATTGAGCATGGCAGCAGCAGAGATGATGGCAGTGCCGTGCTGATCGTCGTGGAAGACCGGGATGTTCATCCGCTCACGCAGCTTCTGCTCGATGTAGAAGCACTCGGGTGCTTTGATGTCTTCCAGGTTTACGCCGCCCAGGGTGGGCTCCAGCGCGGCGATCATGTCGATCAGCTTGTCCGGATCGTTCTCGGCCAGCTCGATATCGAATACATCGATGTTGGCGAACTTCTTGAACAGGCAGCCCTTGCCCTCCATCACCGGCTTGGCGGCCAACGGACCGATGTTGCCGAGACCAAGCACGGCCGTACCGTTGGTGATCACGGCCACCAGGTTGCCGCGGGAGGTGTACTCCTGAGCGTCGGCCGGATCGGCCACGATGGCGTCGCAAGCCGCGGCCACGCCGGGGGAGTAGGCCAGAGCAAGATCGCGCTGGTTAGTCAGGCCTTTGGTGGGAACCACCGCGATCTTGCCGCGGGTCGGGCTGCGGTGGTAATCGAGGGCTGCTGCAATGAAATCCTTGTCCATGTTCTCTCTTCTCTCAAAATGGTCCGACCCCCGCAGGCCGGGTCAACGGGGTGCCGCTGGCGGGGGGTGTCACCGATGGTCTGGCCGGAAATCTGGATGTGTCCTGGGTACCCTGAGGCGAGCGTGTGCCCCGTATGACAGCCGTGCGGTGGTCACCGCCGCCCGACCGGAGTTTCGCGCCCGGGAGGGGGGCACGAAGACTTCATGTTGATTGCTTTATTGTTTGCATACGAGTTTACCCGACCCCGGCCTTTTTCGCACCCTCGGTAATTACGGGCCGCCCCCCAATGCGTGGCACAATCGCGCGCATCCAAACAGCACCAAATAATCTGGGGAGAAGCGATGCGACGCGTTGTATTCAATCAAAAAGGAGGAGTGGGCAAGTCCACGATCACCTGCAATCTGGCGGCGATCAGCGCCCACAAAGGGCTGCGCACTCTGGTTGTCGACCTTGACCCCCAGGGCAACTCCACGCACTACCTCCTGGGGGATGCCGCTGAAAATCAGGATGACACCCTGGCCGGCCTCTTCGAACAGACGCTGTCCTTCAAGTTCAGCCCCAAGAAGACCGCTGAGTTCGTCCACCCGACGCCCTTCGCCAACCTGTCGATCATGCCCTCGCATCCCAACCTGGAGGAGCTTCAGGGCAAGCTGGAATCCCGCTATAAGATTTTCAAACTACGCGACGCCCTGGACGAACTGGACGACGACTACGATGCGGTTTTCATCGACACCCCGCCGGCCCTCAACTTCTACACGCGCTCAGCCCTGATCGCCACCCGCCTGTGCCTGATCCCCTTCGACTGCGACGACTTTTCCCGCCGCGCGCTATACGCACTGATGGAAAACGTACAGGAAATCCGGTCCGACCATAATCGGGATCTCGAAGTAGAGGGCATCGTGGTCAACCAGTTCCAGCCCCGCGCCAGCCTGCCCCAGAAACTGGTCCAGGAGCTCATCGCCGAGGGCCTGCCGATCTTCAACACCTATTTGTCGAGCTCCATCAAGATCCGCGAAAGCCACGAACAGGCCAAACCCATGATCCACCTGGACCCAAAGCACAAGCTAGCCCAGGAATTCATGGCCCTACACGCCGAGCTGCGCGGCACCTGACGCGTACACGCAGCCCCTGCGATGCAGACATCTCCAAGGATGCGACAAATTTAGCGGACGACAACCAGGCTGGTTTGGGCACAGCAAGAACGGCGCAATACCTGGCGGATCCGGCGTGACCGCTCAATGCCCCCCTTACGCCGATCGTGCAACGGCGTTTCGTGCCATACGTTACGCCGGCCAGGGCTGCTACAGCCTTCTGATGGGCAACGCCCCGCCGGCTGGACAAGTGCCGGCACAGCCCCGCGCAGCAGGGCGCATCAGGCCGGCGTCAGTTTCGCCACGGCCAGCATCAACCATTTAGTGCCGGCCTCGGCAAACTTCACCTGTACCCGCGCATCGTTACCGCTGCCCTCCGCGGAAATGATGACGCCATCGCCAAAGCGGGCGTGCTGCACGCTCTGGCCAATCCGCAAGCCACCCAGATCGCGGGACTTCATTGGCGGGGCCGGCGGCATACTGGCCATCGCCGGCTTTGCAGCCCCCGGGTTGTAATAGCGCGCCGAGGGCTCCGACACGAAGCTGCGGCGCGGATTGGGCGGCGTCAACCACTTGGTCAGCCCCTCCGGGATCTCCTCCAGGAAACGGGAGCGCAGGTTGTAACGCACCTGTCCGTGAAGCATGCGGCTCTGGGTGAAACTCAGATACAGACGCTGACGGGCACGAGTCACAGCGACGTACATGAGACGCCGCTCCTCCTCCAGCCCATCAGCCTCCTGAGCGCTGTTCTCATGGGGGAACAAGCCCTCTTCCAGGCCGGACAGGAAGACTACGTCGAACTCAAGCCCCTTGGCGGCATGCACCGTCATCAACTGGACGGCCTCGGCGCCCGCCTCGGCCTGATGGTCGCCCGCCTCCAGGGACGCATGGGCCAGAAACTCGGCCAGCACCGACTCAACCCCCGAGGGTGAATCTCCCGGAATCTGACCGGCGCCGATCTCCGCGCCGAAGTTGGCTGCCGCATTGATCAGTTCATCCAGGTTCTCGAGCCGCTCCTGCCCCTCCTTTTCCGCCTTGTAGTGCGCGCGCAGGCCGGACACCTCAATCACGTGCTCCACCATCTCGTGCAGCGGCAGATCACGGGTTTCGCTGCGCAGGCGCTCGATCAGCACCACGAACTGGGCCAGGGATGAACCCGGTTTGCCAGAGAGGTGGGGTACGGTCTGGTAAAGAGGCGTGTTCCAGGTACGGGCAGCATCCTGCAAGGCCTCCAGGGACCGGGCACCGATGCCACGGGTCGGAAAATTAACCACCCGGGTGAACGCCGTATCGTCATCGGAATTGGCGATCAGGCGCAGGTAGGCCAGGGCATGCTTGACCTCCTGGCGTTCGAAGAAGCGCAGGCCGCCATACACCCGGTAGGCGATGCCACTGGAAAAGAGCTGATGCTCCAGCACCCGCGACTGTGCATTGGAGCGGTACAGCAGCGCGATGTCGGCACGGCTGGCGCCATCCCGGACCAGTGACTGAATCTCCTCGACAATCCAGCGGGCCTCGTCAGTATCCGTAAACGCCTCGTAAACGCGGATCGGCTCCCCCGCCCCCCGGTCAGTCCACAGGTTCTTGCCCAATCGCTTGCTGTTGTTGGTGATCAAGGCATTGGCCGCATCAAGGATGTTGCCGTGGGAACGATAGTTCTGCTCAAGGCGGATCACGCTTTCCACACGGAAGTCGCGCTCGAAATCCCGCATGTTGCCAACTTCAGCCCCCCGAAAGCGGTAGATGGACTGGTCATCGTCGCCCACGCAGAACAGGCTGGCGCCCCCCTCCTCGCCCTTGCCGGCCAAAAGGCCCAGCCAGCGGTACTGGAGCACATTGGTGTCCTGGAACTCATCCACCAGGATGTGGCGGAAACGGGCCTGGTAGTGCCGGCGGATGGGTTCGTTGCGCTCCAGCAATTCGTAACTGCGCAACAACAACTCGGGGAAATCCACAACTGCCTCACGCTGGCACTGTGCCTCATACTCCATGTAAAGCTCGACCCGGCGCCGGCTGTAGTCGTCCCACGCTTCCACCGCAGACGGCCTAAAGCCAGCTTCTTTTTGACCGTTGATGAAGTGCTGCAGATCACGGGGCGGAAATTTCTCGTCATCCACGTTCAGCGTCTTCAGCAAACGCTTGATTGATGCGAGCTGATCGCCGGTATCGAGGATCTGGAACAACTGGGGCAGCCCGGCCTCCCGGTGATGGGCACGCAGAAAGCGGTTGCACAGACCATGAAAGGTGCCGATCCACATGCCGCGGGGGTTGATCGGGAACATGGCCGAAAGCCGCGTGAGCATTTCCTTGGCCGCCTTGTTGGTGAAGGTGACCGCCAGAATCCCCTGGGGACTGCAGTAGCCGTTTTGCAGCAGCCAGGCGATGCGGGTGATGAGCACCCGGGTCTTGCCGGAACCAGCTCCGGCAAGGATCAGTGCATGCTGGGGCGGTAGTGTGACCGCAGCGAGCTGTTCGGGATTGAGGTGATCAAGGAGCTGGGACATGGGGTGAGACGGAATGCGGCGAAGCGCCACATTCTACCGCTAGCGCCCCGGTCGGACGGCCCGCAAGCAGCGGAAGCGACTGTTGCGAAAAGGCCGCGCAGGCGTGACAGATTACTTGAAAGAAATTGAAAAGGGCCTTGCAGTCAGCACCGCAAGTACCTAAACTGAAATTGTGCAATGCAGCAAACAAGACTGACTAGAGGCTGACAAAACCGAGTGAATACCGGAAAAAATGCGTTAAAAGACAATTTTGCATCGCATCAAAACGTCTTGAAATGCACACAGAAATCAGCCCGTTTGTTTGATGCCCCCAAATACAGGAGTAACAGCAAATGAAAGCACCGAAACTACTTCACTGGCACGCCCGCAAGGCTGGCGTTCCTGTCGAACGCGCCGAAGCCCTCTGGCGCAAGGCTCTCCGTGAAGCCACCGCCGACACGGGCTGGGTAGGCACCTCCGAATTCTGGGGTGCGGCGGAAGCACGCTTCCTGGAGCTGCTTGCCGAAGAGCAAAGCACGCTGTGCACGCCTCATGTCGAATCCTTCATGCGCACCCAGCACCGCATGGGCCTGATGCCTCTGCTCGCTGCCGAACAAATGTTTTCCGCAATGTCTGCCAACTGGCAGCGATTCTGCAACCGGATGAACAAGGCAGCCTGAGTGCGCCTGCCGGCGCCGTGCGCCGGCACAACAGAGTTTTTCTCCCTCCTCTCCTTCGTGGAGATTTGACGGCGTCTGTCGCAAGGCAGACGCCGCTTTTTTTTTGCACCAGCCACCCGCAACAGCCGCTCGAAGGTCGCCCGCCGGGTACTGCTATAATCCGGAGCTTTGTATCTTGACTCCGGAGTTCAATGTGCTGATTTCCAACGCCTTTGCCCAAGCTGCGCCGGCTGCCGCGCAAGACCCCCTGGGCGGCCTGACCGGCATCCTGCCGATGATTTTCATGTTCGGGGTGCTGTGGTTCCTGATGATTCGCCCCCAAATGAAGCGCGCCAAGGAACATAAGGCGCTCCTCGAAGGTCTGCAGAAGAACGACGAAGTCCTGACCGGTGGCGGCATTGTCGGCAAGGTCGTGGCCATCAGTGATGCCTACGTCACCGTGGAAGTCGCTGCCAACACCCAGATCGTCGTACAGAAGCAGGCCATTGGCACCGTGCTGCCCAAGGGCACCCTCAAGTCGATCTGAACGGCCGACGGCCGGTGCCCTGCATCGGCCGTCGTCAGTCGCAGCGCCCGTCCCCTCTCCTTCCCGCCAGACCATGAATCGCTACCCTCTCTGGAAAAATCTCCTCATCGGGCTCGTCCTGCTGTGGGGCCTGATCTACACCCTGCCGAACTTTTACGGGGAGGTGCCCGCCGTCCAGGTCTCCAGCGGCAAGGCCACCCTCAAGCTGGACGCCAGCGCAACCCAGAAACGCGTCGAGGAAAGCCTGGCAGCAGCCGGCATCCAGCACGACGGCCTGTTCTCCGATCTCAACAGCGTGCGCGCCCGCTTCCGCGACACGGACACCCAGCTGAAAGCAAAGGACGCCATCGAGAAGGCCTTCAACCCCGATGCTGCCGACCCGTCCTACGTGGTCGCTCTCAACCTGCTCTCCGCCAGCCCCCAGTGGCTCACCAATATCGGCGCCCTGCCCATGTACCTGGGCCTGGATCTGCGCGGCGGCGTGCACTTCCTGCTTCAGGTGGACATGAAGGGGGCCGTTACCAAACGCCTTGACGCCACAACCGGCGACCTGCGCACCCTGTTGCGTGACAAGAACGTCCGCCACGCCGGCATCACCCGTGAAAACCAGACGGTGGTCATCAAGTTCCGCGATACGGAATCCCAGACCCGCGCCCGGGCCGTGATCACTGCCGGCACCAACGACCTGCAACTGGTCGAAGGCCAGGACGGTGCCGACTTCAAGATCACCGCCACGCTCACGCCCCTGGCCCAGAAGTCCATCCAGGAATTCGCCCTCAAGCAGAACATCACCACCCTGCACAACCGGATCAACGAGCTGGGCGTTGCCGAGCCGGTGATTCAGCAGCAGGGCGTCGACCGCATCGTCGTGCAGTTGCCCGGCGTACAGGACGTGGCCAAGGCCAAGGACATCCTCGGCCGCACTGCCACCCTCGAAATCCGCATGGTGGATGACACGCCGGGCGCCCTTGAGGCGGCCGTAGGCGGTGCAATCCCCCCGGGCACCGAGGTGTACAACGACCGTGAAGGCCGCCCTCTGCTCGTCAAGAAACAAGTGGTACTCACCGGCGAACGCCTGACCGATGCCCAGCCCGGCTTTGACGGCCAGACCCACGAAGCCGCGGTACACCTGACCCTGGACTCTGCAGGCGCACGCATCTTCAAGGACGTCACCCGGGAGAACATCAACAAGCGCATGGCCATCCTGCTGATCGAAAAGGGCAAGGGCGAGGTCGTCACCGCGCCGGTGATCCGTGGCGAAATCGGCGGCGGCCGCGTACAGATCTCCGGCAAGATGAGCTCCGAGGAAGCCACCGATACGGCGCTGCTGCTGCGCGCCGGCTCTCTGGCCGCCCCCATGGAGATCATCGAGGAACGCACCATCGGCCCGAGCCTGGGCGCAGAGAACATCAGCAAGGGCTTTCACTCCACCCTGTGGGGCTTCGTAGCCATTGGCATCTTCATGTGTGCCTACTACATGCTGTTCGGCTTCGTCTCGGTGGTGGCCCTGGCCTCCAACCTGCTGCTGCTGATCGCTCTGCTCTCTCTGCTCCAGGCCACCCTCACGCTGCCCGGCATTGCGGCCATCGCCCTGACCCTGGGTATGGCCATCGACGCCAACGTGCTGATCAACGAACGGATTCGGGAAGAGCTGCGCAACGGCTCCAGCCCCCAGGCGGCCATCACCGCCGGCTACGACCGGGCTTTCGACACCATTCTCGACTCCAACGTCACCACCCTCATCGCCGGTGTGGCCCTGCTGGTTTTCGGCTCCGGCCCGGTGCGCGGCTTCGCTGTGGTTCACTGCCTTGGCATCCTGACCTCCATGTTCAGCGCCATCCTGGTCTCGCGGGGTCTGGTCAACCTGATCTATGGCAAGAAGCGCAAGCTCGACAAGCTGTCCATCGGCCAGGTCTGGAAACCGGGCAACTGAGGCCTGCCTCAATAAAGAAACGGACCTGCAATCATGGAATTTTTCCGCATCCACAAAGACATCCCGTTCATGAAGCATGCGCTGGTGTTCAACGTCATTTCGTTGGTCACCTTCGTGCTCGCGGTGTTCTTCCTGGCCACCAAGGGCCTGCACTTCAGTGTCGAGTTCACTGGCGGCACCCTCATGGAGGTCAGCTACAGTGAGCCTCCCAACCTCGAAAAGCTGCGTGAATCCCTGGCCAAGGAAGGCTACCAGGACGCCCAGGTGCAGAACTTCGGCAGCGCCCGCGACGTCCTGATCCGCCTGCCGAATCGGGACGGAATGGAAACCGGCAAGGTCAGCGAGAAAGTCATGGCCAACCTTGCGACCCTCGAAGGCCCCAAGGCGGAGATGCGCCGCGTCGAGTTTGTCGGCCCCCAGGTCGGCAAGGAACTGGCATCCGACGGTGCCATGGCGCTGTTGCTGGTGATCGGTGGCATCGTCGCCTACCTGGCGATGCGCTTCGAGTGGCGCTTTGCCGTCTCGGCGATCATCGCCAACCTCCACGACGTGATCATCATCCTGGGCTTCTTCGCGCTGTTCCAGTGGGAGTTCTCCCTGCCGGTACTGGCAGCCACCCTGGCGGTGCTGGGCTACTCGGTCAATGAATCGGTCGTGGTCTTCGACCGGGTCCGCGAAACCTTCAAGAAAAAGCGCGGCCTATCCACCCCCGAGGTGCTCGACCATGCGATCACCAGCACCATCAGCCGAACCATCATCACCCACGGCAGCACCCAAGCCATGGTGCTGTCCATGCTGCTGTTCGGCGGCGAAACCCTCTACTACTTCTCCCTGGCCCTGACCATCGGGATCTGCTTCGGCATCTACTCCTCCGTCCTCGTGGCCAGTCCTCTGGTCATGTGGCTGGGCGTCTCCCGGGAGCAGTTCATGCAGGTAAAGAAGGACAAGGAAGAGGCTGTCGTCTGAGCCTCATCCGAATGCAAAGGGCTGCCACTCGGCGGCCCTTTGCATTTGGCAGACAGGGCCCGGAGAGGCAAGGTTTGCCGGTTTCAATGCAGGCGTGCGGGATACATGATATTTTCCCCGCCGACTGCAAAAAGCGTCGTCCGCCGGCTTCAACGGCGACTGGGGGGCCTGAAGGCTCGTCGTCAATAAAATCAAATATCGAGGGAAGATAAATGGTTACTGGGAAATCTAAGATCATCTACACGCTGACGGACGAAGCTCCGCTGCTGGCCACCTGTGCGTTTCTTCCCATCATCCGGACCTTCACCGGCCCGGCGGGCATCGACATCGAGAAGGCCGACATCTCCGTGTCTGCCCGCATTCTGGCCGAGTTCTCCGACATGCTGCCCGAAGAGCAGCGGGTACCCGACACTCTGGCCGAACTGGGCAAGAAGACCCTCGAAGCCGACGCCAACATCATCAAGCTGCCGAACATCAGCGCGTCCGTAGCGCAGCTGAAAGCCTGCATCAAGGAACTCCAGGCCAAGGGCTACGCCGTCCCCGACTACCCGGAAGTGCCGTCCACCGACGCGGAAAAGGCCATCGTCGCCCGCTACGGCAAGTGCCTCGGCTCGGCGGTGAACCCGGTCCTGCGCGAAGGCAACTCCGACCGCCGCGCCCCGCTGGCCGTCAAGAACTACGCCCGCAAGAACCCCCACTCCATGGGTGAATGGAAGCCCTGGTCGCGGACCCACGTATCCCACATGCATCACGGTGACTTCTACCACGGCGAGAAGTCCATGACTCTGGACAAGGCCCGCAACGTCCGCATGGAACTGATCGCCAAGGGCGGCAAGATCACCGTACTCAAGCCGAAGGTCGCGCTACAGGAAGGCGAGATCATCGACTCCATGTTCATGAGCAAGAAGGCCCTGTGCGACTTCTACGAGAAGGAGCTGGAAGACTGCCGTGAATCCGGCATCCTCTTCTCCCTGCACGTGAAGGCCACCATGATGAAGGTGTCCCACCCCATCGTGTTCGGCCACTGCGTGAGGATTTTCTACAAGGAAGCCTTCGAGAAACACGAGGCCCTCTTCAACGAGCTCGGCATCAACGTCAACAACGGCATGGTCGACCTCTACGAGAAGATCAAGACCCTGCCCGAATCCAAGCGTGACGAGATCATCCGTGACCTGCACGCCTGCCAGGAACACCGTCCGAAGCTGGCCATGGTGGACTCCGCCAAGGGCATCACCAACTTCCACTCCCCCAACGACGTGATCGTCGACGCCTCCATGCCAGCCATGATTCGCCAGGGCGGCAAGATGTGGGGTGCGGACGGCAAGCAGTACGACAGCAAGTGCGTGATGCCGGAATCCACCTTCGCCCGCATCTACCAGGAGATGATCAACTTCTGCAAGACCAACGGCAACTTCGACCCGAAGACCATGGGAACCGTGCCGAACGTCGGCCTGATGGCGCAAAAGGCGGAGGAATACGGCTCCCACGACAAGACTTTCGAGATCGCCGAGGACGGCATCGCCAACATCGTCGACATCGACTCTGGCGAAGTGCTGCTCACCCAGAACGTCGAAGCCGGTGACATCTGGCGCATGTGCCAGGTCAAGGACGCGCCGATCCGTGACTGGGTCAAGCTCGCCGTCACCCGTGCCCGCAACTCCAACACCCCGGCGGTGTTCTGGCTCGACTCCTACCGCCCCCACGAAGCCGAGCTGATCAAGAAGGTCCAGACCTACCTGAAGGATCACGACACCGACGGCCTCGAGATCTACGTCATGTCCCAGGTCCGCGCCATGCGCTTCAGCCTGGAGCGCGTGATCCGCGGCCTCGACACCATCTCCGTGACCGGCAACATCCTGCGGGACTACCTGACCGACCTGTTCCCCATCATGGAACTCGGCACCTCCGCCAAGATGCTGTCCATCGTCCCGCTGATGGCCGGCGGCGGCATGTACGAGACCGGCGCTGGCGGCTCCGCACCGAAGCACGTGCAGCAGCTCACCGAAGAGAACCACCTGCGCTGGGATTCCCTGGGCGAGTTCCTGGCTCTGGCCGTGTCCCTCGAAGACCTGGGCATCAAGACTGGCAACAAGCGTGCCGTGCTGCTGGCCAAGACCCTTGATGCCGCCACCGGCAAGCTGCTGGACAACCGCAAGTCCCCTTCGCCCAAAACCGGCGAGCTGGACAACCGCGGCTCCCAGTTCTATCTGGCCATGTACTGGGCCCAGGAGCTGGCCAACCAGACGGAAGACACCGAGCTGGCAGCCCAGTTCGCAAGCCTGGCCAAGACCCTGACCGACAGCGAAGGCCAGATCGTTGCCGAGCTGAAGACCGTGCAGGGCAAGGCCGTGGATATCGGCGGCTACTACAAGGCCGATGCCGACAAGTGCAAGGCCGTGATGCGTCCCAGCCCGACCCTGAACGCCGCCCTGCGCGCCGCCCGCGCCTGACGGTAGTTTCCTGCACGCCCCCCTGGGCCGTGCAGGGGTTGAAAAACAAAACCCCCGTGGAGGCCACGGGGGTTTTGTCTTTTGATGGCCCGGCATCACGCACCGGGCACTGTGCGGACATTACATACGCGCAATCATGGCGTCACCAAACTCCGAGCACGACACCTCGGTTGCACCGTCCATCAGGCGCGCAAAGTCATAGGTCACGATCTTGTCGCCAATGGCCGCCTCCATCGACCGGATGACCAGATCGGCAGCCTCGGTCCAGCCGAGATGCCGCAGCATCATCTCGGCGGAAAGGATGATGGAGCCCGGGTTCACCTTGTCGAGCCCAGCGTACTTGGGCGCCGTTCCGTGGGTGGCCTCAAAGCAGGCGTACTGGTCGGAGATGTTGGCCCCCGGCGCAATGCCGATCCCCCCTACCTGGGCCGCCAGGGCGTCGGAGATGTAGTCGCCGTTGAGATTACAGGTGGCGATCACGTCGTACTCGGCCGGGCGCAGCAGGATCTGCTGCAGGAAGGCATCCGCAATCGCATCCTTGACGATGATCTCGCGCCCGGTCTTGGGGTTGGCAAACTTGCACCACGGGCCACCATCGATGGGCTGGGCACCGAACTCCTCCTGGGCAACCTTGTAACCCGTATCGCGGAACAGGCCCTCGGTGAACTTCATGATGTTGCCCTTATGCACGATGGTCACCGACTTGCGGTCGTTCTCGATCGCATACTTGATGGCCGCGCGCACCAGGCGGGTCGTCCCTTCGATGGATACCGGCTTGATGCCGATCCCCGAGGTTTCCGGGAAGCGGATCTTCTTGACCCCCATCTCATCGGTCAGGAACTTGATGACTTTCTTCGCGCTTTCCGACTGGGCCGCCCACTCGACTCCCGCATAGATGTCCTCGGTGTTCTCGCGGAAGATGACCATATTGACCAAGTCTGGCCGCTTCAGGGGTGACGGAACGCCCTGGAAGTACTGCACCGGACGGACGCACTGGTAGAGGTCCAACTCCTGGCGCAAGGCGACGTTGAGAGAACGGATTCCACCGCCCACCGGGGTGGTCATCGGCCCCTTGATGGACACTGAATACTCCTTGAGAGCATCGAAGGTTTCCTTGGGGAACCACTCATCAGGCCCGTACAGCTGAGTCGATTTTTCGCCCGCATAGACCTCCATCCAGTGGATCTGCTTCTTGCCGGCGTAGGCCTTGTTCACCGCCGCGTCGATGACCTTGATCATGACGGGGGTGATGTCCACACCAATACCATCCCCCTCGATATAGGGGATGATGGGATTGTCGGGAATGGCCTGGCCCGGAACGATTTTCTGCCCGCCAGCCGGCACCTTGATCAGAGAAGTACTCATACCAACGCCCTCGCAAAGGTTCTCATATCGTGTGGACGGGTCAGCCTCCTGACGACGCCCCACCGGCCAAACACCGGCCAGCTGGACGCATCGACCGACACCCTGCCTGCCCCTCGCATGGGGACAAACTGCACCGATTATGGACCAAAACCCAGCCGGGTCAATGCTGCACCGCCCACCACACGCAGCCCCGAAACCCGCGCCAGACGGCGTGCTCAGGCTGAGGCGGGGTAAGGTGAGTGCTACTATTTCAAGGCTGGACGCAAGTAGGCGAAGGGACGGACACCGCCCCCGCGTTACCCTGGCGCCTTGTCCGCCAACCTGCAGAAGGAGACTGAAGTGGACGCTGCACACAACGGAAATCCGGTCGCACTCGCCATCGCCCAGGCCTTGATCGAAGGCTTCAACAAGCATTACCGGATCTTTCGGGAGACCTCCCGACGCGCCAAGGAAAGCTACGAGGCGGCGACCTGGCAGGAGCAGCTCTCGGCGGTACGTGAGCGCGTCCAGTTTTACGATGACCGGGTCAACGAGACCGTGCAGCGCCTTCACGAAGAGTTCAACGCCGAATCCATCGACGATGCCACCTGGCAGGCCGTCAAGCTCCACTACATCGGCCTGCTTATCAATCACAAGCAGCCCGAGCTGGCCGAGACCTTCTTCAACTCGGTGACGACCAAGATCCTGCACCGGGATTACTTCAGCAATGACTACATCTTTACCCGCCCGGCCATCTCCACCGACTACATCGAGTCCTTCCCGCCCACCTACTCCAGCTACTACCCCCAAGACGAAGGCCTACGGGCCACAATCCTGCGGCTGATCGAGGACTTTGACTGGCAACGCCCCTTCGAGAACCTGGAGCGGGACGTGGATTACGTGATGCGCAGCGTCGAGAAACACCTGGGCAACTGGCCGAAGATGGAAGTGAACTGCCAGATCCAGGTCTTGTACTCGGCCTTCTACCGCAACAAGACCGCCTACATCATCGGCAAGGGCATCAACGGCTATCAGGAATACCCCTTTGTCATCGCCGTGCGCCATGGCGCCTCGGGCATGCTCCACCTGGACACCATCCTGCTCGACACCTGGCGCATTTCGCTACTGTTTTCCCTCTCCCGGGCCTACTTCCTGGTAGACATGGAGGTCCCCTCGGGCTACGTCCAATTCCTGCGCAGCATCATGCCCAACAAGCCGCGCTCGGAGCTCTACACCATGCTCGGCCTGGGCAAGCAGGGCAAGACCAACTTCTTCCGTGACCTCATCGCCCACCTGCGCCACTCCAACGACCAGTTCATTGAGGCTCCGGGCATCCGCGGCCTGGTGATGCTGGTGTTCACCCTGCCGTCCTACCCCTACGTTTTCAAGATCATCAAGGACATCTTCGGCAGCTCCAAAAACATGGACCGTGCCACGGTAAAGCGCAAATACCTTCTGGTGCGCCAGGTGGATCGGGTCGGGCGCATGGCCGACACCCTCGAGTTTTCCAATGTAGCCCTGCCCCGCAGCCGCTTCCACCCCGACCTGATCCTGCAGCTCAAGGAACTTGCCCCGTCGGTGATCGAGGAGGACGGCGACACCCTGGTGATCAAGCATCTGTACATTGAGCGCCGCATGACCCCGCTCAACCTCTACCTGGACAAGGCCAGCGACGAGCAGGTGGACGAGGCCGTCCGCGAGTACGGGCAAGCGATCAGCGAACTGGCCATCGCCAACATCTTCCCCGGCGACATGCTGTGGAAAAATTTCGGAGTGACGCGCTATGGGCGGGTCGTGTTCTACGATTACGATGAGATCGAGTACATGACCGACTGCAACTTCCGCAGGATCCCCCCTGCCCCCAACGAAGACATGGAGATGTCCAGCGAACCCTGGTACTCCGCCGGCCCGATGGATGTCTTCCCCGAGGAATTTGCCACCTTCCTCCTCGGCCAGCCAAAGATCCGTAAGGCCTTCCTCAAGCACCACCGCAACCTGCTCGACCCCCGTTTCTGGCAGGACGCCCAGGCACGCATACGCAACGGCTATGTGGAGGACTTTTACCCCTACCCGCAGGAACTGCGCTTCTGCAATGCCGATGGCCCCCATGCTGAATCGCCCCCGCCCCCAGCCACCTGAGCCAGTTCTCTGCCCCGACCGCCGGCCTTGTCCGGCGGTTTTTCATGGCGTTCAGGTAAACCCCAGTGTCGCACTCCGCCGGCAAGCACCACCATGGAGACGAGCTTGCCATCTGGATGGCGCTTCCCATAACCCATAGAGGAGGAGAGATATGGAATACCGGTTTCGATTGAAAGCTCTGGTGCTGGCGCTCAGTGGCACCCTGATTCTGGGCGCCTGCGGAGGCAGTGACAAAGACATTCAACTGAGCGGCATCGCCGCAGAGGGCCTGGCCATCGCCAACGGCACGGTCACCATCAAGGACAAGACGGGCCAGACCCGCAGCGCCACGACCGACAGCAACGGCAACTACGCGGTCAAGATCGTCGGGCTGACCTACCCCCTGATGCTGCAGATTACGGGCAGCCAGGGCGTATGGCATGCGCTGGTGACCGAGGACGACGCCGGCAAGCCCGCCAACATCAACAACGCGACCAACAGCATTGCCCAACTGGCACTGGGTGTCAGCTCCGATGCTGCCCTGCGGGCCGCCTTTACGGCGGGCACGTTCAGCCAGGTCGGTGCCGCCAGCGTGGCAAACGCCGACGCAAAGCTCCTTGACGCCCTCGAATCCGAACTCGGCAAACGCCCTGCATCCCTCCGCCATGTCAAGTTTCAGCCCGGCACCGCCAGCAGCGACGGCGACGAGACCGACCGCCTGCTGACCCTCGTGGATCTGCGCCCGTCCGGCACCGGTTTCGTCGCCTACAACCGCCTCCCTGAGCGCATCCGCGCCGACTCCTACCGCATTCAGGAGTATGACGGCAGCAGCGATGACCTCCTCACCGCCGGGCTAGGCAAAACAGGGCTAGGCAGCGCCACCGCCCCCGCGTACACCAACGCGGCCGCCCCCAGCGTCGCCGAGCTGCGCCGCAACGCCATCTACAACAATTACCGCGCCCTCGTGGACGCCAACAAGCCCACCGGCGGCTACGGCACACTCTACGGCCCCAACATCGACACCAACGGCGGCGATACCCTGGGCGAGGGCAAGATCGCCGGCTCCGAGGCGATTGCCTTCTCCGGTGACGAAAGCGGCACACGTCTGGTCACCGTCATGGTGCAGATCCCCGCCAGCTTCAAAGTCGCCCAGCCCTGCATCGTCACCGCCACCTCATCCGGCTCGCGGGGCATATATGGCGCCATTGGCACTGCCGGCGAATGGGGCCTCAAGCATGGCTGCGCCGTGGCCTATACCGACAAGGGTAGCGGCAACGGCATGCACGACCTGGCCCGGGACACCGTCACCCTGATCGACGGCACCGTCTCCAGCGCAAGCGCCGCCGGCAAGCGGGCCCATTTCGTAGCCGACCTGAGCAAGAGCCAGTTGGATGCGTTCAATACCGCCTTCCCCAACCGGATTGCCTACAAGCATGCCCACTCCCGCCAGAACCCCGAGAAAGACTGGGGCCGCAACACCCTCGACGCGGTGGGCTTCGCGTTCTACGTACTCAACGAAAAGTACGGCACAGCCGACGCCACCGGCAAAAAGCCACGCACCATCCGCCCTGCCAACACCCTGGTGATCGCCTCATCTGCATCCAATGGCGCCGGTGCCGCCCTCCTGGCTGCCGAACAGGACAGCCTGGGCCTGATTGATGGCGTGGCCGTAAGCGAACCCCAGATCCAGCCCAAGGACGTCAGCGGCCTGGGCATCAAGCAGGGCAGCAACCCCGTCAGCACCATCGGCAAGCCGCTGATCGACTACTTCACTTACGCCAACCTCTACCAGCCCTGCGCGGCGCTCTCCACCGCGGCCGCCAACTCGCCGGGAGCGGCATTCATCGCCGGCTATGCCAGCAATCGCTGCACAGCGCTGAAGGCCAAGGGCCTGCTGACCGGCACCACGCTCCAGGCCCAGGCCGACGAGGCACTACAGAAGCTGCGTACCTATGGCTGGAGCAGCGAGCACGACCTGTACCACGCCTCCCACCACGCCTTCGCAACCCCTTCCATCGTCGTCACCTACCTGAACGCCCTTGGGCGTTTCAGCGTGGCCGACAATGTCTGCGGCTTCAGCTTCGGCAGCACCGTGGCAGCGGCCGGCACCACACTGGGCAACGTCACCGCCACCAGCGCCCTGGTTCAGGCCGGCATCTTTGCCAGCGGCAATGGCATCCCACCCACGGGGGGCATCAATCTGGTCTACAACGATGCCACTGGCGGCGCCAAGCGGGACGTTTTTGCCGTTTCCCCCTCCACCGGGTTGGCTGACGGCGCCCTCGACGGAGCCCTGTGCGCCCGCTCGCTGGTCACCGGCACCGACACCGTAAGCGGCAGCAAGCTGACAGGCACCCTCCTCGCCCAATCCGACCGCGTACGCCAGGGCATTGCCGAGGTGCAGGCCAGCGGGGCCCTCAACGGTAAGCCAACGGTCATCGTGTCCGGCCGTGCAGACACCCTGATCCCCGTCAATCACGCCTCCCGGGCGTACTACGGAGCAAGCCGGAAGGTCGATGGGACGAGCAGCAAGCTTCGCTACTACGAGGTCACCCACGCCCAGCACTTTGATACCTTCATCGACAACAGCCTGCTGCCTGGCTATGACAGCAACCTGGTGCCTCTGCATGTGTACTTCAACCAGGGGATGGACATCATGTATGCCCACCTGAAGAACGGCACCGCACTGCCCGACTCCCAGGTGATTCACACCACACCGCGCGGCGGCACGGCAGGCTCGGCGCCGGCCCTCACGGCCAGCAACGTCCCACCGATCGCCGCCAGCCCTGCAGCGGCAAACACCATCACCTACACTGGCGGAACAGTGAGCGTTCCCGAGTAAGACGCGTCCGGCATGAAAGCCCTCACGGGCCTTGCATGCCGGACTAGCCCGGAATTGAAAAACCCCGGTTCTTGCGAAACGGGGTTTTTCAATTCAGCACCAGCCGGACTCCCTTATCCATGGGCCTGGACCCTGGGCAAGCGCCTCGCGGATGTATGGCACAACAGCTTCAGGCAAGGCGTCCAGCGGAAACCACCCGAGAGCATCACATTTGTCGGGCTCGGCAACATGCGGCTCACCCTCCCAAGCCCCTGCCCTGGCGAAGAAATCGATCCGGTTCGTATCTGAACGCCGGTGCACCACCCCCACGATTTCCACACTCCCAGCTTCGAGCACCACACCAAGCTCCTCGGCACTCTCGCGAACCGCGGTCGCCACAACGGACTCGCCCTCCTCCACATGGCCACCTGGAAGGCTGTACAAACCATCAAAGAAGCCCGTCCCGGCCCTGCGCATCAGCAGCACCCGGCCGTCCCGCTCAAGCAGAACATGCACGCCAGTAGGAATGCCCGGATGCCACATCAATGCTTGCCAGTGCTGCCAAACCCGCCGACACCCCGCTCGCTGGCGTCAAAATCGTCCACCACGTTAAACGCCACCTGCAGCACCGGTACGACCACCAGCTGGGCCATGCGCTCCATGGGTTGCACCGTGAAATGCTCATGCCCCCGATTCCAAACCGACACGAAGATCTGTCCCTGGTAATCCGAATCGATCAGACCCACCAGATTGCCCAGTACGATCCCGTGCTTGTGCCCCAACCCAGAGCGGGGAAGGATCATCGCCGCCAGGCCCGGATCGGCCAGATGGATGGCGAGGCCCGTGGGCACCAGGGTCGTCTGCCCCGGGGCCAGGTTAATCGGCGCATCAATGCAGGCACGCAGGTCAAGGCCCGCCGAACCGCCGGTTGCATATGCGGGCGGCTGGCTGCGCAGGCGCTCGTCGAAAATCTTGATGTCAATTCGGTGCATGGCAATCCAATCTTTCAGAGCTAGGTTCAGACTTGCGGCAACAGACCTGCCAGGTGCGCCACAATGGCCCGGGCAAGATCGGGCTTGGTGGCCTTCGGCAGGGGATGACGGCCGGCGGCGTCATACAACACCACGAGGTTGTCATCCCCCCCCAGCCCGTCCTGCACCAGGTTACCAACAATCAGAGGCAGCTTCTTGGCCTTGCGCTTGCCTTCCGCGTACTCGTCCAGGTTGCGACTTTCGGCAGCAAAGCCCACACAGAACGGGGGGTTCGGCAAACCCGCCACATCGGCGAGGATATCCGGATTGGGGGTCAGGGTGATGGACAGTTCGGCACCGGACTTCTTGATCTTGTGCTCCGCCGAGGTGGCCGGGCGATAATCCGCCACCGCCGCCACGCCGATGAAGACATCCGCGCCTGGCAACGCAGCAAACACTGCCTCATGCATTTCCAGCGCACTGCGCACACTCACCCGGTGGGCCCCTGCGGGCACCGGCAGGGCGACGGGCCCACTGACCAGCACCACCTCGGCTCCCGCCTGGGCGCAGGCCCGGGCCAGCCCATAAGCCATCTTGCCGGAACTGGAATTGGTGATGCCACGCACCGGATCGATCGCTTCGAAAGTTGGCCCGGCCGTCATCACCACACGCCGCCCGGCAAGCAGGCGGGGCTGAAAGAAGCCGATCACCGCCTCGCACAACTCCTCGGGCTCAAGCATACGCCCCAACCCGACCTCACCGCAGGCCTGTTCGCCGGCCGCCGGCCCGAACAGCGTCACCCCGTCGGCACGCAGCTGCGCAACATTTCGCTGCGTAGCGGGGTGCTCCCACATCTGCCGGTTCATGGCAGGCGCCACCAGCAAGGGGCAATCCCGCGCCAGACATAGGGTAGTCAGCAGATCATCCGCCAGGCCATGGGTGAGCTTGGCCATCACATCGGCGCTAGCCGGCGCAATCAGTATCGCGTCAGCATCACGGGTGAGGTCGATGTGGGCCATGTTGTTGTCCATGCGCGGATCCCACAGATCAGTCCACACCCGGTTGCCAGAGAGCGCCTGAAAAGTGACGGCCGTCACGAAGCGCGCACCGCCTTCCGTTAACACCACATGAACATCCGCCCCAGCCTTGCCAAGCAGACGCACCAGCTCCGCCGCCTTGTAGGCCGCCACGCCCCCCGTCACACCCAACACCAGTTTCCTGCCCTTGAGCTCGATCATGCCAATGGTATTATCCGAGTCCTTCAGAAGCTGGAATTGTACACGCCATGGCAATCACCGACTGGCCCGCCGACGAACGCCCGCGGGAGCGCCTTCTCAGCCTGGGCGCCGGCGCCCTGTCGGACGCGGAACTCCTGGCCCTGTTCCTGCGGGTCGGCATCCGCGGCAAGAGCGCAGTCGATCTCGCCCGCGACCTTCTAGCCCATTTCGGCGGGCTGTCGGCCCTGTGCACTGCAACAGCCACGGCCTTCTCGGCGATTCCGGGCATGGGCCCAGCCAAATACGCCCAGCTCCAGGCGGTGCTCGAACTGGCCCGTCGGGCCCTCGTCGAAGAGATGGCCCACCGCGACGTACTCGACTCACCCCGCGCCGTTCGGGACTGGCTGCGCCTCAAGTTGGCTCAACTCCCCCACGAAGTCTTCATGATCCTCCTCCTCGACGCCCAGAACCGGATCATGGGCAACGTGGAGTTGTTCCGCGGCACCCTCACCCAGACCTCCGTCTACCCCCGGGAAGTCGTCAAACTGGTTCTCGAACACAACGCTGCAGCGGTCATCCTGGCCCACAACCATCCCTCCGGGGTCGGCGAACCCAGCATCGCCGATCAATCCCTCACCAAGAACCTCATCCAGGCTCTTGCCCTGATCGACGTAAGAGTTCTTGATCACTTTATCGTCGCAGGCAACGCCCCTCCCGTATCCTTCGCCGAACGAGGCCTGCTCTAGGCTTTGGAGACCACAAGGCAGATCTTCGCCATTTGAAACGCACCAAGGTATTGATTCGAGTGAGCTTCGTCGCTTATAATCGAGAGTCTTATCGAATCAAAACCAGTTTGGAGCAACAAATGGCTCGCGTTTGCCAAGTGACCGGAAAAGCACCGATGGTGGGTAACAACGTTTCCCACGCGAACAACAAAACCAAGCGCCGCTTCCTGCCGAACCTGCAGAATCGCAAGTTCTGGAGCGAAGCCGAGAATCGCTGGGTGCGCCTGCGCGTATCCAATGCGGCCCTGCGCACCATTGACAAGAAGGGCATCGACACCATCGTCGCCGAGCTTCGCGCTCGCGGCGAAAAAGTCTAAGCCTTTTCACCACCGGAGATAAATCGACATGGCAAAAGGCGGCCGCGAAAAGATCAAGCTCGAGTCCACTGCTGGCACCGGGCATTTTTACACCACCTCCAAGAACAAGCGCACCACCCCGAACAAGCTTGAGTTCAGCAAGTACGATCCTGTTGCTCGCAAGCACGTGCCGTACAAGGAAGTCAAACTCAAGTAATTGCTTCCGGCACGCAATTACCGCTTGTTGCACCTAAAAACCCGCCAATCGGCGGGTTTTTGCATTTCACCCCAGCAGCTCGGCGCACCCCGCCCTGCATCGCCCCACAACCAGCACCAAGCCTAAAAACAAAACCGCCGGCGAGCTTCCGCAGGCCGGCGGTCTGGATCACTATATCGAGGCCACAGGCCTCGACGGATCAGAATGGATCAAGCGCGCTGAATATTCGACGCCTGCTTGCCCTTCGGTCCCTGAGTGACCTCGAACTGAACCTTCTCCCCCTCCTTCAGCGACTTGAACCCGTTCATGTTGATCGCAGAGAAGTGCGCGAACAGGTCTTCACTGCCATCATCCGGCGTAATGAAGCCGAAACCCTTGGCGTCGTTGAACCACTTAACAGTACCAGTTGCCATATTGCTCATTCCTTCTTGATTTCAGTAATACGATCCGGACTCCCGGCATGCGATCGAGTCGAGGCGGGGCAGGACTTTCGAGGGCGCTTCTTCGAACACGCAACGCAAACCCCATCACCCCTGGCTCAGCACGAACACAGCCCTGCTTTTACGTGACTTGATAGGCGCCGTCAACGCATTTGTAACCCGGCACAAATGTTGCGCCACAACATCAAAGCAGCAGATAAATGTCTTGTTTTTGTGAGTTTTCCAACAAAACCCGACATTTCAACGCGGCTTTTGCCCCGCTTGCGACGCACCATGAGAAGGCAAGCGCGCCGTTTTGATAGGCCCCGCCAAGTGCGCCAAGTCACTCTTGCACAATCATCGGGGTTGTTTAGAATGGGTCGCATGGTCATCAAAAAGCAGGAAGAGTCTGTACTTGAAACTTCGGTGACGCGGGTCAAGCCGCCACCTCTTTTCAAGGTCATGCTCCTTAACGACGATTTCACCCCCATGGATTTCGTGGTGGCCGTGATTGAGAAATACTTTGGCAAGGACCGCGAACAAGCGACGCGAATCATGCTCAAAGTGCACAGAGAGGGCGTTGGTGTATGCGGAGTCTTTCCACGGGACATCGCGGCCACCAAAGTCGAGCAGGTCATAGCGTACGCACGCCAGTACCAGCATCCCTTGGCATGCGTCATGGAGGAAAACTGAAATGATCGCGCAAGAGCTTGAAGTCAGTCTGCACATGGCCTTTGTCGAAGCACGACAGAAGCGCCATGAGTTCATCACCGTGGAGCACCTCCTGCTTGCGCTCCTCGACAACCCTTCCGCGGCAGAAGTGTTGCGGGCCTGCGCAGCCAAGACCGACGAGTTGCGCAAGGAACTCACGAACTTCGTGAATGAGCACACGCCCAAGGTCGAAGGCACAGAAGACATCGACACTCAGCCCACCCTGGGTTTTCAACGGGTCATCCAGCGCGCCATCCTTCATGTCCAGTCGTCAGGCAAGAAGGAGGTCACCGGCGCCAATGTTCTGGTCGCGATCTTTGGGGAAAAGGACTCCCACGCGGTCTACTTCCTGCAGCGCCAGAACATCTCTCGCCTGGACGTGGTGAACTTCATTTCCCACGGCATCACCAAGACACCCCAGCAAGGTGCAAACCCGGCAGCAGGCCGCCCCAGCGGCGAATCCGAACAGGGCGAACAGGAGCAGGAAGGCAACCCGGCCGGCGGCGCACTCGACAACTACACCCAGAATCTCAACCAGCAGGCCCTTCTGGGCAAGATCGACCCTCTCATAGGGCGCGAGAAGGAAGTCGAGCGTGTCATCCAAACGCTCTGCCGGCGTCGCAAGAACAATCCGCTGCTGGTTGGTGAGGCAGGCGTTGGCAAGACCGCGATAGCCGAAGGCCTTGCCCGGCGCATCGTCGAAGGCCGCGTTCCCGAGATCCTTGCCGACGCCCAGGTATACGCCCTTGACATGGGAGCCCTGCTGGCCGGCACCAAGTACAGGGGCGACTTCGAACAGCGCCTGAAAGCTGTCCTGAAGCAACTCGCCGATCACCCAAATGCAATCCTGTTCATTGATGAGATCCACACCCTGATCGGTGCTGGCGCTGCATCAGGCGGCACCCTGGACGCCTCCAACCTGCTCAAGCCGGCGCTGTCCTCCGGGCAGATGAAGTGCATCGGCGCCACTACCTACACCGAGTTCCGCCAGATTTTCGAGAAGGACCACGCCCTGTCCCGGCGCTTCCAGAAAGTGGACGTGGTGGAGCCCTCAGTGTCCGAGACCGTCGAGATCCTCAAGGGGCTCAAGTCGCGCTTCGAACAGCACCACGGCATCAAGTATTCCGCCTCGGCCCTATCGAGTGCGGCGGAGCTCTCCGCCCGCTACATCAACGATCGACACCTGCCGGACAAGGCCATTGACGTGATCGATGAGGCAGGCGCAGCCCAGCGCATCCTGCCCAAATCACGGCAGAAAAAGCTCATCGGCAAAACGGAAATCGAGGAGATCGTTGCCAAGATCGCCCGCATTCCGCCACGCAGCGTCTCGAATGACGACAAGGCCGCCCTGAAGACCCTGGAGCGCGATCTGAGAAACGTTGTCTTCGGCCAGGATGCCGCCATTGAAGCCCTCGGCAAGGCCATCAAGATGTCCCGTTCGGGCCTGGGCAACCCCCACAAGCCCATCGGCTCCTTCCTCTTCAGCGGCCCGACCGGTGTCGGCAAGACCGAGGTCGCGCGGCAGCTCGCCTACACCCTGGGCATCGAGCTGGTACGTTTTGACATGTCCGAGTACATGGAGCGTCACGCGGTATCCCGGCTGATTGGCGCACCACCGGGTTATGTCGGCTTCGATCAGGGCGGCCTGCTGACCGAGCAGATCACCAAGAAGCCCCACTGCGTACTGCTTCTGGATGAGATCGAGAAAGCCCATCCGGACATCTACAACATCCTGCTGCAGGTGATGGATCATGGCACCCTGACTGACAATAACGGACGTCAGGCCGACTTCCGCAACACCATCATCATCATGACGACCAATGCCGGTGCGGAAGCGATGCAGAAGTCCATCATCGGCTTCTCGGCCAAGCGTGAACAGGGCGACGAGATGTCAGACATCAAGCGCCTGTTCTCTCCGGAGTTCCGCAACCGTCTCGATGCCATCATCTCCTTCAAGGGGCTTAGCCACGAGATCATCACCCGGGTGGTCGAGAAGTTCCTGATGCAGCTTGAAGCACAACTCCATGAGAAGAAGGTGGAAGCCCACTTCACCGAACGGCTCAAGGAATGGCTGGGCGAGAAGGGCTTCGACCCGCTTATGGGGGCCCGGCCAATGGCGCGCCTGATCCAGGACACCATCCGTTCTGCGCTGGCCGACGAGTTGCTCTTCGGGCGCCTTTCCAGTGGTGGCACTGTCACCATCGACCTGGACGAGAGCGACAAGGTCAAGCTCGTGTTCGAAGAGTTGGCGGAAGCTGCGGTATAGTTTTTACGACCGCAAGCATGACCCCTACGGGCGGCCTCGGCCGCCCGTTGTTTTTCCCGCCTTTCAACTCGATGGAGCAAGCATGGAATTCCAGACTACCGATCTTTGCGATGACAATGAAGGCAAGGTGCACGCCGTCGCCCCCATGTTCCGCAGCTTCGGCGGCAAGACTCGCTTTGCGGGCCCGATCCGCACCCTGAAGGTCTTCGAAGACAATGCCCTGGTGCGCTCGACCCTCAACACCCCGGGTCAGGGCGCTGTCTTGGTCGTAGACGCCGGCGGCTCGATGCGCTGCGCCATGCTGGGCGACCAACTCGCCCTCCTCGGCGTCAAGAACGGCTGGGCCGGCGTCATCATGTACGGCTGCATCCGGGACTCGGGACCGATCGGCGGCATGGATCTGGGCGTTTTTGCACTCGGCACCCACCCGATGAAAAGCGTCAAGAAGGGCGCCGGCGATCTGGACATCCCGGTTAGCTTCGGCGGCGTGACTTTTGTCACCGGTCAATATCTGTACGCTGACGAGGATGGAGTCATCGTTTCCGAGACCCCGCTGCTGTAAATCAGGGCAGAAACGACGCGGCGCAGCGGTTTTTTGTTTCACAATCGCAATCGGCGTTTCACAATACAAAAACAGGGGCTTAATCCCCTGTTTTTTTTGAAAAAATTATTTCTTATATCTTATATAAGACTTCTTGCTGCCATGCAAAATCCTGCCTATACTCTCATCCACTGACCGGGCTCCAGGAGATCGTAAAGAGCGCCTCCGAAGCTCCGGAAAATGGACAGGCGCAAGTCCGCCCCTTCCCCGGGCCGGACCAAACCTCAGGCTTCCCCTCCCCTTCAATGTTAGTAAAGGATGTCGTATGTCTCTGACTCGCGAACAGCAAATCGCCGCCCTCGAAAAAGACTGGGCCGAAAACCCCCGCTGGAAAGGCATCAAGCGCGGTTACTCCGCCGCTGACGTCGTCCGTCTGCGCGGCTCCTTCCAGGTTGAGCACACCCTGGCCCGTCGCGGCGCAGAGAAGCTGTGGGATCTGGTCAACAACCAGCCTTACGTCAACTGTCTGGGCGCCCTGACCGGCGGCCAAGCCGTTCAGCAAGCCAAGGCCGGCATCAAGGCCATCTACCTCTCCGGCTGGCAAGTTGCTGCTGACAATAACGAATACGCCGCCATGTACCCGGATCAGTCCCTGTACCCGGTTGACTCCGTGCCGAAGGTTGTCGAGCGCATCAACAATGCCTTCAACCGCGCTGACGAAATCCAGTGGTCCAAGAACATCAACGCTGGCGACGCCGGCCACGTCGAATACCACCTGCCGATCGTTGCTGACGCTGAAGCTGGTTTCGGCGGTGTGCTGAACGCCTACGAACTGATGAAGGCCATGATCCGTGCGGGTGCTGCCGGTGTTCACTGGGAAGACCAACTGGCCTCCGTGAAGAAGTGCGGCCACATGGGTGGCAAGGTGCTGGTTCCGACCACCGAGGCCGTGCAGAAGCTGATTGCTGCCCGTATGGCTGCCGACGTCTATGGCGTGCCGACCCTTGTCATCGCTCGTACCGATGCCGAGGCTGCCGACCTGCTGACCTCCGACTACGACGAAAACGACAAGCCCTTCCTGACCGGTGAGCGCACCGCCGAAGGCTTCTACAAGACCAAGAAGGGTCTGGAGCAGGCCATCTCCCGCGCAATCGCCTACGCCGACTACGCCGACCTGGTGTGGTGTGAAACCGGCACGCCGGATCTGGAGTTTGCCCGCAAGTTCGCAGAAGCCGTGCATGCCAAGCACCCGGGCAAGATGCTGGCCTACAACTGCTCCCCGTCCTTCAACTGGAAGAAGAATCTGGACGACGCCACCATCGCCAAGTTCCAGCGCGAACTGGGCGCCATGGGCTACAAGTACCAGTTCATCACCCTGGCTGGCATCCACTCCATGTGGTACAACATGTTCGATTTGGCCCAGGATTACGCCAAGCGCGGCATGTCCGCCTATGTCGAGAAGGTTCAGGAGCCGGAATTCGCTGCCCGCGACCGTGGTTACACCTTCGTGTCCCACCAGCAGGAAGTCGGCACCGGTTACTTTGACGATGTGACCACCGTGATCCAGGGTGGCAAGTCTTCCGTGACCGCTCTGACGGGCTCCACCGAAGAAGAACAGTTCCACTAAAACCCAGATCGCCGGTAACCCTCACCGGCACGCTTGGTTGATGGGCCCCCACAGGTGCAACCTGTGGGGGCTTTTTCATGCCTGACGCAGCCCCCAGGAGGCTCCAGTAGAATGGCGCTTTTCGCCTGCCGCACTGCATCATGCAATCCCTATGGATGATCGTTGCCAGCCTGCTGTTCGCCTGCATGGGGGTCTGCGTAAAGCTCGGCTCGGCCCACTTCAGTACTGGAGAGTTGGTGTTCTACCGGGGCTTCGTCGGCCTGCTGATGATGGCCATACTGCTGCGCCTGCAGGGCATCCCCTACTCCACGCCCCATTGGCGGCTGCAACTATCCAGGGGCGTCTCGGGCACCATCGCCCTGATGTGCTATTTCTTCGCCCTTGGCATTCTCCCCCTCGCCACTGCGGTCACCCTCAACTACACCTCCCCCCTTTTCGTCGCGATCCTGCTGGCCTGGTGGTTCCGGGAGCAGGTCGGCAAGTCCCTCTTCACAGCGGTGGGGTTGGGCTTCATCGGCGTAGTGCTCCTTCTGAAGCCCACCCTCCAGGCCGAGCAGTGGTCTGGCGCCCTGGGAGGGCTGGCCTCGGGCCTTATCGCCAGCCTCGCCTATGTCAATGTGCGCGAGTTGGGACGCGCCGGTGAACCCGAGGCCCGCACCGTGCTTTGGTTCTCTCTCATAACCGCGGCCTTCGGCCTGCCTTGGGCCCTGTCATCCGGCAGCATCCACGCCATCAGCCTGTCTGAAGCCGCCATCCTGGCGGGCGTCGGTGGCTTCGGCGGATGCGCCCAACTCGCCATGACCCGGGCCTACCGCTATGGCAAGACCATCGTCTCGGCAAACCTGGCCTACACCACGGTGATCTTCTCCAGCCTCTTCGGCGTCATCCTGTGGGATGAACACCTGCCCTGGACCTCGCTTCTGGCCATCCTGATCATCATCGCCAGCGGTGTTCTGGTATCCATCGCATCGCGGAAACCCACGCCAGTGCTAGAGTCCGATTGAAGCGCGGGCAGCGGGGGGCTACACTGATGGCGTCCAGTCAGCCCACAAAGGAAGCAGGCGATGATCACTACAGACCACAAGGAAGGCCGGGTCAATGTAACCGTCCTCGGCGAGTTCACATTGGCCGACTACAAAGAGTTCGAAGAGGTCGTCAACTACAAGGTGCGGTTCGAAGGGCCGGTGGATCTGCTCTTCGATCTACGGGAAATGAACGGCTTCACCGTCGACATGGCCCTCGAAGAGATCCGCTTTGCCCGGGCACACGCCCACGACTTCTCCCGCATCGCCATTCTCACCAAGGACCAATGGGTCACCTGGAGCGCGTGGCTATCGCAGATGTTCGTGGATGCGGATGTCCGTGTCTTCGACGACACCGATGATGCCGAAGCCTGGCTGGGTGGCATTGAAACCCCCGCCTGAGGACGTAGACCGTGTCTGTGCCCTTCACCAGCCTCATCAGCGTCAAGGACCTTGACCAGCTAGCCACACCGGAGTGGCGCGTCATCGACTGCCGCTTCAGCCTTGCCGACCCTCTTTTCGGGCGCCACACCTACGCCGCCGGTCATCTTCCCGGTGCGTTCTTTCTTGATCTGGAAGAGGACCTCTCAGGCCCCGTGACCGGCCGCAACGGTCGTCACCCTCTGCCGGCACCCGGCTTGCTGGCCGACAAGCTCGGCGGCCTCGGAGTGAGCGACCAGACCCAAGTGGTGGCCTATGACGACGCCGGCGGCATGTTTGCTGCGCGCCTGTGGTGGCTGCTGCGCTGGTTGGGGCATAGTCAGGTCGCAGTGCTCAACGGCGGGCTGCAGGCTTGGGTGTCCGGCGGGCATCCCCTCAGCACCGACACGCCCGAAGCCCGGGCCGCGGCCTTCACCCTGAAGCTGCAGAATGGCATGAAGGTGGATGCCGACCATGTCCAGCATCATCTCGGCACGTCCGAGATGATGCTCATCGACGCCCGCGCCCCCGATCGCTACCGAGGCGAGAACGAAACCCTGGATCCGGTGGGCGGGCACATTCCCGGGGCAATCAACCGATTCTTCAAGGATAACCTGGGCCCCGACGGATGCTTCAAGCAGGCATCGGAGCTGCAGGAGGAATACGGGCGGATCCTGAAGGGCGGAGACGCACACACCGCAGTGCTCCAGTGCGGGTCGGGGGTGACAGCCTGTCATAACCTGCTCGCCATGGAGGCCGCGGGTCTGGATGGTGCGCGCCTGTATGCAGGCTCATGGAGCGAATGGTGCGCCGATCCAACCCGGCCGGTCGCAACCGGATCGGGTTGAGGGGAGCCCCCCCGACTTCCTGAAAATCAGGCCTTGCCCAGCAGGCCGCCGAGAGCCGAAAGGCCTTGGCCGAGAAGATCGGCACCCGCATCCGGCACCTGACCATTCGGGGTGAGGCCGTCAATCACTTGGGGCAACAGCTGCGCAAGCTGGCCTGCCAGTTGCTCCGGAGGCAGGCCGAGCTGGGCCGCGATGTCCCCCAGCCCCCCAACACCACTGAGCACCGGCCCGAGCTGGTCCGCACTGACCGGCAGGTTCTGGCCGGTACCGACCCACGACGCCACCTGATCGCCCAACCCTGCCTGGTTGAGCTTGGACAGAAGACCACCGAGCCCGCCCTCACTGTTCTGAATGAGGTTCAGCACCAGCTGGATCAGAGGCGACTGCCCGCCACCTTGTGCGCCTCCCGCCAGGGAACCCAGAACCTGTCCTGCAAGTTGATCGAGCAAACCCATACACTGCCTCCAGTCAAAAGATAAATGAGGTACCCCGGGCCTGCTGCACGCCCTGTTGTCGTGCCCACGGCATCCGTCACCCCAACCCGCCACATTTCGAAACGAGTGTCGCACGGCTTTCACACTCTACCCTCAACCCGGGATCGCGCCATGACGGTTTGCAGAATCTGACCTCTTTGCCGCGGCCGGTTAGAATTTGTCTTTTGGTATCAGACGACAACACCATGACTCAGGACGAACTCAAGCAACAAGCAGCACTGCGCGCGCTGGACTACGTGATCGAAGGTGCCATCGTCGGCGTCGGCACCGGATCGACTGCCAACTTCTTCATCGACGGCCTTGCCTCGATGAAGAACCGCATCACTGGCGCAGTCGCATCGTCGGAGGTCTCCGCCCGCCGCCTTGCCGCCCACGGGATCCGTCTCCTCGACATGAACGAAGTGGACGACCTTCCCGTCTATATCGACGGCGCCGACGAGATCGATGCCTCGTTGGCAATGATCAAAGGCGGAGGTGGCGCCCAGACCCGCGAGAAGATCGTTGCCGCGGTCGCACGTAAGTTTGTCTGCATCTGCGATGCCAGCAAGAAGGTGACTCAGCTTGGGCGCTTCCCCCTTCCGGTCGAGGTCATTCCCATGGCCCGCGCCCAGGTCGCCCGCGAACTCACCCGCCTGGGTGGCCGACCGGAACTGCGCAAAGACTTCATCACCGACAACGGCAACCTCATCCTCGATGTCCATGGTCTCAGCATCAGCGACCCCGCCGGCCTGGAGACGACCATCGACGGCATCGTGGGTGTCGTCACCAGCGGCCTCTTTGCCAAGCGTGGGGCCGACGTGTTGCTGCTGGCAACCGCGGAAGGTGTGGTTACTTATGAACGCAGTTGAAACAAAAACGTCATGTTGCGCTGCTAGTCTTTGACGATTACATACCACCCTCAACAGGATTTCCCATGAACGAACACACATCCAAGAAGTTTGACGCCGAACTGGAAAGCATCCGGACGCGTGTCCTGCAGATGGGCGGCATGGTCGAGTTGCAGATCGTGAAGGCTATGGAAGGCCTGTCCGAAGGGGATCTGCTGCTGATCGATCAAGTCATCGAAAACGACAACCGGGTCAATCACCTGGAAATCGAGCTCGACGAAGCCTGCAACCAGGTGATTGCCAAACGCCAGCCCACCGCCGTGGATCTGCGCATGATCAGCACGGTGCAAAAGACCATCACCGATCTCGAACGGATCGGCGACGAGGCCAAGAAGATCGCCAAAACGGCCAAACAACTGCATACCACCAGCTCGTCCTTCACCCCACAGATCCGTCTTGCTCACATCGCCGACGCCGTGGTGGACATGCTGCGCACCTCCCTTGACGCCTACGCCCGCCTGGACACCATCTCGGCAGCCCAAGTGGTCCGCCAGGACAAAGAAGTGGATGCCGAGTTCAAGGGCATCATGCGTCAGCTGATCACCTACATGATGGAAGACCCGCGCACCATCTCCCAGTCCATCGAACTGATGTTCGTGGCCAAGTCGGTGGAGCGTATCGGCGATCACGCGAAGAATATCGCCGAGTATGTGGTTTACATGGTCAAGGGGCGGGACGTGCGCCATACCAGCCTTGAGGAAATCGAACGCGAAGCCACACGCTGACTGTGCGTTCTCCCGGGGCGCCTCACGGCGCCCTGTTAATTTTCAGGCGATTCCTCACCTTCCGTCCGGCATGGAGCCTGCAGCGGCTCCGAGAGCCCATTCAGGGCTGCTAGAATCCCGTCCATCATCCGATTGCCGGACGCCATCGCCATCATGCCGCTCAAGTTCGAACTCCTTCAGGCTGACGACTATTCTCGTTACCTGCTGCGGGAAAAAACCGACATCCTCTACAACCTCAGGGCCCTGATGCATAAGCGGGCCATGCTGAGTGCCTTCATCGATGCAAGCGCCGACTCATTCCTGAGTGCCATCCTCGCCATCACGCCGGACGAACGCCACCTCATTCTCGACGCAGCCAGTGATGAAGCCATCAATCAACGCGTTGAAGCAGCGGAGCATCTGATCTGTGTTACGCAGCTGGACAAGATCAAGATCCAGTTTGCCGCCCGAAGCATCCAACGCCTCCCCCACGAAGGCCATGACGCCTTTCGGATCGCCCTGCCCGACGTGCTGCTGCGCCTGCAGCGGCGTGAGTATTACCGTCTTACGGCCCCCAGCCCCCACAACCTGAGCTGCCAGATCCCCATCGTCGTGGAGGGCGAGAACAAGGTGATCAGCGTCGAAGCCGATGTCGTGGACATCAGCGGTGGCGGGCTGGCCATCACAGTTCCGCCCAATGGCGTGGTGTTTGAGCCCGACATGGAATTTAGCGATTGCCGGCTGATGCTTCCTGAGGTGGGGCCCATTGCGACATCACTCCGAATACGCAACATCTTCCGCATCACCAACCGGGATGGCAGTGTCGAGCTACGGGCCGGGTGTGAGTTCATGAACCTATCAGCAAGCATGGCCTCCTCCATTCAGCGCTACATCCTCCGTGCCGAGCGCGAGCGCAACGCCCGGGAACGCATCCGCTGAACTTTTCGTCAGCACAAGAAAGCCGGCAATGCCAGTTTTTTGTTTGGCGATGGCATAGAAGGAGCGGACAGAGCGGCGCGACGGTGCGCAGCTTCGAGGGAGGCCTCTACCGGTCGGCGGCCATTCTCAAGCAATTGCGGGCCTGAAGCCTACACACAGCCTCATCAATCTGGCCAGAAGTTGAGTCATACCCATGACAGGGCAACAAGCCGCTGGCTCACTTGCCGCGGCATGAAGCCAAGTGCATCGTTGTGCTGGAAGCAGAGCTCGCCGGGAGCAAGGCAATCCCTCAGACAGACATGTTCATCATGTCCTGGTAAGCAGTCACAAGCTTGTTGCGCACCTGAACCATCTGCTGGAAGGACAGGCTGGCTTTTTGCAGATTGACCATCACATCCTGCAGATTCACATTGGGATCACCCGCCGAGAAGCCCTTGGCCATCTCCTGGGCCTGCATCTGGGCTGAGCTCACGTCGGCAATGGCGCTTTGCAGGACCTGCCCGAAATCGGTTTCACCGGCGGCCGTCGCGGCCTGCGCGGCCTTGCCCGACGCCACCTGTGAAGTGGCGCGCAGCTCGGACAGCATTTGATCGATTCCGCGGGTATCCATGATCCTGCTCCTTTGTCTCGACTATAGCAGAGCAAAGCACGTGCCAAGCAGCACAAGAGGCCATCAGCCAGAGAAGAGCCCCTCTTCGCGATACTGCTGGAGCTTGTAACGCAGCGTCCGCTCGGAGATGCCAAGCTGCGCCACAGCACGCTTTCGCGACCCGCCCACTTCCTTCAGAACCTGCAGAATGTGCTCACGCTCCAGATCCTTCATGTTGGCCGGACGCCCCGCGTCCTTGGCCCCCTCACCGACCTCTACGGCAGAAACTACCGGATCTGCGGCAATATTTGCCGAAACGGCAAGCGGCGAAACCGGCAGGCGCACAGGCTCACCATTCCAGTGGGGCAGGCACAGGCGGACGGTCTCCGCCGACACCGCATCACTCCCGCTCAGAATCAGGGCGCGCTGAACGGTGTTCTCTAGCTCCCGCACATTACCGGGCCAATGGTAGGTGACCAGCACGGCCTCAGCCTCGGGCGAGAGCCGGCCGGCCCGCTTCAGACGGGCTCCGTGCATCAGTGCAAAATGCCGCGCCAGCGGCACGATGTCACCCGGCCGCTCACGCAGGGACGGGATAGCCAGCGGAAACACGTTGAGCCGATAGAAAAGATCCTCCCGGAAGCGCCCTGCCGCCACTTCCTTGGTCATGTCACGGTTGGTCGTCGCCAGCACGCGGATGTCCAGGGGAATGGCCTTCTTGCCCCCCACCCGCTCCACCTCGCGCTCCTGCAGCACCCGCAGCAGCTTGGCCTGCAGCCCCAGCGGCATTTCCGAGATTTCATCAAGCAGCAGGGTGCCGCCTTCCGCCTGCTCAAACTTGCCGGCCTGGGATGTGGCTGCACCGGTGAATGCGCCCTTCTCGTGACCAAACAAGGTGGCTTCAAGGAGCGTGTCGGGAATGGCCGCGCAGTTGATGGCCACAAAGGGGCCGCTGCGCCGCAGGGAGTGTTCGTGAAGATAGCGGGCAAAGACTTCCTTGCCCGTGCCTGACTCCCCGTTGAGCAGCACCGTGGCGTCGGTCTCGGCAACCTTATCGGCCAGGGCCAGCAGGTTGCGGGTGTGGGGGTCGGCTGCGATCATGCCGTCGGCCTGACGGGTCAAGGCATAGCGCTGCACATGCTCTAGCAGCACCGCGGGCTCGAAGGGCTTCATCAGAAAATCACAGGCGCCGCCGCGCATGGCATCCACCGCCTTCTCCACGTCACCAAAGGCGGTCATCAGCAACACGGGCAACTGGGGCAGGCGCTGGCGCAGTTCGGCCAGGAGCTGCAAGCCATCCATCGGCTGCATCTTCAGATCGGAAAGCACCAGGTTGAAGGCCTGCCGATCAACTTCCGCCAGAGCGGCCGGGCCATCGCCGACCCCGGTGACGGCATGGCCGGCTAGCTCGAGGGTCAGGCACACCGCGTCCCGCAGGGGAGCGTCGTCTTCAACAACCAGGATGTGAAGGGCTTCTGGCATGAGGGTCTCTCTAAAACTCGGGTGCAACGGGGCGTCAGCCGCCCATGGCGAGGGTCAGGGTGAAGGTGGAGCCACGGCCGGGCTCCGACTCGATACCGATGTCGCCTCCGTGGGCGCGGGCCACCCCTCGGGCAATCGCCAGCCCCAGACCGGTTCCGTCGGGACGGGTAGTAAAGAACGGCTCGAAAAGCCGTGACTGTAGGGCGGGATCGATACCGCGGCCGTCATCCGCAACCCTGAAGCAGGCCCGCACACCGTCGTGCTCCGCGTGAAAATGGATGGTGCCGCCAGCCTCCAGGACCTGGACGGCGTTCTCGAGCAGATTGGTGAGGGCGCCGGCAATGGCCTTGCGGTCCCCCACCACGCGGGTGTCACCGCAGGCACAGCTGGCCTCAAAGCGCAGGCCGCGGGCCCGGGCGACGGGCTCCAGCGTCTGGGTCAGCTCGGCCACCAGGTCACAGATGGCAAAAGGTTCGCGTCCGAGAGTCTCGCCGCGGGCGAACAACAGCATGTCGCGAATCAGTTTTTCCAGGTGACGCAAACGCTCCAGGGCGCGGGTTCCAACACGCTCCTTGTCGGCCGGAGCCATCTCCTGCTGCACCAGGGTGGCCGTATACAGCAGCGCTGCCGACAGGGGCGTGCGTAGCTGATGGGCCAGGCCAGCCACCATTTCTCCCATGGCAGCCAGGCGCTCGTTACGCTCGGCCGCCAGGCGCATGTGATGGGCTTCGGTGACATCGGTCAGCAACACGATGCGCCCCTCGCCGGACTCCAGCGGCGCATCCACCCGGGTCACGCGCCGGGTTTCGCCGGCATGATCCACCTGCCACTCACCCGGCGTTTCGGTGCCGATCAGGCGAGTGGCACAAAAAGCCGTCCAGTCCACCCCTGCCAGCTGCGCACCAAACATGCCTTCGACGGCCTTGTTGGCCTGCACCACGCAGGCATCCCGGTCTAGCACCACCACGCCCGCCGGCAACGCGCCCATCAGGACGCTCAGGCGCTCGGTCAGCTGGCCAACCTGGGTCTGCAGCCCGGCGTAGGCACCGGTCAGTGCCTCGGACGCCTGGCTGAACTGGCGAAAGGCATCGGCCAGCTGACGGGCATCAAGACGGTCTTCGGTAGCAGGGTCGGTCATGGGGAGACGGAGACGAAATTCACCGGTTCGCAGCTTAGGCCTGCCGCAGCCCCGGCAAGGCGGCAAATAGGCGGCAAAAAGCGCCGCTAATCCTTTTGTAGAAAGAGTAGGCGACGCGCCAGAATGCGAGCATCCGAAATAGGGGGAATGTTTCCATGGCAGCAGAAGAGGCCGCCGCTCCGGTACCGCCCGCCTCACCGTTTGCCCAGGTGCAGGAGAACATCCGCAATCTGTCCCAGCGCCAGAAGCTTGCTGCCGGCGCTGCGCTGGCGTTCGGCATTGCCCTGATCGTCGGCGTGCTGCTGTGGAGCCGCCAACCCGACTATTCCGTACTGTTCTCCAACCTCGCCGAGAAGGACGGCGGTGCCGTCGTTGCCAGCCTCCAGCAGCAGAACATCCCCTACAAGTTCTCGGAAAACGGCAACGCCATCCTGGTCCCTGCCACCCAGGTCCATGACCTGCGCCTGCGCCTCGCCGCCCAGGGCATCCCCAAGGGCGGCCTGGTGGGCTTCGAGCTGATGGAGACCCAGAAGCTCGGCCTGTCCCAGTTCCACGAACAAGTGAACTACCAGCGCGCCCTGGAAGGCGAGCTGTCGCGCACCATCTCCGCAATCGCCAGTGTCGCCGGAGCACGGGTACATCTGGCCATTCCCAAGCAGACGGCCTTCCTGCGCGACGAGCAGAAACCCACCGCCTCGGTGATGGTGAATCTGCACACCGGACGCAGTCTCGATCAGGCCCAGATCGCGGGCATCGTGCACCTGATCTCGTCCAGCGTACCGAATCTGTCCAACGACAACGTGAGCGTGATCGACCAGGACGGCAGCCTCCTCACCAAAAAGCCCGACCCCCTGCGCACCTCCCTCGACGCCACCCAGATCAAATACACCCGCGAGCTGGAGGAAGGCTATATCGAGCGTATCAATGCCATCCTCACGCCACTCTTCGGCAAGGGCAATTTCCGCGCCCAGGTATCTGCCGACGTGGATTTCAACCAGACCGAACAGACTGCCGAGACCTACCGCCCCAACCCCTCCCCCGAACAGGCTATCCGCAGCCAGCAGAGCAACGAGAGCCAGACCCGCGACCAAGGGCCGCAGGGGGTTCCGGGCGCCCTCAGCAACCAGCCCCCCGTGCCCGCCACCGCGCCTGTAACCACGCCAGCCGTGCCGGGAACGACCAGCGCCAGCGGCCAACTCCCCCTCACCACCAGCAAGAGCGCAACCATCAATTACGAAGTGGACAAGACCATCCAGCACACGCGCAAGGCCCTCGGCCAGATCAAGCGCCTGTCGGTGGCCGTGGCCATCAACCACAAGGAAGAAAAGGACAAGAACGGCAACAGCAAGACCGTCCCCCTCACCGACGAGGAGCGCAAGCAGGTTGAAGACCTCGTCCGCGAAGCGGTCGGCTACAGCAAGGATCGGGGCGACACCATCAATGTCGCCAGCAGCGCCTTCGTCACCTCCGACAAGGACGCCTTCGAAACCCCGATCTGGAAGGATCCGGACAACATTGCCCTATTCAAGGAGCTCATCAAGTATCTGGTCATCGCCGGTGTGATCGCCTTTGTGGCCTTCGGGGTGATCCGGCCGCTGATGAAGCAGGTCATGCCCCCCCCGCCCGAGGAGAAGGAAGAAGACGATGCCGCGGCTGGCCGTGCCGACGGCGAAGATGGCGAAGAAGGTGAGGAAGGCGAGGACGAGGAAGGCGCTGAAGTGGCGCTGTCGCCAGAAGCCGCAGCCCGCCTGGCCTATGACGATAAACTCGCCAAGGTGCACGAGATTGCCAAGAACAACCCGCGCGTGGTCGCCAATCTGATCAAGGAATGGATGGGAAGCAATGAGCAGCAACGATGAGGGCCAGGAAAAGAGTGCCCTGCTGTTGATGACCCTGGGTGCCGACGAAGCGGCCGAAGTATTGAAGCTGCTCGGCCCCAAGGAGGTCCAGAAGCTCGGCGCTGCCATGGCCGGCATGCCCTCCCAGCCCCGGGAGAAGGTCGAGATTGTTCTCGACGAACTGATCGTCTTTGCCGAGAAGGGCACGCCCATTGAGGCCGACCATGAGCACATCAAAGCCATGCTCACCAAAGCCCTCGGCGACGAGCGCGCCACCCACCTGATCAGCCGCGTGCTGCAGGGCTCCGACACTGCCGGCATCGAAAGCCTGAAGTGGATGGACGCGGCTACTGCCGCCGACATGATCAAGAACGAGCACCCCCAGATCATCGCCACCATCCTGGTGCACCTGGAGTTCGACCAGGCCGGCGAGATCCTCAAACACTTTACCGACCGGCTGCGCAACGATGTGCTGCTGCGCATCGCCACCCTGGACGGGGTGCAGCCGGTTGCCCTGCGCGAACTCAACGAAGCCCTCACCCGGATGCTGGCTGGGGCATCCACGGTCAAGAAGACCGCCATGGGCGGCGTACGTCATGCCGCGGACATTCTCAACTTCGTCGGTTCGGCCGCCGAGACAGCGATCCTCGACAACGTACGGGAATACGATCCGGACCTGGCTCAGAAGATCCTTGACGAGATGTTCGTGTTCGAGAACCTCATGGAACTCGACGACCGGGGCATCCAGACCCTGCTGCGTGAAGTCCAGAGTGACTCCCTGGTCATCGCCCTGAAGGGCGCACCGCCCGAGATGCGCGAGAAGATCTTCAAGAACATGTCCCAGCGCGCCGCCGAGATGCTCCGGGAAGATCTCGAATCCCGCGGCCCGGTGCGCCTGTCCGAAGTGGAGGCCGAACAGAAGGAAATCCTCAAGACCGCCCGGCGTCTGGCCGAAGAGGGCCAGATCGCGCTTGGCAGCGGCGGCGGGGACGATGCCTTCGTTTAAGCCTCACCGCCCACCATGTCCATGAACCGTCACCAGGCCGTCGGCGCCTATCAGCGCTGGGATCTTCCCTCCTTCGACGCGCCCGCAGAAGCACAGCCGGCGGCACCGGAGCCCGTCGAAAGCTGTGCGGAATCGCCCCCGGACATCACCGAAACGCCGCCACCGCCACCACCGGTCGAGTTGCCCCCCCCGCCTGCGGCTGCCATCGAGCCTGAGCCGGATATCCACCTGCCCACCGCCGAAGACATCGAGCGCATCCATGAGGAAGCCCGCAAAGATGGCTACGCTGCGGGCTACGAAGAGGGCACGGCGCGCGGCCGCATTGAAGCGATGCAATTTCACGGTCTTGTCGAGAGCCTGGAAAACGCCATGACCCGTCTCGACCAGGAGGTAGCCGACGAGATCCTGGCCCTGGCCACCGAGCTGGCCCGCCAGATGGTGCGTCAAACCCTGGTTGTGCGCCCCGAGTCGGTCGTCGACCTGATCCGGGAAGCCCTGCTTCAATCGCCCCAGGCCCACGCCCTCATCCACATCAACCCGGAGGATCTGGCCATGACCAAGGAATACCTGGGTGAACAGTTATCCCACGCCGGTCACCGGCTGGTCGACGATGTCACCATCACCCGCGGCGGCGTGCGCATCGAGGCCGCCGGCAGCCAGATCGACGCCACGGTGCAGACCCGCTGGCGCAGAGTCATGGACAACCTCAGCCGCAACATCCCCTGGGATGGTGAAAGCCCCTGATGGAACACGGCATCGAAACCTGGAGAGCCTTTCTCGCCGACGGGCGCAAGCTCGTGGGGGCAACCACCCCTTACCAGATGTCGGGCCGCCTCACCCGCATCAACGGACTGGTGATGGAAGCCTCCGGGCTCAAACTGCCCCTCGGCTCCGGTTGCCGCATCATCATCCCCGGCGGCAGCTCGGTGGAGGCCGAGGTAGTGGGCTTTCACGGCGAAAAGATCTTTCTGATGCCCACCGACGACGTCTTCGGCCTGGCACCCGGCGCCCAGGTGCTACCGGTAGAACCCACTCAGCCGCCACTGATTGCCGGCGAGCGCATAGAACCCCGCCGCCGCGCCTCCGACCGGGCCAAGCACCTGCCCATGGGCGACGAACTCCTCGGACGAGTGGTGGACGGCGCTGGCCGGCCCCTTGATGGCCTCGGCCCCCTGGCGGTACGTCACTCCCGCCCCCTCCAGGCTCGCCCCATCAACCCCCTCCAGCGCGCGCCGATCAACCAGTCCCTGGACGTGGGCATCCGCGCCATCAATGCGCTGCTGACCGTGGGGCGGGGCCAGCGGATGGGTCTCTTCGCTGGCTCCGGCGTGGGTAAATCGGTACTCATAGGCATGATGGCCCGCTACACCGCCGCAGATGTGATCGTCGTCGGGCTGATCGGCGAGCGGGGCCGCGAGGTAAAGGAATTCATCGAACACAACCTGGGCCCGGAGGGCCTGGCCCGCTCAGCCGTCATCGCCGCCCCGGCCGACTGCAGCCCGCTGATGCGCCTGCAGGGCGCCTCCTACGCCACCACCGTGGCCGAGTACTTCCGCGACCAGGGCAAGCAGGTGCTGCTGATCATGGACTCCCTCACCCGCTACGCCATGGCCCAGCGCGAGATCGCCCTGGCCATCGGCGAACCGCCGGTCACCCGCGGTTACCCGCCGTCGGTGTTCGCGCGCCTTCCGGCGCTGGTCGAACGGGCTGGCAACGGCCCCGAAGGTGGCGGCTCCATCACCGCCTTCTACACCGTGCTCGCCGAGGGCGACGACCAGCAGGACCCCATCGCCGACTCGGCCCGGGCCATCCTCGACGGTCACATCGTGCTGTCCCGCAACCTCGCCGACCAGGGCCACTACCCGGCCATCGACATCGAGCAGTCCATCTCCCGAGCCATGCACAACCTGGTCAAGAGCCAGCACTTCGACATGGTGCGGCGCTTCAAGCAGCTTTTCTCCCGTTACCAGCGCTCCCGCGACCTGATCGCAGTGGGGGCCTACCACGCCGGCTCCGACCCGGTTCTCGACCAGGCCGTCGCCATGTATCCGCGCCTGGAGGCCTTCCTGCAGCAGCGCATCGAGGAGAGCGAACCCTACGAATCCGCCGTGGAGAAGCTTCACGCACTGTTTGGTACCACCCCGTGACGCGCGCGCCGGCCAGCAAGGTCATCAGACCCTGCCCCTAAAGATTTCCGGCCCCCGTCCGATAACGCCGAGAGAAACACAAGATGACCGAGCAGTTCCCGCTACAGCCTTTGCTGGACCTCGCCAACACCCGCATGGACGACGCAGCACGGCGGCTCGGCGAGTTGATTGCCAGTGACCGGGCTGTTGAAGAAAAGCTCGCCCTCCTCGTGGAATATCGCCGAGAGTACCAGGCCCGCTTTGTAGAAACGGCCCGAAACGGAATCGGC
>NZ_JAQVCN010000087.1 GCF_028689785.1 Zoogloea sp. | reverse complement strand
CTTCATGGGAGGCCCAAAAAGGCAGGAAACTACACAAAATGCGGCCCAGTGAACAGGGGGTTTGTAATTGCATGAATGTGAACGGGATTTTTGGGGCGGTTATGCTGGGTCGATGCGATTGCCCTGGTGGTGAGAACTCGGGCATGTCATTTGTCTGGAGTGTCACTCCACGGGTGATGGAGTCATTGCCGGCCTTCAGGTTTTGGCAGCCCTTCGAGAGCGCGACGCTACATTGAAAGAAATATGCCAGGATCTCGTTCTCTATCCCCAAAAGCTTGTAATGTGCCTATCAGGCTTGGCTTCGAGCGGCCGTCGAATTCTTCGATCACGATGGTAGCTGACACAGCAGTGCAGGAGTTGGCGGAGCGGGGAAGGGTGCTGCTGCGTCCCTCGGGGACGGAGGCGCTTCTTCGGGTTGTGGTAAAGGGGGTTGGTGAAGAGCGGGTCAGCCGGATAGCGCTTGGGCTCGCAGAAGTGGTTCGGGCTGCTGCAGCACAGTCATGATCTAGGCCGACTCTAGGCGTCGGTCTGGTGCTTGCAGGCGCCGCGGTGGTTTCGTTGCCCATTTCGCTCGTTGCTGTTTTGACCGGGAGTCGCCCGAGAGATACAATCGAAAAATTTGGCTTTGGTGCCCAGGGTGAGAAAAAAGCTGGTGATCGGCAACTGGAAGTTGCATGGGGGGCTTGCTCGAAACGAGGCTCTGCTGCTCGGGATTCGTGGTTCGGATGCCGTGGCGAGGATTGATGCGGCGGTCTGTCCGCCGTTTCCATATTTTCAGCAGGCGGTGGAGCTTTTGCGTGGCACTTCCGTTACGGTAGGCGCTCAGGATCTCAGTGCCTACCGGGAGGGCGCCTACACTGGGGAAGTGGCTGGTGAAATGCTGGCGGACCTCGGTTGTCGCTGGGTAATCATTGGGCATTCGGAGAGGCGTCAGCTTTTTGGAGAGACCGATGCTGTTGTTGCTGCCAAGGTAGGTGCTGCACTTAGGGCGGGCTTGGTGCCCGTGCTTTGTGTTGGCGAAAGTCGGGAGCAGAGGGAGTCTGGTGCGGCGGAAGCGGTGGTTGCTGCTCAGTTGGAGGCGGTTTTTTCGGCTGTTGGCGCCAAGGCTCTTTCTGGTGTGGTGGTGGCGTATGAGCCGATATGGGCAATTGGTACGGGGCTTACGGCTACTCCAGATCAGGCTCAGTCAATGCATCTCTTCATCAGAAACTTGCTGCAGCGGATTGGGGTGGATGCTATGGGGGTGAGAATCCTTTACGGCGGTAGTGTGAATGCTGGAAATGCAGCTCGCCTCTTTGATGAGAAAGATATTGACGGAGCTCTTGTTGGGGGGGCGTCTTTGCAGGTTGATGGTTTTCTTGCTATATGTCGAGCCGCGTCAGCGGCTGTCACGATAGAGTAATTAACGGAGATAGTGATGGGTGGTATGGTTTTTAGTGTGGTTCTTACTGTTCATGTCCTTGCCGGGCTCGGAGTTGTCGGGTTGGTTTTGATGCAGCACGGTAAAGGTGCTGATATGGGGGCTGCGTTCGGTAGTGGTGCTTCGGGTAGTCTCTTTGGGTCGTCGGGTTCGGCGAATTTCCTCAGCCGGCTGACTGCTGTCCTTGCGGGTGTGTTTTTTGTGACCAGCCTTGGTTTGAGCTATCTTGCAGGGGCCAAGTCTCCGGCTGCTTCCAGTGTTATGGATGGGGTGGTTGTTCCAGCGGCTGGACAGTCTGTGGCGCCGGCCCAGGTTCCCGCTGCGGCACCTGCAGCTGATGGTTCCAAGTCGAAGGACATCCCTCGATAGAAATATGTAATGCTTGGCGCTGAGGGGTGATTGCCTTATAATGCGCAGGATCAAAACGTAAGCCGACGTGGTGAAATTGGTAGACACGCTATCTTGAGGGGGTAGTGGCGAAAGCCGTATGAGTTCGAGTCTCATCGTCGGCACCACAGTAATATGCAGGTCGCCCGCAATTTGCGGGCGTTTGCTTGAAGGCAGCTACAATAACTGCTATTGGTTGCGGGGGCTCAAGCTATGTTGGAAACTTATTTTCCAGTTCTTGTCTTTATCCTGTTTGCGGCTGCTTTTGGTTTTATTCCCATTGTGGCAGGCTGGGTTCTCGGTCCGAACAAGCCTGACGCTGAAAAGCTCTCGCCCTTCGAGTGTGGCTTCGAGCCTTTTGAAGATGCGCGTATCAAGTTTGATGTGCGTTACTATCTTCTGGCCATTCTCTTCATTCTCTTTGATCTTGAAATCGCCTTTCTCTTTCCGTGGGCAACCATTTTGAGGGAAATTGCCGCGAGTGAGTCAATTCGGCTGTTTGGTTTCTTTGAGATGATTGTCTTTCTGGGCATTCTTTTGCTCGGTTATGTATACGTTTGGAAGAAGGGCGCGCTCGACTGGGAGTGATTCGTTGGACTGCCTTGGCGGGTAAATCGTTGCATAGAGGGTGTCTATGAGCATCGAAGGTGTTTTCAAGGAAGGGTTTGTAACTACTTCTCTTGATACAGTAATCAACTGGACTCGCACGGGTTCGCTCTGGCCGATGACTTTCGGGCTTGCATGCTGTGCGGTCGAAATGATTCATGCGGGTTGTTCGCGTTACGACCTTGATCGATTCGGGGTGGTGTTTCGCCCGAGTCCTCGTCAGTCGGATCTGATGATTGTTGCGGGCACGCTCTGCAACAAGATGGCTCCCGCCTTGCGCAAGGTGTATGACCAGATGTCCGAGCCGCGCTGGGTCATTTCGATGGGCTCCTGCGCGAATGGCGGTGGTTATTATCACTATTCCTATTCCGTTGTTCGGGGGTGTGATCGGATTGTTCCTGTGGATGTCTATGTGCCTGGTTGCCCGCCGACGGCCGAAGCGCTTCTCTATGGGATCGTTCAGCTTCAGAACAAGATCAAACGTGATTGCACCATTGCGCGCTAAGTGCTGAATGTCATGAGTGAAAAACTTGAACATCTGAGTAAGGCGCTGGCTGAAAAGTTCGGCGAAAAAATCCTAAAGTCGACTTCATCCAGGGGTGAGCTGACGGTGGAGGTGTCGGCGGCAAACTACCTGCCCATCGCATACGCCCTGAGGGACGAGCCGGCTTTTCGTTTTGAACAATTAGTCGACTTGACCGGGTTGGATTACTCGACTTTCGCTGGTCACGATTGTTCGTCTAGATTTGCTGTTGCGGTTCATCTGCTTTCTGTAAGTAATAATCTCCGTCTCCGTCTCCGTGTTCGTGCGGATGATGATTCATTTCCAATGCTGGATTCTGTTTGTCAGGTTTGGCCAAGTGCCAATTGGTTCGAGCGCGAAGCGTTTGATCTCTTTGGTATTGTTTTTGGCGGCCATCCTGATCTGCGGCGCATTCTGACTGACTATGGTTTTGTTGGTTATCCGTTCCGCAAGGATTTCCCTGTTACTGGGTATGTAGAAATGCGCTACGACCAAGAGCAGGGTCGCGTTGTCTATCAGTCCGTCACTATTGAGCCGCGTGAAAATACGCCGCGTATTGTTCGTGACGAAAACTATGGGAATGCCGGTCGTGGCTGAAATCCGAAATTACACAATCAACTTTGGTCCCCAGCACCCGTCTGCGCACGGGGTTTTGCGCTTGGTGCTTGAGCTTGACGGCGAGGTTGTGGAGCGCGCGGATCCCCACATCGGCTTGCTGCATCGCGGCACGGAGAAGTTGGCAGAGACTCGTACCTGGGTGCAATCTGTGCCTTACATGGATCGGCTCGATTACGTTTCGATGATGTGTAACGAGCACGCGTATTGCATGGCGATCGAAAAGCTGATCGGCTTGGATGTGCCGCTCCGGGCTCAGTACATCCGTGTTCTCTATGATGAAATTACTCGCATTCTGAATCACCTGCTTGCTGTCGGAACGCATGCTCTGGATATTGGTGCGATGACGATGGTGCTGTACACCTTCAGAGAGCGCGAAGATCTGATGGATGCCTACGAGGCCGTTTCTGGGGCACGTATGCATGCTGCCTATTACAGGCCTGGTGGGGTCTATCGTGATCTTCCAGATAGAATGCCTCAATACGAGGTCTCCAAGTGGAAATCCGCAAAGACAGTTGAGCAGCTCAACGAGAATCGTCAGGGAAGTCTGTTAGATTTCTTGGAGGATTTCACGAATCGTTTTCCGAAGTACGTAGATGAGTACGAGACCTTGTTGACAGATAACCGTATCTGGAAACAAAGAACTGTCGGTATTGGTGTTGTTTCGCCCGAGAAGGCTCTTGCGCTTGGTTTTTCCGGTGTAATGTTGCGCGGCTCTGGTGTCGAATGGGATATTCGGAAGAAGCAGCCATACGAAGTCTATGATCAGCTTGATTTCGATATTCCTGTAGGCGTAGAGGGTGATTGCTACGATAGATATCTGTGTCGCATCGAGGAGATGCGCCAATCGAATCGGATCGTGAAGCAGTGTATTGACTGGTTGCGTCGGAATCCGGGTCCAGTGATATCCAGTGATCACAAGGTTGCACCGCCGCCCCGGGAGCGGATGAAGGGAAACATGGAAGAGTTGATCCACCACTTCAAGCTCTTTACCGAAGGGATGCACGTGCCCGCGGGGGAAGTCTATGCTCCGGTCGAGCATCCCAAAGGAGAGTTTGGCGTGTATGCAGTATCGGACGGTGCGAATAAGCCGTACCGGCTTAAGTTGAGATCGCCAGGCTTTGCGCATCTTTCCGCCATGGATGAGATGTCTCGTGGTCACATGATCGCTGACGTTGTGGCGATCATCGGGACGATGGATATCGTGTTCGGAGACGTGGACCGCTAAGTTGCAGTAAGCGTTCCCAATGACATTCTGCTGACAGTAGATACAAAAAATGCTAAGCCCGGAATCCCTACAGAAAATAGATCGAGAGATCGCCAAGTATCCTCCTGATCAAAAGCAGTCGGCATCAATGGGTGCTTTGCGTATCGCACAGGAAGAAAAAGGATGGCTTGCAAACGAGACCATTGAGTTTGTCGCCAAGTACTTAGGCATGCCGGCAATAGCGGTCTACGAGGTCGCAAGTTTCTACAACATGTATGATCTTGCTCCTGTTGGTGCGAAGAAGATTGCTGTGTGCACGAATCTTCCTTGTGCCCTTTCGGGTGGGGTGCATGCTGCCGAGTACATCAAGAAGAAGCTCGGGATTGACTTCAATGAAACCACTGCAGACGGACGGTTCACTCTCAAGGAAGGGGAGTGCATGGGTGCTTGCGGTGATGCCCCGGTGCTGCTGGTGAATAATCACCGGATGTGCAGCTGGATGACTGAAGAGAAAATCGATCAACTGTTGGCTGATCTTACAAAATGACTGTACAAGGCATTATTCTCTCCGATCTTGATGGCGATCGAACCTGGCGGCTTGCTGATTATGTCAAGCGTGGCGGGTACGAAGCGCTGAGGAAGATAATTGCGGAGCAGATTTCCGCCGATCAAATTATCGGGGAAGTCAAAAAGTCCGCATTGCGTGGTCGCGGCGGAGCAGGGTTTCCTACCGGGTTGAAATGGAGCTTCATGCCTCGTGCGTTCCCCGGGGCCAAGTATCTTGCCTGCAATTCCGATGAAGGTGAGCCGGGTACCTTCAAGGATAGGGATATTCTTCGCTACAACCCGCATTCGGTTATCGAAGGGATGATCATCGCAGGCTATGCGATGGGCTGTGAGCGTGGTTATAACTACATTCATGGAGAGATTTTCGAGGTTTACGAGCGATTCGAAGAGGCTCTGCAAGAAGCAAGGAATGCGGGTCTCCTTGGACAGGGTATCCTTGGTTCGGATTTCAGTTTCGAGTTGTATGCCCATCACGGGTACGGTGCATATATTTGTGGCGAAGAAACCGCTCTTCTCGAGTCCATTGAGGGTAAGAAAGGGCAGCCTCGTTTCAAGCCTCCGTTTCCGGCAAGTTTTGGTCTGTACGGAAAGCCGACAACGATCAACAACACGGAAACCTTCGCCTCGATCCCTTTCATCATCCGGGAGGGGGGGGATGCGTTTCTCGCGTTGGGTAAGCCGAATAACGGAGGCACGAAGCTCTTCTCCGTTTCGGGGCATGTGAATAAGCCCGGTAATTATGAAATCCCGCTCGGGACGCCGTTCTCTACGCTTCTTGAAATGGCTGGAGGAATGCGCGGTGGCCGCCAGTTGAAGGCTGTGATTCCCGGCGGTTCCTCTGCGCCGGTTCTGCCTGGAAGCGTGATGATGGATTGCACCATGGATTATGACTCGATCTCCAAGGCGGGGTCGATGTTGGGTTCCGGTGCGGTCATTGTCATGGATGAAACGACTTGCATGGTGAAGGCCCTTGAGCGCCTTTCCTATTTCTATTTTGAGGAGTCTTGTGGTCAATGCACGCCTTGTCGTGAAGGCACAGGTTGGCTGTACAGGGTTGTCCATAGAATAGAAAGTGGGCTCGGTCGGCCGGATGATCTGGATCTGCTGAATAGTGTGACGGCAAATATCATGGGGCGCACGATTTGTGCTCTTGGCGATGCTGCATCAATGCCGGTTCAAAGTTTTGTGAAGCATTTCGGTGACGAATTTGCTTTCCACATCGAACACAAGAAATGTCTCGTGCCCAAGAATGTGCAGCACGAAGGCAGCAAGATTTACGTAGCGTAGGCTCGACATGCTAGACATCGAAATTGACGGAAAGCAGTTGCAGGTCCCCGACGGCAGTACTGTCATGGAGGCCGCCACCCAGGTTGGCGCCTATGTGCCCCATTTTTGTTATCACAAAAAGCTGTCGATCGCGGCTAATTGTCGCATGTGCCTTGTCCAGGTAGAAAAGGCGCCTAAGCCGCTGCCAGCCTGCGCGACGCCTGTGACCAACGGAATGAAGGTATGGACCCACTCCGAACAGGCTGTCAAAGCTCAAAAGGGAGTGATGGAGTTCCTGCTGATTAACCACCCGCTGGATTGCCCGATTTGCGATCAAGGTGGCGAGTGTCAACTGCAGGATCTGTCGGTCGGTTACGGTGGCGCTCAGTCTCGCTATGAGGAGGAGAAGCGGGTCGTATCAAACAAGGATCTCGGGCCGCTGGTTTCGACGGATATGACGCGTTGCATTAACTGCACGCGATGTGTTCGCTTCACTTCCGAAATCGCCGGCTTGATGGAGTTGGGGCAGGCATTCAGGGGTGAGCACGCTGAGATCATGCCTTTTGTTGAGAAGACGGTTGATACCGAACTCTCCGGCAACATCATTGATTTGTGTCCGGTGGGGGCCCTTACCTCCAAGCCTTTCCGATTTGCGGCCCGTGCGTGGGAAATGTCCCGGAGAAAGTCGGTTAGTCCGCACGATTCGCTTGGTAGTAATCTTGTTGTCCAAGTGAAGCATGACACTGTGAAGCGTGTCCTTCCCCTTGAAAATGAAGACATCAATGAGTGCTGGCTTTCAGACAAGGATCGCTTCTCTTATGAGGCTCTGAATGGGCCTGATCGCTTGACTGTTCCGATGGTCAAGCAGGGTGGTCAGTGGATTGAAACGGATTGGCCGACCGCGCTTGAGTACGTTGCCAATGGTCTCAAGGGGATCGTTGCTGACCATGGTGCCGATTCGATCGGAGCACTCGTGTCTCCTCACAGTACTGCAGAGGAGCTTTTCCTGACACAGGCGCTTGTGCGTGGGCTCGGGTCAGGGAACGTCGATTTCCGTTTGCGTCAGATCGATTTCGCCCTGGATGGGAAGATGGCTGGGGCTCCATGGCTTGGAATGCAGGTGTCCGATATCCGTTATTTGGATCGACTTCTCATTGTCGGTAGCTTCTTCCGCAAAGATCATCCTTTGATTGCCCAGCGTGTACGTCAGGCAGTTAAGCGTGGTTTGAAAGTTAATGCAGTCAATTCGGCCTTTGATGATTGGCAGTTGCCGGTTGCAAATGCCCTTTGTGTTTCGCCGGCGGCGATGCCCGCCGCTCTGGCGGCAATCCTGAAGGCGATCGCCGAGGAGAAAAATGACCAGGTTGCTCCGGAGTTTGTAGAGGCAACCCTTAGTGTGGTCGTTGACGAAAACGCCCGGGCGATTGCGCGTAGCCTTGTGTCGGGGCGTCGTGTTGCGATCTGGCTTGGTAATTTTGCTGTTCAGCACGCCCAGGCTTCCCAGATCCATCGAATTGCCCATGAGATTTCCCGCGTCACGGGGGGAGGATTCGGTTTGATCGGTGAGGCCGCGAACAGTGTCGGCGGCTACTTGGCCGGAGCGGTTCCTTTTGGAGAGATTTCTGGAAAGAACGTCAGAGAGATGACATCCTCTGCGCTAAGAGCCTACCTTCTTGTTAATGTCGAGCCGGAGTTCGACTGCGCTTTCGGCGCGGTGGCAGCCGATGTGATCGGCAAGGCAGATATGGTTGCTGTGTTCAGTGCGTTCAAATCAGCTGGCGCGTTTGATTTTGCGGATGTGCTTCTGCCGGTCTCGCCTTTCACCGAAACTCCTGGAACCTTTGTGAATTGCGAGGGCAAGGCCCAGAGTTTCTACCCTGTCGTCAAGAGCCTCGGTAGTTCGCGTCCCGCTTGGAAGGTACTGAAGGTTTTGGGAGAGATGCTCGGTCTTAAGGGAGCTTCCGCGGATTCGATTGAAGATGTTCGGAAGCAGATTTTTGGCGACGCTACGGTTGTTGACTTGAACAAGCTCGATAACTCGGTTCAGAGCGACGTGGTTGTGCTTGGCAACATCGGGGGCGGAATTCAGCGCATCGCAGACGTTCCTATTTATTTCGCTGACTCTGTTGTCCGTAGAGCTCCTTCGCTTCAAGCTACCCGTGATTCTTCGGAGCCTTCGGCCAGGATGAGCAGAGCTACTCTGGAACGGCTGGGTCTTCAGGCCGGCCTAAAGGTCCGGGTTGCATCTGCAAACGGCGAGGCTATCGTCCTCGCGGAAGAGGATGGGGGGGTTGCGGAAGGTTGTGTGAGACTGGCGGGAGCTCATTCCCTCACTTCGCGCCTCGGAGCGCTTTATGGTGAAGTCAGCGTGGAGCGGTTGTGATGGATGCGTACATCGAGCCTGTAGCGGCACTCTTCGGGGCGGCATGGCCTCTTGTATGGTCTTTGATGAAGATCATTGGTATTGTCGCGCCACTTTTTTTGTGCGTCGCCTATCTCACTCTCGCGGAGCGCAAGGTCATCGGCTATATGCAGGTGCGCATTGGGCCGAACAGGGTTGGTCCGAGAGGGTTGCTTCAACCGATTGCCGACGGCGTAAAGCTGCTGCTTAAAGAAGTCATCGTTCCTTCTGGTGCAAACAAGGGCTTGTTCATCCTAGGCCCTGTGCTTGCGCTTGCGCCTGCTCTTGCCGCTTGGGCTGTCGTGCCGTTTTCTGACGGGTGGGTTGTAGGGAATGTTGATGCAGGGCTGTTGTTCCTCCTGGCTATCACCTCGGTTGAGGTGTATGGGGTGATCATTGCGGCCTGGGCATCAAATTCCAAGTACGCCTTCCTTGGTGGTATGCGTGCGGCTGCACAGATGGTTTCCTACGAGATTGCGATGGGCTTCGCGCTTGTCTGCGTCTTGATGATCTCCTCAAGCCTGAATCTCAGCGAGATCGTTGCAGTTCAAGGCAAAGGTCAGGGCGCCGATGCCGGTTTTGGCTTCCTTAGCTGGAACTGGCTCCCGCTGTTTCCGATGTTCATCGTCTATCTCATTTCCGGGATCGCCGAAACTAACCGCGCACCTTTCGATGTTGTCGAAGGTGAGTCTGAAATTGTTGCCGGACACATGGTCGAGTATTCCGGGATGGCGTTTGCGCTGTTCTTCCTGGGTGAGTACGCGAACATGATCCTGATTTCCGCGCTGACCTCCATCCTTTTCCTCGGTGGCTGGCTTTCCCCAGTGGGTTTCCTGCCTGACGGATTTGTCTGGCTGGCGATCAAGACGTCGTTCATTCTGTTCCTGTTTCTCTGGTTCAGAGCAACTTTCCCGCGCTTCAGGTATGACCACATTATGCGTCTGGGTTGGAAAGTGTTCATTCCGCTGACGCTGTTCTGGGTTGTTGTGGTCGCAGTTTGGGTTATGTCGCCCTTGTCGATCTGGAAGTGAGGAAAAGATAATGGGTTCGATGAAAGATTACGTTGGCAGCCTTTTTCTTAAAGAGCTGCTGAAGGGTATGGCTCTCACAGGCCGGCATCTTTTTGCACGGAAGATTACCGTTCAGTTTCCTGAGGAGAAGACTCCTCAGAGCCCTCGGTTTCGTGGACTTCATGCGCTGCGTCGGTATCCTAACGGTGAAGAGCGTTGTATTGCATGCAAATTGTGTGAAGCCGTTTGTCCGGCGATGGCCATCACCATTGAGTCTGAGCAGCGGCAAGATGGGTCTAGGCGTACTAGCCGCTATGACATTGATTTGACAAAGTGCATCTTCTGCGGTTTTTGTGAAGAAGCGTGTCCGGTCGATGCGATTGTTGAGACTCGTGTATTTGAGTATCACGGCGAGAAGCGCGGAGATCTGTACTACACGAAGCAGATGCTCCTGGCGGTTGGAGATCGGCACGAGGCGCAGATTGCCAAGGATCGGGAAGTCGATTCCAAGTACCGGTAGGCTGGTGGGTACGGACTAAATCATCTTTGCGGAACACGTTTATGGATTTCCAGTCAGTCGTTTTCTACTTTTTTTCGACGGTGATGGTTCTTGCAGCGTTGCGAGTCATTACGGCGAGAAACCCGGTTCACGCAGCGCTCTTTCTTGTCCTGGTCTTTTTTTCGGCTGGCGGTATCTGGATGCTGCTTCGGGCGGAGTTCTTGGCAATCGCTCTTGTCATGGTCTATGTCGGAGCGGTTATGGTCCTGTTCCTGTTCGTTGTGATGATGCTCGACATCAATCTCGAGAGAGTTCGGCAGGGCTTCTGGAGTTACCTCCCCATAGGTGCAGTTGTCGGGTTGCTGATGATTGCGGAAATGGCGATTGTTCTCGGCGGCAGCTACTTCGGTCTGGATGGCATGCCCGCTCCCTCGGAGCCGGAGCCCGGGTACAGCAACACGAAGGAGCTCGGCCGGTTGCTCTACACGGAGTATGTGTATCCCTTTGAGCTGGCTTCCATCGTGTTGCTGGTTGCAATGATTGCAGCCGTAGCACTTACGCTGAGAAAGCGGAAGGACGTCAAAAAGGTTGATCCAGCTGCTCAGGTGGCTGTAAAGCGCGATGATCGTGTGCGCATCGTTTCGATGCGTGCAGAAAAGGACTGAATTTCTGCTGACGATCGTCAGGGAGGGGTTTTATGCTTTCGTTATCTCATTATTTGATTCTTGCTGCGATTCTCTTTGCCCTTGGTGTCGTCGGGATTTTCCTGAATCGCAAGAATTTGATCGTGCTTCTGATGGCCATCGAACTAATGTTGTTGGCTGTGAATTTGAACTTCATCGCTTTTTCCCACTATCTTGGGGATGCCGCGGGTCAGATTTTTGTTTTCTTCGTATTGGTCGTGGCTGCGGCTGAAGCTGCAATCGGTCTGGCCATTCTCGTGGCGTTGTTCCGTAATCTGCGGACGATTCACGTTGATGATCTGGACAGTCTCAAGGGATAAGGAAGCGTTTCGATGACTGAGATGCAAAAGCTGTATTTGTTGGTTCCTTTGGCGCCCTTGTTCGGTGCGATCGTTGCCGGCCTTTTTGGCAAAGTTGTTGGACGTGCCGGAGCGCACTCCGTGACGATTCTTGGTGTCGCGGTGTCCTTTCTTGCCTCGCTTGTCATTTTTCAGGACGTTCAGGCCGGAAACGTTTTCAACGGGACGTTGTACACGTGGGCAACCAGCGGTTCCCTTACCCTTGAGGTCGGTTTCCTGATCGACTCCCTAACCGTCATGATGATGCTGGTGGTCACCTTCGTCTCGCTCATGGTGCATATCTACACCATCGGCTACATGTCTGAAGATCCCGGGTATCAGCGTTTTTTCAGCTATATCTCCCTGTTCACCTTCTCCATGCTTATGCTGGTGATGTCGAACAACTTCTTGCAACTGTTCTTCGGATGGGAAGCTGTTGGTCTTGTTTCGTATCTTCTGATCGGTTTCTGGTATACCCGGCCGACGGCCATTTTCGCCAACATGAAGGCGTTCCTGGTTAATCGCGTTGGGGATTTCGGTTTCCTTCTGGGGATCGGACTCGTTGCTGCTTTTGCAGGTACTTTGAACTACGCCGAGGTCTTTGCGAAGGCGGGTGAGTTGGCCGAAATGACGGTCCCTTCGACGGGCTGGCCTCTGATCACTGCAATCTGTATTGGTTTGTTTATTGGTGCAATGGGCAAGTCAGCTCAGGTTCCTCTGCATGTCTGGCTGCCGGATTCGATGGAAGGTCCAACCCCGATTTCTGCGCTGATTCACGCTGCGACCATGGTTACGGCGGGCATTTTCATGGTTGCTCGGATGTCGCCGTTGTTTGAGCTTTCCGAGGCTGCGCTTTCTTTTGTTTTGGTGATTGGTGCTACCACCGCGCTGTTCATGGGGTTTCTTGGTATTGTCCAGAACGACATCAAGCGAGTTGTCGCATATTCCACGCTTTCTCAGCTCGGCTACATGACGGTCGCGCTGGGTGTCTCTGCTTACTCTGCCGCTGTCTTCCATCTAATGACGCATGCCTTCTTTAAGGCACTGCTCTTCCTCGGTGCTGGTTCCGTGATTATCGGGATGCATCATGATCAGGATATGCGCAATATGGGAGGGCTCTGGAAGTATATGCCGATCACTTGGCTCACTTCGTTGCTCGGATCGCTGGCGCTCATCGGCTTTCCGTTCCTTTCGGGCTTCTATTCGAAGGACATGATCATCGAGGCTGTCAAGTTGTCTCATATCCCTGGGGCTGGCTATGCCTACTTCTGCGTGATCGTAGGCGTGTTTGTCACAGCTTTCTATTCTTTCCGCATGTACTTCCTGGTGTTTCACGGGGAAGAGCGATTCGGCAAGGAGGTCGAGCATCATGGCCAGGAGCATTCACACGACGCTCATGCCGATGACCATCATGGCGATGATCACGATGACCATGCCCATCATGGACTTGCACCTGGGCAGAAGCCCCATGAGTCGCCCTGGGTTGTGACTTTGCCGCTTGTTTTGCTCGCCATACCTTCGGTGTTTGTCGGCTTCTTTACCATCGAGCCGATGTTGTTCGGCGGCTTCTTTGACAAGGTCATTCACATTGGTGAGAACCATGGTGTGCTGAAGGAGTTGGCTGAGGAGTTCCACGGTGCATATGGCATGGCCATTCACGGCCTGATGACGCTTCCTTTCGCATTGGCAATGAGTGGTGTTGCACTTGCGTGGTTCTTCTACATGGTCGCGCCGTCGATTCCTGCGGCTATCATGCGGACGTTCAAGCCGATTCATACCCTGCTGGAGAACAAGTACTACTTTGATCGCTTCAACGAGCTTGTTTTTGCTGGTGGGGCTCGCTTGCTTGGCCGCGGGTTGTGGAAAATCGGTGATCAGACTTTGATCGACGGGATGGTGGTTAATGGTTCTGCCAAGTTCGTTGGATTGATTGCGCAGCTCTCCCGTCTCTTCCAGAGTGGGCATATCTATCAGTATGCGTTTTCGATGATCTTCGGCGTCGTCATCCTCCTGACCTTCTGGTTCAATCGCGGGTGATATCGTTTTCGTGGATCAGGGCTAACAAAGAGATTTAGGACTTGAACGCCGCTTACGCGGTGCATAGAACGGAAAGTAGAGATGACGGGTATTCCATTCCTCAGCCTTGCGATTTGGGTTCCGATCCTTGGTGGCCTACTGGCGCTTGCTACAGGCTCGGACCGCAACGCATCAGTCGCCAGATTTGTAGCGCTCTTTTTTGCGCTCGCTGGGTTGGCGGTCAGTATTCCGCTCTACACCGGTTTCGACGTAAGCACCAGTGCGATGCAGTTTGTCGAGGCCTATTCCTGGATTCCCCGGTTCAACATCAACTATGTGCTTGGGGTTGATGGTATTTCTGTGCTCTTTGTGCTGTTGAACAGCTTTATCACAGTCATCGTGGTAGTGGCTGGTTGGGAGGTCATTCAGGAGAAGGTTGCTCAGTACATGGCGGGTTTTCTCATCATGTCCGGCTTGATCAACGGCATTTTTTCTGCGCTCGATGGTGTTCTGTTCTACGTGTTTTTTGAAGCGTCCCTGATTCCTCTGTTCATCATCATCGGCGTTTGGGGCGGCCCGAATCGAGTGTACGCGGCAATTAAGTTTTTTCTTTACACGCTTGCCGGCTCGCTGCTCATGCTGATTGCGCTGCTTTATCTGTTCATGGAGTCCGGTGGAAGCTTCAGCATTCTTGACTGGCATCAACTCAGGTTGGGTATGGATGCGCAGACCTTGCTTTTCTGGGCGTTTCTTGCATCTTTTGCAGTGAAGATCCCGATGTTTCCGGTGCATACCTGGTTGCCGGACGCGCACGTTGAGGCTCCTACGGGCGGTTCGATTGTCCTGGCGGCCATCGGTCTCAAGCTTGGTGCTTATGGTTTTCTGCGTTTCTCCCTTCCGATTGCACCGGATGCCAGCCAGGCGTTTGCGCCCATGATCATCACGCTTTCGTTGATCGCCGTTATTTATATTGGTTTTGTGGCACTTGTCCAGACGGACATGAAGAAGCTTGTTGCCTATTCTTCGATTTCTCACATGGGTTTTGTCACGCTTGGTTTCTTCATCTTCAACCCGCTGGGTATTGAAGGTGCGCTCGTTCAGATGATTTCCCACGGCTTTGTCTCCGGGGCAATGTTTGCG
>NZ_JAQVCN010000026.1:25514-63822 GCF_028689785.1 Zoogloea sp. | reverse complement strand
GGTGCCGTCGGGATTGACCGCGACCGTGCCCTTGGCCGGATCGAGGGTGGCGCCGGTGACGGAGAGGGTGTCGCCTTCCGGATCGGTGTCATTGCCCAGCACGTTGACGGTGACGGGCTGGTCTTCCGGTGTGGTGGCGGTGTTGGGGTTGGCGACGGGGGCGTCGTTGACCGGATTGACGTTTATGTTGACCGTGCTGGTGGCAGTGCCGCCCTTGCCGTCGGAGATGGTGTAGGTGACGACGACCGGGCCGTTGAAGTTGGCGGCGGGGTTGAAGGTGAGGGTGCCGTCGGCGTTGACTACCACATTGCCCTTGGCAGGGTCGACCGTGGCGCTGGTGATGCTGAGGGTGTCGCCTTCGGGGTCGCTGTCATTGCCCAGCACTGCAATCCGGACTGGCTCGTCTTCGTTAGTTGTTGCCGAGTCGGGGGCGGCGATCGGGGGGGTGTTGAGGCCAGCGATGGTGATCCGGAGTTCGGCAGTGGCGGTGCCGCCCTTACCGTCGGAGACCGTGTAGCTGAAGCTGTCGGTTAGGGTGGCGCCCGGAGCCAGACTGCTTACTGAGCTGTTTGCCGTGTCTTGGATGTAGCTGTAGCTGCCGTCCGGGTGGATGGTCAGGGTGCCGAAGGCACCGTTGACCACGGTTGCGCCACTTACCGGGGCGCTGCCTACGAGGCTGACGGTGAGGGTGTCGCCATCCAGGTCAGTGTCGAGGCCGGCAGGGTTGGTGATGACGTTGCCCGTGGCCGGGGTGGTGGCGGTCTTGCTCAGGCTGTTGACGTCATCCAGGGCGACCGGTGCGTCATTAACCGGAGTGACGTCGATGGTGACGGTGCTGGTGGCGGTTCCGCCCTTGCCATCAGAGATGGTGTAAGTGACGACCACCGGGCCGTTGAAGTTGGCGGCCGGGTTGAAGGTGAGGGTGCCGTCGGGATTGACCGCGACCGTGCCCTTGGCCGGATCGACGGTGGCGCCGGTGACGGAAAGGGGGTCGCCGTCCGGATCGGTGTCATTGCCCAGCACATTGACGGTGATGGGCTGGTCTTCCGGCGTGGTGGTGGTGTCGGGAGTGGCGACCGGGCCGTCGTTGGTGCCGTTGATGGTGATGAAGACGTTGCTGGTGCTGCCGTCCGTGCTCAGCACCGGGAAGGTTTCGGACAGGGTGTCGCCGACGCCGAGGGCCTGAACGTCCGGGTGGGCGTTGTTGAGGGTGTAGGTCCAGTTGCCCGCAGCGTCGAGGCTGAAACTACCGTAGGTGCCGGCTACGCTGGTCTGCGGCCGGAAGCTGGCCTCTCCAGCATCCACATCGGTGATGCTCAGGGTGCCCCCGGTGCTGAGGATGCTGTCTTCGGTGACACTGCCGCTGCCTGGACCGATGAGGGCCGGGTCGTTGGTGCCGACCACGGTGATCGTGACGGTGCTGGCTGTGCCGTCGGACAGGGTGACCGGGAAGGTCTCGCTGCGGGTCTGGCCCTCGCCCAGGCTCTGAACCACGCTGGCCGGGTTGTTGAGGACGTAGTTCCAGCTGCCATCGGTGTTGAGCGTGAAGCTTCCATAGGTGCCAGGGGTGGCCGGTTGGGCGACGAAGCTGGCGCCGCCGCTGGCGTTCAGGCTGCCGCCAGTGCTCAGGGTGTTGTCCTCCTTGACGATGCCGACGCCCGGCGAACCGATGGTCTCGTTGGTACCAAGGATGGTGATGACCACGGTGCTCTCGGTGCCGTCCACGCTGCGCACTGTGAAGGATTCGGTGCGGGAGTCGCCGTCGGCAAGGTTCTGGACCAAGGGGTTGCCGTTGTCCAGGGTGAAAGCCCAGTGGCCGGTCTCGTCGATGGAGAAGCTGCCGTAGGTGCCGGTTACACCGGTCTGGGCCTGGAAGGCGGCTTCGCCGGTGTCCGGGTCGGTGATGGTCAGCGTGCCGCTGGCCAGCAGGACGGTATCTTCCTTGGTGGTGCCGGTGCCGGCACTGATGGTGGCGTTGTCGTTGACCGGGGTGACGTCGATGGTGACGGTGCTGGTGGCGGTGCCGCCATTGCCGTCGGAGATGGTGTAGGTGACGACCACGGGGCCGTTGATGTTGGCTGCCGGGTTGAAGGTGAGGCTGCCGTCGGGATTGACCGCGACCGTGCCCTTGGCCGGATCGACGGTGGCGCCGGTGACGCTGAGGGGGTCGCCGTCCGGATCGGTGTCATTGCCGAGTACATTGACGGTGACGGGCTGGTCTTCCAGGGTGGTGGCGATGTTGGGGTTGGCGATGGGGGCGTCGTTGGTGCCGAGTATGGTGAGACTGACGGTGGTGGCGGTGCCGTCCACACTGCGCACGGTGAAGGACTCGGTGCGGGTCTCGCCTTCCTTGAGGGCCTGGACGACCGGCAGGCTGTTGTCGATGGTGTAGGTCCAGGCACCGGCCGCGTTCACGCTGAAGCTGCCGTAGGTGCCCACCGCGTTGGTCTGGGGCTGGAAGGCGGCTTCGCCGGCGTCAGGATCAACGATGGAGAGGGTGCCCGAGGCGGTGGTCTGGGCGGGGGTGTCTTCCTTGACGGTGCCGCTGCCGGTGCCGAGTACGGCGGCGTCGGCTACCGGGGTGACGTCGATGGTGACGGTGCTGGTGGCGGTGCCGCCATTGCCGTCGGAAATGGTGTAAGTGACGACCACCGGGCCGTTGAAGTTGGCGGCGGGGTTGAAGGTGAGGGTGCCGTCGGGATTGACCGCGACCGTGCCCTTGGCCGGATCGACGGTGGCGCCGGTGACGCTGAGGGGGTCGCCGTCCGGGTCGCTGTCGTTGCCGAGCACACTGACGGTGACGGGCTGGTCTTCCAGGGTGGTGGCGGTGTCCGGGGTGGCCACCGGAGCGTCATTTTGCGGGGTGACGTCGATGGTAACGGTGCTGGTGGCAGTGCCGCCATTGCCATCGGCAATGGTGTAGGTGACGACCACGGGGCCGTTGATGTTGGCGGCCGGGGTGAAGGTGAGGGTGCCGTCGGGATTGACCGAGACAGTGCCCTTGGCCGGATCGACGGTGGCGCCGGTGACGCTGAGGGGGTCGCCGTCCGGGTCGCTGTCATTGCCCAGAACATTGACGGTGATTGGTTGGTCTTCCAGGGTGGTGGCGCTGTCCGGATTGGCCACGGGGGCGGTGTTGTCCGGCGTTACATTCACCGTGACGGTGCTGGTGGCGGTGCCGCCCTGGCCGTCGCTGATGGTGTAGTTGATGACTACCGGGCCATTGAAGTTGGGCGCCGGGGTGAAGGTGAGGGTGCCGTCCGGGTTGATCGCGACGCTGCCGAGGGCCGGGTCGACGGTGGCACTTGTGACGGTGAGCGGGTCGCCTTCGGGATCGCTGTCGTTGCCCAGCACTGGAACCGTGACCGGGGTGTTCTCGAGGGTGGTGGCCACATCAGGGTTGGCGATGGGGTTGTCATTCACCGGGGTGACATTGACCGTGACGGTGGAGGACGCGGTGCCGCCCTTGCCGTCGCTGACCGTGTAGGTGATGAGCACAGGGCCGTTGAAGTCGGGCGTCGGGGTGAAGGTGAGGGTGCCGTCCGGATTGATGACTACGCTGCCGAGGGCCGGGTCGACGGTGGCGCCGGTGACGGTGAGCGGGTCACCGTCCGGGTCGCTGTCGTTGCCCAGCACATTGATGGTCACCGGCTGGTCTTCGGGGGTGGTGGCCGCGTCGGGCAGGGCCACGGGGGCGTCATTGACCGCCACGACGTTGATGGTGACCGTTGCCGTCGAGGTGCCGCCCTTGCCGTCGCTGATGGTGTAGGTGACGGTGTCGGGGCCGTTGAAGTCCGGGTTGGGCACGTAGCGCAGGCTGCCGTCCGGGTTGATGGTGACCTGGCCGTTGGTGGCCGTGGCGTTGGTGACCACCAGGGGGTCGTTGTCGGCGTCGCTGTCGTTGGCCAGGACGTCCACGATCAGGGGCTGGTCTTCGGTGCCGTCGACGCGGTCATCGTTTGCGACCGGCGGGGTGTTGATGGTTTGTGTGGTGAGCGTGGCTGCGGGCAGAAACTCAACGCCGTCGGCCGTGCTGGCGTAGCTGTAGGAGACCGGCGTCACCTCTTCGAGCACCCGCACGAGACGCACGAAATCGTGGGTCTGATCGCCCACGCCACCACCAGTGAGACCGGCTGCCGGATCTTCCAGATCTTCGAAGGGGTCCTTCCCGGCGTTGAGGGCCTGGATAACCTTGTCGGCCTCCGTGCCCAGGCTGGAGATGGCGTTGTCGCTGCGTTCTGGCGTGGCTGTGGCGAAGAACTCTTCATTGAGCAGCAGCTCGCGGTCCGGCCCGACACTGACCTTGGCTCCACCAGGCAGCTGCATTTCCACCACTGCGCCAGTGTGGGTGACGATCTCCTGGCCCTCGGTGGCCACATCTCCCGGCTTGATGGCGCTGAGCTTGCCGCTGCTGTCGCGCAGGTAGGCTTCGCCCTGCACGAAGACGACGGTGCCCTTGGAGGCGGTGTTGGTGGCGGTAGTGACGGGGGAGGACGAGGTGGCCATGACGGTCTCCGGAAATCGGCTTTTTAGATGAGACGGAATCTACGACGCGGTGCGAGGGGGCGCCATTGTCCACGAGGACAAGTCGCGTGACGGATGCCACGCGGGGAGGGTGTTTCAGCGGACGCCGTGCACCCGGAGGGCAAGTTGCAGCCGGTCTGCCACTTCTAGCTTCTCGAAGATGGCTTTGAGATGTGCCTTGACTGTGCGCTCGGTGATGCCGAGAGCACCGGCGATGGCCACATTGCTTTCCCCGACGGCGGCGTGATGGGCAACCTCCCGCTCCCTCTCGGTCAACGGGCGGGCCCAGTCGGCGAGCCCGGCACGGGGCAGGCGGCTATCCACAAGGCGCAGCAGCCGGGACAGCAGGGCACGCCCTACCCACAGCTCGCCGCTGTCGATCACATCAAGCGCCTGGCGCAGGTTGTCCACCGGGGCATGGCTGTGGCAGTAGCCGCTGGCCCCGGCATTGAGCACGGCGAGGCCCTCGTCGTCGTCGGGTCGGGAGGAGGTGGCCAGGATAGCGAGGCCGGTGGCGTTCTCCCGCCAGGCCTGATGGGTCCATAGGGGTAGGGCTCCGCCCAGGCGACTGCCCAGGTCGATGACCACCAGGCGGTGGCCAGCCTTGCGCCAGGTTTCGAGGCCGTGGATGTCGAGGGCGCGGATCGGACTGGATGACAGGGCCTGCCAGCGTTCGGCAAGGAGGTCGTCTTGGGTGAGGATCAGCAGCGGTTGCGGAGTGCTCATGGGCGGAGGCGAGCTTCGGTCAGCGTTCAGTCAGGGCGTTGGCCTTGGCACGGAGGACGGGTTTCATCAGGTAGCTGAGGAGTGATTTTTTTCCGGTGAGGATGTCCACTTCGGCGACCATGCCCGGAATGATGGGCATGTGGGCATCGCCGATGGTGCTGTGGGTGGTGCGTACCCGCACGATGTAGAAGGCGTTGCCTTTTTCGTCGGTGATGGTGTCGGCACCGATCTGATCGAGGGTGGCTTCGAGCCCGCCATAGATGGAGAAGTCGTAGGCGGTGAATTTGACCAGTGCGGGCTGGCCGGGCCGCAGGAAGGCGATGTCCTTGGGCTGAACACGGGCTTCGAGCAGCAGGGCGTCGTCGCTCGGGACGATCTCGATGATCTCCTTGCCGGGCTGGACGACGCCGCCCCCCGTGTTGGCGAAGAGCTGTTTGACGGTGCCGTTCATGGGGGCGCGGATTTCAGCCTGCTTGACCCTGTCGGCAAGGCCTTCGCTGCCGGCCGACAGGGCGGCGAGCTTGGCGTTGGTGTCGGAAAGTTCGCTGCGGGCCTGGTTGCGCATGTTGAGCCCGACTTCCTCGATCTTGTTCTGGGCCTCGGAGATAGCGGCCTGAATGCGGGGGATCTGGGCACTGGCGGCGTCCCGTTCGCCCCGGTAGCGGGCTACGTCACGCTCCAGGCGCAGCAGCTCAACCTCGGAGACGGCGCCCGTCTTGGCCAAGGGGCGGGTGACTTCGAGCTCCTTGGCAGTGAGGGTGTAGCTCTGGGTGGCCTGCTCGCGCTTCGCGGTGAGCTCGTTGAGCTCCTGGCGGCGCTGGGATAGCTGCTGGCGGGCAATGCCGACAGCGGCTTCGAGCTCCATGCGTTTGTTCTCGTAGGCGCTGCGTTCCTGTTCGATGAGATCAGGGGCCTCCTTGATCAGCTCCGGCGGGGGGACGAAGGGCTTGCCGTTGGCCACCGCGGTGAGTCGGGCCGCCTTGGCGAGGAGGGCGATGTACTGGGCGCGGTTTTCCCGCAGGGACGACACGAAGCGGGTCGGGTCGACCTTCAGCAGCAGCTGCCCGGTCTTCACCTGCTGGCCTTCCTTGACCAGGATCTCGGAGACGATGCCGCCGTCGAGGCTCTGCATGACCTGGACCTGGCGGGAGGGGATGACCTTGCCTTCGCCGCGGGTCACTTCGTCGAGCTGGGCGAAGGCAGCCCACACAACCAGCACCAGCACGGCGAGGCAGGTGGTCCAGACTGCGATGCGGCTGCCGCGCAGCTTCTGTTCGGACATGGCCCATTCGGCGTCGGCCAGGTAGTCGGCGTCGTCGTGGATCTCGCGGCGCTCGGCGCCGTCGAGAACCCGGTCGAAGAGGCGCGAGCAGCGCTGGTAGATGGCGTTGTAGAGGGGCTGGAAGAGGGCGATGAGTGCTTTCATGATGTCACCCCGCGCGGCCGATGCGGCCCTGCTGAAGGGCTTCCACCACCTGGGCCTTGGGCCCGTCGGCGACGATCTGGCCTTGATCAAGGACGATGAGGCGATCCACCAGGTCGAGCAAAGAGGTGCGGTGGGTGACCAGTATCATCGTCTTGCTGGCCGCAAAGCGGCGCAGGCGCTGCTTGAGGCCTTCTTCGCTTTGGTGGTCCATGCTGCTGGAGGGTTCGTCGAGGAGCAGGATGGGCGGGTCGTTGAGCAGCGCCCGGGCAATTGCCACGGCCTGGCGTTGGCCGCCGGAGAGGGACTCGCCGCGCTCGCCGATGGGCATCTCGAAGCCCTGGGGGTGGGTGTCGGCAAACTCCTTGACGCCGGAGAGTTCGGCCGCGGCGAGGATGGCACTGTCGTCAGCAAAAGGGGCACCCATGGCAATGTTGTGCTTGAGGGTGCCGTAGAAGAGGGTCACGTCCTGGGGGACGAAGCCGATGGCGCGACGCAGCTCGGCGGGGTCGATCTGGCGGGAGTCGATGCCGTCGATGAAGATGGCGCCCTCGGTAGGCTGATAGAGGCCGAGGACGAGCTTTTCGATGGTGGTCTTGCCGGAGCCGATGCGCCCGATGATGGCGACCTTCTCGCCGGCCTTCAGGCGGAAGCTGATCTTCTTGAGTACGGCCTGGTCACGACCGGGGTAGCTGAAGCCCACGTCCTTGAACTCGATGTCGCCGCTGAAGCTGGGGCGATGTACGAAGCTGGCTCCGTCCGGGCGTTCGATGGGAAGCGCCATGTGGGAGTTGACCGAGGCCAGCGAGGTGCGGGCGTTCTGGTATTGCATCATCAGGCCCGCCACCTGCCCGAGGGGCGCCATGGCCCGACCCGAGAGCATGGATGCCGCGATGATGCCACCCATGGACATGTTGCCCTCGGACAGCTCATAGACGCCGACGATGATCACCGCGATGTTGACGAACTGCTGCATGAACTGGGCGAAGTTGACCGTGCCCGAAGAGAGCAGCTTGAGGCGGCCCCCGATCTGGGCGATGAACAATGTGGCGCGCTCCCACTGACGCTGAATCAGGCCTTCGGCACTGAGGGTCTTGACCGTTTCGAGACCCACCAGGCTCTCCACCAGGGTGGCATTGCGCTGGGCGCTGGCGCGGTAGGTGGTCTCGGTGAGCTCGTGCATCTTGTCCTGAGCGACCAGCGTGACGAAGAGGACGGCGAGCATGCCGACCAGTGGTGGCAGCAGAAGCCAGGGCGAGATCCATACCATGACCAGCAGGAAGAGCAGCACGAAGGGCAGGTCGATGAGCGTGGTGACGGTGGCAGAGGCAATGAAGTCGCGCACGCCCTCGAAGGCTCGCAGGTTGGAGGCAAAGGAGCCCACCGAGGCTGGCCGGGCGTCCATGCGCAGGCCAAGAACGCGTTCCATGATGCGGGCCGATAGCTGTACGTCAATGCGCTTGCCGGCAGTGTCCACAATGTAGGCGCGCAGGGTGCGCAGGACGAAATCGAAGAGCAGCACGAGCAGCGCGCCGATGGCCAGCACCCACAGGGTTTCGACGGCGTGGTTGGGCACCACCCGGTCATAAACGGTCATCGAGAACATGGGGATGGCCAGGGCGAACAGGTTGACCACCAGCGCAGCCAGCAGGGTGTCCCGGTAGAGGCGCCAGTTTTCCATGACGGTGCCCCAGAACCAGTGGCTGGCCCGCACTGCCTTGACCTGAGGCGAGCGCGCCTCGAAGCGGAAGCGCGGCCGGACGAAGCACACCAGCCCGGTGTAAAGGGCCGCCATTTCGTCGGCGGAGATATCGTCGGCTGATTCGCCGGCTTCGGGGAAGCGGACCCGTGCGCCGCCGTCGGGCAGGTGTTCGAGGAGTATGCAGGCGCGACGATCCTGGAGGAGGAGGATCGCAGGGAGCAGGTTGGGGGTGATGTCCTTGATCGACTTGCGAACGATTCGTGCGGTCAGGCCGGCCCGGGCTGCCGCCCGGGGCAGCAGCGATGGGGTGAGCCGGTTGTCCACCAGGGGCAGGCCGGCGGAGAGGGCTTCGGGGGAGAAGGGGTTGCCATGGAGGCGGGTGAGTACGACCAGCGCGTCAAGCAGAGGGTCGTCGTGGGTGGCGGCTTCGCCGGGGTGCCAGCGGTTGTCGGCGGCGGCGGCGTCGGAGGCGCGGGCCTGTGCGGCAAGGGTTGCAGCGTCAGTCATCGGCACAATCGTTTCGTGGTCGTTTCACGGCCCGGCAGACTTGGGGACTGACCGGGAGGGCGCCATAGGTGGGGCCCATGGCGTCTGGATTGTAGGGATAACGGGCCCCGTAGGGGGAACTTGAGCCTTTCAGGCAGACCAGAGCGGGAAGGGCGTCGTGGCGCGGGTTCAGATGACGTCGTTGGGGCCGAGCAGGTTAAGGCCCTGGCGAAGGCGGGCGCGGGCGCCCTTGCGAGCCAGCAGTTTGCGCTGCGCATCAAGGGGCAGGTCGGTGAGGCGGAGCAGACCCCGGTCGATGAGCACGTCGACTACGTCTTCGATCACACGGATCAAGTCGGCGTCGAGGCGGGCGAACTCGGATGGGCCGGTGACCGGAGTGAGGTCGGGGTGGCCCGCCGGGACTTCTTCTTCATGCCCCGGGCCGGGCTGGGAAAAGAGGGCGGTGACGGCGCCGGAGGCGTCGCGCTGGACGAAAGGCATGGGCAAGCTCGCGGAGAAGGAAAAAAGGCGCCCCGGGGAGCGCCTTTCCGATCATCCCGGGGGAGCTTGCAGCTCTTTGGGCAGGGGAAAGGTCACTTTTTCCGGTACACCAGCTAGAGGCTTTACGGAAGCGGCACCCATTTCCTTGAGGCGGGTGATGACTGCATCCACCAATACTTCGGGAGCGGAGGCTCCCGCGGTGACGCCGATGCGCTTCTTGCCGGCGATCCAGGCTGGGTCAATGGCCTCGGCGTTGTCGATGAGGTAGGCCGGCACCTTCAGCAATTCCGCCACCTCACGCAGACGGTTGGAATTGGAGCTGTTGACAGAGCCTACCACCAGCACCAGGTCGGATCTGGGGGCCATGAACTTCACGGCGTCCTGGCGGTTCTGGGTGGCATAGCAGATGTCGTCCTTCTTGGGGCCGACAATGTTTGGAAAGCGGGTACGGAGGGCATCGACGATGGTGGCGGCGTCGTCCACCGACAGGGTGGTCTGGGTGACGTAGGCCAGCATGTCGGGGTCGTTCACCTGCAGTTCGGCCACGTCGGTGGCACTCTCGACCAGGTAGATGCCGTCCTTGACCTGGCCCATGGTGCCCTCGACTTCGGGGTGCCCCTTGTGGCCGATCATGATGAGCTCGCGGCCCTGCTCGCGCATGCGGGCCACTTCGATGTGCACCTTGGTGACCAGCGGGCAGGTGGCGTCGAAGACGCGCAGGCCACGGGCCTCGGCCTCGCTGCGGACCGACTGGGGCACGCCGTGGGCGCTGAAGATCACGGTGTTGCCGGCGGGAACGTCGTCGAGGGATTCGATGAAGATGGCGCCTTTGGCACGCAGGCCTTCGACCACGAAGCGGTTGTGCACGACTTCGTGGCGGACGTAGATGGGGGCGCCGTAGCGGGCCAGGGCCCGCTCGACGATTTCGATGGCGCGTTCCACGCCCGCGCAGAAGCCGCGGGGGTTGGCAAGCAGGACTTCCATGGGGGCTCCGACGTTCAGTTGATGCCGATCACTTCGACTTCGAAGCGGATGGATTTGCCGGCCAGGGGGTGGTTGAAGTCGATCACGGCGTGGGTGTCGAGCACTTCGCGGATCAGACCGGGGTAGCGGGTGCCGTCCGGAGCGGTGAACTCCATGATGACCATGGGCTCAACTTCGGCGCCATCGGGGAAGTCCTCAAGGCGGACCTTCTCGACCAGGTCTTCGCGGTGCACGCCAAAGGCGTTTTCCGGTTCGAGCAGAAAGGTGTGATGCTCGCCCACGGTGATGCCGGCCAGGCAGCGTTCGAGGGTTGGGGCGATGTCGCCCTTGCCCAGCTGCATGGTGGCGGGCTGGGATTCGAAGGTGCTGATCAGCGGCTGGCCGTTGTCGAGGGAGATACGGTAGTGGAGGGTCAGCAGGCTGTCGGGCTGGACGATCTGGGTCATGAAAGTTTCTCTTGGGCGGTGGCGTGGCGGTTCTCGCGAATCTGGGCGATGAACATCAGGACGACGCCCACGCAGATGGCGGAATCGGCCACGTTGAAGGCGGGCCAGCCGTAGCGGCCGATGTGGAAATACAGGAAGTCGACCACCGCGCCGAAGACGAAGCGGTCGATGACGTTGCCAATGGCGCCGCCGATGATGAGGGAGAAGGCCAGGGGCTGCAGCAGCTCATGCTGGTGTTTTGCCAGCAGACGCAACAACCAGCCGCAGATGAGGGCGGCCAGCGCCACAAAGAACCAGCGTTGCCAACCGCTCTGGTCCGCCAGGAAACTGAAGGCGGCACCCGGGTTGAAGGCCAGCACGAGGTCGAAGTAGTCGGTGACATGAATCACCTCGCCGTTGCGCAGGGCGCCGCGGACGAGGTGCTTGGTCCATTGGTCGACGAGGACGATTATGGCGGAGAGGCCGATCCAGTTGCCGAGGCGTAGTTTCAAGGGCTGGGCTCCTGTTGGGCGTGGGCTCAGGCGACCGAGCGGGTTTCGCCGGCGCCGTGCAGGTTTGACGTGCAGCGGCCGCAAAGTTCCGGATGGGCTGCGTCGTGGCCCACGTCTGACCGGTAATGCCAGCAGCGCTCGCACTTCTGGTGGGTGGACGGCGTAACCAGGATGGCTTCATCCGCCTCGGAGGAGACCTGGACGAGGCTGCTCTTCGAGCAGATCAGCACGAAGCGCAGATCGTCGGCGAGGCTGGTGAGCAGCGCGTACTTGCCCTTGGTTGCGCGGATCTCCACTTCGGCCTGCAGAGACGAGCCGACCTGGCCGGCGGCGCGTACGGCTTCGATTTCTTTCTGTACGTCGGCGCGGATGGCGCGGATGGCCGTCCAGCGTTCCAGGAGGGCGTCTTCGCCGTCCTGGGCGGGCAGGCTGTGAAAGGCGTGGAGCATCACGCTGTCGTCGGCATCCTGGGTGAGGAGTTGCCAGATCTCTTCTGCAGTGAAGGACAGGATGGGGGCCATCAGCTTCACCACGGTCTGGAGGATATGCCACAGGGCGCTCTGGGCCGAGCGGCGTGCCACGGACTTGGCCTGGGTGGTGTAGAGGCGGTCCTTGAGCACGTCGAGGTACACCGCGCCCAAGTCTTCGGAGGCGAAGTTCTGCAGGGCCTGGACGACGCGGTGGAACTCGAAGGCGGCGTAGTCGGCTTCGGCCTGGGTCTGCAGTTTGCGGGTCAGGGCCAGGGCGTAGCGGTCGATCTCCAGCCACTCGGACACAGGCAGCATGTCGGTGGTGGCGTCGAAGTCGGCGGTGTTGGCCAGCAGGAAGCGCAGGGTGTTGCGCAGGCGGCGATACACTTCAACAACGCGGTCGAGAATCTCCTTGGACATGGCGAGCTCGCCCGAGTAGTCGGTGGAGGCAACCCACAGGCGAAGGATGTCGGCTCCCATCTTCTCGGTCACTTCCTGGGGCAGGATGGTGTTGCCCAGGGACTTGCTCATCTTGCGGCCTTGCTGGTCCACCGTGAAGCCGTGGGTCAGTAGGGCTTTGTAGGGCGGGTGACCGTCGATGGCGCAGCCGGTGAGGAGCGAGGAGTGGAACCAGCCGCGATGCTGGTCGGAGCCTTCGAGGTAGAGGTCGGCGCGGGGGCCGCTGGGGTGGCCGTCATTGTGGGAGCCACGCAGCACGTGCCAGTGGGTGGTGCCGGAGTCGAACCACACGTCGAGGGTATCGTTGATCTTGTCGTATTGGGCGGCTTCGGCGCCGAGCAGTTCGGCCGGGTCGAGCTTGAACCAGGCGGCGATGCCTTCCTGTTCGATGCGCTGGGCGACGTCTTCCATCAGTTCGACCGTGCGCGGATGCAGTTCGCCGGTTTCCTTGTGCAGGAAGAAGGGGATGGGCACACCCCAGTTGCGCTGGCGCGAGATGCACCAGTCGGGCCGGTTGGCGATCATGGCATGCAGGCGGGCCTGCCCCCAGGACGGGAAGAATTCGGTGGCTTCGACACCTTTGATGGCCAGTTCGCGCAGGCTGGGGCCGCCATTGGGCTTGATGTCCATGCCGACGAACCACTGGGCGGTGGCGCGGTAGATCAGCGGCGTTTTGTGGCGCCAGCAGTGCATGTAGCTGTGGCTGATCTTTTCATGGGAGAACAGCGCGCCGACCTCCTGGAGCTTGTCGACGATGACCGGGTTGGCCTTCCAGATGTGCAGGCCGCCAAAAAAAGGCAGCGATTCGGAATAGACACCGTTGCTTTGTACCGGGCTGAGGATGTCGTCGTTGGTGAAGCCGTTGGCTTTGCAGGAATTGAAGTCTTCCAGACCATAGGCCGGCGCCGAGTGGACGATGCCGGTACCGGCGTCGAGGCCCACGTAGTCAGCCACGAAGATGGGCGAGAGGCGGTCATAGAACGGGTGGTGGAAGGCAATACGGTCGAGCTTGGCACCGTTGGTGCGGGCGACGGTCGTGCCTTCGAGGCCGAAACGCTTGAGGCTGGCGTCGGCGAGTTCGGTCATCAGCACGAGCAGGCCGCGCGGGGTGTCGACCAGCGCGTAGTCGTGTTCGGGATGGACGTTGAGCGCCTGGTTGGCGGGGATGGTCCAGGGGGTGGTGGTCCAGATCACCGCGTAGGCGTCCTTGCCCGCGGGCAGGGCGGCGAGGCCAAAGGCGGCGGCGAGCTTCCCGGGTTCGGCGCAGACAAATCCCACGTCGATGGCCGGGCTAGTCTTGTCCTGGTATTCCACTTCTGCTTCGGCCAGTGCAGATCCGCAGTCGAAGCACCAGTTGACCGGCTTCAAACCCTTGAACACCCAGCCGCGCTTGACCATCTCGGCGAGTGCACGAACTTCGCCGGCTTCGTTGGCGAAGTTCATGGTCAGGTAGGGATTGTCCCAGTCTCCGAGTACACCGAGGCGGATGAACTCCTTCTTCTGCACCGCTACTTGTTCGGTGGCGTAGGCCCGGCACAGTTCGCGCACCTTGTCTGCGGGCAGGCCCTTGCCGTGAGTGACTTCGATTTTGTGTTCGATGGGCAGCCCGTGGCAGTCCCAGCCCGGTACGTAGGGCGCGTCGAAGCCGGCCAAGGTTTTGGAGCGGACGATGATGTCCTTGAGGATCTTGTTCAGGGCATGGCCGAGGTGCAGGTTGCCGTTGGCGTAGGGCGGGCCGTCGTGCAGGATGAACTTGGGCCGGCCAGCCGCGGCCTTGCGGATTTTCTGGTAGAGCTTACGCTTTTGCCATTCGGCCACCCACTTCGGTTCGCGCTTGGCGAGGTCGCCTCGCATGGGGAATGGGGTGTCGGGCAGATTGAGGGTCTTGCTGGTGTCGGACATGATCGGTGCGGACTGTGAATTCAGAGGGGATTCTGTGCAAAGTGGGCGCGGGCCTGCTCGGCGTCGCGGGCGATCTGGGCGGTCAGGGCTTCAAGGGTGTCGTAGCGTTCTTCGTCGCGTTGTTTGGCGAGGAAGTTGACCTTGAGATGAGCGCCATAGCATTCGGTGTTCCAGTCGAAGAGATGCACTTCGAGGGTGGGCCGGCCGGCATCGTTGATGGTGGGGCGGACGCCCACACTGGCGACCCCCGGCCAGGGGCGGTCGGCCAGGCCTTCGACGCTCACGGTGTAGATGCCCATCAGCGGCGGGCTGCGGTGCTTGAGCTGGATGTTGGCGGTGGGAAAGCCGATGGTTCGGCCGATCTTGTCGCCATGCATGACGCGGCCGCTGATGCTGTATGGGCGGCCAAGCAGGCGGGCGGCGTGGGGCATGTCGCCGTCGGCGAGCGCTTCACGTATGGCGGAACTGGAGACGCGCTCCCCTTCATGGACCAGGGTATGCATGGCCTCGACGGTGAAGCCGGCCTGGCCTCCAGCTGCCTGGAGCATGGCGAAGTCGCCCTGGCGCCCCTTTCCGAAGCGGAAGTCGTCGCCGATCATCAGCTGCCGGGCACACAGGCCGCGGATCAGGATGTCTTCGATGAATTGCTCTGCAGTGAGGGCGGCGAAGCGGGTGTTGAAGCGGCCGATGTAGAGTCGATCAACCCCCTGGTCGGCGATACGCAGGATTTTCTCGCGCAGAGAAGTGAGGCGGATCGGCCGGTTTTCGTGGGAGAAATATTCGCGCGGGTGGGGCTCGAAGGTGAGCACGGCAGAGGGCATGCCGGTGGCCTGCGCCTTGGCCGTCAGCTTCGCGAGCAAGGTCTGATGGCCGCGATGCACGCCATCGAAGTTGCCGATGGTGAGCACGCAGCCGTGGTCGGAGCGCTCGGGAATTCCGCGGAAGACCTGCATGGAAGGAAACGGGGAAAAGGCGCGATTATAGCGGCAAGGCCTCGGGTGGGCGAAGCCGCACGGCTTCGCCGGCCCCGTACGCGGGCTTCAGGCGCCCTGGCCTGCCCGTTCCCGGTGGAAGCGGGCGACGTAATCGGTGAGGGTGCCCGATGCGATGGCGTCGCGCAGGTCGCGCATCAGTTGCTGGTAATAATGCAGGTTGTGGATGGTGGCCAGCCGTGCACCGAGGATCTCGTTGAGGCGGTTGAGGTGGTGCAGGTAGCCCCGGGAGAAATTGCGGCAGGTGTAGCAGTCGCAGGTGTCATCGAGGGGGCGCGTGTCCTTCTTGTAGCGGGCGTTGCGGATCTTGATGTCGCCATGGCGGGTGAACAGCCAGCCGTTGCGGGCGTTGCGGGTGGGCATCACGCAGTCGAACATGTCGATGCCGGCCTGCACGGAAAAGACGATGTCTTCGGGGGTGCCCACGCCCATCAGGTAGCGGGGCTTGTCCTTGGGCAGACGTGGCGCGGTGTGGTGGAGGATGCGCTGCATGTCGTCCTTGGGTTCGCCCACCGACAGGCCACCGATGGCGTAGCCGTGGAAGCCGACTTCCTCCAGGCCCGCGAGGGATTCGTCGCGCAGGTTTTCATACATGCCGCCCTGGACGATGCCGAACAGGGCGTTGTCGTTTTCCAGGCGGGTGAACTCGTCCTTGGAGCGCCGGGCCCAGCGCAGGGACAGGCGCATGGAGTCCGCCGCCTCGGTGACCGTGGCGGGGTAGGGCGTGCACTCGTCGAAGATCATCACCACGTCGGAGTTGAGCACCTTCTGGATGCGCATGGACTCTTCGGGGGTGAGGAAGAGCTTGTCACCATTGACCGGCGAGCTGAAGCGTACGCCTTCCTCGGTGATCTTGCGCAGCGCGCCCAGGGAGAACACCTGGAAGCCACCGGAGTCGGTGAGGATGGGGCCGTCCCAGGCCATGAACTGGTGCAGGCCGCCGAAAGCCTCGATGACTTCCAGCCCCGGGCGAAGCCACAGATGGAAGGTGTTGCCCAGGCAGATGTGGGCGCCAATGTCGCGCAGGTCCTGGGGTGAGATACCTTTGACCGTGCCGTAGGTGCCAACCGGCATGAAGGCCGGGGTTTCCACAGTGCCGTGGTTGAGCGTGAGGCGGCCGCGGCGGGCTGCGCCATCGGTGGCGAGAAGTTCGTATTTCATGGGGCGGTCCGGGTCAGAAACATCGCGTCGCCGTAGCTGAAAAAGCGGTAACGCTGTTCGATGGCGTGAGCATAGGCGCAGCGGATGGTGTCCATGCCGGCAAAGGCAGACACGAGCATCAGCAAGGTGGATTTCGGGAGGTGGAAGTTGGTGATGAGGCCATCAGCCACCTGGAAGTCGTAGCCGGGGAGAATGAATAGGTCGCTTTCTGCCTCGCCGGCCCGCAGGGAGCCGGAGCGGGCCGCTGACTCCAGGGCGCGCATGCTGGTGGTGCCCACGCAGATCACTCGGTGGCCGGCGGCCTTGGTGGCGGCAACGGCCTCGACGGTCGCTTCGGGCACGACGTAGGCCTCGGTGTGCATGCGATGCTCGGATAGGTCGTGGACGCGTACAGGCTGAAAAGTCCCGGCGCCCACGTTGAGAGTCACGAAAGCGCTGTTGACGCCTTGCCCGGCCAGGCGGCCGAGCAGGGATTCATCGAAATGCAGGCCTGCAGTAGGCGCGGCAACCGAACCCGGGCTGCGGGCATACACCGTCTGGTAGCGGGATTCGTCGGTGTTGCCGGCAGCACGCTCGATATATGGCGGCAAGGGCAGACGGCCATGGCGTTCGAGCAGGGCGACCAGATCGTCGGTCTCGGGAAAACGTAGGTGAAAGAACTCGCCGGCGCGGCCGAGCACCTCCACCTGAAGGGCATTCTCCAGGTGCAGGAGGCTGCCGGGCTTGGGCGACTTGCTGGCGCGGATCTGGGCCAGAGCTTCGTGCTGGGCCAGGGGGCGTTCGATCATTACTTCTACCTGACCACCTGTGTCCTTGGTGCCGAACAGGCGGGCATGCAGCACCCGGGTGTCGTTGAAGACAAGAAGGTCGCCAGGGTTGAGCAGGGTGGGCAGGTCGGCAAAGTGCAGGTCGGCCAGCTCGGGCTGTACCCGCAGCAGGCGGCTGTCGGTGCGGCGATCCAGCGGCGCCTGGGCGATCAGCTCCTCGGGGAGCACGTAATCAAAGTGGTCGAGATTCCAGGCCATGTGTTGATGATGTTGGATGTTTCGTAGATAATGCGCGGCTTCCCCTGCCGGGATGGCGGAATCGGTAGACGCAGCGGATTCAAAATCCGCCGCCGCAAGGTGTGTGGGTTCGAGTCCCACTCTCGGCACCAAAAGCCTCACGCTAGAAGGCTCCATTCTAGTGCAGTTTGGTCCAATGTCGCAATAAATCAGGCGCTTACGGCAAATCCGGCAAGCGCCTTTTTTCCATCTTCGTCTGGCCAATTCCGCTATTTCTGATACGCTGTGGACGAAATTTGGACACGGAGTGGACGGATGGCAAGCATCGAGAAGACCGCAGCGGGGACCTGGCGCGTGCGCGTGCGCAAGGCCGGCGTCACGAAGTCAGAGACCTTCAAGACCAAAGCCGAAGCTCAGGCCTGGGGCGCGGAGCAAGAGGCGGAGGCAGTCTCGGTGCGGCGTGGCAACCTGCCGAAGAAGACCCTGGGCGATGCCATTAAGCGTTACAAGGAAGAGGTCATCCCAGCGAAGAAGGGCGCCCGCTGGGAGCTGCTCCGGATTGGCCTACTTGAGCGGGAGTGGGCCCGGTCGGACAAGCTGCTGACCGACATCACAAGCGAGGACTTCGCAGCGTTGCGTGACAAGCGGCTGAAGAAAGTCGGCCCGGCCTCGGTCGTTCGTGAACTGACAATCCTGAAGTCGATGTTCGCAGTCGCTGTGGCTGAGTGGAAGTGGCTGCACATCACGCCGACGAAGGGCGTCAAGATGCCTCCAGAGCCGGAGCACCGGACTCGCCGGGTTCCGCCGGGGGACATCGAAGCCATCCTGGTGGCAGCGGGCTACGACGACAAGGCTCCCGTCCAGACATCGACGGATCAGACGATGGTCGCGTTCCTGCTCGCATGCGAGACGGCGATGAGATCAAGCGAGCTGCTGGCCATCACGCGCAAGCACTACGACCGCGAGAAGCAGGTGGTGTATGTGCCGCGATCGAAGAATGGGGCGGCCCGGGAGGTGCCTCTGACCGTGCGTGCGGTGGAGCTACTCGACAAATTGCCGGGGGAGGACCGGCTCTTCACGATCAGCGACCAAGTGCGGGACACCTTGTTTCGCAATGCGCGGGACAACGCCGGGGTCGAGGATCTGCACTTCCACGACACGCGCCGGGAGGGGACTAGCAGACTGGCCAAGAAGGTAGATGTGTTGACCTTGGCTCGGATCACCGGGCACAAGGATTTGAACATGCTGATGGTGTACTACCAGACAGACATGGCGGAGGTGGCCGCAGGACTCGGCTGATCAGCTCACGAAGGATTCGGCTGGCCCCTCGTACCCGGATAGGCTCTGGCGCCGGGGAACTCTTGATGATCCGGATGCCCTCCCACGTTCCTACCTCCATGGCGTAGCGCCGGTCGTCCCGGCTCAGGCCGTCGGCGGCCGGGAGGCTCACTTCTGCTTCTCCGCTCATTTCATCACCTCAAAAGTGGATGTGTTGGCCCGGTTAGGTCTCCACCGCGACGCGCAGCTGGGCAACAGAGACCAGGTCAGGGTCGAGCTCCATGCCGACGAACCTACGGCCGGTTCGAACGGCGGCTACTGCAGTAGACCCGGAGCCGACGGTGTTGTCCAGCACCAGGTCCCCTTCGTTGGAGTAGGTGCGAATCAGCCACTCGAGAAGGGAAACTGGCTTCTGGTGCTGGTGCACCTGCTGCTGGGCGGAGAAGTCGCGGGAGATGTTGAGAATCGACTTGGGGTATCGCGTGCCGTCGTTGACGATGCCCTCCGAGGCCGTGCCGGCAAATCCGTAGCCGTGCCGGTTGCAGCGGATCTGCTTCGGAGGCCGTCGGCTGTAGGGTTCGCCGGCCTCCATTTGCGGGTTGTAGGTTGTTTTGCCCGGGGCAAAGATGAGGATGTCCTCGTGCACTTTCATCGGCCGGAACTTGGCCAGACCCGGGCTGCCACACTTGTTCTTGTTCCAGACCAAAGCGTACTTGAACCACTTCAGGTTCGACATGATGAGTGCCGAGGTGAAAGGCTGGGAGCCGAACAGGACGACACACCCACCAGGGGCTAGAACCCGTCGGTACTCATCCCACAGCGTCGGGAAGGGGAGCACCTCGTCATGCTTGCAGTCCGTGGTTCCATAGGGCAAGTCGCAAAGCACGAGGTCAACGGATTTGTCCGCGACGCGAGGAAGCAATGCCAGGCAGTCTCCCTGCCAGATCTCACAATTCACTTCTGCTTCTCCGCCCACTTCATCACCTCACCAGAGACCCACCGCGGATGCCCGCCGGCCGGGCGCCGGGCGTCCGGAAAGCTCGGCGACGCCAGCACCTGGTGCAAGCGGCTTTTCTTCAGGCCAAGGTAGTGGCCGACTTGCTCGGCGGTCCACAGGCGCCGGTCCGCCGGGACGGAGAGCGCGCGCTCAACGGCCTCCGCGATCCGGGAGGCCAGCACGTCTTCTGCGACCAGATTTTGTTCCATCGTTCATCCATTCAGAGGGTGCCGCCCGCAGCTTTTCCAGAAGCCCCTTCTCTCCTTTCGAGCAGTAGGGTGCGGGCGGCAGGGGAGCATTGCTCACATTATCGGATTTGCTCGACCGAGTTCGAACCGCCGTACCGGCCCAGCTTGCGATAGGACTTGTCGGGTGCCACCGGATGCCCCGAGAGGAACACCAGCTGGCCGATAGGATCGCCCGGGCGGAGACGGATCCCGTGGTTCAAGCTCATGTTCTTGAACTCCAGGGTCAGCGCTCCGTGAAACCCGGGGTCTACCCATCCGGCGTCGAGGTGCTCCAGTGCGATGCGCCCCATGCTGGACTTGATGCGGAACAGGGCCGCCAGGTTGTCCGGGAAGGCGCAAATCTCGACGGTGTGGGCCAGGATGAACTGGCCCGGCAGGAGGACCAGCCCCTCGGTAGGGTCCAGGATCTTCTCGCACATGGCCATCTTGTCCCGGCGGCGGTAGTCGATGATCCACTCGTCAGGGTGCACGCTTTCGACCAGGACCTTGCTGCCCAGTCGGACATCCAGACTGGCAGTGTTGATGCAGCGGGGGTCGTAGTTGATCACCGCGCCGGCGTCGAGGATGGCTTCGATCTCGTGGTGGTTCAGGTAGGTCATGCCGATTCCTTCCGGAGGTGGAGCTCCAGCTCGGCCAGTACGTTCCAGGCCTCGTGCGCGAGATGGAGGAGCTGGGTATCCGGGTCGTGACTTTCCCGGGCGCGTTTGAGGCGGTGGCGCCCGGCCGCGGCCCGGTAGCGAATCTCGCCCCGGTCGACGGAGGCCCATCCGTTCTCGGTGTACTTCTTCGCACCATAGGTGCCAACTTCAGCCACGGCCCAGAGCGCCAAACTGAAGCCGTCCAGAATCAGATCGGGGCGCACCTTGCCTGCGTCGAGCTTGGCGCCAGGGGCGTGCGGGTCGAGCCCGTTAGGGTCGGTTTCCTGGTCCACTTCTTTCGGCCGCATCTTCGCGGCGACGGCGGCCATGCCTGGGTTGAAAGTGAGCTCCGTCTCCGGTGCCGGCCTCGAGCGTACCGGGGGACAGACGACATTCAGGCACCGTATGGCACTCGCACACTCGAGGCATGACGCGCTTTCAAGCCTGAGCTTCGCCCCGTCTCCGAAGCATAGAGGGTCAGGTATCTCCATCACTCCGCCTTCTCCTTGTAGCCGAACAGGTCCATCAGCGCTTTAACGGCAGCCTCAAAGGACACGATCTCGGCGCTCAGGTCGTGACGCAGACGATCCTGTTCCGTCTCGAAGTCGTGGGCGGCGGCCTTCTCGCCGGAGTCGATGCCCTTGAATCGAAAGTCGGAGGTCAGTCGGAAGTCGCAGGCGGTGTGGGACAGCTGCACCGCGGACACCTGGAAGCCTGCAGTGAGAGCCTCCTGGATGCCCTCCGAGGCAGCTTCCAGGTCGCTCGAGAGCTGGTATGCAACCTTCTGACCGCCGGGCCCCTCCAGCCACACCGACGAGAGCAGCTCGAAAGGTGCGAAGGCGGCTTCATCGCCGCGCAGGTAGCCGTCCAGCCGCGTGGTCAGCCCGCCTTTGAGCCCGTCGATGTGGATGGTGCGACTCTCGATGGCGCCGATGGCGCGCAGCAGGTACTTCGTGGCCCGGCTGGTCGCCTTCGCCGAGGTGGTGGGCACGATCAGGAGCTGGCTGTCGCGGCAATAGAAGAAGGGGGTGTAGCTCGTCCGGATCAAGGCGCGGGCGTAGAGATCCGCCAGCACAACCTCTTTGATCTCACTGCGGCGCTTGCGGCCCACGCGAAAGCCGAGCTCCTCCTCTTCAGTCTCGACGCGCTTCTGGACCTCGGCGAGGACGACGCCCCCGGGCACGACCTTTTCGTCGACACGCAGGCAGAACACGGTGGCGCCGAGGACAGAGGTGGCCAGCTCCCCTTCCGACAGGGTAGGCGTCGGCACGAAGCCGGCGGTGTAGATGTCGCGCGCGTCCGGGTCGTGGAAAGGCACCTCTTTCAGGTGGTCTTCCAAGGCGGCCAGCGGGGGCAAGGCGAGGCGGAATACGGTGGCACTGCGAAGAGGTTTCATCAATCTTCCTTTGCGTAGCGAGGGGCAGAGAACCCTGCAGCAGCCAGCGGTAGGCCGGACGCCCAGGGTGGGTTTGTGGCGAGGATCCGAACCATCGGCCCCTCGTCCAGGGATTCAGGGGCTTCGGCGACGACCTCGTCATGCACAGTGAGCACGATGTCGTAGCCGGCCCGTTCAATAGGGGGCATGGCGTAGGCCAGGACGTCCCGCGCCAGGGTCTGGCAGATGTTCCCGGTGAGCTTGCCGCCGTGGGTGTAGCAGCGCGTCCAGACTCGGGCGCCGCCGGACCCTTCGTCCGACGCCATGCCCCAGTAGAAGAGGCTCCCGTCCTCGGTGAGGCCGGGGTCGAAATAGCAGAGGCGGCTGCCCGATGGGAGAAGGATCTGCAGCCACCGGTGCCCTTCGTGCGCCGTGCAGGTCACGGTCAGTCGGGTGACGGTGTGCACGGAGCCCGGCAGCTTGATGGCAGCCTTGGCGGCTTTCTCAATGGCGTACCAGAAGGAGACCGTGGCGGGGTGCTTGGCGCGCCAGGCGAGCTTGCAGGCCTCCGAAGCCAGCCACTCGACTTCGGAGATTTCCAGGTCTTGGAGTTGTTGCCGAGCCCACGGCTTCGCAAGGTTGTGCCGGGCCTTTGTGATGATCTCGGGCGGTACAGACTTCTGGATGGTGTCCCAGTGGTCCGCCATCTTCACTCCGTAGACCCGGGCAAAGTTCTGGTACCCAGCCACGCCCCCTTGGTAGCCGCTGGCCAGGTCGGGCACTTTGCCGAATACGTTGCGGACCTTCTTCGGTACGTTCCACGGGTCCACGCCGATGATCATGTTGGCGGTGACGTTGTAGAGGTCCGGGCCCGTGCCAGTGTCGTAGGCCCGGAAAGCGAGCAGCTTCCACTCTTCGCCGGCGACCCACGAGAGCATCCGACCTTCGATGTTCGAGAGGTCGGCGGCGCAGATGTGCCGGCCGGGCGGTGCCGTCACGACCCCGCGCAGTGCGGCGGAGCCGAAGCGCATCAGGTCGGAGAACAGCCAGGTGTGCAGACCCAGCTTGACGGCCTGGATGTAGATGTCGACCAGGGTCGCCTTGGGGAGCCCACGACTCGGCAAGTTCTGAGGCTGAAAAAGGCGCCCTCCCCACCGGCGGGTGCGGCCTGCAGCGGAGTACTGGATCGTTCCGCGGACTCGGCCGTCCGCCGCGATGGCGACTTGCACCCGTGCATACTTGGAGGTGGAGGTCTTGTTCGAGGCGATAGCGATGTCGAGGAGTTCGGCCAGCGGGCTGCCATCCGGGGCTTTGCCCCGCGCCGAGCGGAGTGTCTCGGCCTGGGTGTTCTCCAGCACCAGACCGTGCTCGGCCGCGAGGAATGCCTTGAACTGCTCCCGCTGTGTGGGCTTCTCGACCCGCCCATGGGTGAGGACCCGGAACCGGGTGGCCAGGACTTCCTTCTCTTCGTCGACAGCACGTACCGCGGCATCGACAAGTGCCTTGTCCGCGTAGAAGCCGCGGTCGTTGATACGTTGGTCGAGGCGCCACAGGGCGACCTCTTGCGGGTGCCAGTTCCACGCGGGGGTCCGCTTCTGGCAGGCCCTCATGGCGACCACGTCTACCTCGGCATAGCGCTTGAACCGGGCCCAGTGCTCCGGGTGGCTGTGATGGTCGTACCGGCGGGCCTTGTGGCTCATCGGGGCGGGCTTGCAGAACCGCTGGATCAGCTTCGACCCCTCGGCGATCTTTGCCTCGTCTTCGCCCAGGCCCAGTACTCGACCCAGGGTGTCCAGGTCAGGGGGCAGCGCGTGCGCCAGCGCCAGGGCCATGGTGCACACCCACCGGTCTGGATTGACTAGGGCGAGGCGCTGCTCGCGCGTGATCAACCCCATGCGCTCCAGGCACCGGGGAATTACGTTGCGGTCGAAGGCTGCGTTGTGTGCCGCCTTGATGATGGAGCCATCCAGGTAGGCCGCAAGCAGGGCCGGAGGCATGGGCTCGCCCTCGGCCGGTACCCACAGCTGCACCGGCCCGTCGCCCAGCGCCCAGGACACCATCAGGAGCTCGGTGCTGGGGTGGTTCGCGTAGATGTAGGTCCCGACTGCCTTCAGGTCCAGTTCGCTGAACGTTTCCGCGTCGTTCCAGAGGATCACAGGCTGGCCCTCTGGAGCTGGTCCAGCAGGCTCAGCGGCACCGTGCTGGTGCCGAATGTGGAGCTCTTCGGGCCTACGCGGGCGGCTTCACGGCCCTTGAGTGCGGCTTTCGCCTTGGCGGCTGACAGCTCCAGGCGCTGGATCTGGTGCTCCTGCCGGGCGCGCAAGTCCAGGATGTGGTCTTGCAGTTCAGCGATGCGATTACGAACGTCCAGGATCAGCGCCTGGTAGTGCTTCGCCTCGGTGTCGCGTAGCTTGGATAGCGTTTTGTCGATCTCGGCCGGCGAGGAGCCCCAGTTACGTGAAGCGCGACTTGCACGTTTCGAGATGACGGGGCTTGTCGGGGGCGGGCGAGGGGCATCTTCCCCGGGGCCGGGCCGGTAGATAGCGACAGTGCGGCCGAAGGGGCTGACGCCCCACCCTGCGATGTAGAGAAACCCGGCGCCGTGCAGGTAGGTCAGGGCGCTCCATACCTGCTGGGTGGGTACGTCCAGGCCTTTCTCCACGTCCCGGATGGACGCCGCGCCGCGCTCGGTAACGAAGGCGAGCGTTCTGCTGCGGACCGACTCAGGCTTCAGGGTTCCCTTCACTGACAAAGCGCTCTCCTTGATCAACTGGGCTGCCGGCTCGGGAGAGTCGGCACTCGAGTTGTCCCCGGCACTTTCTGACGCCCCGGGGCGGCTCCAATCAGGGGAGCATTGCTCCCCTTGAAACTAAAACTTGAATCAGCCGAAGGCGCTCGAGACCTCCTCATCGTCGAAGGCATCAGCACGGAAGCCGCCGGCGGCCAGGGCTTCACCCACTTCGAAGAGCTGAATGCCGGAGAAGGAGAAGGCGACGCCCTTGTTGGTGCCGACGTCGAAGCCGTAGGCCCGCAACTGCACCCGCACCCAGTCGCCGGCCTTGATTTCCGTCTCGGTCAGGTTCTTGAAGCCGTTAGTGAATGCGTCCTTCTCGTTGCCGATGATGGTCGGCTTCATGCGCGTCGTAGCGTTGAGGAACCAGGAGCCGACCAGCTCAGGCTTGCGGCCTTTGGACGGGTCCAGCGGGTCCAGCAGCGTGGACTTGTCGGTGTCACCATCCCGGAAGCCGTCGGCGAAGCCCGGGGGCACCTTGCCCTGGCCGAAGAAGTCGAGCGCTGCGGCCTTGATGATCTCCTGGATAGCGGCGACGGTTGCCGTTTCGGACTTGGGGATGATCAAGGCCATCGAGTACTGCAGGACCGGGCTGCCGGTGTCGTCAGTGACCGTGTTGCCCTTCTGGTCCTTCTTCGCCTGGGGTTTGAAAATGTGGGGGAAGGAGAGGCGCACGCGGCCGGTGCGGATCTCGACGTTGGACAGCTTCTTCACGGTGTTGGGCAGGGTGCTCATAGCTCAATGGCTCCTATGTCAATCATCAAAGGCGGCGAGCACCTGGCTGGTGCTTCGCCATTCCGGCCGCGGATCCTCCGCCGGTACGAGGGTGGGCTTCGGGTCGCCCTTCACGGTGAGCTCGAAGACGCGGTGCTTCTTGCCCAGTTTCTTCTCAAGGTCGGTGATGCCGACCAGCTTCTTGTTCCAGATCTCGTCGTCGTTGAGACCTTCCTCCTTCAGCACCGCCGCCGCGGCTGTCATGTCGGACCACTGGCGGTACGCCCGGCCGGCCACCAGCTTGTGACCCGGCACTTGGATGCCCTGGTTCACTGCGGCGTCGTATGCGAAGAACTGCAGCTTCTTCGCCCACTCCTCGACCAGCTTCAGGTGCGGCAGCAGCTCGCCGATCTCCTGCATGGAGAGGAGGGCGGGGGCCGGCGTGTCCTTGAACAGGGTCATGGCAACCCGTGCGCGCTCCGGACAGCGGGCGGCCGCCTTGCAGAACTTGCAGTGGTCACCCGCCACCAGGCGACTCGATCCGGCGAAGGCCTCTTCCGCAATGGGGCGGATGGTCTCCAACCAGCCCAGGAGCTCCCGCGTGTCGATGGTCCACTCGACGAGGTTGTCTCGGCGAGGCTGGCAGATCGACAGCACCACCTCGTCGATGTCCACGATCCCGTCGAAATAGTCGAGGGTGCCGGCGCCGTAGAGCATGAGCTGGCTGTTCCACTCCGGCGAGACCAGCACGCCTTCCCCGCCTTTGAGGTCAACCATCACTGCGCGGCGGCGGCGAGGGAACACCAGGATGCAGTCGCCGGTGCCGAAGCCTTGCGGGACCCAGCGGCGAAACTTCAGCCGGCGTTCCACGATCACGACGGGTTGCTCCCCTTCGCCGTAGCGTGCGATCAGCTCGGTCACATAGTCCCGATATGTCGCGACAGCGGCGAAGTGCTCCGCGTCAAATTTGGGGACCTCCGTGACCTCACCGGTCTCGGGGTTCACCTGTTTGACGCGCTGCTGGAAGTCCTGCTTTTCGCCCAGGAACCGGGCCCGCAGCGCCATCTCGCCCAGCTCATGGCAGACCGTCCCCCACTCCGCGAACTCGGACGTGGTGTCCGGAAGGTCCCGGCAGAGCTGGATCGACCCGGGGCAGTGGATCCACCGGTCCGAGCCCGACGCCGACAGAATGGCGTGGGCACGGGCCGCGTGGTCCACCGGCGCGGCCGGCAGCTCCTGGGTGTGGTGGTCGCTCATGTCAGCTGAGAGCGTTCGCAGTGCTGATCTCGGCATCCAAGGCCTGGATGTCGGCCCAGAATGCGGCCCGCTTCTCGTCGGACATGGTCGAGATGTTGGACGTGCCCTGCTTCTTGATGAGCTCGATCACGCGCACGGGAGTGACCCGGGCCGCCAGGGCGGTTGCGAAGGACTGGACTTCTTCGACGGAGGGGACGCCGGCGGCAGGTTGAGCGGCGGCAGGTTGAGCGGCGGCAGGTTCAGACGCCGCCGGAACCGTACCCTGCTCGGTGTTGACAGGGGTCTCCGGTACCGGCGTCTCCGGCTGCGGGGCTGCGACATCCTCGGCTTTCTTGCGGCCACGGGCCTTGGGGGCCTCTGCAACCTCGGCAGGGGAGTTGATCAGCGCGCGTTCCAGCAGAGCGCTCAGGAGCTCGTTCTGCTTTTCGAGAGCGGTGGCGATGCGATCAAAGGTGGATTCGATGGTCATGGTGTCCTCGGGATTAGATGCGGTTGTGGGTGACGGCGTCCGCACGGACGACGTGCAGAATCACCGGAGTAGCGGTCCGGTGGTGGGGGTGCAGATAGGGGTCGTAGAAGGGGTGTAGGACCCAAGAGGTGCCAAGGAATTCCTTGGCGCGGGCGAGCTTGTCGGCCATGGTGGTTCTCCGCTGTCAATGTCAAATGTCGATGTCAAAGGGAGCAATGCTCCCCTGTCACTTCGGAAAAAGCCGCCGGGCAAGAGCCGGCGCGCTCGTTCTTTCTTGTGACGGGGTGAGTATCGCTCACCTTTTGAGCCGGGCGCAAGGCCCTTTTGCAGAAATAATTTAAAGAATTTGAGTGAGGTATTCCGCTGCGCTGGAGACAGATTGCACTTCCAAGAAAGTGAGTTTCAGGCTGTCAGCCAGGCTGTGAGCCAGCGGGGAGATCCGATCGACATCCGTTAGATACGAATTGAATTTCGCAGGCCACCCTTCCGCTCGCGGTTTCCAGATCAAAATCACTTTGCGCTCGAACTGCCGGTCGATTGCTACCTCGAACGCCAGGAGGGCGCTGGCCGCAGCGGCCACGCGTGCCAGGTCGGGCCTTGGAACAGCAATGAAGGTCGCAATCGTCCGGCTCGATACTACGCTGGGAATTATCGGCGCCATCCAGGAAGGGCCTTGTGGATCCCATATCTCGCCGTCCCAGAGGTCTTCTCTTCGCTCCCGAACCTGTAAACACGCGGCACTCCAGAAGTCCCGGATGTGGGTGCGCAAGGTCTGGGTGGTAGGGGCTGCTGCGTCTTGCTGCTCGTTGGCGACTTCGGGCCAGGCACTCGAAATGTCTACGTCGTCCGACAAGAGCCACCACAGAGGCGTCCTGGTCATCCGCCCAAACTCTTCTAGTCGATCGATGTCCGGTCGGGTTCTCCGGCCAGGGTCCTTTGACTCCCACTGGGTAACCGCAGTGCGATCCACCTCGAACCGGATAGCCACGTCTATTTGACGCAGCCCGGCACGCTTACGCGCAGCCCGGATCCGTTGGTATAGCTCGCTTTTCTTGATCACGGATTCCTCCTTATTGCTGGCCGGGAACTTGCCACATGCAGGCTTTAAAGACTATGTGAGCGTTGCTCCCCTAAAGCACAGCCTGTACGATGTGAGCGTTACTCACATACAGGAACTCTGATGGACCTCTCTGAACTCCGAAATCTCATCAAAGCACTCGGCGGCCCGGCCGCGGTGGGTGCCCGGTGCGACGTGTCGTCCTCGGCCGTTTCGCACTGGACCCTTGTCCCCAAGGAGCACTGCCCGGTGCTCGAGGCGATGGCTCGGGAACTTCGAGTGGTTCGCGAGGATGGGAGTCCTTACACCTGCGAAGTTCTGCGACCTGATCTGGCCGACCGCTTCGCCCTGATCCGCGGCGTGCCTGCCGTTAATACTGTGGTCCCCCGAGGCTGATAGTGCCTGAAAAGGATTTGCACCCCGTTTCAGGAGACCTCGTCCTGGCCGCCGTGCGGAGCTACGGGCAGCAGAAGCGCCTGGCGTCCGATCTGGGCCTGTCCGACGTGGAGCTGTCTCGCCTCCTCAACGACCAGCTGCCTCGGGTCTGCGCCTTGCTCGCGCGCCTCGACCTAGAAGTCGTCCCTGCCGGCCACGTCACCGACCTGCGTCGGGTCCTGAAGGCTGTGCTGTAGCCCTCCCAGGCCGAGCGGGTTGCCGCTTCGAGCTCGTCCTGCCAATGCGAAGCGGTGCAATGTGGAGAGAACCATGATCTTGAACTCGGGGCAGCGAGAGGCCCTCGACACGATTCTTGAGGGCTGGGGGCGGAAGGACCGCGAGATCCGGCTGGCGGGCCCGGCCGGTACCGGCAAGACCACCTTGATACGCGCGCTCTGCAACCGCCTGGACGGGCAGAGCTACGAAGTCGTCACGCCGACGAACAAGGCGGCGTCGGTCCTGACCAAGAAGGGCGTGCCCGCGGCCACGCTCTACGCGAAGTTCTTCACCTCAAGCCAGGAGCTGAATCCCCTGCCGACGGAAGCGGAGATTGCTGCTCGTAAGGCGGCGGGGCGTACGCAAGACGAAATTGATACGTGGATTCGGCGCGCCAAGGAGGATCGCAAAAAGCTGGTATTCCACCCGAACGATGAGCTGGCTGGCGAGCTCTCCTCCGGCAAGGTCCGCTGGGCGGACACGATCATCCTGGATGAGGCATCGATGGTGCAGGCCTGGGTGCTCAAGCACCTGCGCCGGATGTGCACCACGCTGATCCTCGTCGGAGACCAGCACCAGCTGCCTCCGGTGAATGACAAGGTGCAGCCGGACGGCTATTTCGTGACCCGCAACGCGACGGTGGAGCTCTCGGAGGTCATGCGCCAGGCCGGGGGTTCGCCGATTCTGGAGCTGGCCTCTGAGATCCGAGAGGGCCGCTTTCCGGAAGGGCTGGTGCGCGCCCTCGGCCCTCGGGACACGTTCCAGGCGTGGATTCGCGGTCGCCCGGATCGCAAGATCATCGCCTTCACCAACGCCCACCGGCGGACGATCAATGCCGAGGTGCGCCGGATCAACGGGCTGCCGGGGGTCGTCCCCCGCATTGGGGAAGCCCTGATCTGCAACAGCAACGTCGACGCGACCCTGCTCAATGGCACCGAGGTCCGGGTGCTGGGCTTCAATTGGCAGTGGGAAGCGAACGAGAAAACCAAGGAGGTGCTCGGTGCCCCGACGGCCGAGCTAATCTATTCGACCGAGAGCGGCGACATGGGCACGGTGCAGGTGCACATGGGCAAGTTCATCGAGGACCTCGACCCCAGCATGTACGCGGGCTGGAGCCTCGACAAGACGGTGGCCGTTTCCAGGGACACCGATGAGGGCGTTTCGTTCTCCTACGGCTACTGCATCACGGCTCACAAGGCGCAGGGCTCCGAGTGGGACGAGGTGTGTGTCATCGACGAGCGGTTTGTCCTGGGCAAGGTGGATCCGACCGGGACGTCAGCTCGCCGCTGGATATACACCGCCATCACCCGGGCTGCGAAGCACCTTGTTTTCGCAGACTTTCGCTGGATTAAACCGTCCGCAAACCGGAGAGCTGCGTGAGCACGTTGCGCTACCCTGAAGTTCCACGTTTCGGCACCGCAGGGCCTGCGCTCCTGCAGGCCGGCTTCCAGCCCATCCCCACGTATGGCAAGCGCCCCGTGACCAAGAAGTGGGAAGAGGCCCCGATGCACCCGGACCAGATTGCGTTCTGGGCCAACGAATTCAGCACCCACAACACCGGTCTGCGGACGGAAGACCTGGTGGCCGTCGACCTGGACATCTACTACCCGGAGGCGGCCGATGCGGTTGAGGCGGCCTTCGTGGCGCGGTTTGGCCCCGGCCTGAAGCGCATTGGGGAGGTGCCGAAACGGCTGCTGCTTTACGGCGCCAAGACGCCAGGCCTCAAGATCACCAGTCCGATCTACCGGACGATGGATGGATTTGAGCACCGGGTGGAAGTGCTCGGCATCGGCCAGCAGTTTGTCGCCTACGGCATCCACCCGGATACCCTGCGCCCGTACCAGTGGGAAGGCCCCGGGCCTCTCGATATTGAGCGGTGGCAGCTGCGGGTGCTGGACCGGGACGAGGTGGCGCAATGGGTGTTCCAGGATTTGGATGCCATCCTGTGTGTCAGGGGCTTCTCTCCGAAGCAATCCGGATCGTCCGAGACCCACACCGGCGTGCCCCTCGACCCGGACGACCCCTTCGACCGCATCAAGCAGCGCCATGACGACGTGTCCCTGGTGGATCTGGCCTGGATGCTGGACCACCTGGAGGAGTCGTTCTGCGACGACCGGGACACCTGGCGCGACGCGATCTTCGCGGTGCACCACCAGTTCCAGGGTACCGAACACGAAGAGGCCGCGTTCGACCTGATCGATACCTGGTCTCAGAAGTCGGTCAAGTACACCGCCGGCTGCACGCAGGCGATCTGGAACAAGGCCAAAGAGCAGCGCCTGGGCCTGGTCACGGTGGGTAGCATCAAGACCTGGCTGGGGGACGCCTGGAAGGGCTACAAGCGCACGGCAACTTCGGCAGACGCTGTGGCCCAGGTGCTGACGTGGGCCGATCGGATCCGGTCGGCGGATGAGACCACGCTGCTCGGCGGCCTGGCGGCGGAGATCCGATCGGCCAAGCTCACGGACATCGACCGCTCCGCCCTGGTCAAGCACTACCAGAACCGGCTAAAGGAGCTGAAGGGCGTGCTGATCCCGCTGCCCGAGGTGCGCCGCGCCTTGGCGCCGGTGCGGCCGGAAGAGACGGACGCGCTCATGCCTCCGGTGGACGATCCGTTCTTCCTCGGGCCTGACTGGGCGAAGGAGTGGTTCTGGATCACGTCCATGGATGGATTCATGCACCGCCGTACGAAGCAGGTCCTCTCTGTGCTGTCGTTCAACACCACGTACCGATGGGACCGGGGGAACCTCCTGGTCCAGGAAGCAGACGAGAAAATCCTTTACTCCCCTTATGACCGCATGACGTCCCACTGGCGAGTGCCAATCCTTGACCGGCTGGCGTTCCACCCCCTGTTTGGGGAGACCTTCGAGCTAGGCGGTTTGAAAATGGCGAACACCTATCGGCCTGAGCTCCGCGTGCTGCCGGACCGAGGCTATACCGATGCGGGGCTGCAGTTGATCGGCGCCCTCGAGCGGCACCTGTCCCTGCTCATCCCGGACCTGCGCGAGCGGAAGCTGTTCCAGGCCTGGCTGGCCTTCAACTACATGAACCCGGGTGTGAAGATCCGGTGGGCACCCCTGATCAAGGGGGCGGAAGGGGACGGGAAGTCCATCTTCGGTGAGCTGCTGCAGATCCTGCTGGGGCAGCCTCACGTCAGGACCATGTCCGCCGACACGATCCAGACATCCCCGTTCTCCGGCTGGTCCACCGGCCAGTGCGTCGTTGTGCTGGAGGAGGTCCGCTTCCAGGGGCACAACCGCTACGACGTGGTGAACAAGCTGAAGCCCTACATCTCGAACAACAGCGTGGAGCTGCACGCCAAGGGCAAGGACCCCCTCAACGCGCTGAACGTGTCGAACTACTTGCTCTTCACGAACCACGATGACGGCATGCCTATGACCGAGGGCGATCGGCGGTACTTCGTGCTGCGTTCGCCGTTCAAGTCCTACGCGGCCATGGATGCGTTCAGCACGGCGGTTTTCAATGTCTCCCGGAATGCCCACTTCGACGAGATCTTCGGACTGGGGCGGGCGCACCCGGGGCAGATCGCCCTCTGGCTATCCCAGACACCGATCCCGCTGGAGTTCAACCCGAACGGGGAGGCTCCGCAGACTACGGCTCGGGACCTGATGATCCAGGGCACGAAGTCGGATCTCGCGTTCCTGATCGCCGACATTCTCGCCACTGGCGCCCCTGGGGTCAGCAAGAACGTGGTGATGGTCGAATACCTGCGAGCCGAGGTGCAAAAAGCCGGTTATCAAGGCGAGCTGCGATCCGGCAGCCTGCGCCCGTACTTGCACCAGGCCGGCTTTGTGCCGCTGGCGGAACCGATCCGCTGGCAGTCGGGCCCCGGGGTGACGCGCAGCCGTGCCTGGGTCCGTGAGTCCCTGGGGCTGAAGCCGTCACCTGGGTGGATCAAGCGGGACCTGGACCTAACCGTGGCGCTGGCCACTGCCAACGCCTTTGCGGACTGATCATGGCCTGGGACTGGGATTACAAGGAAGTCGAAGCGGACCTGGAGACCCGCTTCGTGCGGGTCGTCGAGGCGTACGGGTGGGTCGCTCGCAAGCTCCGGTACGACGGCCGCAACGGAGCTGCCGACAGGATCTGCTACGGACCGGGCGGTCGGTTCGCGCTGGCGGAGCTCAAGAACGGCGGCTCCGGCCGCCTGAGCAAGCCGCAGCGGGATGAGATTGCAGAGATGGCCAAGCTGGGCATCAAGGTCTGGGTGATCAAAACGAACCTGGACATCGAAGCCTTCGCCGCCGAGGTGCTGAAGCGATGAGCCAGCCTGTGTTCGCAGGGCGCCCCTATCAGCGGCGGATGACCGAGGCTTGCATCCACGGTGATGTGCTTCTTGCGGCCCCTCCCGGCCTCGGGAAGACGGCGTCCGTGCTGGAGGCCCTCGACAGTCTGATCTTCGACTACGTGGCCGCCAGGCAGGTCCTGGTGGTGGCGCCGAAGATCGTGGCCTACGACACCTGGCCGAATGAGATCCGTAAGTGGGCCAACTTCCAGAGGCTGACGTACCGGGTCTGGGAAGCGGAGGACTTCGGCTTCCAGGTGCAGGAGGTCGAGGTGGCCGGCGTCGTCACCGGCCAGAAGATGCGCCCGTCTGATCGCGAGGGGTTGCGTGCACGCATCCTGGCCGACCGCAGCAAGATCCACCTTGTGAGCCACGACAACTTCTTCCACCTGGCTGTGGCCCTGGGGAAGGACCACTGGTGCTACGACATTCTGGTGGTGGACGAGTCGGGCGGGTTCGCCGTCCAGGGCAGCCACCGGTACGAAGCAGCCAAGGCGGCGGTGCTTCACGTCAAGCGCCGGATCCTGATGAACGGCACGCCTGTCGGCAACAAGCTGGAGAAGCTGTGGGGGCAGATGTGCCTGGTCGACGGCGGCGAGGCCCTCGGCACGACCCTGGCCGGCTTTCGGCTGCGCTGGATGAAGCCCGAGAAGGTGGATCGGAAGACCCGGAAGGTCCACTCCTGGCTGCCGGAGGAGGGGGCTGTCGATCAGATCGTGGCCGCCAGCCGCGGGCGCCTGGTGACGCTGCTGGAGAAGGACTGGCTGACCCTGCCGCCGATGGTCGTCAAAGAGGTGGGCGTCGAGATCCCGATGGATCAATACCGGAAGATGGCCCGGGAGCTCTACCTGGAGCTGGCGCCGGATGCTGCAGCCCTGGCGGTCAACGCCGGCGTGCTCTACAACAAGCTGTCGCAGCTCGCCTGCGGAATCGTGTTCGACCAGGCCGGTGCCTGGCATGAGATCCACCGGGTCAAGATCGAGGCGCTGCTCGAGATTGTCGAGGAGCACGACGGGCCGCTGCTGATCTGGACCAGCTTTGCGCCGGACATGGATCGGATACAGGCGGTGCTGCCTGGTGCGGTCCGGGCCGACAAGGTGAAGGACCTGGAGCGCCGGTGGAATGCAGGGGAGTTCCGGTATCTGCTGGCCCATCCGAAGTCACTGGCCTACGGTGCGAACCTGCAGGACTGCCCAGGTTCGGGGATGTGCTGGTTCGGCGTGACGGGTAATGCGGAGTTCTGGAATCAGGGGATAAAGAGGCTTCACCGAAGCGGGCGGAAGGAGCCCGTGGTGAATTACGCGATTGTCGCGCGGGGGACCGTCGAGGAGCGGATGCTGGCACTGCGGGCCCAGCGGACCGCCCTCGAGGAAGATGTGATGGATGCGTTGGCCTTTCGGCCGGGTTAATGGGGTGTGTGCCCGCTGCTCGCGGAGAAGGGCGCCAGCTTGGCTACCAGGGCAGCGCAGGCCAAGTCGACGGAGTAGGGGATTTTCGTGATGCTGTGCTCGTAGTTGTAGACGGTGCGCTCCGTGATCTTGAGGGCCAGAGCCGCGGCGGCCGGGGAGAGATCCATCTGGATGCGCCACCGGATGAGGTCTTCAGGGTTCATAGGCTGGGGTCCAAAAATAGTAGTCGTTTCCGATATTCTCCTCGCAAAAGCCGGTTAGGTGCCTTTTTCAGCATCCTTGATCTTTACAAGGGAGGGGTTTGCGGCGGCCATGGCAGCGTGAAGCTCTTGCCAGGCCCGGGCCCGCATCGCGTGCTGCGCGTGGGTGAGGCTCTTTTGCACCCACGCAGACGGACTCTTGCATTCCTGCTCCGCCGCAATCACCCCTGTGACGGCTTCCCCCAGTCGCGCACTCACCTGTGCAGCATCGGCCAGCTTGGCTGCCAACACATCCCGCTCCGCTGTGAGTCTCCGAATCTCGATCTCAAATGCCGTTGCTTCACAATGCCGGGCGCAGGGCGCTGGGTGCATGCCCACCGCCTGTGCGGCGCGGTGGATGTTGTCTTCGCCGTTGATACGGTCGTTGTCTTCTCCAGACGCTTCGCTGTCGGGAGCGAAGACCTGCCCGCAGGAAGCGCAGTAGACGAGGCCTTCCATACGGTGCTCGCATGCCGTTTTGCAGGAACAGGCGGGACAGACCGCTTCAACCACTGGCTCTGCGGCTTGAGGGAGCACCCTGCAGATTGCCTCCCGCGGAGTCGCCCCTGTTGCCGCGACGTCATCGACTTCGCTGATCCGACGGGCAGACCAGTACGTGCCCGCGCCGTGTGGCTGAGTTACGAGGATCTTTATGCGCACCGGATACCCAAGATCGGTCTCGGCTTGCGGGGCTTCAGCTTCGGCGATGGCAGCGCGGGCTCCGGAGTAGTCCGCTTCACAGATAGCACCGGGGTAGTCCGCGAAGCGCTTCAACGCCCTCAGCAGCTGCACGTTCACCGGATGCTGGCTGGGACGCGTTTTCGTATCGCCCCAGACGATTGCCTTGTGAATGCGATTGACGGTGCCTTCCGGCAGTCCGGTGTTCAAGAGGAAGGTCCGCACGTCTTCGTGGTCCTCCGAAGCGCCTTCACCTTCCAAGAGGCCCTTGATCTGCTCGTTGACCAGCCAGAGAGGGTGCTCATCGTCAAGGGTGTCCGTCTGGACGGCGAGTGGGCTCTCGTAGCTCATCGCGGAATCCCCTTGCACTGGCCCGGCGGTGCGACACACAGCTGAAAGTCAAGCAGGTCCTGCTTGCCCAGGACGTAGAGAACAACAGTCGCCACGGAGACGGCCACCGCGGCGATGGTGAGTCCTGCCAGGATGGCAGTAAGGCCCGCGGCCAAGGCCTGGGCGATGCCGAACAACAAGTCGGCGATGAAGCGGAGGGTGTTCCTCATTGGGTGCTCCTGGTGATAGGTAGGGCGCTTGCAGCCGCGCGAAGGGCATCGGCAGCCTCGGGGGAGTAGCCCCAGCACTTCGGGGCGATGTAGGCCATGTCGACAGGGGTGCCGGCGGTGATGTAGTTGGCCATCCGCTCAACCAGGCGCCACAGCGTGCCCCCGTGGGTGAAGCCCCTGATGCGAGATCCGGCGCACTTGTGGGTGTAGATCCTGGCGCCGGAGTACTCATCGTTGAACCAGACCCGGCCGTTTCCGGCCACTTCGAAGAAGGCGTAGCGGCGGGTGCCTTCCGAGAAGAAGAACTGGCGCCCCTGCTGCCCGATCAGCACGATCAGCTGGTTCGCCTCCTCGGCCCGTTGCCGGCGGGGGTGGAGGCGATCCGGGTTAAGCGCAGGCATCCGGAGCCCCGAATGTGACCCGGTCGCCTGAGATCTGGACCGTTTGCGTCTTGAAGCCTGCCGCGTTGAGGTGGCCTCCGCCGCCCATCTGGACCGCGATGGCCGAGACGTCCACGTCGCCGATGGATCGCAGCGAGACGCAGACGGTGCCGTCCTTGTCGACGAACCAGGTGACGCCGATCCCACCGGCCAGCAGCGCCAGCGCATTGCCGACATCGCTGGCAAACTGGCCCGGGCAGTTGACGGCGAAGCCGGCCCAGTCGCCCAGCTTGGTCGTGTGTCGGTTCGCCACCAGGTCGGCCACTTGCCGGTCATAGAGGCGATTCATGCTCCTGCCGGTGTCTGCAATCTCGACCCAGCACTGCTCCGCGCAGTCGAAGTTCTCGAAGGTGTAGGGTTCGCTGCGCAGGCCGGTGTTGAAGTCCCGCGTCGCCGGGTAGGCGGCACCCCCTGGCTTCCAGAGACGCCCCAGGTCCCGATCTTCGATCAGGCGGAGGAAGAACGGCACGCTCAGACCCCCGTGGAGCAGCACGTCGACGCCGGCCCCATGGTCGACGTGTCGGTACACCTCCCCGGGATCCCGTTCGATGGCTTCGAAGGCCGTCTTGTGGTGGTCCCGCCAGTACAAGGCGGACGAGGTCAGGATGAGGTGCTCCATCACGGCCCTGGGGAAGCTGAAGTCGAAAATGTAGATGTCCCGCCCGGCCACTTCCGTGGGGAACGTGAGCTCCCCGCCAAAGCCGGACAGGCTCACGCGGGGGTCCTTGTACTCCATCGGGAGATACTCGGCGCCGTCAGCACCGAACCGGCGGTAGGCGGCCCAGGCGGCGCCGAATCCATCGGCACAGTGGGCGTGGTAGATGATCAGAGGCTTCAAGGCAGGGTGCTCCTTCGAAAGCGCAGGACGAACGCTTGCGCGTCCTGCAGGGTGGGATATGCGCCCGACAGCTCGACAAGGCACCGGCAGTCATCGGCGGTTACCGGGCTTGCAAGGGTTTTGGGGAGGGTGCTGAGGCTGGCGATCCAGCGGGATGCCGGAGGCCCTGGGTGCTCGACGCCCAGGTGGTCCCGCCAGGTGATGACTTGGCCGCCTTTTGTTACGGAGACCACCTGGGCGAATCGGATCTCTATCCCTTGCCTCGGCATCGCAAACTCGAGGGCCGTCCGGTTCGTCGTGGCGAGGGGGATGGCGTAGGCCATGACGTCGCCGGGGTAGGCGACGTCATGGACGTCCAGGCAGCATTCCTCGGTCACGACGCCCCCACGAACAGCAGCGTTGCGAGCATGGCGGCCCATGTCGCCGTGCCGATGGCTGCATCGATGACATCACGGTGCTCGGTGTAGACGCGCACCAGCCAGGGGGTGGGCCGGTCAGGCATGGCGGAGCTCCTCGGTCTGGTCTTCGTCCACCCAGACGCCGTTATGCAGTGCGTCATGGGCCAGCGGGCTGTTCGGGCTCAGCAGGTTGATCACTCCGATCACCCGGCACCTGCCCGGGCTATCGCCGGTCCGGACGCGGTGCCCTTTGGGGATGCGCAGCCCTGACGGGTGCTGGATCTCCTCCTTCGTCACCCTGATCGGGCTGCTGTGGGGTCGGCGGATCATGAGATGACCTCCTGCAAGACTCCGCCTTTCACGCAGTACAGGACACCCGGCTTGATGCCGTTCTCGCCGGGGATGCCGACTGCGATGCGGACCTGTTCGCCGTCCAGCCACGCCAAGGCAAACGCACCTCCAGGGCCGGCACTGGCTTGTCCGTTAAAGCCAGAGACCACCGAGACGGAACGCTCACCCGAGGCGGCGAGCTGGCTGCCGTCACCCGAGGCGGCGAGCCGGCTGCCGTAGCCCGAGGCGGCGAGCTGGCTGCCGTCACCCGAGGCGGCGAGCCGGCTGCCGTAGCCCGAGGCGGCGAGCTGGCTGCCGTCACCCGAGGCGGCGAGCCGGCTGCCGTAGCCCGAGGCGGCGAGCTGGC
>NZ_JAQVCN010000026.1:0-25414 GCF_028689785.1 Zoogloea sp. | reverse complement strand
TGCCGTCACCCGAGGCGGCGAGCTGGCTGCCGTCACCCGAGGCGGCGAGCTGGCTGCCGTCACCCGAGGCGGCGAGCCGGCTGTCGTAGCCCGAGGCGGCGAGCCGGCTGTCGTAGCCCGAGGCGGCGAGCTGGCTGCCGTCACCCGAGGCGGCGAGCTGGCTGCCGTCACCCGAGGCGGCGAGCCGGCTGCCGTCACCCGAGGCGGCGAGCTGGCTGCCGTAGCCCGAGGCGGCGAGCTGGCTGCCGTAGCCCGAGGCGGCCTCTTTCTCCAACTCCTGAATCACGGCGGCCCCGTCCTGGACCTGCGTTTCGACGTCCTTCTGCACTACGGCGGCGATCGTCTCCGGCTGGGCGACGAAGGTGTTGAACACATTGCTGTAGAGCCATTGCTCATCGGCGTATCGCTTGTCACCCCGCAGGGCTTTGGCGACTACGTGGCAGGGCCCGCCCTGGGGGAAGTTCCGGAGGAACCAGCTATACCCGTCGGTGCATGCGGACCACTGCTTCAGCAGATCTTTCGTGATTTCCATGACTTCTCCTTTATGGGAGCATTGCTCCCTTTTCTAGATAAATGTGAGCATAGCTCACTTTTTAGTGTGAGTCGCGGCCAGAATGACGACCGAGACCGATGTGCCTGCGAACTCCCGGTCGAACACCCGCGACCACTCCAGCGTCCAGCCCGGCAGGACGTCTTTGCCCTTTGCCGACGCCGGCAGGATGGCGACCAGGCGGCCACCCGGGGCCAGCAGGCCAGCCGCGTGCTCCAGGTGGGCCTGCCAGCGCCCCTCGCTGAACGGCGGGTTCATCACGATGCGGTCGGCGGGGGCGCCGGCAGCCGCCAGGAAGTCAGCACACTCCACGCGGTAGCCTTTCGCCGCCAGCACCTTGCAGTGCAGCTTGCTGATCTCGATGCAGACGGTGCGGTCCTGCGGCAAGAAGTCGGCCAGGCCGCCGGTGCCTGCGCTTGGCTCCAGGCAGGTGTCGTTCGGCCCGATCTGCGCCATCTCGACGGCCACCACGGCCAGGCTCTCGGGTGTCGGGTAGTACTGGTGCGCCTTCTGGTCCGGCAGGCAGCCGGACGCCACGACCTCGCTGATTGCCGCCCCGGGCGGGTAGTCGAACTCGAAGTAGGCACCGCCCTTTTCGTTCTTCACCTTCACCGCGCCCAGGTAGGCCAGGACGCGCTCGACCGCATCCCGGACTGCTTGCCCTCCCGACTCGCCGGTGAACTGGACGGCGTTGGGGATCTTGACGCGGTCGTAGTCGCGGCGGAAGTCGGTCGACTTCTCCAACCGATAGGCCGGCTCCATGGCCGCCAGCGCCTCGACCACCGAGAACGGCAGCGGCCGGCCGATCATCTGGTGCTCTTTCGCCTTCCGCTTCGGCTTGGATCTGAACTCCGGCGGGATCGCCGACGGGTAGAGGTGGGCCAGGGTGGCGTTGAGCCGCCAGGCCATGTCCGGGTGTACCTCCAGGTGCGCGGTGCCGCACTTGTAGGCACGCAGCCGGAGCGCCCCGCCGTCAATCGTCACCCACTCGCCCCGACGTTCCCGGCGGGCGTACTCGACCACGGACTCGGTCGCACGCCAGCCGGGCTCATCCCGGCCCATGAACCGGGCGATGACGCAGCGCAGGTCGTTGATGACGCCGACCCGGTCGTGGTTCGTCGTGCCATAGGACGTGCGCAGGTGGGCGATGATCATCCGATTCCGGAAGGCGGCCGGGCTGTTGGTGACGTGCTCCCCGGACAGGGACCTGAAGATCCCGTCCACCCGCTCGGCCAGGAAGCGGGCCCGGCTGTTGAGGAGCTCCAGCAGGGTGGCCCGGACGGTCTCCTCTTCGAAGTCCGGCAGGCGAGGCACCTTGAGCCCATCAGCCGGGTTCAGGTACTTCCCTTTCGCATCGAACAGCTCCGGCCGGTTGGCACGTTCGGTGCGCACCTCGTCGTAGTCCTTCGCGATGCCCTCTGGGCACCGGATCTGCTCGTTCCACTGGTTGCGCCGCGCTTGGGGCATGGCGTCGTAGACGTCGGTCAGGTTGAACGCCTTCGACCAGAAGAGGGCGTTAAGCCGGGACACGGCGCCCTCTTCGCGGAACATCTGCTCCGCGGACCGCTCCAGCGTCGTGCGGCCGCGCTCCTCGGTGGCGTTGCCGGCAGCGAAGAGGTGCCAAACAGCCCGGAAGTCGGGGCGGTTCGCGAGTGCCACGACGTCGGCAATGCGCTGGCGGTCGTGACGGTACTCGGCAACCAGGCCGTGCACCATGTCCGTGCTGGCAGGGGCGAAAAACTCGTCGGCGATGAGTTCGCCGTCGTCCAGAGCGGAGGAGGGGAGGTCGGAGGGGTTCATGTCAGTCCTTTTTGAGATTGTTCAGCCGGAGAAACTCGGCAACGTACAGGGCGGTGACAGACAGGGCGGACCGCTGCCCGTCTTCGTTTTCTGAGATGTCCGAGGGGTTCGTCTTTGCGAACCAGCTCCGCACTTGGACGGCGGTGGGGAAGTTACGGACAATGGGGCGGGGGCGGCTTTCCGGCGGCCCCTCTTTTGCGATCTTCCGGGCGAAGGCTCTGCACGCAGCCAAGGAGCGCGGGTTCGGGAGCTTAATGGGCATGTCCCTCTCCTACGCGTAGGACGTCCAACTGTCCGGCGCCCAGACCCGGACACCCGCCACCTCGGCCAGGGGCACTTTCCGCGACGCACTGGCGAAGCTGTAGGCCCTGAAGTACGGAGTGCCTTCCCCGACCTTGACGTCGTGAGGCGCTTTCCGCTCGGCTTTGGTGGCTGCCTTGCGGGCTTCTCGCTGACGCAGCGTCTCCAGCCAGTCGGCCAGGTACTGCTGCAGGCGCTCTTCGCTCTTGAACCTGATATACCAGTCAGCGTTGGAGCGCTTGCCTCCGTAAGCGATGGCGGAGGGCTTGCCAGGCTGGCGCCAGACTTGGCAGCCGGCAGGGGCGTCGTCGGGAAGGGTTACCGGTTCGTAGCCCGGCGGGATCCAGCGGTATTTCGTGGCGGTGGTGGTCATGACGCTCTCCTTGCTAGTGGGAATCAACTCTCGACAGCCCGGCGAGGGGCTGGCGGCAGGTGACTCAGGTTAGGGAGTATTGCTCCCTTCGTGGCCTCATTCTTCGCCGCGCAGGGCGCAGGCGAGCTGGTACAGGCGGAGCGGGACGCCGCGCTTCCGCAGGAAACGCAGCGTGGCAAATCGGCCCCGAGAGGCCCGGAACTCCGCGGCTTCAAGGGCCGCGGCAGCGTGGGGGTGCAAGGACATGGCGGTCTCCTTCAGATCAGCCCGCGCTCGGCGAAGCTGAGGACCTCGTTGGCGGTGACGATGAAGTGGTCCAGCGCCTGGGTGCCCAGCAGCGCCAAGGCGCCTTTGATCTCCTGGGTGATGTGCCGGTCTGCGTTGCTTGGATCCGGCAGACCCGACGGGTGGTTGTGGTAGAGCACCACCCCTGCAGCGTTGCGGGCCAGGGCCTGCTTGGCGACTTCGCGCGGGTAGACCGCGGTCTGGGTGAGCGTGCCCCGGAAGAGCTCGTCCGCATCGATCAGCCTGTTCTGGGCGTCGAGCCAGAGCACGCCGAACACCTCGTGTTCGAGGCCGGCGATCCGGAGGGTGAGGTAGTCGCGAACCGCCGCCGGGGAGTCGAACAGCGGGTTGGTGCTCCGGTCGAGGCGCCGGCGCAGGATGGCCAGCGCCTCCTGGACGACGGCGTCTTCCGCTTCGACGGCCGGGGCGTAGTACGGGGTGCGGTCTTCAGTCTGGACGTTCATGGTGGTCTCCGTTTTTGCGCGTAGGAGTGCGCGGGGATAGGGGAGCAGTGCTTCCCTATGGGCTCAGAAGAGGGCCGAATGAACCGGCCCCGGGGCGTTACAGCGGCTTCGGGAAGTAGCTGTCGGTGTCGATGAGCACCGGCGAGAGTTCGCGTTCGTCCGGCAGCCGGTCCTGGTGTGGCTTGAACATCCAGAGCCAGTAGCGGGACTCGAGGGCCTGTTGGGCGGACTTCATCTCGATAGCCTTGAACCGGAGCCCGTTCACGAAGCTGCGCGCATAGGCGAGGGTGGTGGCGTCGGCCTGCTCCCAGCTGCGCAGTCCGCAGTCGATCAGGATCCGGTTCTCCGTGAACTCGGTGAAGCGGGCCAGCCGCTCCGGCAGGATTTCACTGCCGATGGCCACGACTTGCGTCCGGATACGCCGCAGCTCGTCCATGTCGAGGGGTGGGCGTGCTGTCGGTGCTTGCACAGGGGCGCCGACCTCGCGGTCGAGGATGTCGAGCACCCAGCGCCGGAACTCAGCGGCAACTGGTGTGCGCGCGAACATGGCGAGGAGGTGAGCGCCGCGGAGGGAGAAGATGCGCACTGCTGTGGGGCAAGGACTCCCCGTCACCGTCAATTTGACGGTGACGGTCATGGAGTCAGAAAACTCCTCCGCATTACGTTCATAGACACGGGTTACGAGGTCTGTTCGAGCGTAACCGAGGGCGCCGGCAAGCTCGGCTGCGGTTAGCCAGATTTGGCCATTACGGGAGACAGGGTTGAACGTGGTGTCGCGAAATGCGAGTGCAGGTGCGCGAGTGGTCGCAAGCATGGTGGGGCTCCTGATTAGGTAGGAAACCCGCTTCCCATCGCCAGATGGGGTGAGCGGGACCGTGCAGGTTGGCGTGCCGGGAACTAGGAACCGGTGAGCCTCGCGGCTCCCTACACGGCCCGCCCATTGAGCGTGACCATGCTGACGGACGTGAAAAAGCCGCTTGCGAGGCGGCTGTCCGCCTAGTTAACCAGGACGCCAGACCTGTGCCGCTGTTGTCTCAGCGGCGAATACAGACTACTGCCAGGGTGTTCACGGCGTCAAGAAAAATTTTCACGCTAATGCTTGCTGCCTTTTTCTACTGCTGCAGCAACGGCTACGCTCAAAACCAGACCCAGCACGAACCACAGCCCTCCGAAGATGATTGCGCCAAGGATGAGATTGACCTCCATGTTGAGCACGACCAGCGCGGCAGCGATACCGGATACCCAGGTGCTGGTTGTGGCGCTGTTCTTCTCGGTCACAACGCCGATCTTGGCGAGGGCGAACGTGATCAGGAAGGCTGCGACGCCTACCCAAACCAGCCCGTGAATTCCATAGTCTGCATCATCGGTAGGCATCTTCAAATCTCCGCGAATCAGGGACGGAGATTATGCCACCAGGAGTCAACTCTCGACTGGGATTGCGCCCAGGCGGCAGGTGACTCATGTGAGAAGGGGAGCATCGCTCCCCTTGTGGGCTCAAAAATTCCAGGGCTTCGCGCCGGTTCGGGTAGGTGCTGTGTACCGTGGCGCCGGCCAGCTCGGGGCTGTCGGTCAGGTAGAGCTCGACACGGCCGCCGCGGGTGTTGAACAGGTGGGCGTATTGCATGGTGGTCTCCAAGTAGTGATGAATGGCTGGAGCCTGCTGTCACCAGGCTCGGGTCATTGACCTCGTCGATCAGCTTATTAAGCTGGTTGCAGCGCCCCGGGGAGTCGGCGGCGCTGCGACTTCGCACTCGATCCGGTTGTCACCCGGATGTCTCAGCGGTCTGCGAATCGGCCTCGGGTTCGTCGGTTGGTCGCCATCCGGCGCCTTCACCCCTAGATCAGCCTATCGCTGGAGCCCTTTTTCTATCCCGCTGGCCCTTCGCGGCTGGAAGAGAGTGTCGCTCCCTTTGATTGCAGAATAGTGAGTCACGCTCCCTTAGTCAAGAAAATCTTTCGGAAAGGTTTTCTAAATAGGGCTGGCGCCGCGTCAGAACCGCTGATTCAGAAAGGATTTCTGTCACAGTTGTCACAGTTGTCACAGTAGGTTTTTTCTGTGACAAAACAAAAAAGTCCTTTAAAATCAAAGGCAAAATGCCTGTTTTGTCACAGTGTCACAGATAATCCGGGAAAGTCACTGTATACGTATAAAAAACGTGTGCGTACCTGTGTGTATATACAGATGTGCGGCGGTTCTTCTCTTGTTTTCTCTTCCTGTCTACTGATTCTGATTATCTGTGACAACTGTGACAACTGTGACAAAACAAGGGCTAAGTGATTGATTCAGCTAGAAAGAGGGGGCGTCACAGAAAGCTGTCACAGTTGTCACAGTTGGAAGGCCGTATCGGCCGGCACCCTTCGGAAATCTTGAGGAAATTCAACGGTTAAGCTGTTGTTCGCTAACGGGATTTTTCTTGAAAAGGGAGGGTTGCTCCCCTAGAATCACAGCCTGCGATCAACTTTGCAGGGGTGTGACGTGACCGCACGGAACTCAAGGACTCAAAGGACGGTAGAACAGCTGCTGGAGCACCTGAAACAGCGCTTCGAGGAGCACGAAACAGACGACGCGTGGATCGGCCAGCGCGCATCGGACATAGCCCAGGAGATCGGGTGGCCTACGCAGCGAGTCGGCCCGACCCTTCGAAAGCTGCAGGACCAGGGTCACGTCAAAGCCGTGACGGAAGTCAGGGTGTACGGGCGCTCCAGACGCATGGACGAAACCAGGTATCGGCTCACCCCCGCCCCGGTGTGGCCGGCTGTGATGCTCGGGCTGCTCTGCAGGCCAGCGGGGCTACGGTAGCGTCCGACCCATGACCAAACCCCTCCAGCCCCAGATCGAGCGTTTCCTGCAGGAATACGCCATCGATCTCAACGGAACCGCAGCGGCCCTGCGCGCCGGCTATGGCGAGCGCTCGGCATCGATGCGCGCCTCGCTCAACCTCTCGAAGCCTCACATCAAAAAGCGTCTGGTGGAGATCCTGGCGGAGCGGATGACCCGCACCCACATCGCCCAGGATCGCGTCATCGAGGAGCTCGCCAAGCTGGCGTTCTACGACGTGCGTTCTCTGTTCCGGGACGACGGCACGCTCAAGGCGCCCAGCGAGTGGGGCGTGGCCTTCTCGGCAGCGGTGACGTCCGTCGAGGTGGTGGAGATGTGGGAGGGCACCGGCAAGAACCGGGTGAAGCGGGGCGAGATCAAAAAGGTTCGGCTGGCGGACCGCCATACCGCACTCCACACCCTCGCGAAGCACATGGGGATGCTCCAGGACCGAGTCATCGTCAGCGGAGACAAGGACGCCCCGATCCACCATGAAGTGACGGCCCAGCACCGCCTTGCCGATGCTGTCGCGGCCATCCAGCTGAAGCAGGCTTTGGGGTGAATAGCGTCACGATCTGGACGGAATCGATGAAATCTCAGCCCGATTCTGTAAATCCACGGCCCGGGATCTTGGCTTAGGCGCCACAACTCGCTGATTTCACAGGGTTTATGCGAGCAGTGGGCGATGTAACATCTGAAAGTTGCGATTTTCAGAAGTGGAGAAAACGGCCGTGACCATAGCCTGGCCCGTTCCGACCCTCGCCGAATACGTCCGCGGGCTGTCCTACCAGGACGCCATGGATTTGTACGCCACGGCCCACACCTGGCCGGACGAAGACATCGCGCTGCTGGGCAAGGCGGACCGGTTCTTTCTGCTGACCCATCTGCTCAAGCGCCCAGACGCATGCCACCCCTGGCTATATGCCCGGTGCCGGGAAGTTGAGCGGGAGCCGGACGGGTACCTGGACCTGTGGGCCCGGGAGCACTACAAGTCCACCATCATCACGTTCGCAGGGGTGATCCAGGAGATCCTGATCGATCCGGAAATCACGGTCGGCATCTTCAGTTTCAACAAGGGCACCGCGCGGAAGTTTCTTCGGCAGATCAAGTACGAGCTCGAGTCGAACGCCCTCCTGAAGCAGCTATACCCGGACATCCTCTGGACGGATCCGCAGAAGCAGTCGCCCCGCTGGTCGGAAGACGGCGGCATTGTCGTCAAGCGCCAGGGCAACCCGAAGGAAGCCACGGTCGAAGGCCACGGCCTGGTGGACGGCCAGCCGACCGGCGCCCACTTCCTGCTGCGCGTCTACGATGACGTGGTGACGCTGGAGTCGGTGACTAGCCCGGAGATGGTGACCAAGACCACCGAGGCGTGGTCACTGTCGGATAACCTGGGCGCGCGGGGGGCGAGCGGGCTGGCCAGGGCCTGGCACATCGGCACCCGCTACTCGTTCGGCGACACCTACGCCACGATGATGGAGATGGGCGCCGTCAAGGCCCGTGTGTTCCCGGCGACTCATGACGGCAGCCGGGACGGGATTCCGGTGTTCCTGTCTCCAGAGGTGTGGGCCGACAAGAAGCGCAAGCAGACCAAGGGCGTCCTCGCCTGCCAGATGCTGCAGAACCCGGCAGCCGGCAACCAGGCCATCTTCGACAAGGATTGGCTGCGGTTCATGGACATCCGGCCGGCAACCCTGAACATCTACATCCTGGTGGATCCGGCGAGCTCGCGGAAGAAAGGCAGCGACCGCACCGCCATGGCGGTGATCGGCATCGACTCGGCAGGCAACAAGTGGTTGGTCGACGGCTACCACCACCGGATGAGCCTGTCGGAGCGCTACGCCGCACTGAAGGGGCTGCGCAAGTACTGGATGAACATGCCGGGCGTCCAGCAGGTCAAGGTCGGGTATGAGCGCTACGGCAGCACCTCCGACCTTGAGTATTTCGAGGAGGCCATGCTGCGCGACCGGGACATCTTCGAGGTCCACGAGCTGGCGTGGCCGCGGGAGGGTCCGGGCAGCAAGATCGATCGCATTCAGCGCCTTGAGCCGGACTTCCGGGAAGGCCGCTTCTTCCTCTCCGCCGTCGTCCAGGCCGAGACCAAGCGACAGGCCGAGGTGCGTGCGAAGGGGCAGGGCTATCGGGTGTTCGCACCGGTGCGCCGCAGGGACGAGGACGGCAACGTCTACAGCCTCAACAAGAACTTCATCGAGGAATACCTGGTGTTCCCCTTCGGCGCCCACGACGACTTCATGGATGCCGCCAGCCGGATCTACGACATCGACGCCGTGCCGCCGGTGCGGGTACCGGACTCCGCACTCGAACCTGACTACTACGAGGACGCAGCATGACCACGCTTGAACAGACCGGACAGGATGCCCCTGTCGTCCAACCCGCTAGCCAGCGCCCCTTCAGCCAGGAAGTCGGCATTGCGGAAGGCCTGAACCCCACCCCCGTGAACGAGGTGGCCTATGTCTGGGGCAACGGCCGCACCTTCCACGACGGCCCGAAAGTCACCGGTGGATCGTGACCAACTCCTTGCCCAGTTCATGCCGCTCAAGGTTGCGTCACCCCTCGATGAGCTGGAGCAGGAAGACCCCTACCTACAGCTCGGCGAGGCGATCCATGTGCACATCAGCCGGGCCGAATACCTAGCCATGCCGGACAGCCTGAAGGCGCGGCTGATTCAAGATGAGACGGAGCCGGACTTTTGAAAAATCGTTGGTTGGACAGGTCGCTGGTTTTAGCCCCGATGCACATTACGCTCTGCACTACAGAGAAAATGTTTCGGAAAACGTTGCGGCACATTGGTGTGAAGAAAGCACATCGCCCCCTGTTTACCGTAAATAGCTGGTCGGATGCGGCGGTTCACACCTTCGACATGCCTGGAAAAAAGGTGGCGGTTGTTTGCCTCCGAAAAAGAAGCGGAATTGATCATGTGCAGGTTTTAAGCCTGTTGGTTCATGAAGCGACACACCTGTGGCAGAGCATTCGGGAGAACATCGGAGAGCTACAACCCAGTTCGGAGTTTGAGGCATACGCCATACAGTCCTTAAGTCAGGTGTTGATGGCCGAGTACTTGAGGCAGGCAAGAAGGGCTGAAGGTTGATACAACTTGTTTAGTGTTGAAACAGGTTGTGGCCTAGCGGGCTGACGGGGCTGGGGTAGCGTCCGAGCCTGGCCCACCCCCTGATCCGACCATGTCCGAAATCACGACCGATCTTCCACAGCTCAACGCCAACGACCTGATCCTGGCCAAAGAGATGGCGGAGGCGCTGCACCAGGCCTACCCCAAGCACCTCTGGGCCGTGACCGCGGAAGGGGAGAAGGGCATTTGCACGATCCGGAACCTGGCCCTGTCCGGGCAGTGGGGCTATGTGCTTCACATCCCGAAGATCTACTCGATGTCCAGCTTCAAGCAGAAAGTCCTGCGGGCTGGCGGTGAGATCCTGGAGCGTTACCGGCTCACGCGCGGCGTCGCGAGCGAAGACCAGCTGGCTGACCTGCGCCTGGACCACGCGGGCAACGTGCTGGGGGACAAGAGCAAGTGAAGCCCGACGACGCGCTCAAGCTGGCCCGGGAGGCGTACCAGGGCAGCACGACCTACTTCAACGCCAACATCCGGGCCCAGATCGAACGGGACCTGCGGCAGTTCCAAGGCCGCCACGGCCCGGAGTCGAAATACTCCTCGCCTGACTACAAGGGTCGGAGCCGGATCTACCGGCCGAAAACCCGAGGGGTGATCCGAAAGAACGAAGCGCAAGCGGCGGAAGCGTTCTTCTCGACTCTGGACCCGGTGTCGGTGGCACCCCAGAACGAGAAGGACGCGCTGCAAGCCGCCTCGGCCGAGGTCATGTCCGCCCTGATCAAGCACCGGCTCACCAAGACCGTGCCTTGGTTCCAGCTCGTCATGGGTGCGTACCAGGACGCGCAGACAGTCGGCGTGGCAATCAGTCACCAGGATTGGAGCTACCGGCCGAAGCGAAAGATTGACACCCCGGTGGTGGACCTGATCCCCATCGAGAACTTTCGTTTTGATCCAGGCGCCAGCTGGGTGGACCCGGTCGCCACGTCTCCCTACCTGATCTGGCTCATCCCGATGTACGTGAAGGACATCAAGAAAAAGATGCAGTCGGCGAAGTGGCACGCCTACACCGATGAGCAGCTACTGTCGGCCCAGGCGCACTACTCAGACAGCACCCGGCTGCTACGGGAGGACAACCGGACCGACAGCAAGGACCAAGTGACGGCCATCACCCCGTACACCGTGGTCTGGGTTCACATGAACGTCGTCGAGCAAGATGACGAGGACTTCGTGTTCTACACCCTGGGAGACCGGCTCTTGCTGTCGGATCCGGTGCCACTCGAACAGCGGTACCCGCACCTGTCAGGCGGCCGACCCTTCGTGGCCGGCGTGTCGATTATCGAGACCCACAAGGCGTACCCCTCCGGCGTGGCGCGGCTCACCAAGGACCTGCAGGCCGAAATCAACGAAGTGGCGAACCAGCGCCTCGATAACGTCAAGTTTGTGTTGGGCAAGCGCTACTTCGTGGCCCGTAACAGGCAGGTGGACATTCGCAGCCTGACACGGAACGTTCCAGGCTCGGTCACGCTGATGAACAACATCGAGACCGACGTAAAGGTGATGGACACGCCGGACGTCACGGGCTCCAGCTACCAGGAGCAGGACCGGCTAAACATGGACTTCGACGACATCTCGGGGAACTTCTCGAGCTCGTCGGTGGCCACGAACCGCAGCTTGAACGAGACCGTCGGAGGCATGGAGCTGCTGACCGCGCCGATGAACCAGGTTTCTGCGTACCAGCTCAAGACCTTCGTGGAGACCTGGGTGGAGCCCGTGCTCCGTCAGATCGTGCTGCTGGAGCAGTGGTATGAATCGGACGAGAAGATCCTGGCGCTTGCCGGCGACGCATCGAAAACCTTTCAGAAGCTGGGCATGTCCGCAGTGACCGACGAGCTCCTGCTCAACGAGCTCACCCTGTCCGTCTCTGTAGGCATGGCAGCCACGTCGCCGACTCAGAAGGTCAACACGTTCCTGGTCGCCGTGAACGGGGTGAAGACCGCGTTGGCGGACGGCGTGCTCGAGAACTACGGCATCGACCCGGCCGAAGTCGTCAAGGAGGTTTTCGGCGCCATCGGTCACCGGGACGGCGGGCGGTTCTTCCGCAACATGGACCAGGAAGACCCGCGCGTCGCGACGCTGCAACAGCAGATCCAGCAGCTGCAGCAGGAGCTGGACGCCAAGCACCCTCGCGAGATCCGCGAAGCCCAGGCCCAGCTCATCCGGAACCAAGCACTTAAGGCCGGTGTGGAAGCCGCGTATGGCGCTATGCAGGCCGGCGAGGTCATTGCCACGGTGCCTCAAGTAGCCCCGGTCGCTGACAAAGTGATGCAGAACGCCGGCTACCAAGTCCCGAACCCAGTCGGCGTCGATCCGAACTACCCGACGGCGCAGGCCATGTCAGGGGCGGGGCTCACCGCCTTGGAGTCCGGGGCAGTAGGGCAGGTCCCTGATGTCATTCCGGACGAGCCAAACACCAACCCGATGGGCCCTGTGCCCGCGGGCGGCGGAATGCTGCGAGGAATCGAGACGCAGCGCCCTGATGGCGTATAGCAAGGAGGCACCGTCGTGATGAGCCAGCAACAGGACGATCCGGCCCCGATCCTGGTGGAGATCTGGGAGACCGACTCCAGGGGCCAGCCGACTTGGAAAGTCCGGTCGTTCACTCTCCGGCCCGACGAGGGGGTGCACCCAGATCTCCGCCCAACGGGCACACAGACCATGCTGATCCGGGAACGGGAGCGTGCAACCTGACGGGGCTGCGGTACGGTTTGATTTATGGCGCACGCACCCCAGACGAATGAGCTCCTGAAAACCGTCGACTTCGGCTTCGAAGTGCAGGCTTTCCTCGAATCGACCATTGGCCGCTACCTCGCGGCGCGAGCCAAGGACGAGGTGACGGAAGCCCTCGAACTGCTGAAGGCGGTAGATCCGGAGAACCCGAAGGCGGTGCGTGCGCTGCAGAACCGTGTTGCCGTCGCGGAGAACGTCCTCTACTGGCTGGCCGAGGCCATCCAGGAGGGCCAATCTGCTGAAGCCCAACTGACCCAAGGAGACTGACCCCGATGCCTGGCCCGAACCACGAGAACGCTACCCCGACTGAGGATGTGTCTCTCGACGAGATGGACAACCCCAATCGCTCCAAGAGCCCGCGCGAACTGGCGATGGAGCGGATGGAAGCGCAGCATTTTGCGCGGGTGCAGGCTGAAAACGGGGACAACCCCCCTCCGGAGACCATTACGCAGAACCCGGGCGGGTCGGCTGACGACCAACTCGCCCAGCAGCTGGCCGGCGACGACGTCATCGCTGATCCGGCTGGGAAGCGCATCCGCGTAAAGGTTGACGGGGTCGAACAGGATGTCGCCCTGGATGAAGTGATCCGCAGCTACCAGAAAGGCAGCGCAGCGGATCGTCGGCTGGAAGAAGCGACCCGGCTCCTCAAAGAGGCCCGCGAAGCCGCAACCCCTCAGACTCCCAAGACGGAGCCCGCCCAGGAAGCCGCTGTAACCCCGCCTGCCGCGGGGCCAGACACCCTGGTGGATCCGCTGAAACAAGCCCTCGGCCACCTGTATTCCGGTGACGAGGACACGGCGGCGAAAGCCCTGGCGGAGGTGATTGCACGGAGCGCGGCCCCGGCTGCTACTCCCCAGGCACCCATCGACACCGTTCAGATCGTCGCCCAGGTGCAGGACCAGATGGCTTTCCAGGGTGCCCTGGCAAAGGTCAATACGGACTACCCGGATTTGGTCGGCAACACTGACCTCGAACAGCTCACGTTCATTAAGGCCCAGGGCCATCTCGCCGGCGGCAAGTCCCGGGCGGATGCGCTGCTGGCCGCTGCGGATGACGTGTATTCGCTGCTCGGCAAGAAGCCCGGGCGCCCGGAACCCAAAGCTCCGCGCCAGGAAAAACTCGATCGCAAGGCCGCTTTGGACCCCGTCCCGGCGGCAAGCATGGCTGCCCCCGGTAGCGTGCCAGAGGGCGAACCGTCGCCATCTTCGGTGATTGCCGAGATGGCGAAGAAGCGCCTCGGGCAGACGCTCCCCGGCAGCTGACACCAACGCCAGATAGACAGATAGGAGACCGCAATGGCTGGTCAACTTTGGATGACGAACTCCCTGGGCGGCTACATGTACAGCCCGAACCTGTCGAAGGTTCTGCGCTACAGCCTGCAGCCGCTCTGCAAGTTCCGTCAGTTCGCGGACATCAAGGATGCCGCAGTGCAGGGCAAGGGCAAAGGTGACACTTTCCACTGGAACGTGTACTCCGACGTTGCGACGCAGGGCAGCACCCTGGTCGAAACCAACACGATGCCGGAGACCAACTTCACCATCACCCAGGGCACGATGACCATCACCGAGTTCGGCAACTCGGTGCCCTTCAACTCGAAGCTGGACGACCTGTCCGAGCATCCGGTGAAGGAAGTCATTGGCAAGGTCCTGAAGAACGATGCGAAGAAGGCCTTCGACATCGCGGCTCACTCTGAATTCAACCGGACCCCGCTCCGCGTGATCCCCACCGGTGGCACCTCGGCGAGCAGCGTCACGCTGTTCACCAACGGTACCGTCACGGGCACCAACAACATTGCGCTGGGCAATGAGCACGTCAAGGCCATCGTCGACCTCATGAAGGAGCGGAACGTCCCGCCCTACGAGGGGGACGACTACTTTTCGCTGGCTCACCCGTCCACCTACCGGGCGTTCAAGAACGACCTTGAGGGCGTGCATAAGTACGTCCAGGAGGGCTTCACGCTCATCATGAACGGCGAGATCGGCCGGCACGAGAACACCCGGTTCATCGAGCAGACCAACATCGCCAAGGCCGGCTGGGCGACGGGCAAGTCGAACTGGGCCTACTTCTTCGGCGCCGACACGGTGGCAGAGGGCATCGCGGTGCCGGAAGAGATGCGCGGCAAGATCCCGACCGACTACGGCCGCAGCCGGGGTATCGCCTGGTATTATTTGGGAGGCTTTGGTATCGTCCAAACCCAGGCAAGCCAGGGTCGCATCTTCAAGTGGGATTCGGCGGGTTAATACCAGGCTGCTTGTAGTAGGATGGGCTCCTCTAATCTCGAGGAGCCCATTTTGTTTGATGCAGACTTTGTTCGCCGCTTCGAAGGGAAAATCGAGAAGACGGAAGGGTGTTGGATCTGGGCCGCCTCGACTGCAGGCAAGGGGTATGGCCAGATGAAACTCCCCCGGCAGCGGAAGCAGGAATACGCTCATCGCCTCGCCTATCAGATATACCGCGGTGCTATCCCTGCCGGACTATTCGTCTGTCACGCCTGTGACAACCCGAAGTGTGTTAACCCGGACCACCTGTTCTTGGGTACGTGCAAGCAGAACCTCCAAGATATGAAGTCCAAAGGTCGGAGCACCCATGGCACCAGGAGCCGACAAGCAGTCCTCAACGAGGACTCGGTCCGGAAGATCCGCGCATGCCTCGTCCTGGGCATGACTCAGATCCAAATCGCAGCGGCCTTCAATGTCAGCCAGATCACGGTGAGCCGGATTAACACCCGGCAGAGGTGGGCTCGCATCGCGTAGCAACACTTAGCCTTCGCTCAAAGAAAAAGGGCCGCCTTGTGCGGCCCTTTTTCTCGCCGGCAGGCTGACGGGGCTGTGGGACAGTCACCCCGTGAATACCCGGGAGACTTCCATGACCACGATGCAAGACCTGACGGAAGCCAACAGTGCTGCCGGTGCTGACGCAGCGACCTACGTAACGGCCGGCGCTGACCTCGCTGGGGCGTCGCCGGAGACGGGCTATCAGCTGCTGCAGGAAGGAGAGGAGGGCGTCCGCCCCTCTGACAGCAACGGCGACACCTATGCCGGCGACCCCTACAACCCCCCGCACGGATTCTTGACCCGGCCCCAAGGCTGGGAGCGCTGAGGAGAACGAGATGAAGGACACCTACACCCCCTCGGGGGATCTGCAAGGCGACACCAAGCCGATGCCGGACCGGGGCACCACGACCGGGCTGCAGGGCGACACCTACGGTGCGGACCTGGGCTGTGACGCAACGAACAGCCGGGGCAGCATCGCCAGCACTTCCCGCAGCGATGCGCCGGCGGTGAAGAACATCAACTGACCAACAGAGGACACCATGCCCCTCGATAAGACCCAGCCCTACGGCGAAATCTACGGCGATGCCGACGGTCGCCACTATTTCCAAGACGGTGCCTACTTTGACGCCCAGGGCAAGGAGATCGGCGCCAAACCCGCCAAGCCGGGCCGCCAAGCTAAGCCTGCGGAGCAACAAGCGCCGGCTGCGCCGGAGGACACCGCCAGCCAGGTCACCAGCCAACTCGGCGACGCCCTCGCCTGATATGTGGCGCGCTGACGACCCCCAAGGTAACGAAGCCGCCAAGGTGCGGTGGGACGTGGTGCCGTACACCCGCGGCACGCTCATCGACCTCGGCTGCGGGCCGAGCAAGATCTTTCCGCACGCCATCGGCGTGGACAGCGGGAAGGACACCGAGCTCTTCGGCATCGACATGCGGCCCGATGTCTGGGTCGAGACGTGCGAGGACCTGTCGGACTTCGAGACCGAAGCGGCGGACAGTGTCTTCTCCGCCCACCTGCTCGAGCACATCGAGGACTACCGGTCGGCCCTGAAGGAGTGGTGGCGCCTGGTGAAAGTGGGCGGCTACCTGGTCCTCTACCTGCCGCACCGGCAGTACTACCCGAACATCGGGCAGCCCGGCGCCAACCCCGATCACAAGCACGACTTCGTGCCTGCGGACATCGTCGACGCCATGCGTGCCACCCTCGGCGGGTGGGATCTTGTCGAGAACCAGGCCCGGAACGACGGGACGGAATACTCGTTCTTGCTAGTGTTCCAGAAGACCGACGGGAACCGACACACGCACAGCTACCTGACCCGGCCGAAGACCAATAAGCCCACCGCTTGTGTCGTGCGCTACGGCGGGTACGGCGACATGCTGCAGGCAGCCAACGTGCTCCCCTTGCTGAAAGCCGAAGGCTTCCATGTCACGGTGATGACCACCCCGAAGGGGCAGGACATCCTGCGCAACGACCCGAACGTGGACGCCTGGTTCATCCAGGACGACAACCAGGTGCCGAACCATCTGCTGCCGGAATTCTGGGCCCACCAAGCGAAGCACTTCGACCGGTTCGTCCAGCTCTCTGAGTCCGTCGAAGGCACCCTGCTGGCCATGCCCGGCCGGGCGAACCACGCCTGGCCGTGGCAGGTGCGCCACACGCACCTGAACCAGAACTACCTGGAGTTCACCTGCGAGCTAGCCGGGGTCGCGTACGAGAGTGCCGCTCGGTTCTATCCGACGGACGAGGAGCGCGTTGAGGCACAGGCCCGCCTCACGGCCGCAGGCCCGAACTTCACGTTCGCCCTGGCCGGCTCGTCTGTACACAAGTTCTACCCGGGGCAGGACTCTGTCATCGCGCGTTTGCTGCTTGAGTTCGAGGAGTGCCGGATCTTCCTCGTGGGCGACCCCAGCTGCAAGATGCTGGAGCTGGGCTGGGAAAACGAGCCGCGCGTGGTGTGTCTGTCGGGCGAGATCAGCATCCGCCAAACCCTGGCACTGGCCCAGCAGTGTGACGCCGTGATCGGGCCCGAGACCGGGGTGCTCAATGCCGTGGCCTTCGAATCCATGCGCAAGGTGGTGCTGCTGAGCCACTCTTCGCATGAAAACCTGACCAAGCACTGGACCAACACGGCCGCCTTGATGCCCCAGGGCGTCAGTTGCTACCCGTGCCACCAGCTCCACTTCGACCGCCGGTACTGCCGCCAGGACGAAGAAACCGGGGCCGCGGTGTGTCAGCGGTCCATTGCCCCCGAAACCGTCTACGAGGCCGTGGTGCTGTGAACTGGGCAAAGGTGATTCTGCTGTTCCGACAGCTGGTCGATGACACGGTCGGGCCTCCGTTTAAGTGGCCGCCCGACCAGGTCCTCGAGTTTGCCGAGGCGGCGCAGAGAGACGCAGCTCGCAGATCCCATTTGCTTGTGTCCGCCCGGAAGGCCCCCTCTGTCGCGGACGTGGTAGCCGGCGAGCCGGTGGTGGAGCTGGATAGCCGGGTCATCTTCATCCGCCGCGCCCGTCTGGCGTCCCAAGGCCTGCCGCTGCGCATCGTCACGCGCAAAGACATGGATGCGGCATACCCGGGCTGGGAGCGGGCTGCTCCTAGCACCCCGAGTGTTCTGATCCCAGACGGGGAGACGGGTGCGGCCACGCTGTATCCGCCTCCGACCGTCGACGACCAGCTGGTGATGACGGTAGTGCACGAGCCTCTTGACCCTATTACGGACCCGGACGCCGAAAGCCCCGAGCTCCCCGAGCGGTACCAGAGAGGCCTGATCTACGGAATGGCCGAACTCGCGTTCTTGCGTCCGGATAGCGAGACATTTAATCCCGGTGCAGCGGAGAAAGCCGCGGTCCGCTTCGAAGCCGAGTTTGGCCCGAAGACAAGCGGACTCAATGAACGGTTCTCCCTCGAGAACTACTATGACGTTGGTGATTTTCAGTAGGAGATAGCATGCCCTCAGTATCTACCCTCCCTGCCGGCCGGGGGATCGTTGTCAACGATGAGAGTGGGACTGCCGCCCGCGTGCCCGGAGTCGTCCTCATTGACCCCGCCTCCGGCCTGCCGTATGCCGGTGGTGGGGGCGGTGGCGGTGGGGGCGGAACCTCCAACACCACCGAAGCGACCCAGCTGCTCGTAAAAGCCGCAGTCCAGACCATTGCGACTCGCACGCCCGCATCCCCGGCGACGGCTGCCGGGCAGGATACGACCAATGCGGCCATTGGCGCCCCGGCCGACGCTCGCGCGCCCTGGTACGACTCCGCCGCGTCACTGATCTCGCTGCTCAAGCTCTCCATCGCCGCGTTTGTCGGGGCGGGATCTCGAACCTACATCTACACCAACGGCGCTCTGACGTCCGAGCAATGGACGCTGTTCGGCACCACGCGGACAAAGACCTACACATACACCTCCGGCGCGCTGACGGCAGAAAGTGACTGGGTATAACCATGAGATTTTTGCCGAATTTGATTAAGTGGAGCGTAGCGCGATGGTCTGGCGACAGGCTCATCAAGCCGTCGGGCGCGGCAGTGACTCCCGCTATCACCCTCAACCCTGACGGATGGGGAGGGAGCCCACGGGTCGTCGCGAGCTTAGTCTCGGGGGCGACCTACGGACAGACCGGGACGACAGTGACTGTGACCGCAACGGCGCACGGGATACCTGCGGCTGCAAACGGGTTCGATTTTTACTGGCCCGGCTCCGCCGAGATTCCTGCGGGTTTTTACAAAGACCTTGCGATTGCAAATAGCAACACCCTGACGTTTTCGAATCCAGTGTCGCAGTCCGTAGCGTCCGGGACCGCATTGACAGCGCCACTACCTCACGTCTGGCCCGCGAGTGTCGTCTATGCCGTGCAATTCACTGTGCCGGCCGGGACATTGCGCCCAGGGTCATTGCTCAAGATCAGTGTCTCGCGAGGCGGAGATTTGAGCAGCGGCGCAAAGTATCTGAGGGTACGGATCGGGGATGTAGTTGGTTCAAATACGACGCTGACAACCGCTCCATATGTCGGCTCCTCTTACACGTTGGCATGCCAAAAAGACGCCGTTTATGGATCGGCTGCGGCGGACACGTCGTCGGTAAATATCACAGTTAAGTATCAGACAGACTATGCCTCGCCCATCACTGTGGGATTAGAGGCATCTGTTGCAGCAGCCGCCTCTCACATCATTGTGTACGGCGCGAAACTTATCGTGGAGCCTTAACATGGCCATTACTGTTTGCACGTCTCAGGCTGCTGTTGATGCAATCCCCACGCCAAAGTTCGTGACTTGGATTGGCCCTGGAAATCGCTGGGAGGTCCGGACCGGATCAGATGTTCTGCCCCCTCAGATCCCAGAAAAAGTCACACGGCGGCAGTTTAAGCAGGGGCTAACGAGGCTCGGGCTTAGATCCGCCGTCGATGCGTGGCGGCTGGGATTGGACACGGCAACGCCCGCGGGCCAGGATGCCGCCGACTGGTACGACGACAGCAATGAGTTCGAGCGTAGAAACCCGATTCTCGCATCCGTTGCTGCGCAATTCGGGCTGTCGTCTGCGCAGGTTGATGCAGCCTTCGTCCTGATGGCGGGGCTGTGATGCGTGTGCTGCTTTGCACGACAGACAAGATCGGGTCTCGGATCATTCGCGCAGTCACATGGTCGAGATGGTCGCACGCTGCGATTATCGACGGCCCCGAGATCATTGAAGCGGTCTGGCCATGCGTGCGAGTGTCGCCGCTCATGCGCGTGTTGGAGACTCACCCGCGATGGACCGTCATTGACATTCCCGTCGCAGACGAGGCCGCCGCGATTGCCGCCGCCCGCTCGCAGATCGGCAAGCCGTATGACCTGTGGGGCGTGCTGGGGCTGGGCATCAAGCGGCAATGGCAAGACGACGACGCCTGGTGGTGTAGCGAGCTGATTCCGTGGGCGGCGCAGCAGGGCGGGACGAATCTGTTTCGGCCCGATGCCCTGCGACGGATCACACCCGAGCATCTTTGGATGCTGCCTGCCTCTTAAATCCGATTTCATGTAGGCGACGTCTCGGACGAGCCGTGGGATGTGGCGGGGGCGAGGCTGGGGTTGGTGCTGTGTTCGGGCGACGGGATGTAGTTACCGCACACATAGCCAGGACTGCCACCTGACGGGGCTTTCGTAGTCTTCGTGCTGTGATTCAGCACCGAGACCACGATGCCTTCCGAAACCCCGCAGTACTCCGGCCCTGAGCGACGTACACACCCCCACATCTCTGAAGAGCAGGTCGAGGCGATTGCCGCCCGTGCCGCCGAGCTCGCTATCGAGAAAGTCACGAACCACGTCTACCGGACCGTCGGAAAGTCGGTCATCACAAAGGCGATCTGGCTGATCGGAGCATCGGCAGTCGGCGCCTATCTCTGGTTGCGCAGTAACGGGTGGATCCGGTGATCAGCTCGCGCCGCATCGAGGATCTTCGTCCGGACGTCCAGGTCTTGGCGCGCGCCTTCGTCAAGAAGGCTGCAGAGGCCGGCATCGACGTGCTCATCTACTGCACGCTGCGGGACAACGAATCCCAGGCCGCTCTCTACGCACAAGGGCGCACGAAGCCTGGCCGCATCGTCACGAACGCTCGCCCCGGAGAGAGCTTTCACAACTACGGCGTGGCCTTCGACTGCGTGCCCTTCGTCAACGGGAAGGCGGCGTGGGACGACGACAAGGCCTATGCGCAGCTGGGCCGCATCGGCGAAGCCCTGGGGCTGGAGTGGGCTGGTCGGTGGACCGGCAAGTTGCGCGAGCGGGCACACTTCCAGTTCACTGGCGGTAAGAGCCTGGCGGCGCTGAAGGCCTCCGCAGGGCGTTTGGCATGAGCGCGTTCCTCTCGCCGCTGCAAGCCGAGGTCCTGCCCGGTTCGAGCCCGATCCGGTGGGTCCTGTTGTCCGCACTGATCTACCAGTCGGACGTACTGGGGGCTGCTATCTGCGTGCCGAAGGGCTTCTCCACCGACCTGGCTTCTGTGCCTCGGCTTCCGTTGGTCTACATGCTCACTGCAAATGTCGTGAGCGAACCCGCAGTAGTGCATGACTACCTCTACTCCCAGGCGTCTGTGCCTCGCGACGTAGCGGATCGCGTCTTCCTCGAGGCGATGGCAGCAGAGGGGGTGTCCTGGGTGCGGCGCCAGGCGATGTATCTCGCGGTGCGCGCCTTCGGGTGGCGGTACTACGGGGGCCGGGCATGATCGAAGCCTCGCAGAAGCTCGTGCGCTTTCAGGGGCTCAACACGGTTGACGACCCCCTCGTAGGTACGCGCGACGACCAAGGCAAGCCTCTCACATGGGAGTGGCTGGCGGAAGCGAACAACGTCGACATCTCGGACGAGGGCCGTCTGGCGCGCCGGGACGGGTACCAGCCGTTTCGATCGGGCGGAAACATCCAGGCCTCGTTCAGCACGTTCGACTTCCAACGGCTGTACGTCGTGGATAGCGGGGCGTTGCTGGGGGTGCGGCCTGATGGCACCGCGGCTGAACTGGCAACTGGCCTGGCCGGGCCTTTCCACTGGGCGGAGATCAACGACGAGGTTTTCCTATCCTGCTCCATCCCCCTGCGCATCGACAAGCTGCGCAACGAGGCAGCGGCCTGGGTCGTGCCGGTCCCGGGTGGCGGGCACCTGGTGGAGGCGTCTGGTGAGCTTGAGCCGGGCATCTATCAGGTCTGCTTCACCCACATTGACGAAGCGGGGCGTGAAGGCGGAGCAAGCCCGGCCATCCCGATCCAGATCACAATTGGCGGCATCCAGATTACCGCGCCGATGGTGCCGGACTGCTACACCGCGATCTACGCATGCCCGCCGAACAGCACGGTGTTTCGTTCTGTTGCGGTGCTGACGCACGGGTCAGGAGGGGCCTACGCGATCTCGCAACTCGAGCCCGGATCGATGGGGCGAGAGCTTGCCGCCCCGTTCCTCGACGCCTTGCCGTCTGATGTGAGGCATGTGGCCGCATGGGCAGGTCGGGTCTTTGGGGCGCAGTACCTCGATCCGCTTGACCAGACCGTGATCTGGTTTAGCCAGCCGCTCGGCTTCCATCTGTTCGACCTGAACAAAGATTTCATCATGGTTCCGGGACGGGTGCTGCAGCTGACGGATGCGGACAGCGCTCTTCTTATCGGAACGGACCGCCGAACATTCCTGTACTCCGGTGACGGCCTGCAGCAGGTGGCCGAATACGGCGTTGTGCCGGGGCAGCACGCCGACCGCCACACCGACGGAAAAACCTACTTCTGGACCACGCGCGGACTTTGCCGCGTGGCGCCCTTCGAGAACATCACCGAGGCGCGAATCAGCGTTCCGCCTGGCGTCTATGCCGGCGGCGGCGTCATCCACGAAAACGGCTACGTGAGATACGTGGCCACCCTTCACAGCGGCGGTGCCGCATTCAACACGAGGTAACACGACATGACCGCTCGTCTCTCCACGGGTCTCCGCAATGCCATGCTGACCGGCGGCAGTTCCGGTGGCTTCAAGGGCGCTCTGAACCTGGGGTTCATTGCGTTCTACTCCGGGCCGCAGCCGCTAACTGCCGACTCGGCTGCATCCGGCACGCTTCTGGGAACCGTGTCGGTGGATGGGACCGGCACCGGCCTGACGCTCCAGAATGCGGCATCTGGCACGGTTGCAAAAACCACCAGCGAAAACTGGAAGATGAATGGCGTTGCTGCAGGCACCGCCGGCTGGTTCCGCTACTACCCCGCAGGCGGGAACCCTGCCGCTTCCAGCACCACGGAAGCCCGCCTTGACGGCTCCCTTGGCACCGCTAACGCGGACATCAACGTCTCGAACATCTCGATTCTCGTCGGCACGCCCGTCACGGTGGATCAGTTCTCCTTCACCATCCCTGCTCAATAAGGACTCGCCATGACTGTCAAATCCTCAACTGGCATGCGCAATCATGTCCTGGCCGTCGGGAGCGTCAAAGACGCCCTTGATGGCTCCGTGCTGAAGCTCTACGGCGGGGCTGTGCCGGTCGATGCCGATGCAGCCGCAGGCGGCACGCTGCTGGCTACCGTCACCGTCAATAACTCGGGCACTGCCGTCACCTTCGCCGACACGGCTGACTCCGGCGTGCTTGCCAAGAACGACACGGAAATCTGGTCTGGCCTCGTCGCTACCGGCGGAACTTGCACCCATTACCGCCTCGTCAAGCCGACCGACAGCGGCAACGCCAGCTCCACCGAAATCCGCGTGCAGGGCAGCGTCGGCAAGATCGGCGCAGACTTGAACGTGTCCGACAACGTGCTGGTGGCTGCGGCCATCCAGAACATCGATTATTTCGTCGTGGCGCTGCCTTCCGGATGATCGATGTTCACGTCCTGACGTTCTCCGGCACTCGCCCCGATTGGCTAGACCAGTGCGTCAAGTCAATCGAGGCTGAGGGCCTGACACCGCACGTCGTTCAGGGTGTCGAGGGGAATGTCGGGGCGGGCCGGGAACAGGCCTACCGGCTGGGTGATAGCGAGTTTGTCGGCTACGTCGATAGTGACGATTACCTGCTCCCCGGCGTGGGTGATGCTTGCCTGCGCGGGCTTGAGAAATACCGGCACGTCGTCACCCTGGAGCGGAGGCGCTGCGGGGATCTGATGGGCGGCCGGCTTTGGCCGCATCACCACTTCACGGTCTATCGCCGGGCCGATGTTCTGCCGTTGCTGCACTTGATGCCGGACCATCCGATCCACTGTGATCAACTGCTGGTGCGCAAGCTCTGCCCGCGTCAGCTTTCGTTCGTTGGCTACGTCTGGCGCATGCACGCAGGGCAGGGCCATCGTGTCGGCACCGTGGCGCAGTTCAAGGCATTGGAGGCCGCAGTATGCAGCTGAGGTTTGTGTATTCCACATTCACGCACACGAGGAGTTATGACCCCGGCAGTAACCTGGTTGGTGAAGGTGACTCACTGGACCTTCGGTTTCCGGACTACACGACGCTGCGCCCGCTCCATACCCCAGCGACAGTTCTCGTTTCCGTTGGTGGGTCTGATGCGCAGTTGGCGGCGATTCTGGGGGTCATCGGCGATGAAGGTACATCAGAGATGTATCCATATGACCCGTTCCCCGTTCCGTGGCTGCTCGGCACCGGAGTAATGCCGGATGGAAACCAGTTCATCGAGCTTGATGTTTCTGCCCTCATTGATCGCACGTTCGACGAGTGGCAGTGGTATGTCGACAACGATCCGGGGGCGCCGACACTCCCGGCTGGATTCAATCCTGCATGGATGACCCGCAGGGCAGATGTCCATACATTCAAGAGCGATCCGACGAACATCGAGATCCGCATCAAGACGGGGAAGCACGACCTCTATAGCGGTGACCTGAATGCCCGAATTTCACCTCACCCGGATTATGGGCTGATTTATAGCTACGGCCTCCCCAGCGTCACCGAGGCATGGGTCTATGACATGGCAAGCGGTTCGCTTGTCGGCGACGATACCGGGATGTCTGTGTCTTCATTCGCAAATCCGGAAGAAGGAGTCGGGCCAACCGAGTTTGACCTCTATGCGTTCATCTTGTCCGGTGGCGCACCTAACCGATTCTGGACCAACTTCAAGGCCTGCGTTGAGGACGTGTAATGCCTGTGCATAAGGTCATCGTCGGCGAAGGAGGGGAGAAATATCTCCCCTTCGCGCTATCCAGGCTCCGCCACTTCGCAATCATCGGGGCAGGCACGACTGCGCAGAAATACACCTTCGAGGGTGGGGCTGTGACCGTGCGCGTCGAGTACAACCCGATCCACGGCAATCACTTCGTTCGCATCGACAGTTCCTCCGGTGTCCGGGGTTATGAGTTCGTGTCGACCGGTTATGAGGCCGTGGACCCGGACGGGATGCCTTTCACTGAAAAGTTCGTCACGACAGTAGGTGCCGAAAAGAAGAAGGCCAAAGGCTTGTGGTCAAACTGGGGGCGCGGTGTCGATGGGCAGGTGAAAAGCCACGTCCCTCTGGCAATCAACCGACAGGCCAACAGCCAGTATTTCTGGTGGCCGATCAAGAGCACGGGAGACATCAAGGCCCAAGTCCGCACCGAGAAGCACTTCATGACGAGCACCTTCGGTCGTGTGATGGGTGCGATCCAGTTCTATGACGATCAGAGCTTCTTCACGCCGGACTTCTCCTCCTCGCTGAAGGGCGGCCAGATTGCCTACGAACATGACGGTGAAGGGGCCGACTTGTTCAACGACGT
>NZ_JAQVCN010000086.1 GCF_028689785.1 Zoogloea sp. | reverse complement strand
CTTCATGGGAAGCCCAAAAAGGCAGGAAACTACACAAAATGCGGCCCGGTGAACAGGGGGGGTTGTAATTGCATGAATGTGAACGGGATTTTTGAGGCGGTTATGCTGGGTCGATGCGATTGCCCTGCATCAGGATCGTGGCTTGTTCGATCTGCTCGGCAAGGGTGTGGCCGTCGTAGGGGTTGCCGGGAAAGGCCCGGGCGCCGACGATCAGGTTGCCTCTTTCGGTGGTGGCAATGCCCACCTTGACGCCGAATTCATAGGGCTGGCGCGCTTTGCCCTTACCGATGCATTCGACTTCCGGTGCGTGCAGGGCGTAGAGCTTGTTCTTGTCCTTGGGCCGCTGGGTGTGAATGCGGCGGGCCCGCTTGAGCCACAGGGTGGCGATCTCCTTCATGCCGTCGGCAAGCTCCGGCAGGCGACGTTCCAGGTCGCGCATGACCCGGCCCAGGATCGTCCGCTGGCGCTTGAGCACGCGGCGCAGGCGCCGGTACTGCTTGGCGTGGGCGTAGCCACCAGCCCGCCGCTTGAGGCTGCGGCCTTCCTTCTCGAAGGTCTGACGCAGCACCACGCCAGAGCGTTTGGCGATCAGCACCAGTTTGCGCCGGGCCACGTCGAGCAGCCGGCTGTCGGTGGGAAAGGCGATGGCCTTCTCCTGCACCGTGGAATCGACGATGACCCGCTCCAGGTCCTGCGGGGCGATGGCCTTCAGCGACACCGCGGTTTCGATGGTCTTGGCCAGAAGTTCTTCCACCCCCGCATCCCCCAGCGCGTGACGGAAACGCGTCAGGCCACTCGGGTCGCAGGGCAAGCGGGTCTCGAAATACTCACCGCCGCAAAAGAACTGCCAATACGGATTCTCCGCCCATCGTTGAACGACGCTCTCGTCGCTCTCGCCGAACGCGTGTTTCAGATACAGCAGCCCGACCATCAACCGAATCGGCAGGCGCGGGCGACCTGCTGCGCTGGGGCCTGCGCCCGCCACCTTCAAGGTCGGGCCAAACAGATCCAGGCCTTCGATCGGACGCCCTTGGCGGTCCCGGCGGGAAAAGCATGGCGCCAGCGCCGATTCGATCTCGACCCACGGCATGCGGGATGCCAATACCGCGAGTGGGTGGCGCAGATCGATCATCGCGTCCAGCCGGGCGCGGAAAAAGTCCGGGGTGGTCATTGAAAACCTGCGCTCCAAATCTTCCAGAAAGTGAATGCAATTGCACTGGAAACTGGAGGATTCGGCAAGGCCTCAGCGGTGCTCAGCCCGCCCGGGGAAAGGGGCGGGCCGGTTGTTCAGGGGCGACTACCTACACAAACTGTTTGAATGGAAATTGGTTGAGAGCCGTAGAGGTGGCGCTCATGCCGCTTCCCGCACCGGGCGAGACAGCGGCAGTAGAAACTGCGTTATCCTGCCAAGTGCGCGCTCGTCAGGGAGACGAAGCGATAACTATCACTCGAACAAGGGCCCACGTGGGGGCTCCGCAAAATGAAAACGCGCGGAGTCTGGCTCAGGATGGTATGAAAGTAAAGTGACAAACCGGTTACGAATGGCTCCAGGGCATTGACTTGCGCAGCTCTTCAAGGGCCGGTACGGCACATCTGGGATTTCTCTAAGACCGACTTTTGACGAAGCGCCGCGTAGCCGCTGTTTTTGCCAAACGGTTTGTCACCCAATCGGTCGCACCGTAAAACCTTGTGTGGCTCACGAGCTCTCGTTCGATGAGGTAGGTCAGCGCAGGATTCAGTCGTCGAGGGGGCCATCCGAGCACTTCTGAGATTTCTTCAGGTGTGTCAGGGAAACCGTCGTCACCCACGAGCCCCGCCGCGATACGAACGGCATCCTCCTCTGGGGTCCAAGGCATCCAGAATCTATCGAACCTCGCAAACAGTGCCTCTTGAGGGTAGAGCCGGCCAAAATGCTCGGAGACCAGGCCATTCAGTTCATGAAGGGCGTCTTCCAGGTCGTCTGACGACAAGGAAAGCGTGCCAGCAACTTCGCTCATCTCCAGCACGGGGTCGTGAGAGAGCGCATGCGTTGCGCCCTCGACAAACAATCTGGCCAGTGCCGTTGCCGCAGGTGAAGCCCCTGAAGACACGCCTTCGAGCTGGGCAACAATGCTTGGTTGTGGGCCGAGTGGAGGCTTGCGGGTTATGCCGTGAATATCGTTGACCAGCTGGTGCCAATCAGACTGCTCCGGACTCACCTCCGGAGAATAGGCGCTTTGCAGGAGAGGAGGCAGTTCGGAAACAGCGAGACCACACCGAAGCGCGATAAAACGAGTGCCCATATTGAGCTTTTGAATCAAGCCCGCATCCATCTCGGCGTTCACCCACGGTTTGTCCAACGATCTGGGCGTCAGCAAAACCACAAAGTGCGTACACGCCCCCAATCCCTCGTCGATCCGCTGACGGATACTGTCCCCAGCCCCGATGCACCATGGAGACCACCACGTTTCGATCCCATGTTGGGTCAGCGCCTCAGCAACACTCTTGGCAAGCTCGGCATCTTCAGAGGCGTGACTTAGAAAGACGTTGGGTGCCCGTGCCCCACCAAGCCCGACCACACTTGGGTCACGCTCCACATTCTGAGTGACTTCCGAGGTCTCTGGGCCATTCAGGCGTTGTTGAACCAGCTCCAAGAGCGCGGGGGAGCCTTCCACTCGCACCTTCAGATCGGAGAGGTCCGTTCCTGTCACCAGGATTGTCGGAAACTCCCCGGTTTCAGGATGGCGAATCGAACCTAGCCGCTCCCGAAAGTGCGCAACGACCTGTTCGACAATCGCCTCTTCTATCGAGTCCTTTGTCAGCGGCTTCCCGTTCAATGTCACTTTGAGCACATTCCCTCCCTTCGCGGTTCACGCGCTGATTAGCTCCGGCTCTTAACAAAGCGTCGGGTTTCATCAGTCTTCATGATGAAGGAAAAGCGCCAAGCCCTCCCGCTCGTAGACTTCCGGAACAGGATCAGTGCGCGGTCGGCAAGATAAGCTATCGCCGGGTTCAAGCGCCTGGCCGGCCAACCGAGGTGCTCAGCTAACTTGTCTTGCTCCTTGGGGAAATCTGGATCGTTGATGAGCCCCACTGCAACCTGAAGCGCATCTGTCTCGGCATCCCAAGGCATCCAGAATCGGTCAAACGCAACGAACAGGGCATCCTCTGGGGTGATGTGTTTGTCCCGATAGTTATTCACCAGCGGGCCGAGTTCAAACACAGCGTCCTTCGTATCTTCCTCGGATAACTGCAACTCCGTCGCCAAACGCGCGAGGTCATAACTGGGATCATGATGCTTCCCATTCTTGGAGCTTTGCACGAAGAGCCTGGCGACAGCAGTTGCCGAGGCCGAGAATCCTGTCGGCGCGGCTTCGGCGGCCCGAAGGACCTTGGGAGCCGGCCCCAGAGGGGGTTTGCGACTCACGCCATGGATATCACCGATCAACTGACAAAGATCGACATTCGTCGGATCAAGCTCGGGCGAGAGCATCCCGCTAAGCAGGGGGGGCAAATCCGAGGCAGAAAGACCGCACCGAAGCGGAATGAAACGAGTGGACTCGCCGAGCTTGCGGATCAACCCCGCATCGATTTCTGCATTCACCCACGATTTCCCGATTGACGTTGGTGTTAGCAGCACAACAAAGTGTGTGCAATCGTCGAGCCCCTCGTCAATGCGCTGCCGAATACTATCGCCTGCACGGATACACCATCCGGCCCACCATGTATCAATACCATTCTGTTGGAGAGTGTTGGCGATCTTGTCCGCCAGGGCCGTATCTTCAAAGGCGTAGCTGAGGAATACCTTGGGTGGAAGGATCATAGGTCGGTCTGGGATTCAGAAGGAACGCGAAAAAGTGACTTCTCACTATCGTGCCACAGATCACTTTGGAATATCAGTCACACCCGGTTCCTCGATCTACCCCCTCTCGGTGCCACGTTTCACTTCGTCTTCTTCGTACCCGGCCGCCATGCGTACATGCCAAGCAAGACGACGAAGGAAAACACCAGCATGATCGCCGCCAACCGATGGGCGTCGGCGTACTCCAGTGCCTCCACGTGATCGTAGATTTGCACTGAGGCAACACGCGTCACCCCTGGCAGGTTCCCCCCGATCATCAGCACGACACCGAACTCTCCGACGGTATGGGCGAAAGTCAGGATGCTGGCCGAAATGAAGCCCGGTAGTGCAAGCGGCAACGCCACGGTGAAGAAGGTGTCGAGCGGTGAGGCACGCAGGGTGGCAGCCACTTCCAGCGGACGATCCCCAATCCCTTCAAAGGCGTTCTGCAAGGGCTGGATCATGAAGGGCATGGAGTAAAATACCGACGCCAGCGCCAGCCCCCAGAAGGTGAAGGGTAAGGCGCCGATCCCGAGCACCCGGGTCAGGTGCCCGATTGGGCCATGCGGCCCCATCGCCAACAGCATGTAGAAGCCCAGGACAGAGGGCGGCAGTACCAGTGGCAATGCCACCACCGCACCAATCGGCCCCTTCAGCCAGGAGCGTGTCCGCGCCAGCCACCAGGCGATCGGCGTCCCGATCAAGAGTAGAACCAACGTCACCAGGCTGGAGAGCTTGACCGTCAGCCAGATGGCCTGCAGATCGCTGTCGCTGAGCAGCATGAAGGCCTCGCTTTCAGTGTGCATGCTTGAAGGTCTTGACGGCGGAAATCAGCAGGATGACGCCCAGCCCGCTGATCAGGATCTCCGGCGGCACTAGCCCCAGCAACAAGCCTCCCATACCAGCCCCGAGGATCGATCCGACCACCATCCAGCGAAACAGCGGGCGCTCCGCTTTCAGCACGGCGAAGGCGTCAGAGCCGCTGTAACGGGCAAAGCCGACGATCATGGTCGGAAGGCTGACCACCAGAGACAGACTCCCGGCCAGCTTGATGTCGATCCCATAGATCAAGACGATGGTGGGTATCAGCAACTCGCCGCCGGCCACGCCCAGCAGGGCCGCTGCGGTGCCGATGCCGAAACCGGCAAGCAACCCGACAACGATACGCGTCGGACCGCCCTCAAACAGTGGCGCCCCGCTGTCGTGCAGTCCCAGCCACGACTCGGAGAGCATCACCACGGCAAGGCCTACCAGTAGCACCATGATCACCTGGTTAAGACGCGTGCGCGGCATCGTCAGCGCATGCCCTGCTGCCCACCAGGCGCCAATGAGACTGCCGGCGAGGAGATTGAGTGCTACATCCCCGTGCTGGATGAGTTGCTCGAAGGGGATGGCCCTCAAGCGAAAGAGCAGCGCCGAGGCAACGACAACCAGGCTCATGGCCTTGTTGAGGATGACCGCCTCCAGGGTGGAGAGTCGAAACAGCCCGACCAGTACCGGGAGGCGAAACTCCGCTCCCCCCAGACCGATCAGACCTCCTAGGGTCCCAATCAGGGAACCCGCCACAAAACCTTGGCCTGCACGTTTTCTGGTGTTCATCGTTGTCTCCAACTCACTTCGAGACAACGTCGCCGGGCAGAACAAAACCATACTTGGCCATCACCGCCCGCGCCGTCTTGCTCCCCATGTAATCAGCAAAGCGCTTGGCAAGGGCATTCCCGGCCGCTCGCTTGGTGATGACGAAGCCCTGTTCCAGCGGTGCATGGAGGCTGTCAGGAATCAAGGCGTAGCCGCCTTTGCCGGCCAACTCCGGATTGATCGCCAGGGACAAGGCGAGGATGCCGACCTGGGCATTGCCGGTCTGGACGAATTGGGCCGTGTGGGCGATGCTCTCGCCATACACGAGTTTCGGCTCAACCTTCTCCCACAGCCCCGCGGCACGCAGGGCTTCTTCGGCGCGCTTGCCGTAGGGGGCATGCTTGGGATTGGCAATGGCGACGCGGGTGATCTTCGGATCGCTGAGGCCTGCCAAAGTCATCTTGCTAGCATCGAGGCTATTGCTCCACAACACGATGCGGCCCACAGCATAGGGCTTGACGTCGGAGGCAGCGAAGCCGCTCTTGGCCAATTCACGGGGGAAGCCGATATCCGCCGAGAAGAACAGATCGTAGGGCGCCCCCTGCTGGATCTGCGTATGGAACTTGCCCGACGAACCATAAGTGATATCGACCTCATCAGCCGGATTGGCTTTCTTGAAGGTCGTCACGATGTCGTCCATGGCGAACTTCAGATCCGCGGCGGCGGCGATCGTGATTTTTTCAGCGTGCGCCGTGCCGACCGTCGTGATGAGCGCACAGACTGCGAGCAAGTGCTTGAGGAATGACATGGGAGCCTCCTTGGTTGAATGATCAAAATTCCTAGCCGCGTCAGAGGCGATCACCACCTTGTGCCCTGTCGGCTTTGCGATGGTCGAAGTGATCTTCTCAATCGGGATGCTGAACGTGGCTGTAGCGGCTGCATGTGCATCGACCGCTTGAGCAGCCGGCTCGACCCACAAGCCGGTTGAACACACGGTTCGCATCGCATCACTCCACAGGCATCCATCACATGAGCTTGTCGGTATTCTGACAGCGTTAGGTCAAAAACGACATAACGAGGTGTGTGATGCAAGGCATGTGCCATGCAAAGCAACAGCCCGGAAAAATCAGTCCGCGAGCGCGACTAGAGCCTGTAGTTCGGCCTCGGATGCCGCATTGATGCGCTGCTCCAATGCGACATAGCGGCTAACAAGCTCCTGTCCGAGCGGCGTCAGGCGGGCCCCGCCGCCGCCTTTACCGCCTGTCGCAGTGTCGACAACCGGACGACCGAAGCCCTGGTTGAGGGAGTCGATGAGCAGCCACGCCTTCTTGTAGGGCACTCCCAGTGCTCGCGCGGCGGCGGAGATGGAACGGGTCTTGTCCACCATCTCCAGCAGATCGATCTTGCCAGGGCCAAGAGCGATGTTCTTGCCGATGTAGATGCGCGGGCGGATGCGGATGGATGGAGCGGGTTCGTTGGCCAAGGTCATGAGCAGGGAGCTTACCTTGGGGAACGACATGGCTCCAGAGCCCCGAAAGATGGAGCCTGGAAAGCCCCCTCAGACCGACTGCCGGCACCCCGATCAGGTCTCACATGGCGTACAAGGGGCCTGGCCCCGATTGACCTCACCCCCAAAGCAAGCCAAAGTTCAGACTGATGCGGGGATACGCCGCAGCCGGGACGTACCTTTGAGATATGAAACGCCTGACGCCAGCACCTCGACCTGTGAAACCTGACTTCGATCCGCTCGTTGATTACCCGACGGACATCGAACGCATCGTTACGGCCGCGGCCAATTTGGGCTTCAAGGTCACCCTGCGCGATGCTGCGGAGCTGTGGCGGCGGCACGCCGGCGAGGTGTGTGCAAGTTGGTTTGAAGTTGAGGGCTCTGACCAAGACATCGTGGCTACGCTACTCAAGCATGCCGAAGTCCAGGCTGATGAGGACGATCTGCCGGCGCCGCCGACCGGGTATCCGAGCTGGTTGGATTTCGCAGTCGATACAATGGAAATCAGAGCGGAAGAGCAGGAGCGGCTGTGGGCCAACACCCCAGTATCAAGACAATCTATGCGTGATGCCGTGCGTGCCGAGCTTGCTGCCCTCAGACTAAAAGCCGGCGAAAGCGCAGCACTAACGGCTCCTGCGCTGAGTCATGACACGAAGCACGGGTTCGGGTAGGCGTGAAGAACCCATGCCTGCCGGACGTAGGGGGCACTGACTCCCGATCAAGCATGCAGTGGAACCTGGACACATTCCCAGCCAATCAGTCGCAAGTCCCGAATTACGCGAGCACCCCAGCCAGCGACTGTATAAGGAGGCTGGAGACAAGTGCCTGACCCGTCATCGTCCCCATAAAATCAGCCGGTTTCGCTCCTCCCAAGGCGTGCACAGGCTGCTCAAGCCACTCGCCAACCCATCGGGCTGCATCGAAGTCCTTTGAGCCGCCGGCGTTGTCCACCATGACCGCAATTTGGCCGATCAGGCACTCCAACCTGATCACGCGCTCGGATTGCTCGGTCGAGAACATCGAACCTTTACGGGCATTCCGTCTGGCTGAGAATCCAGGCATGCTTGAGCATGCCTAGTAGGCGCTCTCGCGGGAGATGCGTGGCCTCTGTAAGCTCTGGGATTCTGGACGCCGGCACTCCGGTACGGATGAGGCGCACGCGCTCGGCCGGCGAAGCTCGATAGAGATTCTTTGCGAATGCAGTACCTTCTACACCTCGCTTACGGCTCAGAAAAGCAGGCTACAGCACTGCTCGACTTTATCCGGTGCCCAACAGAGGAATGAGCAAGCAAGAGGAGGTCAGTGCGAAACCCCAAACGAACGATCTGATCACCACCTTCCCTGTCGTGCCATATCCCTCAAACCTCAGGCACAGCACCGATGCGAAGTTACTCCATGGAGCCAATTTCTGAACTCTCAACTACCACTGGAGATTACCGATAAGTTGACCTGTCATTCTCAAAGAGCCTTACCAGCGAAACCTCTGCTATTGGCATTTCCAGCGGCCTTCAGGCTCAGCCCGGACCAACTCGGGGCGTTGTGTCATTTGAGCTACACTAAAAGCCCTGGTGAGCAGGTGTGATCATGGAATTCAGAACGAAGACACCACGTTCCAAGTGGGTTCAGACGGCTCAAGCCAAGGGGCGCGTGACCTCTGGCGTCAAGGTGGTCAGCACCATGAAGAAGTCCCAAGGAAGGGTGATCACGGAGCTTGCAGGCTCCTTCCATGTTCGCGCCGGCGTGCTCGCTTATGCCAAGAATCTCTACCAAGCCTCCGCAGCCGAGTATGCCGGGGTGGTTCGGGGCAAGGTTTCAGCCACCCACGTGGACCTGATCGTTGATGTGACGGCCATACCCAAGGAGCGTCTTGTTCGATTCCTTGACCTGCGGCCAGCCACCATTGCGCGAAAAATACGTGAAGGCGAGATGCTGTCGACCGATCAGTCAGAACGCGTACTGGGACTGGAGCGCTTGATCGGTCAAGTCGCTGTCATGGTAGGCGACTCGGGTGATTCAACAGGCTTTGATGCGGCCCGGTGGGTTGGTGATTGGCTTGAACAGCCCATTCCTGCGTTGGGAGGGGCAAAACCAGCGGACTACATGGACACGATAGAAGGACAAGAACGGGTCTCCCGGCTGCTGGTGCAGTCCCAGGCCGGGGTTTTTGCCTGATGCGCGCATGGAGGAGCTACATTGTGGCCCACAAGTAACCGTCCTGCCACGGCACCGATCCCCATCGGGCAGCTGTCTTGAAGTCAATACCGTACAGCCACCAAATCACGGGAGGAGCCGCTTGACCTGGGTTCTCGGAAGCCCGGCACCGTTCGCCTTCGCCTCCGGAGGAAAAGTCCGAAGTCATGTATGCTGTTGGCACGTTCCTTGACCTTCTAATGATGAGGAGATTCGTAATGCCGAACACGAAGACGACGGGTGCCAAAGCCGCGACAGCGGCGTCCAAGACCCTGCAAAGCAAGTCAACGGGCACCAACTCCAAGACGGCGGCGGGAAGCGCTCTATCACAGAAAGACGCACCTAAGAAACAGACTTCGCCGCAAGCCGCAACCTCCGCATCGAAAGTCTTGACGGATGGTCGAACCAGCGCCCAGTCGAAGTCCGCAGCAGGGAGTGCGTTGTCTCAATCCAAGGGTAAGAAATGAGGCTCCGCCGAAGCAGTGAAACGCGCCAGGCTCCCTAACAAGACAATGGCCGAGTTGTAACTGCCCATTCCCGGAATACCCTTGGGTGGCCGGGAGACAGATATTGAGCCGTTCTACCAAAGGTGAAGGCCGGGGGTGCCCACCGATCGGCGTGTCGCGAGTGCTGCGGATGTACGACTTCATGGCGACGCGACATAGGCTTCGACTCCTCAGTAAACGTCAGGAGGCCCGTGCCCGGCGAGCCCCTCAAGAATCGGACAATCAGGGCGATCGTCACCGCAACAACTCTCCGACAAGCGCACCAGTGCGTCGCGCATCGCGGAGAGCGCCTGAATTCGCTCATCCAGATCGCTCAAGTGACTTTCCGCGAGCTGCTTCACTTCTGCACTGGAACGCTTTTCGTCATACCAGAGCGAAAGGAGTTGGTGAATCTGATCGAGAGAGAACCCAAGATCACGGGCACTGCGAATGAACTTCAGTGTGTGCAGATCCCGTTCCTGATACTGGCGGTAGCCCGCTTCGGTCCGGGGGCTGTGGCCAATCAAGCCGATTTGCTCATAGTGGCGGATCATCTTGGCCGAGACACCGCTGGCCTTGGCAACCGCTCCGATGTTCATGTCGCCTTCCTCTTATCCAAGTTTGACGGGGCGCCAGCGCCGAAGCAGCAACGCGTTCGACACCACACTGACGCTTGAGAATGCCATGGCAGCCCCCGCGATGACTGGGTTCAGGAGTCCCGCGGCCGCCAGGGGAATGCCCACGACGTTGTAGACACAAGCCCAGAACAGGTTCTGCCGCATTTTCGCGTAGGTCCGGCGGGAGATGTCGATTGTCGAAGCGACCAGAGCCAGATCGCCGCGCATCAAGGTCACCCCGGCCGCATGCATGGCCACGTCCGTTCCGGTTCCCATGGCGATGCCGATGTCGGCAGCAGCCAAGGCCGGGGCATCGTTGATGCCATCACCCACCATGGCAACAACATGGCCTTCCTGTTTCATGGTTTCGATCGCGGCGGCCTTGTCCCCTGGCAGCACTTCGGCCAGGCACTGATCGATTTCAAGCTCGGTTGCCACTCCATGCGCAGCGCCCCGACTATCGCCCGTAATCAGCGCGGTTCTGATGCCCATCTGCTTGAGGCGGTCGATACTGGCCAGCGCCTCTGGCTTCAGCCGGTCGCCAAAGGCGATCAAGCCCAGCACCGCTTGGGCACCTTCCGATGCTAACCAGGAGACGGTCCGCCCTTCGGCTTGGAGGCGCATTGCGGTGTCAGCGAGAGGGGTCATCGTGAAGCCGTGTTCCTGCATCAATCGGGCATTGCCCAGCACGTAGCGTGTGCCATCAATTTCGCCGGCAAGCCCGCGTCCGGGTAAAGCCTGAACGAACCGGGCACTGATCGGGCTCAGTCCGGCGTCCTGGGCAGCATGGCTCACGGCCCGCGCCAAGGGATGCTCGCTACCCAACTGAAGACTGGCAGCAAGGCTGAGGAGCTGCTGAGTATCGCCGCCAACGGTTTCAAAGGCCACGACCTGGGGCTTGCCTTCCGTCAGGGTGCCGGTCTTGTCGAAGACGACCGCCGTCACCTTGTGCGCCACTTCCAGCGCCTCCGCATCCTTCACGAGAATGCCGTGTCGAGCGGCAACCCCCGTACCCGCCATGATCGCCGTGGGCGTGGCAAGCCCCAATGCGCACGGACAGGCAATCACGAGCACCGCGACGGCGTTGATGATCGCTGTCTCGACATCACCGCCGTAAGCCCACCACCCACCAAAGGTCAGCAGGGCAATGAGCATGACCACTGGGACAAATACCGCACTCACCCGGTCCACCAGGCGCTGAATGGGCGCTTTGGCAGACTGGGCACTCTCGACCAACCGGATGATCCGGGCCAAAGTGGTTTCCGTACCGATGGCCGTTGTCCGCACCAGCAGCAAGCCGTCGGCATTGATCGCACCACCGCTGACGCGATCTCCCGGCTGCCTGGGGACCGGCAGGCTTTCACCGGTCAACATGGATTCGTCCAAGTGGCTTTCTCCTTCCATGATCTGACCATCCACTGGGACCCGCTCACCGGGCTTCACGACAACCACGTCGCCCACGCGGACCGCATCGATGGTGATCTCCTGATCTCCGTCATTTGTACGAATGCGGGCAACGGCGGGTCGCAGAGCCTGGAGCGCTCGGATCGCTTCGGAGGTTTGCCGCTTGGCCCTGGCTTCAAGCCACTTGCCCAGCAATACCAGAGTGATCACCACGGCTGAAGCTTCAAAGTACAGATGAGGTATTTCACCGCGGGTCGGCGTTGCCAGCAGGTAGGCGCTGAGTCCGTAGGCTGCAGTTGTTCCAAGGGCCACCAGGAGATCCATGTTCCCACTACCGGCGCGCAGTGCCTTCCAGCCTGCACGGTAGAAACGCAGCCCCAGCCAAAATTGAACAGGGGTCGCCAACAACAACTGGACCCAACCGGGCAGCATCCAGTGCACACCGAAAAGATCAGCCAGCATCGGAATGACGAGCGGAAGGGACAGGGTCGCCGCAACCGCGACAGGCCACCATTCGGCACCGTGACGAACGGATGGGGTTTCGCCCCGAGAATCTTCCGTCACCCATGCCACGTCGTAGCCTGCCTTCTGGACGACCTCGATCAAGACAGCGACAGGTACGCCGCGGGTCAACGTGACATGCGCCTGTTCGGTGGCGAGGTTGACGGTGGCGCTCACAACTCCGGGAGTGCTGCTCAGGGCCTTCTCCACTCGCGCGGCGCAGCTGCTGCAGGTCATCCCTGTGATCGCCAGTACCCGGTTTTCCTCAGGGACATGGAAGCCCGCCTTCTCGATCGCCTGGCGTACGGTCGCCATGTCAACGACCGAATCGGACTCCAGCAGCGCCGATTCGGTGGAGAAACTGACCGTGGCCCTGGAAACGCCGGGCAGGCGCCCCAGCACCTTTTCTATGCGGGCAGCGCAACTGCTGCAGGTCATGCCCTCAATGCCGATCGAGAGCGCCTGGCGCGGCAGTGCGGTAGTGGAAGAACTCATGATGCAACTCCTGTTGAGGTGACAGGAGCAGCCTAGACCTTGCCATCATGGGAAGGTCAACGGTGCCGGAGCACATTTTTTACTTTGCAATTGGGACAACGGTAGGTCGGATCTCCCTCCCGAAATCTGGATGACGCTCCTGTTCCTGACATACAGGTGACGCAATTGTCACCGCCTCGTTCGGGTCGCGTAAGGGTCGCTAGCGCATCCTTCAACTGCAGGCTCATTCACGACTGAACCGAAGGAGAAAATCATGAAACTCATTTCCACCGTATTTGCCGCGCTGCTGCTCGCTGCCGGTGCTGCCCATGCAGATCTCGGAGACAAGGACAATCACGTTGAAGGCGTTGGCGGACACACCCTCAACGAACTGCAAAAGCAAGGCAAACCCACCGCTGCCGATGTGAAAAAGGAGCGTGATCTGCAGAAGAACTGGGACCGGGAGAAGGGCAACCACTTGGAGGGGGTTGGTGGCCACGCCATCCACGAAGTCAAGAAAATGCCGCCGGCGACAAAGGAAAGCCAGGCCAGAAAGCGCGAAGCCGAAAAAACCCTGGATCGGGATAAGAACAACCACGAAGAAGGAGTGGGAGGACACGCCATCCATGAAGTGACCAAGGGCAAGTAGCTCCGACGAAAGTCACTTGTGGATCCGTCTCTAACGTAATTCGCGCCTCTGCCTCAAGTCCTGGCATTCAGTTGCGACTGTCAGCTGGTGCGTTTTATTCGGCAGCAAAGCGGCTCGACAACATAACGAGCCGCTGACAAAACTGTCATCGGGCGGTTTGGCTCCCGTAAGGAGCCACCGTCCATCATACAAGTGCAGGACCACCTGCACACAACCTGAAGGAGAGAGAAATGCTGAAGAAAATGCTGGTCGTGGCCGCACTGAGCATCCTGGGTACAACGGGCGCATTCGCTTCTGATGAGGCGCGTGCCGCGGCAAGAGAGGTCATCGAGCTGAAGGATGGCTCGACGGTCTATATCTTCAAGGACGGAAAAATGGCCATGGAAGACAAGTATGGCCGTGCGACTCGCATGAAGAAAGAAACCGTCATGGAAACCAGGGATGGTCGGAAGATCATCATGCATGGAGACGAAGTCATGCGGCTTGACTCGCTATTGCGGCATGGTGACGGTAGCTGATCGGCACATTTTGTGCCTGATTGATCGGGAGCCCTCAACATTCCCTGAGCGGCTTGGGGGCTTCCGGACTCGTTGCTGATTACCCATCTCGATGCGGATTCAGAATGCTCTAGCGATTCCCTCCACAGGCTTGATACCAGCCCCGAAACGGGCGATGGCTTCCCGGTGCTGTCGTAGCTCCCCATACGGCAGATAGCGGATGTTGAGTTCCCTTACCTGTGAGAAGGCCGGCCTCAGCACCTGCTGCCGGACATCAGCCTCTCGTTCATCGGGGGCGACGAGGAACAGATGATGACGCTGGGCCGCGCCACCGGACAAGGCCAGATCCAGCAGCCGAACGATGCCGGAATAGATTGAGGTCGTATGTTCGACCTCGAATGCCGCCGTCACTGCGCCGGAATCCCGTTCCAGCCAGATCACGTCGATGAGCCGGACCGCGTCAGCCCCTTCGCTCTGCAAAGCCGGGGGTAAGACTGTGAGAGACCCGTCGGCAAGGCGCCCTCCGTTATAGGACCGGTTCTGGTCGTTGCTGGCAATCCACACCGAGAACCCCAAGGCCAGCCCCAGGTCTCGCAGCCACCCTTGCACTTCGGTGTGTCCCTCGTCGGAAACCCGATTCTTGTCGAGTTGCTTGGCAAAGGCGGCGGTTTCCTCCCGGACTGCAGCCAGATCCTTGGCCCAGGCATCAGTTGCCTTGGCATCCCCCTCGGCAGGCGGCAAGGGATAGCGCTCCATGCCCAGATCGAACATAAGCCCGGCCACGGCACCCAGATCATTGGACAGAAGATCCCGGTGGCGCTGGTTGAACTCGATGAGCCCCTGCCGCATCGCGAGGTAATGATCCCAGCGCCCGAGCTTGACCGCAGCGCCGGTCAACGCGTTGTAGCCTTTGACGATGGCCGTATTGAACGGGACGACGATCGTGGGATGAATGAAGTAAAGCAGGTTGGCTGCGGCTGGCCCCAGGCCTTTGATGCCCTTGGCTTCGAGCGTGCGGATCGCCTGGAGCACGTCGGCCTCCTTGGTGCAGCAATCGCACGCATGCAGCAACCGTCCAAAGGCACGTTGATTGTCCCTGTCTTCGTAGATATCCGGAATCCTCAGTTTAGGCTTCCACAGGAACGCATGGTCGGCCCCCTTGAAGATCTGACGCTGCT
>NZ_JAQVCN010000025.1 GCF_028689785.1 Zoogloea sp. | reverse complement strand
CCACCGCGCCGGCCGACTCGGGGCTGACCCGCTTGACGGCAAGTTCTTGAAAACGGAGTGCTGACATTTCGAATGTCTCCAACCCTTTAGTAGGGTTTGAAATAGTCAAAGGGTTCTTGGCAATCGAGGCACTTGTAGAGCGCCTTGCAGGCCGTGGACCCGAACTGGGACGAGACAGCAGTATGGGTAGAACCGCAACGCGGACAGGCCACGGTTTCTGGCACCGGACGATGACGCATGAACTTGACGACGCTGACGGCCGGCCGGGTGGTGTGCGGCGGCGCAATGCCGTAGGCGCGCAGCTTCTCCTTGGCCTCGTCGCTCATCCAGTCGGTAGTCCAGGCCGGGGCCAGGCGAGTCACCACCCGTGCGGCGATGCCTGCCTGCGCCAGGCAGGCCTTCACGTCGTCCTCGATCTGCCCCATCGCCGGGCAACCGGTATAGGTGGGGGTGATGACCACCTCAACCCCCTCCGCGGTCTCGCTCACATCCCGGAGGATGCCCAGCTCGCGCAGGGTGACTACCGGGATCTCGGGATCGGTAAGGGGTTCGAGGGTCGCCCAGACCTGCTCCACAACGCTGCTCATGGCCGCTTTACCAGGTGGCGCCCGGATGGGCGCGGGCCAGGCCCTGCATCTCGCCGAGCAGGTAGCTCAGGTGCTCGGAATGCCGCCCGTGCTTGCCTTCGGTAACATAGCCCCGCACTTCCGGGCGCACCAGGGTGGCTTCGGTCAGGGTGTCATTGACGATGCCATCCCAGGCGGCGCGCAGGCTGCGCACATCCACCCCGGCGCCGGAGGCCACGGCGGCCTCTTCGGCGGCGCTGGGCGTCCAGAACTCCTCGGTGTAGGCAAAGAGGTGATCCAGAGCAGCCTGGGCACGCTGGTGGGACTCGTCGGTGCCGTCACCAAAGCGCACCAGCCAGTCGGCGGCGTGGTGCAGGTGGTAGCGGGCCTCCTTGAGAGACTTGGCGGCGATGGCGGCCAGGTCGGCATCCGGCGACTTTTCCAGGGCCTCCCACACCAGCACCATCAGCGCCCCGTAAAGGAAGTTGCGGGTGATGGTGGTGGCGTAGTCGCGGTTGGACACGGCGTAGCCCACCAGCGGGCCGTTGTGGGGCAGCTCCAGCAGGGTGTAGTTGCGGAACTGGGTGTCGTCACGGAAGTAGGCCAGCTTGTCCTCGGTGACATCGCCGCCCAGGCGGGTGGCGGCCAGCTGATAGAGCAGCCGGGCCTGGCCGATGTAGTCGAGGCTGACGTTGCCCATGGCGATGTCTTCCTCGAGGATGGGGCCGTGGCCGCACCATTCGGCGTTGCGCTGGCCCAGCACCACGGCGTTGTCTGCCAGGTGCAGGAGGTAGTCGATAGGAGCCCCCACGCTTCCCACTGCGTTGGGTGCGCTGCCCCCCACGGGGGCGCTCGCTTGCTTGGAGCGGTCCTGCGCCACGCTCGGTTGGATCGCGCTCATCACATGTGCCCCACTTCTTCCGGGATCTCGTAAAAGGTCGGGTGACGGTAGATCTTGTCGGCGGCGGGGTCGAACAGCTCGCCCTTGTCATCCGGGTTGCTGGCGGTGATGGCGGCGGACGGCAGCACCCAGATGCTCACGCCTTCCTGGCGGCGGGTGTACACGTCGCGGGCCATGTGCAGGGCCTGGGCGGCATCGGCGGCGTGCAGGCTGCCGCAGTGCTTGTGCTCAAGGCCCTGCTTGCTGCGGACGAAGATTTCCCAGAGGGGCCATTCATTGAGTGCGGGGGTGTTCATGCTGCCTCCTTTTGTGCGCGTTGTTGTTGTTTGCGGGTGTAGGCCAGGGCGGCGTCACGCACCCACTGGCCATCGTTGTGGGCCTTCACGCGGGTGGCGAGGCGCTCCTTGTTGCAGGGGCCGTTGCCCTCCACGGTGTTCCAGAACTCCTGCCAGTCGATCTGACCGTAGTCGTGGTGCTGGCGCTCTTCGTTCCACTTGAGGTCCGGGTCCGGCAGGGTCACGCCGAGCACCTTGGCCTGGGGCACGGTGGCGTCGATGAACTTCTGGCGCAGCTCGTCGTTGCTGATGCGCTTGATGCCCCAGCGCATTCCCTGGGCGCTGTTGGGGCTGTCGGCGTCGGGCGGCCCGAACATGGCCAGGCACTTCCACCACAGACGGTTCACCGCGTCCTGCACCATGGCGCGCTGGGCCTCGGTGCCCTGCATCATCACCAGCAGGGCCTCGTAGCCCTGGCGCTGGTGGAAGGACTCTTCCTTGCACACCCGCACCATGGCGCGGGCGTAGGGGCCGTAGGAGCAGCGGCACAGGGGAATCTGGTTCATGATCGCGGCGCCGTCCACCAGCCAGCCGATCACGCCCACGTCGGCCCAGTTGAGGGTCGGGTAGTTGAAGATCGAGCTGTACTTGGCCTTGCCGGAGTGCAGGCCTTCGAGCATCTGGTCACGGCTGGTGCCCAGGGTCTCGGCGGCGGAATAGAGGTAGAGGCCATGGCCGCCCTCGTCCTGCACCTTGGCGATCAGGATGGCCTTGCGCTTCAGGCTTGGCGCGCGGCTGATCCAGTTGCCCTCGGGCAGCATGCCGACGATCTCGCTGTGGGCGTGCTGGCTGATCTGGCGCACCAGGGTCTTGCGGTAGGCCTCGGGCATCCAGTCCTGGGGTTCGATGCGGCCGTCGGCGTCGATGCGGGCATCGAAGGCGGCCATCAGCTCGGGGTTCTCGGTGGACGGAGTCCGGGCCGACTTCTGGCCGGCGTTGTCCGGCACGCTGAAGGATTGGGTATACATCTGGTGTCTCTCCTTTATAGGTTGGACAGTTCCGCCGGCTGCTTATTGCAGCCAGGCAGGGGGACGCTTTTCGAGGAAGGCGGCGATACCGTCGCGGGCTTCGGCGGTAGCCCGGCGGCGGGCGATGCGGCGGGCCGTGTCCTCGCTCACCGTGTCGTCGATGGGCCGGCCATTAACAGCGCTGATCAGATCCTTGGCGGCCTTCTGGGCGTCGGGGGCGCCGACGACCAGGGTCTCGGCCAGGCGGGCCACGGCGGCGTCGAGCTGCTCCGCCGGCACCACCTCACCCACCAGGCCCATGGCCAGGGCCCGCACGGCATCGACCCGCTCGGCGCTCTGGAACAGGCGCAGGGCATGGCGCGGCCCGATGGCGCGCAGCACGAAGGGGCTGATCACCGCCGGGATGATCCCGAACTTGACCTCGGAGGTGGAGAAGCTGGCATCGTCGGCGGCCACGGCCATGTCGCAGGCCGCAGCCAGACCGGTGCCGCCCCCCAGGGCCGCGCCCTGCACCCGGGCGATGGTGGGCTTGCTCATGTCGGACAGGGCCCGCAGCATGCCGGCGAAGCGCCGGGCATCTGCCAGGTTCTCGTCCTCGCCATAGGCGGAGGCACGCTTCATCCAGTTGAGGTCGGCACCGGCAGAGAAGTGCTTGCCATGCCCGGCCAGCACCACCACCCGTACGGAGGCATCGCCGTCCAGCTCGACACAGGCCTGGTGGAGGTCGGTGATGAGCTGCTCGTTGAAGGCGTTGAAGACCTCGGGGCGGCTCATCCAGATCGTGGCGATGCGGCCCGAACGTTCGACAACAAGGGTTTCGTAGGCATTTGCCATGGTGACCTCAGCAGTTCCGGAAAGCCGGCTTGCGTTTTTCGACGAAGGCGGCCATGCCTTCCTTCTGGTCTTCGAGGGCAAAGGCCGAGTGGAAGACCCGGCGTTCGAACAGCAGGCCCTCGTTGAGGCTGCTCTCGAAGGCACGATTGACCGACTCCTTGATCATCATCACCACCGGCAGCGAAAAGCCGGCGATGGTGGCCGCGGCCTTGAGGGTTTCGTCCAGCAACTGCTCGGCGGGGATGATGCGGGCTACCAGCCCGGCTTTCTCGGCCTCCAGGGCGTCCATCATGCGGGCGGTGAGGCACAGGTCCATGGCCTTGGCCTTGCCTACGGCACGGGGCAGGCGCTGGGTGCCGCCGGCACCGGGCATGGTGCCCAGGCGGATCTCCGGCTGGCCGAACTTCGCCGTGTCGGCGGCAAAGATCATGTCGCACATCATCGCCATCTCGCAGCCGCCGCCCAGGGCAAAACCGGCCACCGCGGCAATCACCGGCTTGCGGGTGGTCTTGATGCGCTCCCAGTTGCGGGTGATGAAATCCGTCTTGTAGGCGTGCATGTAGTCGAAGTCCTTCATGAAGCCGATGTCGGCTCCTGCGGCGAAGGCCTTCTCGCTACCAGTCAGGACGATGCAGCCGATGTTCTCGTCGGCCTCGAAGCCGTCGATGGCCGCACCGATGCCATCCACCACCTCGTTGTTGAGGGCGTTGAGGGCTTCGGGCCGGTTGATGCGGATCAGCCCGACCTTGCCATGGACTTCGGTGATTACAAGCTTGCTCATGCTGTTCTCCCGGCGCCCGCCCGAAGGACGGGCGCCTGTTTCTTCGTTGACTGCTTATTGGGAGAGGGTCCAGTCACCGCTCTTCACTTCCAGCATGCGGAAGGAGGAGAGATCCAGGCCCATGTGGTCGGTGGGAGACATGTTGAATCTGCCGCTGGTGCCGATGAAGCCCTTGGTCGCCTCGATGGCATCGCGGACCTTGGCCTTGTCGGTGCTGCCGGCGCGCTTGATGGCATCCACGGCGATCATCAGGCCGTCGTAGGCATAGCCACCGAAGGTGGACACGTCCTGCTTGTAGCGCTCCTTATAGGCCTTATCGTAGGCGGTCACGACGGGCTTCTGCGGATCGTTGGCGGGGAGCTTCTCTGGGATCAGCTGGGCCGGGGACGGCAGGCGCACACCTTCGGCGGCCGGGCCGGCGAGCTTCAGGAACTCATCCGAGGCCACTCCGTGGGACTGGTACAGGGGCAGCGCAATGCCGAGCTGCTTGTAGTTCTTGGTGACGATGGCCGGGCCCTGCCCCAGACCGAACACGAACACCGCCTGCACGCCAGCTGTGTTCTTGATCTTGGTGAGCTGCGGGCTCATGTCGGTGTCCTTGGGCCCGTAGGTCTCGTTGGCCACCAGGGTCACGCCGTACTTGCCGGCCACCGCCTCGGTCTCTTTCTTGCCCGACTGGCCGAAGCCGGAGGTCTCGGACAGCAGGGCCACCTTGCTCAGACCGCGTTTTTTCATGTCCTCGAATACTTTTTCAGCGGCCATGCGGTCGGTGTGGGGAGTCTTGAAGACAAATTTCTTGACCGGCTCGATGATCACCACGGCGCCCGCGAGGGAGATGAAGGGCGTGCCGGACCTCTCAGCCAGCGGCACCATGGACATGGTGGCACCGGTAGTGGTACCACCGATCAAGATGTCCACCTTGTCGTCGTCCAGCAGGCGCTTGACAAAGCCGTTGGCCTTGTTGGCGTCGCTGCCGTCGTCGTAGTGCACCAGTTGCAGCTGACGGCCGAGCACCCCGCCCTTCTTGTTGATGTCTTCCACGTAAAGCTGCAGGGTCTTCAGCTCCGGGTCGCCAAGGAAGGCGGCCGGGCCGGTGACGGACAGCACGGAACCGATCTTGATCGGCTCATTGGCGATGGCGGCCAGGCTGCCCAGGGCCAGCACGGCGCCCACGGCAAACTTCTTCATGATGGTCTTCATGGGTGTGTCTCCTCTTTATGGTTGTGCTTCAAACACGCTCGATGATCATGGCAATGCCCTGCCCCACCCCGATGCACATGGTGCACAGGGCGTAGCGGCCATTGCGGCGGTGCAGCTCGTACAAGGCGGTGGTGACCAGGCGGGCACCGCTCATGCCCAGGGGGTGGCCCATGGCAATGGCGCCACCGTTGGGGTTCACCCGGGCCGCGTCGTCGGCTAGGCCCAGGTCGCGCAGCACGGCGAGGCCCTGGGCAGCAAAGGCCTCGTTGAGCTCGATGACATCCATCTGATCCAGGCTCAGGCCGGCCTTGGCCAACACCTTGCGCACCGCCGGTGCCGGGCCAAAGCCCATGATGCGCGGCGCCACCCCGGCAGTGGCCGTGGCCACCACGCGGGCCTTGGGGGTCAGGCCGTACTTGCCGGCGGCGGCCCCGGAGGCCAGCAGCAGCGCACAGGCACCGTCATTGACGCCGGAGGCGTTGCCGGCGGTGACGCTCAGCTCAGGGCCATTCACGCCCTTCAGCTTGGCCAGCATCTCCAGGGTGGTGTCGGGGCGCGGATGCTCGTCGGTGGTGAACAGCACGGGGTCGCCCTTCTTGCGCGGGATCTCCACCGGCACCAGCTCGTCGGCAAAGCGGCCGGCCTCATGGGCGGCGGCCCAGCGCTGCTGGGAGCGCAGGGCGAAGGCGTCCTGGTCGGCCCGGGAGATACCGAAGTCGGCGGCCACGTTATCGGCCGTCTGGGGCATCGAGTGGGTCTCGTAGAGTTTCTTCATCAAGGGGTTGATGAAGCGCCAACCGATGGTTGTGTCGTGGATGGCCGCCTGGCGCGAGAAGGCCGACTCCGCCTTGCCCATCACGAAGGGCGCCCGGGACATGCTCTCCACGCCACCGGCGATCATCAGATCCGTCTCGCCCGACTTGATGGAGCGGGCCGCCAGGCCCACCGCATCCATGCCGGAGCCGCACAGGCGATTGACGGTGGTGCCCGGCACCTCGATGGGCAGCCCGGCCAGCAGGCCCGACATGCGCGCCACGTTGCGGTTGTCCTCGCCGGCCTGGTTGGCGCAGCCGTAGATGATGTCCTCGACGGCCGTCCAGTCCACCTGCGGGTTGCGGGCCATCAGGGCCTTGAGGGGCACGGCGCCCAGGTCGTCCGGGCGCACGCTCGCCAGCGTGCCGCCGTAACGGCCAATGGGAGTGCGGATGGCGTCGCAGATGAATGCTTCGGTCATGATGTTCTTTCCTTTGCGACGCTTACAGTTGCTTCGGGCGCTGATCGATGACCCGGCGAGCCTTGCCGGTCTGGGTGCGCGGGATGCTGTCGAAGTCCATCACGTTCACCCTGGTGCTGATGCCGATGATGGTCTTGATGTGCTGGGCCACGCTGCGGCTGATCTCCTCGATGGTGCCGCGGCCCACATGGCCGGACAGCTCGCGCTGCAGCTCGCAGCGGATCTCCACGTTGTCCAGGTGGCCGTCGCGGGTCAGCACGATCTGGTAGTTTCCGGTGAGGCGCGGTTCGCGCAGGATCTGCTCCTCGATCTGGGTCGGGAACACGTTCACCCCGCGCACGATCAGCATGTCGTCGGAGCGGCCGACGATCTTGTCCATGCGCCGGAAGGCCCGGGAGGTGGGCTTGAGCAGGCGGGTCAGGTCGCGGGTGCGGTAGCGAATGACCGGGAAGGCCTCCTTGGTCAGGGAGGTGAACACCAGCTCGCCCTCTTCGCCATCGGGCAGCACTTCGCCGGTTTCCGGGTCGATGATCTCGGGGTAGAAGTGGTCTTCCCAGATCACCGGGCCATCCTTCGTCTCGATGCACTCACAGGCCACGCCGGGGCCCATCACTTCGGTCAGGCCGTAGATGTCGATGGCGTCGATGCCCAACTTGCGTTCGATCTCGGCGCGCATGCCCTGGCCCCAGGGCTCGGCCCCGAAGATGCCGACCTTGAGGGAGATCTCGTCGGGTTTGATGCCCAGGCGCTCGAACTCCTCGGCGATCACCAGGGAGTAGGACGGGGTGACCATGATGATCTCGGGCTTGAAGTCCATGATCTGCTGGACCTGCTTCTCGGTCTGGCCGCCGGACATGGGCACCGCCGTACAGCCCAGGCGTTCGACACCGTAGTGGGCACCCAGACCGCCGGTGAACATGCCGTAGCCGTAAGCCACATGCACCATGTCGCCCGGCCGGCCACCTGCGGCGCGGATGGAGCGGGCCACCACCTCAGCCCAGTTGTCGATATCGCGCTTGGTGTAACCCACCACCACCGACTTGCCGGTGGTACCCGACGAGGCGTGCAGGCGCGCCACCTGGCTGCGCGGCACGGCAAACAGCCCGAAGGGGTAGTTGTCGCGTAGGTCCGACTTGGTCATGAAGGGGAACTTCGACAGGTCGGAGAGCTGCTTCAGATCGTCCGGATGCACCCCCTTGTCCAGGCACTTCCGGCGGTAGGGCTCAACGTTGTCGTAGGTGTGGCGCACGGACCACTTGAGGCGCTCCAGCTGGAGTGCCGAGATCTCATCACGACTGGCGGTTTCTATGGGGTCGAGTTCGCCGGCCTGGGGGAATTTGGCGGTCATGGATGTCTCCTCTGCATTGTTCTTGAACGGGTGCTGTTCAGGCCTCTTCGGCCTGGAGACCGGCGATCACTTCGCCGGAAATCCGGTAGCTCTTGCCCCGGAACAGGGCAATGGTCTTACCGGCGCTGTCGCGGATGGTGACGTCGTAAACGCCGGTCCGGCCCGCTGCCGACATCTCGACGGCTTCGGCTTCCAGGGTGTCACCCTCCTTGCCCGGGGCAAGGAAGTCGATGTGGCAGGCGGAGGCCACGGTATTCCTGTTGTAGCTGTTGCAGGCGTAGGCAAACGCCGTGTCCGCCAGAGTGAAAATCAGACCGCCATGACAGATGTGATGGCCATTGACCATGTCACCCCGCACTTTCATGGTGAGGCGGGCATGGCCGGCGCCGACGGCCTCGACCTGCATGCCGAGGGCCCGGGCGGCCCGATCGCGGGACCACATGGCTTCAGTGACAGCCTCGGCCAAGGCCTGGGGGTCGGTGGGGATCAGGGTTTCAGACATGGATGTTCTTTCCTGCAAGGACGTGCTGCTGGATCAGCGGGGAGACCCGGTAGCGGTCTTCGCCATAGTGGTTAGCCAGGTTGGCGAGCACGCGATTGATGAGGGGCAGGCCGGTGCTGTCGGCCCAGGCCAGGGGCCCGCGGGGGTAATTGACCCCCAGGCGCATGGCCGAATCGGCGGCGGCGGCATCGCACACGCCCTGATTGACCGCATCAGCGGCCTCATTGGCAAGCATGGCCACGGTGCGCATCACCGCCAGCCCGGGGATGTCCCCCAGACGCGACACGGCGAAACCGGCCGCCTGCAGCAGGCCGATGGCCGCGCCCACGGCCGGGGCGTAGCAGTTGATGGCGGCGCCCACGGCAAGACGCGTGGCCTTGGCGTAATCCAGGGCCAGGTCGATGAGCACCAGATTGTCGATGCCCTCCTCCACCGCGCGGCGGGTGGCGGTGCGGCCATCGGTGATGAAGACCACCGCGCCGCCCACCTCGGCCACCCGACCGTCGCTGGCCTCACCCCAGGTATAGGCCACATTGTGTTCATACAGACGGTCGGCAATGGCCTGGGCGGCGGCAGAGTCGCCGTGGAGCACGATGTTGTCGGGCACGCTCTGGGCCACGGCACTCTTCGGCTCGGGGCGCTCGGCACCTTGCCGATAGTCGTAGAAGCCCCGCCCGGTCTTGCGGCCGTGGAAGCCCGCCTCCACCAGTTCCTGCTGGATCAGCGACGGAGTGAAGCGCGGGTCATTGTAGAAGGCGCTCCACACCGAACGGGTCACGGCGAAGTTCACGTCGTGGCCGATCATGTCCATCAGCTCGAAGGGGCCCATGCGGAAACCGCCGGCTTCGCGCATCACCGCGTCGAGGGTGGCACAGTCGGCGCCGCCCTCCCCCACGATGCGCAGGGCTTCGGCGTAGTACGGCCGGGCCACGCGATTGACGATGAAGCCCGGGGTGGACTTGGCATGCACCGGGGTCTTGCCCCAGGCCGCGGCCGTGGCGAACAGGGTGTCGGCCACGGCTTTGTCGGTGGCCAGGCCAGAGACGATCTCCACCAAGGCCATCAGGGGCGCCGGGTTGAAGAAGTGCAGGCCGGCCAGGCGCTCCGGCCGCTGCAGCACGGCACCGATGGCGGTGACGGAGATGGACGAGGTGTTGGTGCCGAACAGGCAGTCGGCGCCGACGATGGCTTCGAGATCCTTGTAGAGGGTTTGCTTGGCCTGGAGGTTTTCGACGATGGCCTCGACCACCAGGGCGGCGTCGGCCAGGTCACCGAGCTGCTCCACGGAGATCAGGCGGGCGCTGGCGGCCTGGGCGGCGTCCACGCTCATGCGGCCCTTGTCGGCGAGCTTGGCAAACTGGGCCTGGATGCCCTCCACCGCCTTGGCGGCGGCACCCGGGCGGTTGTCGAGCAGCTTGACCGGATGGCCGGCGGCGGCCGCCACCTGGGCAATACCGGCGCCCATGGCCCCGGTACCGACCACGGCGATCACGGATTGGGTGGAGAGAGGCTGGGTGATGAGGGGCTGGCTCACACTCATTCCCCGGTGAACTTCGGTGCGCGCTTTTCCATGAAGGCGGCCACGCCTTCGGCGTAGTCCGGGCTCCAGCCCAGCTCGCGCATGAAGCCGCCTTCAAAGGAGAGCTGCTGCTCCAGGGTGTGGCCCGGCGCGGCGTGCATGGCCTGGCGGGTGCGCACCAGGGCCTTGGTGGGCATGGAGGCCAGTTGGGTCGCCAGGGCGCCGACGCGGGCGGCAAAGGCGTCGTCGGCCACCGCCTCCCAGATCAGGCCCCACTCGGCGGCCTTGGCGGCGGGCAGCTTGTCGGCCAGCAGGGCCAGGCCCATGGCCCGGGCCATGCCGACCCGCTGGGGCAGGAACCACGTTCCGCCGGTATCCGGCACCAGACCGATCTTGCTGAAGGCCTGCAGGAAGGACGCGGACTGGCTGGCGATCACCAGGTCACAGGCCAGGGCCACGCTGGCGCCGGCACCGGCGGCGATGCCATTGACGGCCGCAATGGTGGGCACGCGCAGATTCTGCAGGCGCAGCACCAGAGGCTTGTAGTTCTTCTCGACCACGTTGCCGATGTCCGGCATGCCGCCGCTGGCAGTCCGGGCCATGTCCGGGTCGGCCAGATCCTGGCCGGCGCAGAAGGCGCGACCGGCGCCGGTGAGGACCAGCACACGGATCGAAGTGTCGGCCTGGACGATGTCGAGGGCGTCACGCAGCTCGGCATGCATCTCGCCGGTGAAGCTGTTGAGCTTGTCGGGGCGGTTGAGGGTCAGGCGAGCGACGCCCGCCTCGATGGTGAAGAGGATGTTCTTGTAGTCCATGGCGGGGCCTCAGGCGTGGTAACGACGCTGGATCACGCGGAAACGATTCGCAACGAAGGCCGAATCGGCGTAAGACGCGTTGGCTGCCGGGTTGCCACCGGTGCCGTGGTAGTCGGAGTAGGCCGCCGACTGATTGACGAAGACGCCGCCGGTGAGGTTGATGGACAGGGCGACCTTGCTGCGCCAGGTGGCTTCGGTCATGGCATCGATCACGTCCTGGCGAGTGGAGTAGACGCCGGCAGTGAGCGCACCGTGGGTGCTGACCACCCGCTCCGACAGGGCGATGGCGGCGGCCGTGTCGGCCACCTTGACGATGAAGCTGATGGGGCCGAAGCGCTCTTCCATGTAGGCCTTTTCGTCGGCGGCATCGCAGGCCAAGAGCACCGGAGTGCGCACCTTGGCAGCCGGGAACTCGGGGTTCTCCAGGGCCGTGGAGGCCAGCACCACCTTGCCCAGGGCGCCACTGTTGGCCAGCTCGATGCGCTCGGCGGTGTCGGCGGACTGGATGGCGCCCAGCACGGCGTGGGCCACTTCGGGCTTGGACAGGAAGCGCTCGATGGCCTTGGCCAGATCGGCGCAGAACTCGTCGTAGCTCTTGGGGCCGTCTTCGGTCTGGATGCCACCGGCCGGCACAAAGATGGCCTGGGAGGTGGTGCACATCTGGCCGGAGTACAGGGACAGGGTGAAGGCCAGGTTGCCCAGCATGGCCTTGTAGGCGTTGGTGGAGTCGATGACGATGTTGTTCACCCCGGCCAGCTCGGCATACACCTGGGCCTGGCGGCTGTTGTCGATGAGCCACTGGCCAAACACATTGCTGCCTGTGAAATCAACGGACTTGACCGCCGGGTGGGTGGCCAGAGCCTGGGTGGTGGCGCGCTTCTCGGTGACGCACAGGGTGACGAGGTTGGGGTCGATGCCGTTTTCGGCGAGCACGGCGCGAATGGTACGCACGGTGATGGCCGCCGGCAGGATGGCGTTGCTGTGGGGCTTGATGATCACCGCGTTGCCGGTGGACAGTGCCGCAAACAGGCCCGGATAGGTGTTCCAGGTGGGAAAGGTGCCGCAGCCCACCACCAGGCCGATGCCGCGGCCGACGATCTGGAAATGCTTCTTCATGACCAGGGCCGGGTTCTTGCCCTGGGGCTTCTCCCACACGGCCTCGGCGGGCACAAAGCTCTGTTCGCGCCAGGCGTAGGCGACGGCTTCGAGGCCGCGATCCTGGGCATGGGGCGCGCCGGCCTGGAAGGCCATCATCCAGCCCTGGCCGGTGGTCATCATCACCGCGTGGGCAAGCTCGAAGCTCTGCTTGTTGAGGCGGTCGAGGATCTCCATACAGATACCGGTGCGGCCATCGGCCCCCACCGCCTGCCAGCCCTTCATGGCCTCCAGGCCGGCGGCGATCAGGGCCTCCGGATCACACACCGGGTAACTCACCCCCAGGGCCACGCCGTAGGGCGAGGACTCACCACCATGCCAGCCACTCTGGCCCGGCTGCCCCAGCTCGAAGGGCTTGCTCAGGTGGGCTTCGAAAGCACGCTTGCCATCGTCAGGCGCCGTTTCGCCATACGCCTTGGGGCTGGGCATCTCGGGATAGGCGGACCAGTAGCTCCGGGTGGCGATGGCGCCCAGGGCGCCCTCCAGGGTGGCGCGATGCTTCTCGAACAGGGGGTGAGTCATTGTCTTGTCTCCGGTTGGGTGTGCTCTCTTGATGCAAACGTTACAAATACACATGATCTATGTCAATGCTAGGTATCGAATCAATCTGATAGAAAACCATGAAATTCTGTATTTCAGAACTGGTTTACATAAAAGTAATTCAAATAAAAACAAGCACTTGAATTCCTATTTCGGCAAAAAATAGCGCAGGCAAAGAATTTTTTTATGGCAGCACGGTTTTGCCACGCCAATCAAAAGCGATACATTTTTGTTGACTGATAATTTATTTTTGTATCACTATTAACCTCACAAACCGCAAGGGTTTGGATGCCAACGAAGCACGACCAGAGCACACCAAGGAGGAGTCATGGCCAGTCACAAGGAACGTTTTGCCGACAAAATGGAATTTCCGCCTGCCACCGCGCAGCCCAACATCTATCCCCTGTCGTGGAACAGCAAGACAAAGAAGCTGCAGGAAGTCTGGGAGGCCTCCCTGCGCGAAAACTGGGACCCGGAAAAGCTGCCCTGGGACACCCTGGACCTGGACAGCTACAGCTGGGAAGAGCGCGAATCCATCGCCTACTGGTGGAGCCTGCTATCGGTGTTCGACGCCTCCGCACCACCGGTTTTTGCCGAGGCCCTGATCAAGACCTACGAGGTCCACGAGGAAGACCCGGTGCGCAAGTGCTTCTTCTCGGTGACCCGGGACGAGCAGAACCACGAGATCATGTGCGGGCTGGCCATCACCAGGCTGCTGGGTCACCCCGACCCGCTGACCTATCAGCCCAAGACTGAGCTCGGCAAGCGCCTGCAGAAGAACGTGGCCTGGCTGTACTTCAATGGCGGCCGCTACTGGGCCGGCTACAAGCAGGCCGTGCCCAAGTACGATCTGGCCGTGCTGTTCAGCTCCTTCCTGATGGGCGAGATCGCCGCCGCCACCATCTTCAAGCAGATGTACGAGAACTCCCGCGAGGCGGTGTTCAAGGAGGGTTTTCGCAACATCGGCCGTGACGAGGGCCGCCACATGGCCATCTGCATGGCGGTGATGGAGCGGGACTACCCGGGCCTCAAGGACGAGACCAAGGCCATCGTCACCAAGCAGATCCGCGCCGGCTACCTGTTCCTGTCCGCAGTGCTGTTCGAACCGCCCATGGAGTTCTGGGATCTGCGCGCCGACTTCATCGACAACCAGCGCGAAGCCGAGGAAGTGGCCCGCGGCGCCGGCTTCGGTATCCCCACCTACGAGGCCAAGCTGCAGAACTGGAAGAACGCGATGGTCAACCTGAAGGGCGTGCTCGACCGCTACAACATCCCCTTCCCGGCCATCCCCGAGGTGGGCATCACCGGCCAGGAAGTCAGCGACCTGGACATGGAAGACATCATTCCCGTGTTCTGACTCAGGGCCGCAGGGGCAGTGCAGGGGCCTACACACGACGACATCGGCCTCACACGCCCCTGCCCCGCTGAAAATGACCTCAATCTGACAGGAATCTTCAATGTCCCGCATCATCATGCAACCCTCGGGCAAGTCGGTGGACTGCGCCTACGGCGACACCGTTTTGATGGCCCTTGAGAAGGCCGGCTACGCCCTCCCCAACAACTGCCGCGCTGGCGCCTGCGGCGAATGCAAAGTCAAGGTCACGGCCGGCCAGTTCGACCAGGGCATGGTGCTGGACATGGCCCTGTCCCGGGAAGAACGCCGCCAGGGCTACGGCCTGATGTGCATGGCCAAGCCCATCTCCGACGAGCTGACCATCGAATGGGGCACCGAAGACGCCAAGCCCAAGCTCTTTCCGCCCCGGGAGGACGCCCTCTTCGTGCTCGTCGACAAGCGCCCGGTGGCCGAGCGGGTGGTCGAGCTGCGCCTGCGCCCGGTGGGCCAGCCCATCCGCTACTGGCCCGGCCAGTACGTCACCCTGGGCAACCCCCGGGCCGACATCCCAGCCCGGGCCTACTCGATAGCCAACGCCCCGCGCCCGGATGGCGAGCTGGTGCTGCAGGTGGCCCGGGCCGACGGCGGCATCACCAGCCAGTGGGTGCACGACAGCCTGGCGGTGGGCGAGAGCGTGAAGCTCTCCGGCGCCTACGGCACCTTCATCGGCGACCCTGGCGTGGACACCCCGGTGCTGTGCCTGGCCGCCGGCACAGGCCTCGCCCCTATCCTCGCGCTTACCGAAGCCGCCCTGCGCCGGGGTTTTCGCAAGCCGGTCACGGTGATCTTCTCGGCCCGCAGTGAAGCCGATGTGTATAGCCGGGGCATGCTGGCCTGGTGGCGCACCAAGCACCGCAACTTCGATTACCGGATCACCCTGACCCGTGAGCTTCGCGATGACAGCCTCTCCGGCCGCATCGACAGCGTGCTGCCCGGCCTGTTTCCGGATCTGTCGAAGCACACCGTGTTTGCCGCCGGCAGCCCGGCCTTTGTGGACAGCTGCGTGGCCACGGTGAAAGGGCTGGGGGCCGTGCCGGAAAGGGTGCACACCGAGGGCTTCTTTGCCCAGCAGCAGCCGGTGGTGGCCGATGCGGATCATCTCCTCAGCTTCTGAGCCGGCCAGGAGGCGCGCTACCCATAAGCAGGGCGAGTCGCTAAACTCGCCGCTTTCATGCCTCTCATCCGCTTCGGCTACAGTGCATTCCCCCGTTCAGAAACGCCTCGACGACTTTCGCCAGCAGGGCCGCGTGCAGGCTGGCTCACTCATCATCTCGGTGTTCGGCGACGCCATACTGCCCCGCGGGGGGCGGATCTGGCTGGGCAGCCTGATCCGCCTGCTGGAGCCGCTTGAGCTCAACGAGCGCCTGGTGCGCACCTCGGTCTTCCGGCTGGCCAAGGAAGAATGGCTGCGCACCGAGCCCTCGGGGCGGCGCACCGACTACCTGCTCACCCCGTCCGGCCAGCGCCGCTTCGAGGAAGCCTCCCGCCACATCTACGCCTCCAGCGCCCCCCAGTGGGACCGCCGCTGGCGTCTGATCGTGACGGTCGGCGATCTCGCCCCGAAACAGCGCGAGGCCCTGCGCCGCGCCCTGTTCTGGCAGGGCTTCGGGGTGATCGGCGGAGACTGTTTCGTACACCCCAGCGCCGATCTGTCGGCAGCCTTCGACGCCCTGATCGCCGAAGGCCTGTCGGAGCTGCTGGGCAAGCTCAAACCCCTGCTCGCCGCCGACGCCCAGTTCGGCAACGCCGCCAACGACATCGACATGGTGCATGGCGCCTGGAACCTGGAACGACTCGCCGCCATGTATGCCGAGTTCGTCGACCGCTACCAGCCGGTGCTGGCGCAACTGCGGGCCGACGTGCAGGAGGACATCGACGGGGAAAGCGCCTTCCTGCTGCGCACCCTGTTGATCCACGACTACCGCCGTCTGCTGCTGCGCGACCCGGAGCTGCCCGATGTGCTGCTGCCCGCCGAGTGGCCGGGCCAGAAAGCCCGCCTGCTGTGCAAGGAAGTCTACCGCCGCCTGCTGCCCGCCTCCGAAAGCCACCTGGACGCCCTCTTCCAGCTCGCCAACGGCCAGACCCCCGAAGCCTCGCCCCTCCTCCTCGAACGCTTCCGCGAAGCCGACCCCCTGGCCTGAGCGGCGGCTCGTGGGGTCGAGTTCATTCGACCCCACGAGCCCAAACCATCGGCATGCCTTTGATCCGGGTCCGAGGTCGAATGAATTCGACCCCACGGGAGAGCAGCCGCGTCGGCCGTTCCCGGCTCAGCCCTCTTTCTTGCGCAGCGCCACCAGCGGCACCACGTCGGGCAGGTGGATGCGTTTGCGATCGGGCTCGATTTCGGTGAGCGGGGCGGTCTCCACCAGGGTGGCGAGGCAACGGCGGGTGAGGTCCTGGTAGGTGGCGGTGCCCTCCCCCTTCCAGCGGATCTCCTCGTCGCTGAGCTCGCGGATGACCTTGGCGGGCATGCCGGCCACCAACACCCGCGACGGGATCTCCGCTCCGGCCTTGACGAAGGCCGATGCCGCCACGATGGTGGACTCGCCGATCACGGCGTTGTCCATGATCACCGCGTTCATGCCCACCAGGGCGTTGCGGCCGATGCGGCAGCCATGCAACACCGCACCGTGGCCAATGTGGCCGTCCTGCTCCACCACCGTATCCGTACCGGGAAAACCGTGCATGACGCAGGTATCCTGAATATTGGCGCCCTCCTCCAGGATCAGGCGGCCAAAATCGCCACGCAGGCTGGCGCAGGGTCCAACGTAACAGCCCGGGCCGACGATCACGTCACCGATGAGCACGGCGGACGGGTGGACATGAGCGGTGGGGTGCACCACTGGAACGATACCGTCGATGGCATATACACGCAGGCTTGTTGTCATGATTGATGCTCTCCTTGGCTTGACACTTGGTTTCTTATGATGAAATCTATTACTCAATGCGTAACACCCATCACCTTACCCGAGAATCCGACATCATGAGTGACGAGCTGGAAGGCAAACATGGCGTCCAGTCCCTGGAAGTGGGCATGGGCATCCTCAAGGCCATGGTGGGCGGCAAGCGCTCGATGATGCTCAAGGACATCGCCGCTGCCGCCGAGATGCCGCCCTCCAAGGCCCACCGCTACCTGGTCAGCCTGATCCGGGCCGGCCTTGTGGAGCAAGACCCTCTCAGTTCCCGCTATAACCTGGGCCCTTTCGCCCTCAACATCGGCTTAGTCGCCATCGACCGCCTCGACCGGGTGCGGGTGGGTATGGCGGCCATCGCCGAGCTGCGCGACCAGATCAACGAGACCACGGCCCTGGCCGTGTGGGGCGACAGCGGCCCGGTGGTGGTGCGCTGGGAGCGGCCGCGGCGGGCCATCACGGTGAATGTGGTCACCGGCACCCGCCTCAGCCTGCTCAACTCGGCCGCCGGGCGGGTGTTTGCCACCTGGCTGCCCCGTGCCCAGATCGACCCCCTGCTGCAGCAGGAACTCGTCAGCGAGAAAAGGCTTCCACCGGGCGTGAAAACCCTCGAAGACGCCCGCACGCTGCTGGCTGAGGTAGAGGCCCGCGGCGTAGCCGTCATCACCGGCAATTACATGGTCAAGGGGGTCGAAGCCCTCGCCGCGCCGGTGTTCAACTTCAAGAACGAACTCACCATGGGCCTGATCATCGTGGGAGTGGAGGGCTCGGTGGACATGGGCCCTGACAGCAGCGTGATTGCCGAACTCAAACGGGCCGCCGAATCCCTCTCCCGTCGCCTGGGCTCAACCCGGGACGCCCCACCCGCCGACGACTGAAGCTAAGCGCATCGACCACCACCCGATCAGCGCAGCTCCTCTCCCTATCATTTCACTCTCCGCGCCGACCTGTGTCGGCGCTTTTTTTTGCCCACGGCATTTCGATACATATTTTTGTCTTGACTAGATATTTTGTATCATTTCTAATTTACAGAATCGATTACAAAATACAGAACACGCCTCAAAGGCGCTGGTCATCCGTCCTACAACAATCACGACAGGAGACATCATGGACCATCGAATCGAGAACGGCCGGACAGGGGGGCGGTGATCATGCTTGCCCAGTTCCTGCAATTCCTCTTCTCCGGCGTCACCGTGGGTGCCACCTATGCACTGGCCGCCCTTGGTTTCACGCTGATCTACAACGCCAGCAACGTGATCAACTTTGCCCAGGGCGAGTTCATCATGCTGGGCGGCATGCTGGCAGTGTTCTTCGTCCAGTCGGGCCTGCCCCTGCCTGCCGCGCTGGTGCTGGCCATCCTGGTGCCTGCCATCGTCGGCATCCTTATCGAGAAGCTGGCCATCGAGCCGGTCAAGGGGGCCGAGACCGTCACTCTGATCATCATCACCATCGGCGCCTCTCTGGTGATCCGCGGCCTCACTGCGGTGATCTTCGGCAAGGGCACCCACAGCCTGCCGGCCTTCTCCGGTGACGAGCCCATCCAGATCCTCGGTGCCACCCTGATGCCGCAAAGCCTTTGGGTGCTGGGCGTCACCGCCATCGTGGTGGTGGTGCTGTGGTATTTCTTCAACCGCACCCTCACCGGCAAGGCCATGCTGGCCACGTCCTACAATCGGGTAGCGGCTGAGTTGGTGGGCATCAACACCAACGGGGTGCTGTTCATGAGCTTTGCCATGTCGGCTGCCCTGGGCGCCCTGGGCGGCATTCTGGTCACCCCCATCACCCTCACCTCCTACGACGCCGGCATCATGATGGGCCTCAAGGGTTTTGTGGCGGCCGTGCTCGGTGGCCTCGGCAACGGGCTGGGCGCGGTGGTGGGCGGGCTGCTGGTGGGCATCCTGGAAGCCATGGGCGCGGGCTACCTGTCGTCGGCCTACAAAGACGCGATTCCCTTCGTGCTGATCCTCTTCATCCTCTTCTTCATGCCCCGTGGCCTGTTTGGCGCCCGGGTCACCGACCGGGTGTAAACATGCGCAACCGTGCTTACAACGGGCTCTACATCGTCATCGCGATCCTCCTCGTGCTGCCCTTCGTGCTGCCCAACAGCTTTTATCTCGACCTGGTCATCCGCATGGCCATCAACGCGGTCATCGTGCTCGGGCTCAACCTGCTGATCGGCTTTGCCGGCCAGATCAGCCTGGGCCATGCCGGCTTCCTGGGCATTGGCGCCTATGCCTCGGCGGTGCTACCCACCCACTTCGGCTGGCATCCGGTGCTGGCAATGGTGGCCGGCGCAGTGGCCACCGGCGTGCTGGCTGCACTGGTGGCGCGGCCGATCTTCAAGCTCAAGGGCAACTATCTGGCCATGGCCACCCTGGGCCTGGGCATCATCCTCAGCATCGCCCTGCGCAACGAGGCCCAATGGACCGGCGGCCCCGACGGCATGCCGGTGCCGGCCTTCGGTGTGTTTGGTTTCGAGTTGTCCAGCGACAAGCACTGGTACTGGGTAGTGGCAGTGCTGCTGTCGGTAAGCGTGTGGGCCTCCCTCAACCTCATCGACTCACCCTTCGGCCGTGCCCTGCGCGCGCTGCATGGCTCCGAGGTCGCCTCCCGGGTGGTGGGCGTGGACGTGGTGCGCTACAAGGTCTCCATCTTTGTGCTGTCGGCGGTCTTTGCCAGCCTGATGGGCAGCATCACTGCCCATTACGTGGGCTTCGTGACCCCCAACCTGGCTGACTTCTTCCACTCCATTGAGCTGGTAACCATGGTGGTGATCGGCGGCATGGCCTCGGTGTATGGCTCCCTCGTGGGCGCCGTGCTGCTCACTGCCCTGCCCCAGGCCCTGGCCACCTTCGAGGGCTGGGAGACCGTGGTGTTCGGCGCCATCCTGATGATCTGCATGATCTTCCTGCCCAAAGGCCTCGTGCCGACGCTGGCGGCGAAGCTGGGCAAAGGGGAATAACACCATGGCATTACTGGACGTCACCCATCTCTCCATCCACTTTGGCGGCGTGAAAGCCGTGCAGGATGTGAGCTTCTCCATCGACGCCGGCATCGTCTATTCGGTGATCGGCCCCAACGGCGCCGGCAAGACCACGCTATTCAACCTGATCACCGGGGTCTACAAGCCCACCCACGGCGAGATCCGCCTGGACGGGGAATCCATCGGCGGCAGGTCCCCAGACGAGCTGGCCCGCCGGGGCGTGGCCCGCACCTTCCAGAACCTGCAGATCTGCATGAACATGAGCGCCATCGAGAACGTGATGGTGGGCGCCCACCTGCGGCTCGACCGCAACCTGATCAAGGCGGCCCTGCGCTTCCCGGGGCTGCGGCGGCGCGACGCCGCGCTGCGGGATGAGGCCCTGGAGCTGATGCGCTTTGTGGGACTGGACAAGTTTGCCGACGCCCGCGCCGACGCCATGCCCTACGGCGCCCTCAAGCGCCTGGAGATCGCCCGGGCCCTGGCCATGAAACCGCGGGTCATCTTCCTGGACGAACCGGCCGCCGGCCTCAACCCCAAGGAGACCATCGAGGTGGACCACCTCGTCCGCAAGGTGGCGGACTCGGGCATCACCGTCGTGCTGGTGGAGCACGACATGAAGATGGTCATGAACCTGTCCGACCGCATCCTGGTGCTCGACTACGGCAAGAAACTGGCTGAGGGCACCGGTGCCGAGGTGCGCCGCAACCCGGACGTGATCGCCGCCTACCTGGGCGCCCACGCCTGAGACCAAGGAAGAACAAAGATGGAAGCACTCCGCATCATCAAGGATGAGCACCGCAACCTGTGGCGCCTGGCCATCACCCTCGATCAGGTCATCGAGGAAATGCAGCAGGCCAACAAGGTCGACCCGGCCTTCATCACCTCGGTGCTCGACTACTTCGAGCACTTCATGGACGGTTGCCATCACCGCAAGGAAGACGAACACCTCTTCCGCCTGCTGCGCCTGCGCAGCGATTCAGCCACCCCGCTCCTTGACCGCCTGCAAGCCGAGCACCGCAACGCGCCCCACAACCTCGCCGCCCTGCGCCAGCAACTGGCCGACACGGCAGCCGGGCGCAGCACGGTCGGTGGCCTCACCGAAGCCCTGCGTCTCTACCTGAATGACCAGAAGGCCCACATCCGCGCCGAGGAGCAGGACATCTACCCCCTTGCCCGGGAGGTGCTCACCCCCGCCGACTGGGCCGAGATCGACGCGGCCTTTCTCGACAACGACGACCCAATTTTTGGTAGCGCCGCGCGGGCCGAATTCCGCGAGCTGTTCCACAAGGTGGCCAGCCTGGCGCCTGTCTCGGTGGGCCTGGGCGGCAGCACGGCCGGAGAGTTGCAGTCGTCCGCCGCAGCCGCCGAGGTGCTGCTGAAAGTGGATGGTCTGGAAAGCTGCTACGGCCGCATCAAAGCCCTCAAGGGTATCTCCCTGGAAGTACGACGCGGCGAGACCGTGGCTCTGGTTGGAGCCAACGGCGCCGGCAAGACGACCTTTCTGCGCAGCCTGTCGGGTGTGCAACCCATGAGCGCCGGGCGGATCAGCTTCGACGGGGAAGACATCTCGAAGCTGCGCGCCGACATGCGCATGCGCCGGGGCATCTGCCAGTCACCGGAGGGGCGCCAGGTGTTCGGCCCCCTGTCCATCGAGGACAACCTGCGCCTGGGTGCCTACACCCAGCCCAAGGAGCAGGTAGAGGGTGACCTGGAGAAGATCTACGCCATGTTCCCCATCCTCAAGGAGAAGCGGAAGCTCCCCGCCGGCACCCTGTCCGGCGGCCAGCAGCAGATGCTGGCCATCGGCCGCGCGCTGATGGGCCGCCCCAAGCTGCTGCTGCTCGACGAGCCCTCCATGGGCCTGGCCCCGCTGTTGGTGGAGGAGGTTTTCAACGTGGTCAAGACCCTCAAAGCCCAGGGCATGAGCATCATCCTGGCCGAGCAGAACGCCTTCTCAGCCCTCGCCATCGCCGACCGGGGCTATGTGCTGGAAACCGGCAACATCACGCTGACCGGTAGTGGCCGCGAGCTGATTGAGGACGAACAGGTGCGGGCGGCCTATCTGGGGATGTAAGGCTTTCGCGCGTGCCGCGTGCGGGGGCGTCGACCTCACTCCTTACGCGGACACCGCCACTGGCATCACCTGAGGGAAATGGCAGCGTACCACCCGACTGTCCGACAGGCGGGTCTCTTCGGGATAGGTACTGCGGCACACCTCGCTGGCGTGCTCGCAGCGCGGGTGAAAATGGCAGCCGGAGGGCGGATTGAAGGCCGAGGGCATATCGCCCCGGGTCGACTCGCCCCGAACACCGACTCGGCTGCCCGCCTCGATGCGCGGCACCGCGGCCAGCAACATGCGGGTGTAGGGGTGGCGCGGATCCCGCAACACCTCTTCAGCCGTGCCCCGCTCCACGATACGCCCCAGGTACATCACGGCCACATGGTGGGCCAGGTAATCCACCACGGCCAGGTTATGGGTGATGAACAGATACGACAGCCCGTACTCAGCCTGCAGCTCCCGCAAGAGGTTGAGGATCTGGGCCTGCACCGACACGTCGAGGGCGCTGGTCGGCTCGTCGCAGACGATCAGCTTCGGCGCTACGGCCAGGGCTCGGGCGATGGCGATGCGCTGACGCTGCCCCCCCGAGAACTCGTGAGGAAAGCGGTGACGCATGGCCGGATCGAGACCCACCCGGCTGAGCAGCGCATCGACCCGGGCCTGCCGGCTGGCGGCGTCGGGCTCCACCCCCAGGGCCTGCATCCCCTCCTCCAGGATCTCGCCTACCCGCATGCGCGGATCAAGGGAGCTGAAGGGGTCCTGGAAGATCATCTGCAGGTCACGCCGCAGGGGCTGCCACTGGGCAGCCGGCAGGGACAGAAGCTCCTGGGCACCGTAATGAACCTGCCCACCGCTGGCCGGCACCAGCTTGAGGAGCGCCTTGCCGGCAGTGGTCTTGCCACAACCGGACTCGCCCACCAGGGCCAGGGTTTCGCCCGCGGGCACCTGCAGGGAGACCCCGTCCACCGCCTTGACATGCCCCACCACGCGCCGGAACAAGCCCTTGCGGACAGGGAAGTGAACCTGCAGGGCAGCGATATCCAGCACCTTGCCGGCCTCCACCGGGCGGGCTTCCGGCGCAGAGGCACGCGGAGGCGTCTGCACCCAGGCCATGCGGCCATTGGGGTCGTAGAGATGGCAGCGCACTGTCTGCCGCCCCACCCTGTGCAGCGCTGGTGGAGTACCCCGGCAATGCGCCTGGACCTGCGGGCAACGCTCCGCAAAACGGCAGCCATCCTGGCGCTCCCCGGGGCGGGGAACCTGCCCGGCGATGGTTTCCAGAGCCCGGCCGCGCTGGGCCGGCGTGGGCAGCGCCGCGAACAGCTTGCGGGAATAAGGATGCAGAGGTTTGCTGAAGAAATCTTCCCGGTCACCGGTCTCGACAAGCTCGCCGGCATACATCACACCCACCCGGTGAGCCATCCGCGAGACGACGCCCAGATCATGGGTGATCAGCAGCATGCCCATGCCGCGGCGGGCCTGCAGCTCGGCCAGCAGATCCAGCACCTGGGCCTGGATGGTCACGTCCAGGGCGGTGGTCGGCTCGTCGGCAATCAGCAGCCGCGGATCACCGGCCAGGGCGATGGCGATCATCACCCGCTGTTTCATGCCGCCGGAAAGCTGGAAGGGATATTCGGACAGGCGGCGCCGGGCATCGGGGATACCCACCGCGTCGAGCAGGCGCTCGGCCTCGTCCCAGGCCGGCTGGCCGCGGAGACCCCGATGCCGGACCAGCACTTCGCCAATCTGGTCGCCCACCGTCATCACCGGATTGAGGCTGGTGGACGGCTCCTGGAAGATCATCGCCAGATGCTTGCCACGGATGTCGCGCATGCGCGTCTCGGGGAGATCCTGCAAGGCCTCGCTGCCAAGCCGGACGCTACCCTCGGCGATGCGTCCGCCGGACGGCAGCAGGCGCATGCAGGCCAGGGCCGTCATGGATTTTCCGCAGCCGGATTCACCGACCAGCGCCAGGGTCCGGCCGGCGGGCACCTCGAAGCTGATGCCATCCACGGGACGCACCGGCTTGCTCCGGGGTCCAAGCTCAATCCGCAGCCCTTCAACACTCAGAAGGGCCGGGCCATCCTTGTCCAGTCTGTTCATCGCAAAGAAAACGGACCGCGCTGCGGCCCGTTCAAGTGCGGCCCCGGGACATCATGTCTGCATGACACCCGGGGCCGTTGAGGCAAACGATGGAAGGAGATCCTGCCCCGCATGCGGCCCGCGCCAGATGCCTGACCACGGGGGGGCAGAACCTGCTCTCCTACCCTCAGTGGTGGTGACCACCCTCGCCATGCACATGACCATGGCCGATCTCTTCGGCGCTGGCGCTGCGGACTTCCTTGACGGTGATGTCGAAGATCAGCGCGGTACCGGCCAGGGGATGGTTGCCATCCACGACCACCTTGCCGTCGGCGATGTCGGTGATGCGATAGACCACATCCTCTTCGCCATCTTCACCGACACGCTCGAAGGACATGCCGACTTCGATATTGTCGGGGAACAGGGAAGCCTCTTCCACCAGCACCAGCTCTTCGTCGTATTCGCCGAAAGCATCTTCGGGCAGCAGCTTGACCTTGGTGTTGTCGCCCACCTTCTTGCCGTGCAGGGCTTCCTCGATCACCGCAAAGATGCCGTCGTAACCGCCATGCAGATACACCAGCGGGTGCTGACCGTCGTCGATCATGTTGCCGTCCGGATCGGTGACCGTGTAGTTAAGCGTGACGACCGTGTTCTTGGCGATTTCCATTTACATTCCTTGAGTTGAGCTGCTTGATCAGCTGGAAGACTTCGGCGGCATGGCCGCGCGGATTGATATCGTGCAGTACGTGCTGCAAAACCCCATCGGCAGAAATGATGAAGGTCGAGCGGCGCACATTGCGTTTCATGACCCCATTCACCAGCGCCGACTGCCACACCCCGTAGAGCCTGCACACCTCGCCCTCTTCATCGGAGAGCAGCTCGACCGACAGACCATGCTCATCGCGAAAATCCGCATGCGTCAGGCAGTCATCGGGGCTTATGCCGACCACGATGCACTTCTCCTGCTCGAAATCGGCATCGTGATCGCTGAAATCGATGGCCTGGCGCGTGCAGCCGGGAGTGTTGTCACGGGGGTAGAAATACAGGACCACATGATGGGACCCCAGCACCGACGCCAGATCGAACATCTCCATGTCGGCATCGGGCAGGGAAAAGAGCGGGGCCGGCTCGCCTTCGCGGGGCTCGGTCGGCACGGCTGGGGATTCTAACCGAGCCGCCTTGAGAACTCTACCCGAAGCGTGTTGGGGGCTGACATGCATGAAGATCTCCTCCGGGGGCTGTGGGCTCTGGATTGAACCCTTGCTGATTGGGCGATACGACTTGCGCTGTTCTCTGTTCTTGTCTTTTTTGTGTTTCGGCCGCCACGGCGGCGGCGCGCTTTTTAGCCTGCGTCCTTGAAGGGATAGCCCATGGGGGCCGGGGGCTCAAGGGAATTATGGTCCGTGTTTGACGTTTATCACGGCCCGCTGCGCCTTTGCGCAAGGATGCGACAACTTGCGATTGCCGAAAACCTGTATAAAATTACACAAACCCTACAGGAGTCCCCATGTCAGACATGCTCACCCCCCGTCAGCAGGAGATCCTGCAGCTCATCCGCGACACCGTCGAGCAGGAGGGCCGCCCGCCCACCCGGGCCGAGATCTGCACCGCCTTCGGCTTCCGTTCTCCCAACGCGGCGGAAACCCACCTCCGCGCCCTCGCCGCCAAGGGCGCCATCACCCTCGAAGAAGGCCGTGCCCGGGGCATCCGCCTGATGGAAGCCCTCGGTCTGCCCCTGATCGGGCGGGTCGCCGCCGGCAGCCCCATCCTCGCCGCCGAACACGTCCAGGGCCGCTACCAGCTTGACCCCGGCCTGTTCTCCCCCCGTGCCGACTACCTCCTCAAGGTACGCGGCATGAGCATGCGCGATGCAGGCATCCTCGACGGCGACCTGCTGGCGGTTCACCGCACCAGCGAAGTCCGCAACGGCCAGATCGTCGTCGCCCGGGTGGAGGACGAAGTCACCGTCAAGCGCCTGGCCCGCAAGGGGCCCATCGTCGAGCTGCTCCCCGCCAACCCGGAATTCGAACCCATCGTGGTGGACACCCGCAGCTCGCCCCTGGAAATCGAAGGCCTCGCCGTCGGCCTGATCCGCTCCGAGTCCCTCTGAGCTCCTCGCCCCCCGCGTTCCAACACCATGGCCACCCCGGCACCTCTCTCTGCCAGCGCCCTGGCCGCCCTCGATCACCTGGTCTGGCGGGGGGACCGGCTTGCCGCCGAGGCTGCCCCCGGGCGCCCCACCGGCTACCCGCCCCTGGACGCCGTGCTGCCCGGGGGCGGATGGCCCCCTGGAGCCTTGACCGAACTGCTGATCCCCCACTTCGGCGTAGGTGAATTGGGGCTCCTGCTTCCCCAGTTGTGCAACGTTCCCGCCGGGCGCTGGGGGGTATGCATCGCCCCGCCCGGCCTGCCCTACGCCCCGGCCCTCGCCGCTGCCGGCGTCCCCCTTGAGCGCCTGCTGCTGGTGCACGCGGAAAGCCCGGCCCATGCCCGCTGGGCCTGCCGTCAGGCCCTGGCCTCACGCAGCTGCGAGGTCGTTCTGTTGTGGCTGGCCGAGGCCGACATGGCCGCCCTGCGCCGCCTGCAACTGGCCGCTGAAGACAGCGCCACCCCCCTGATTCTGCTGCGCCCTGCCCAAGTCGCGGGCCAGGCATCCCCGGCCGTACTGCGTCTGGCACTACGTGCCGACCAGGGGGGGCTCCAGGTCCGAGTCCTCAAGCGCCGCGGCCCCCTGCTGGCCGCTCCCCTGCACCTCCCGCTGCCCTGGCCCGGCGTCATGCCCCGCCCCGATCTGCCCACATCGGCCGCGCCGCCCTCCCGCCTCCATTCCAACATCAACGCCTCCGTCCATGCTCTGGTGCGCCCTCGTCCTGCCCGATCTGGCCCTGCAGGTCTTCACGCGGGGGCGCAGTGAAGCCGCACCGCTGGCCATTCTCGGCCCCCGCCCGCAACTCCGCGTGGTGGCTGCGGATTCAACGGCAATGGCATGCGGCGTGGAGCCAGGGATGGGCCGCGCCAGTGCTCTGGCCCTAGCTCCCGGATTGCACCTGCGGGAGCGTGCCCCCGCCCTCGAAAGAGCCGCCCTGATCGATATCGCCACCTGGGCTGGTCGCTTCACCTCCAGCATCAGCCTCGACCCGCCCGACACCCTGCTGCTCGAAGTACAGCCCAGCCTGCGTCTGTTCGGGGGGCTCACGCCCCTCTGCACACGCATCGGAGATACCCTGGGAGAGCTCGGCTTTGTCGGGCAACTGGCCGTCGCACCCACCCCGCTGGCGGCCCGCTGGCTGGCCCGCTGTGCCCCGGGAAGTCAGATCGACACTCACGCCGGCCTGGCCTCCGCCCTCGACCCTCTGCCCCTGGCAGTCCTGGCAGATGGCGCCGAACCGGCCACACCAGCCAGCCTGGACCTGCTCACCGGCATCGGCGCCCGTGTGCTGGCCGACGTGCGGCGCCTGCCCCGCAGCGGCTTGGCGCGACGTCATGCCCGAGCCGTCACCGCACAGCTCGATCGGGCCTACGCCCGCATCCCCGACCCACGCCCATGGTTCGTGCCCCCTGAACGCTACGTCGCCCGCCTGCCTCTGCCAGCCCCTACCGACCAGGTGGACACCCTGCTGTTCGGCGTGCGACGCCTGCTGGCCGGCCTCTCCGGCTGGCTGGACGCCCGTCAGGCCGGGCTGGAGCGCTTCACCCTGGTACTCGAATACGAACGCCACTACCAGGGCCATGAAGGCTACGAGGAACCCCACGAGATCGTTCTCGGCGCCCTGTCCCAGGACATGGCCCGCTGTCAACTGCTGGCCCGCGAGCACCTTACCCGCAACCCCCTGCCTGCCCCCGTGGATGCCCTGCGTCTGGAAGCCGACAACCCCAACCCGCTCACTCCACCCCGCACCGATCTCTTCGATGGCGACGACGGACAGCAGGGCGACCCGGGCCTGCTTCTCGCTACCCTGCGCGCCCGTCTGGGCCATGATGCCGTACGCTGCCTGGCCCCCCATCCAGATCACCGCCCCGAACGGGCCTGGCGCTGGATTGATCCTTCTCCCACCAGCAATGCTGCCCCCACCGGCCCCCTCGACCTGCCCTCATCGCCCCGCCCCCTATGGTTGCTGGCCACACCTCGGCCCATCGCCCGCCCTGCAGCAGAGAGCCTGCTCACAGGCCCAGAACGCATCGAGGCCGGCTGGTGGGACGGGCCCGCGGCCACCATCAATCGGGACTACTTCGTCGCCCGCAGTCACGACGACTGCCTGGTGTGGATCTTCCAGGAACGTCAGCCTCCCCACGGCTGGTTTATCCACGGCTACTTCAACTGAAAGCATGTGAACAAGCCCGTTTCACCCTACGAGTGAAACGACAAGGGCGCTCCAACTGCACCTACGGCGGCTGAAGCGCCCGTGAAGGCGAAATTATTCGACCTGCGCACGCCAATGACCGGCACGCCTCTGGTCAAAGTCCGCGGTCGAATGAATTCGACCCATGGAAGCGTGTCAACGCTCTCCATCATCCCTTCCGCGCTCCGTGCGCCTGCGAGTCGTTACACTCCCCTCATGAGCCACACCACTGCCCAACCCGGCCTCGCCCGTCGCATCATCGACCTCGCTTGGCCGGTGCTGATCGCCCAGCTGTCGTCGATGACACAAATGGTCAGCGACACCGTCCTGACCGGTCGCTATGGCACCACTGATCTGGCCGCCGTAGCCGTCGGCAGTGGCATCTACATCTCCATCGTGATGCTGATGGTCGGCATCCTGCAGGCAGTCTCCCCCACCGTGGCCCACCACGTGGGTGCCGGACGCAAGGACGCCATCGCACCGGCGGTGCAGCAGGGCTTCTGGCTGGCCCTGGGCCTGACCATCCCCGCGGTGCTGTTCCTGCGCCACCCGGACTGGCTGATGCAGATCTCCGAGATCAGCCCGGAAGTCGAGGCCGGCGCCCGGGACTACCTGTCCACAATCGCCTGGGGGCTGCCGGCGGTGCTGCTCTACCGCACCTTCTACGCCTTCACCAACGCTCTGGGCCGCACCCGGGTGCTGATGGTGATCAGCCTGACCACCACTGGCGTGCACATCCCCCTCTCATGGGCCCTGATCAACGGACAGCTGCCGGGCATCCCCGCCCTCGGGGGCACCGGCTGTGCCGTCTCCAGTGCCTGCATGGGCTGGCTGGCGCTGCTGTGTGCCGGCCTGCACGTGCTGCGCTCCCCGGCCTATACGGCCTATCCGCTGTTCTCCAGATGGTCCCGCCCCCAGGCCGGGCCCATCGGCGAACTGCTGCGCCTCGGCCTACCCATGGGTTTCTCCAGCTTCGTCGAGATCACCGCCTTCACCCTGATCGCCTTGCTGGTGGCCCGGCTCGGCGCCACGGTGGTGGCCGGACACCGCATCGTCGGCAACCTGTCGGCCCTCATCTACATGCTGCCCCTGGCCCTGGCCATTGCCACCCTGGTGCTGGTCGGCCAGGCCCTCGGCGCCCGGGACGGGCATGCTGCAAGGCAGGCGGCACGGGTCGGCATCCTGCTGGCCACGGGCCTGTCGACCCTGGTCAGCATCGTCGCCTGGGTGTTCCGGGATGGGCTGATGGCGGCCTATACCGCCGATCCGGCAGTGAACAGCCTGGCTGTGTCTCTGGTGATCTACATCTGCCTGTATCAGTTCTTCGACGCCATCCAGACTGTCGCCGCCCATGCCCTGCGTGGCTACAAGATCACCTTCGGCCCCATGCTCGTGCACACCCTGTGTTTCTGGGGTATCGGCCTGGCCGGAGGCTACGGGCTGGCCTACCACGGCCTCGGCAGCCTGTTGCCCCCCCAGGGGGTGGCCGGTTTCTGGCAGGCCTGCGTGCTCAGCAACGTGGCCGCTGCGTTGCTGTTCGGCGCCTACCTGCACGTCGTCTCGCGCAACGGGGCCCACCCTGTCACGACGGGATAACAGACCGACCTTACGCTTCACACGATGAAAAGAATCGCCCTGCTGGGCCTGCTCCAGGCCGTCGCCCTGCCCGCCCTGGCCGCCCGCCCCTTCGTGACCGACGACGCCCGCATGACCACCGCCGGCAGCTGCCAGCTCGAGAGCTGGATGCGGGTCTATCCCGAAAGCCGTGAAGTGTGGGCCCTGCCGGCCTGCAACCCATGGGGCAACCTGGAGTTCACTTTCGGCGGTGGGCACGCCAAAAACAGCGGCGAGAACGCCACCCGGGACTACATGTTCCAGTTCAAGACGCTCTTTCGCCCCCTGGAGACCAATGGCTGGGGCTGGGGGCTGGCCGCGGGCAGTGTGCAGCATCCGGACATCAACCCCGGTCCCAACTTGCTCGGCAACACTTTCGTCTATGTGCCGGTTTCCTTCTCCTTCGCCGACGACAAAGTTGTTATCCACCACAACCTGGGCTGGCTGAAAGACAAGGCCAGCTGCGACCACCGCCTGACCTGGGGTGTGGGCGGCGAGTTTCACGTAAGCACGCGGGTCACGGCCATTGCCGAGGCCTTCGGCGACAATCGCAACGGCCCTTTCTGGCAGGCGGGCGCCCGCTTCGCCATCGTGCCGGAGCGCATCCAGGTGGACGCCACCTTCGGGCGCGAACTGCACGGCCCGACCGATAACCGCTGGTTCTCCTTCGGCCTGCGCCTGACCCCCGACCGCTTCCTCTAAGCGAGCCCAAACCCGCCCGACGAGGACAGCAGGGGTTTCAACGCCCCAGCCAGGCCTCCCTGAGCGCCTGGTGCGCCGGGCTGCCACCCTCCTCCACCAGGCTCAGCCTGGCCGTATCCCGGGGCGCCTCCTGCAGGCTCAGCTCGAAACGCATCAGTTCGTCCCGGCGGAAGGCGTGGATCTCCACCACCTCACCCGGCAGGCGGCGGGCCAGCAGCTTGTCCAGATTGCCCGCGCTCACCTTCAAGCCATCCAGGGCCACCAGCACATCCCCCGCCGACAGGCCCGCCGCCTGGGCGGCACCGCCATCGAAGACATTGGCCAGGCGCAGCGCATCACCCTCGGCCGCGGTACGTGCGCCCAGGCCGGGCGCCGCTGCCGCGGCTTCCCAGGCCAGGCCTACGTCCACCCGCTTCAGCCAGGCCTCCAGGGGCAGTTCATCGGTACCCTCCACCAGGGCCTGCAGCCAGCGGCCCGTTTCCTCACCGCCCAGCTCCGCTACCAACGTAAACAGGCCATCCTCGGCCACCCCCACCCCGGTCTGGCCATGGCGCTGCCACAGGGCCCGCATGAGATCATCGAGACTGCGAGCACCCCCGCTTTCCACGCGCAGGCGCAGATCGAGGAGCAAGGCCACCAGGGAACCCTTGGTGTAATAGCTGACGATGGCATTGGGGCTGTTCTCGTCCTGACGGTAATACTTGGTCCACGCCCCGAAGGACGACTCGGCCACACTCTGCTTGCGGCGGCCACTGCCCTTGTGCACCTGGGTGATGGTCTTGCCCAGCAGCCCCAGGTAATCGGCCACGCTGATACGCCCGCTGCGCACCAGCATCAGATCATCGTAGTACGAGGTGAAGCCTTCGAAGGCCCACAGCAGGCGGGTGTAGTTCTCCCGGGACAGGTCGTAGGGCACGAAGGCTGCCGGCTTGATGCGCTTGACATTCCAGGTGTGAAAGTACTCGTGACTGCACAGGCCCAGAAACTGACGATAGCCTTCGCCCGGCGCGTCCATACCCACGTAAGGCAGATCGGCGCGGCTGCATAACAGGGCGGTGGAAGCCCGGTGCTCCAGCCCGCCATAGCCGTCCCCCACCGCCATGACCAGGAACACGTAGCGGTCCATCGGCGCCGGTTCGCCGAACAGGCGGATCTGCGCCTCACAGATGGGCTTGAGGTCTTCCACCAGGCGCCCCAGGTCGCAGTCATGGCGGCCGGTGATGGCCACCGCATGGGGCACCCCGCAGGCATCAAACTCGGCCAGACTGAAGCGCCCCATTTCCACCGGGTGATCGATCAGGGCATCGTAGTCCGGCGCCCGGTACAGGCCGAAGCCGTAACGCTCGGCTGCGCCCTTCTCGCCCTCGGCCTCGGGCAGGCTGGTGGCCACCCGCCAGCCCGCGTCCTCCATGCCCACCGGGGGGCGGATGTCCACCAGGTGTGCCCGCCCCTCATGGCCGCGGGCACACAGGAAGACGCTGGTGCCGTTGAAGAAGCCGTGGGTCTGATCGAGGTGGGCCGTGCGCACCGACAGATCCCAGGCATATACGGTGTAGCGCAGGCTCACGGGGCCCTGGATGCCCGCCGGCAGTTGCCAGGTGTGCTTGTCGGGTCGCGTGACCTCCAGCTCCTGCCGGCCAGCCCTGGCCGACAGGCTGACGATGTTCCTGGCGAACTCCCGGATCATGTAACTGCCGGGAATCCAGGCTGGCAGGGTGAACACCTGCCCGGCCGGATCCGGGGCGTCGAGCTGCAGGCTGACTTCAAACAGATGCGCGGCGGGATGGACGGCCTGGATGGTGTAGCGGACGGGAGAGGTCATAGGAGGTACAAGCCGGAAAAGCAGGAGTGGCCCGGATTCTAGCAAAGGCCAGACGCCCCGCCCCGGAAGATGCCGCCACCCCGCTGCCTATTTTTTAGGCAGCCAAACAAAAGCCTTACGGGTGAAGGCCTTGCCGCCCAACCCCACAGTTTGTCCACACCCTTGCCCACGCCCCATGGGGACAATTTGCCCCCGCACCACACTGGACAAGCCCTGCCCCATTTTGTGGCAGAGCGTCTTTTTTCTTTAATATCAATGCAATGCTGCACCGCCGCACAGCTTATTCACAACTTATCCCCGGATTTTTGTGAATAGATAAAAACTATTCAAGCCACTGAATCAACAGAATTGCCCTATTTTTAGGCAGCAACAAAATTCCCTTATGTGTCCGGTAGATGACAGCGCCCCCCACATCTTGTCCACAGGCTTGCCCACGCTCTGTGTGAATTCCCGGAGACTTTCCCACAAGGGTTGGAGGACTCAGGGAACGTAGGGCAAGTCGATCAGGTCGCTGCGCGTCACTCCCGCGGTCATCTTCCGGCACAGGGCGATGAACTCCCGCATGCCGGCGGTCACGTACTTGCGCCGGTGGGTCACAAACTGGAACTGACGACGCAGGTCGAGTTGCGGCGTATCGATGGGCACCAGGCTGCCCCGGCGAAAGGCGTCGCGCAGGGCAAGCCTCGATATGCAGCCAATGCCCAGGCCGCTCTCCACAGCGCGCTTGATGGCCTCGGTATGCTCAAGCTCCAGGCGCACCTTCACCTCCCCGGAGAAATGCCGTAGCGCCTGATCGAAGGTCTCACGGGTACCCGAGCCGATCTCCCGCAAAATCCAGTCTTGCCCAGCCAGTTCATCCGTGTCCACCGGGCGGCCATGGGCCATGACATGCCCGGGCGCACAGAACACCACCAGTTCGTCCTCCACCCAGGGCTCGACGAGCAGGTCGGGATGACGGCAGCTCCCCTCGATCAGCCCCAGATCAAGCTCATAGCGGATCAGCTGCTGGACGATGGTGGCCGAATTGTGGACAGTCAGCCTCACCCGGGCGCTTGGGTGGTCACGCAGGAAATCGGCAGCAATCAGCGTGGCCAGGTAATTGCCCACGGTCAGGGTGGCGCCGATCTGCAGGGGGCCAAAGTCGGTCTGCCGGGCCAGCATGCCTTCGATCTCCTGAGCATGCTCGATGAGCTGCACCGCGTGGGGCTGTACCACCTGCCCCAGCTCATTGAGGCGCAGGGCCTTGCCGATACGGTCGAAAAGCTGGGTGTCGAACTGCCGCTCCAGTTCGCCCAGGGCCGTGCTCGTCGCAGACTGGGACAGGGACAGCTCTTCCGCAGCCCGTGACACGCTTTCGTGGCGGGCCACGGCGAGAAAGATCTCAAGCTGGCGCAGGGTGTATTTCATATCTGTAAAATGGAATACATATATCAATACAATCCATTTTACAGATTGACTGCGCTCACTAAAATGGGCAAATCAACGCCAACCCGAGCACGCCCTGTCATGAGCAAACTGAGTACCCAGACCGTTTTGTCCGTCCACCACTGGAACGACTCCCTTTTCAGCTTCAAGGTCACCCGCGACGCTGGCCTGCGTTTCGAGAACGGCCAGTTCGTGATGATCGGCCTCGAAGTGGAAGGCCGCCCCCTGACCCGCGCCTACAGCATCGCCAGCCCCAACTATGAAGAGCACCTGGAGTTCTTCAGCATCAAGGTGCCCAACGGCCCCCTGACCTCGCGCCTGCAGCACCTGCAGCCTGGCGACCCCATCGTGATCAGCAAGAAGCCCACCGGCACCCTGGTACTCCACGATCTGCTGCCCGGCCGCAACCTCTACCTGTTTTCCACCGGCACCGGCCTGGCCCCCTTCATGAGCGTGATCCAGGACCCGGAGACCTACGAGCGCTTCGACAAGGTGGTGCTCCTCCACGGCGTGCGCTATGTGTCCGAACTGGCCTACAGCGAGTTCATCGAAGACTACCTGCCCCAGAACGAGTTCTTCGGTGAGGAAGTCCGGGACAAGCTGGTGTACTACCCCACGGTGACCCGCGAGGAATTCCGCAACCAGGGCCGCGTCACCGACCTGATCACTACCGGCAAGTTCTTCGAAGACACCGGCCTGCCGCCCCTTGACCCGGCTTTTGACCGGGCCATGATCTGCGGCAGCCCGGCCATGCTCGACGACTGCTGCAAGATGCTCGACGCCCGCGGCTTCAAGATTTCGCCCCACATCGGCGCCCCCGGCGACTACGTGATTGAGCGGGCCTTCGTCGAGAAGTAGCATCTCCTGTGGGGTCGAATTTACTCGACCTCCGGGCTTGAAATTACGGCAAGCCGTTGAGCGGAAGTCCGCGGTCGAATGAACTCGACCCCACAGACCTTCCATCCAGCATCATGGTTTCAGAGAGAGAAACCGCGGAATCAGGTTCATTCCCATGACCTCAATTGGGGCGCTCCCGCGCCTCGGCCAGACGGGCGACCATCTTGCGCACCGCGGCCATCTGCGGTCCGTTGCGGGTGGCGTAATCTAGGGAGGCGTAGCCCCACCAGTCCCAGCAGCCTTTCGGGTTGTACACCCAGCGCAGAGAACCCGCCGCCGGCCCGCTACGGGCCACCGTCTGGGGATAGAGCACCACCAGCCGGTTGCTCTCTGCCCAGGCGTTGTAGCCGGCGCCCTCCACAAAACGGCGTCCCACCTGGTCTTCACTCTGGCGGCAGCCATGGAAAGCCACGTGCACCTGGCAGCCCCCCGAGCGGCAGGCGGCCGGAATATAGGCAAAACCCTGCTCCGCCATGCTGATGTCCACAGGCCGGCCGGCAATGAAGGGGCGCTGGTCAAAGGCCACCAGCGACTCGGGACGCCCTGTGGATTTGGGCTTCAGCGGGCCGAGCAGATGGCCGAGCAGTTCTCCCGGGGCATCGAAGTCACCGCAGCGGTTGATGAAGGGCGGCTCCGAGGTGGCGCAGGCATTGGGCCGCGTATCGGATACCGAGATCATGGCATGGCCCGCATCCGGCAAAGGCACCAGGCGAATGGCCCCGGCGGGCATCCACTGCCGGTAGAAAGCCACCAGTGCATCCACCACGGGGCGCTCCACCGTGTGGTCGGCACCCCCGGTAAGCACCCACACCTTGTCGTCGGCCAGCCCGGTAGGCGGGTCGATCAGACCCAGCCGGGCACGGGACTCCATGCGCGGCTTGATGGACTCGGGCGTCGGCGGCAGCGCCCAGCTCTTGGGCGTCATGCAGTTGTTGAGGGCACGCCAGGTACTGCCCTCGGCGCAGTCATAGGGCCCCGCCGCCAGCACCCCGGCGCCCTTGACCAGGCTCGAAAAGGCCACCTGGAACTGCACCGCCATATAGCCACCCGACGAAATTCCCGACACGGTGACGGCATCGCCCCGGGCCCCCATGGCCGGCAGGGTTGGCGCCGCATGGACCGGAAGCGCATATCCGGCCAGAAACAGTGCAGCCAAGGAAACGCGTTTCATGCTCATGCTCCAATCAGCTGCCAGATCACTCCGCCCCCGGCCATCAGCCCCAGGGCCCCAAAGGCCAGCGCCCCTACGGTGAAGCCACGGGCCCGCTTCGCCGGATCGGCAGCGTAAGCCAGGGCATAGGCGATGCGACCGAGCCACCACACCAGGCCCAGGCCTGCCGCGCCAACATCACTCACGTAAGTGGCGGCAATCCACAGGCAGGGCAAGGTCATCACGGCCCATTCAAGGGTGTTCATCTGCACCCGGTACAAGCGCTCGAAAACCGGGTGGCCGGTCACGGCGGGCGCAGCAACGCCATACTTGTGGCGCCCACGGCCCACGGCGAAGGCGGTGGCAAACAACAACAGGACGATCAACAGGGTCACCCCTGCCGTCATTGGGGAAGAGGGCAGCATGTCAGCGGAACTGTTCAGTTATTGAAGAGCCATAGCTTACCGACCAATTGTGCGTTGCACATAGAATCCCGTCTTCCCATCTTCTCTGCCATCCCATGCCTACCCATCCCGCCCGCGCCCTTCTCCACCTCCTCGCGCCCTACCGGCGGCGGGTGATTACCGCTGCCATCGCCCTCATACTGGCTGCCGGGGCCATGCTGGCGGTGGGCCAAGGCTTGCGCATGGTGATCGACAAGGGCTTCTCGGCAGGCGACCCGGCCTGGCTGGACCGTAGCCTGGCGGCCATGTTCGGCGTTATCGTGCTGCTCGCCGTGGCCACCTATCTGCGTTTCTACAACGTCTCCTGGCTGGGGGAGCGGGTCACCGCCGATATCCGGCGGCGGGTCTTCGACCATCTGCTGAGCCTGCCCCCGGCCTGGTTCGAAGCCGGTCGCACCGGTGAAGTGATCTCGCGCCTCACCTCCGATACTACCCAGATCGAGAACGTGGTGGGCTCCAGCCTGTCCATCGCCCTGCGCAATGTCCTGCTGCTGGTGGGCGGGCTGGTGATGCTGTTTACCACCAGCATCAAGCTCACTCTGCTGACCCTGGCCGGCGTGCCCCTGGTGGTCACGCCCATCGTGGTGTTCGGGCGCAAGGTGCGCAAGCTGGCCCGGGAGAGCCAGGACCGGGTGGCCGAGCTGGGCAACCGCATCGACGAGACCATCCACGAGATCCGCATCGTCCAGGCCTATGGCCACGAGGATGCCGACCGGCAGGATTTCGGACGCCGTGTGGAAAGCAGCTTCGACACCGCCCGCCAGCGTGTCGCCAGCCGGGCCAAGCTGGTGGCGGCGGTGTTGTTGCTGGTGTTTGGCGCCATCGCCTTCATCCTGTGGGTGGGCGGGCATGACGTGCTGGCTGGTCGCCTGACGGCGGGCGAACTGTCGGCCTTCGTCTTCTACGCCGCCATCGTGGCCGGCAGCATCGGTGCCCTGTCGGAAGTGTGGGGTGAGCTGCAGCGGGCGGCAGGCGCCACCGAGCGGCTGATGGAGATCCTCGCCACCGCGCCGGCGATCCAGGCTCCGGCCCAGCCTCGCCCCTTCCCGGCCCCGGCCCTGGGCGCCATCGCCATCGACGGCGTGCGCTTCCACTACCCCTCCCGGCCCGACACCCCCGCCCTCGACGATTTCAGCCTGGTGGTGCAACCCGGCGAGACAGTGGCGCTAGTCGGCCCCTCCGGGTCGGGCAAGAGCACCGTCTTCCAGCTCTTGCTGCGCTTCTATGACCCGGAGGCCGGCCAACTCGCCATCGACGGCGTGCCCCTGGCCGCAGCCGACCCGCTGACTCTGCGCCGCCACATCGCCTTAGTGTCCCAGGAGGCGGTGATCTTCGCCGCCAGCGTAGCCGACAACGTGCGCTACGCCCGCCCCGATGCCAGCTTCGACGAAGTGCAGGCAGCCTGCCGCGCTGCTTTCGCCGACGAGTTCATCACCGGTCTGCCCCAGGGCTACGACACCGACCTGGGCGAACGCGGCGTACGCCTGTCCGGGGGGCAGCGCCAACGCATTGCCATCGCCCGGGCCATTCTCGCCGACCGGCCGCTGCTGCTCCTCGACGAAGCCACCTCGGCCCTCGACGCAGAGAGCGAGCGCATGGTCCAGCAGGCTCTCGACGGCCTGATGCGTCAGCGCACCACGGTGGTCATCGCCCACCGCCTGGCCACCGTGCAGAAGGCCGACAGGATCGTGGTGATGGATGGAGGGCGCATTATCCAGCAAGGCAGTCACGCAAATCTGATTGCCGCCGACGGGCTTTACGCACGCCTGGCCCGCCTGCAGTTTGTGGCGTAAACACTGGCTCTTCGGCGGATCAGGGGGCAATAGGCTGCTCATCAGGGACATGATTGGTTACAAGGCAGATCGTGACTTAAGTGCCTGTAAATGCTCAAATCTGGCGCATTCTTCTGCCTCACCAAGCCCCGTGAAAACTCGCCAATCCGCCCACGGCGCCCGAGACTGGCGCCCCGACGTAACGCCCCCTGCATCCACCCACCCACTCACCGCCTCCCCCTTCAGCAACGCCGCTCCTCTGAGCTTTACCTCCTCGAACACCACCTCCTACCTGGTGCAATGTGCCGACCCCCACAGCCACGGCCACGCCGTGCGCCTGCTGATCGAACGCCGCTACGCCTGGCGCGGCCTCCATGCCGGTGAGCCCCACCACCAGCAGATCCGTCCCGACTGCATCACCCTGGTCGCCTCCAGCGGCGAGAAGGTCTTCGGCACCATAACCCTGCGCCTCGACGGGCCGGAAGGTCTCCTCGCCGACACCCTGTACGGGGACGAGCTGGCCTACTACCGCCAGGGTAAGGCCCGCCTGTGCGAGCTCACCCGCCTGGCCGTGGACACCCACCACAACACCAAGGAAGTGCTCGGTGCCCTCTTCCACCTGATCTACATCCATTCCCGCCTGATCCATGGCGCAACGGCCGTGATCATCGAAGTTCACCCCCGCCACGCCAGCTTCTACAAGCGCATGCTCGGCTTTACCGAGATCGGTGGCGAGAAGGCCTGTCCGCGGGTCAACAATGCGCCAGCGGTGCTGCTACACCTGGACATGCATCATGTGGATAAGCAGGTCGCCTTGCTCGGCGGCAGCGGTTCGTGCCGGGCACGCTCCCTGTACGCCTACTTTCTCTCCCGGGAAGAGCAGGACGAGGTTCTCGCCGCCCTGACCCAGGGCCACTGACCCCCAGCGCCCAGTCCACTCGCCGACATCACCGGGCAGCCGCGGTTTTCAGATGCCGACCCGGGGGGCAATCGGGTAAAGTCACGCCTTCGATTTTTGCCCTACTGGAACTCTCCCCCATGGCCCAATACGTCATGTCCATGCTCCGCGTGAGCAAGGTCGTCCCGCCCAAGCGGCAGATCATCAAAGACATCTCCCTGTCCTTCTTCCCCGGAGCCAAGATCGGCCTGCTCGGCCTCAACGGCGCGGGCAAGTCCACCGTGCTCAAGATCATGGCCGGCGTCGAGAAGGAATACGACGGCGAAGTCCAGTGGCAGCCCAACATGTCCATCGGCTACCTGCCCCAGGAGCCCCAGCTCGACCCGGCCAAAACCGTCCGCGAGGAAGTGGAATCCGGCCTGGGTGAAGTGATGGAGGCCAAGCAGAAGCTCGAAGAGGTGTACGCCGCCTACGCCGAGCCGGACGCCGACTTCGACAAGCTGGCCGAACTGCAGGCCAAATACGAGAACATCATCGCCACCAGCGGCGCCGATCTGGAAACCCAGCTCGAAATTGCCGCCGACGCCCTGCGCCTGCCTCCATGGGATGCCAAGGTTGGCCCCCTGTCCGGTGGTGAAAAGCGCCGCGTGGCCCTGTGCAAGCTGCTGCTGTCCCGCCCCGACATGCTGCTGCTGGACGAACCCACCAACCACCTGGACGCCGAATCGGTGGAATGGCTGGAACAGTTCCTGGTGCGCTTCCCGGGCACCGTGGTGGCCGTCACCCACGACCGCTACTTCCTCGACAACGCCGCCGAGTGGATTCTCGAACTCGACCGCGGCCACGGCATCCCCTGGAAGGGCAATTACTCCAGCTGGCTGGAACAGAAGGAAGCCCGCCTGGAGCAGGAAGCCAAGCAGGAAGGCGCCCGCATCAAGGCCATGAAGCAGGAACTGGAATGGGTGCGCTCCAACCCCAAGGCGCGCCAGGCCAAGAGCAAGGCCCGTATCGCCCGCTACGAGGAGATGTCCTCGGTCGAATACCAGAAGCGCAACGAAACCCAGGAGATCTTCATCCCCGTGGGCGAGCGCCTCGGGGACAAGGTCATCGAATTCACCGACGTTTCCAAGGGCTTTGGCGACAAGCTGCTGATGGACAAGGTGAACTTCAGCATCCCGGCCGGTGCCATCGTCGGCATCATCGGCCCCAACGGGGCCGGTAAGTCCACCCTGTTCAAGATGATCACCGGTCAGGACACGCCCGACGCCGGTGACGTGGTGATCGGCCCCACAGTCAAGATCGCCTACGTGGACCAGTCCCGCGATTGCCTGGATGGCTCCAAGACGGTGTTCGACGAGCTGGCCGGCGGCGCAGACATCCTGACCATTGGCAAGTTCGAGATGCCTAGCCGGGCCTACATCGGCCGCTTCAACTTCAAGGGTGGCGACCAGCAGAAGCTGGTGGGCAACCTGTCGGGTGGCGAACGCGGCCGCCTGCACCTGGCCAAGACGTTGATGAGCGGCGGCAACGTGCTGCTCCTCGATGAACCGTCCAATGACCTTGACGTGGAAACCCTGCGGGCTCTGGAAGACGCCCTTCTGGAGTTTGCCGGCTGTGCGCTGATCATCTCCCACGACCGCTGGTTCCTGGACCGGATCTGTACCCACATCCTGGCCGCCGAGGGCGAGTCCCAATGGACCTTCTTCGCTGGTAACTACCAGGAGTACGAAGAAGACAAGCGCAAGCGCCTGGGCGAGGAAGGTGCCAAGCCGAAGCGCATCCGCTACAAGCCGATCAGCCGCTGATCCGCTGAAGCGCCGGGCCTGTAGCACCTCACAGGCCAGCAAAAAGCCCCGGTTTAGGCCGGGGCTTTTTGCATGGTGGGCGGCAGCCGCCGCCCGGAGGGGGGCGACTCCGCTCAGAAGGAGTGCAGCAGGGACAGGCCGATCACCTGGGTGGTCTGTTCCGGCTTCACATACACCCGCGTACCATCGGCATACACCCAGTTGCTCCAGGTGTAGTCGTCCATCTTGCGCATGTCGTAGATGTAGTCGAGACGCACGCGAGTCGCCTTGCTCACCGGATAGATGCCGAACAGCTTGAGGGTGTTCTGGGTGTACTTGGTGTCGGGCAGGATGCCCATGGCGGCCGCCACCGTGCCCGTGGTCGAACAGCTGGCGTTGGTGCAGGTGGTGGTCGGCATCTTGCTCACTTCCTGCTTGTTCACGTCCTGATAGATCAACAGCTGGGCGCCCACGTCCACCCGACTGATCCGGCCATTGAGGCCGAGGCCGAACTGGTCGGAGTCCTGCTTGAGGTTAGCATCCCACTGCACCAGCGTACCGGTGCGGAAGGTATTGACCGTGCAGTTGCTGCTGTTGCCGGTGGTACACACCGCGCCCTGAGCGTACTGGCGGGTTTCACCGTTCTGCTTGGTGTACCAGGCATTGAGCTTCCACACGTCGCTGATGGCGTAGCTGCCATCCACCGAAAAGATCTGCCCTTGCCCCTTGTCGAGGCCGTAGCTGCTCTTGTTGTAGTCCTCGAAATAGGCCTCGTAAGCAAACTGGAGATTCAGGTTTTCGGTAGCTGCCAGGTCGAGCATGCCGCGGACACGGTCCCGGTTGCGGTCAGCCAGGTACACCGGAAGGATGGGTGGCGTAATGCCGTTGTTCCATTCAGAACCCTTGCGCTCGGCGTGGGCAAAGCTGAGGGTACCGTTGATGGATTCACCCATGCTGCGGGAAACGGCAATGCGGGAGGTCAGCTCGGACACATCGTGACGCTCCCACTCCTTGCTGCTCTTGTTGGTGTAGTCGAAACCGCCGGTCAGGTTGAAGCCCGCCCCCAGCCTGTAGCTGGCCTCAAGCTTGCCCCAGTTGGCAGTGTGGGATTCGGGATTGTTGTAGTAGTTGGTGGTCACGCCGTTGCTGGTGGATGTGCCGAAGATGCGCACCGGCGTCTTGTCCTGGCGGTCTTCATAGCGCCACGACGCGAGCAGCTTCAGGTCGCGGGTCAGGCGGGACGTAACAGCGGAATAGACCTCGGTGGTCTGAACCTTGGCATTCAGGTTGCCGCCGATGCCGGCCAAGGTGGGTTGGCCCACCAGGAAGGCGTCATCCTGCCGCCCTTCGGACCAGGCCACCTTCAGATTGGCACGGGTATCCTTGGACAAGTTGTAGGCGCCCGTCACGTAGAACTGCTGCACGGAGTTGTCCGGTGCCAGGGCGATGGGTGACAGGTTGGCCGCCACCAGCGCGGTATTGGTGCCAGGCACCACCGTGAGGGCGTTCTGCTTGGTGCCCAGGAAGCTGCCGTAGTAGCCGGCAACCAGCTGGTACTTCTCGGTGGTGTATTCCACCGTGGCTTCCAGCTGCTTGTGGTTCTGGTTGATGGGCTCGGGTGCAAACAGGAAGGCGCTGTAGATGTTGGCCGGCGTGGCCCCGCTGCCAGTCACGCCGCGCACGCCGCTCAGGCGGGTGCCCGTCTTGTCCTCGTTCTTGACGGTGAAGCCGAGCTTGAGCCCTGGCATCAGGAACTTGCTGGCCGCCAGGGTGGTGATCTCCCTTTCGGTCTTGAGGGTGACGTCGTACAGGTTGGCGTTGTTGGCTGCTGCCGCGGTGTTGGCGATGTCGGGCTGGACGATGCGCGTGCTGCCCACGCCGCTGACTGCCGTGCTCACCTGGTAGGGGCTGTAGCGGGGAATCTGGTTGTAGTCGAGGCTGATCGACCAGTCGCCCTGCTTCTCGTAGGAGATGCCCATCTCCTGGGTGCGCAGGCCCAGGTTACGGGCGTTGATGCGGAACCACTCGGCGTCCTTGCGACGCACATAGTCGAGATCGGCATTGGCATTGATGCCCGCGTTGTTCACCCCGTCGTACTGCCGGTACAGGGGATTGATCTTGTCGGTGTAGGGCAGATTGATGGCGGCCTCGGCCGTGTTGGGCGAGGTCAGCTCGGAGATCTCGTCATCAGCCCAGGCGGAGGCAGCCGGAAAGGCCGCCGCCAGCGCGATGGCAAGGATGGTCGGCCTGAAAATGGATTGCGTGCTCATGATCCCTCTCCTCGATCAGCGGAAGAAGCGGAAGGGTCCGCTGGACGTCGCATTGCTCGGGCTGTTGCTGCCGTGCACATTGGTGTGGCAGTTGGCGCAGCCGCGTGCCTGGGCATAGCCCGGGCCGATGTTGCTGCTGACGGCATTGGGCATGTTGGCGCGGATGGCCGGCACGTTGCCCGGATGGGAGGCGTCGGCATGGCATTGCTGGCAGAGGAAGGGCTGGCGGGCCTTGAGCATGGCTTCAGCCGTGGTGCCGTGGGGGTTGTGGCAGTTGCCGCAGTCCTCGACGACCGGCTGGTGGTTATGCACGAAGGGGCCGCGCTTTTCGGCATGGCAGGTATAGCAGGTGGCGTTGGTGGTGTCCTTGACCAGCATCTTCGGCCCGGCGGAGCCGTGGGCGTTGTGGCAGTCGGAGCAGGTCATCTTGCCTTCCGGGATGGGGTGATGCGAGGGCCTGTTGGTCTCCGCACGCTGCTGCTTGTGGCAGGTGTAGCAGACCTCGGCCTGGGCACGCTTGTCGCGCACCTTGTCTTTCGCCACATGCACCTGGTGACAGGAGGTGCAGCCCACATCGCGGTTGGCGTGGGCGCTGGTGTTCCAGTTCATGTGCTTGCCACCCTGGTGGCAGGTGGTGCAGGCGGCGCTCTTTTCCTCGGCGGTCAGCCGGGAAGTCTTGCTGAAGTTACGGTCAGTGGCCGGGCGATCCTTGAGCTTCTGCGGGTTGTTGGTGTGCAGGTCACTCTCACCGTGGCAATTGGTGCAGCTGGGTGTACGGCCATCCGCCAGGGTGCCGTGCTTGGTCTTGCCGATGTGCAGGAGCTTGGGTTCATCAGACTCGTCATGGCAACTGGTGCACTTGGCATCTCCCTTCAGGACCAGATCCTTTGCGGGGGGCTTGGCTGCGCTGGCGGCCGGCGCATCGGCCGCGAGGGCGGCGGGCGAACCGGCAAGGGCCCCGAGCACGAGGCACGAGGCAAACAACTGTCGCAAGACTTTCATTTTTTTCTCCCTGATCCTGCTATCGGTTTCCACCAGGCCCCGGCAAGTCGGGGCCTGTCCTGCGGGTACTACTTGGCGAGGGACAAAATCCAGTCCGTCAGATTCTTGATGGCGGCCTTGTCCTTGGTCTTCAGCACTTTGTGCTCTTCTTCCTTGCCGTCATCGAACTTGACCATCTCGGCGGAGGTCAGGTGATGCACAAGCTTGGCTTCGGCGTCAGCCTTGCCTTTCAGCGACTTGGAGATGTCCGTGAGGGACTTGGCCTCCTTCTTCTTGTCGAGGGCATGACACTTGAGGCAGCCCTCCTTTTTGGCCAGAGCCTGGGCGGCGTCCGCATCAACGGCCTGGGCGTGGACCTGGGCCGACAGGAACAGGCTGGTACTGCACAGACCGCCAAGGACAAGGGCTTGCAGGGTGAATCTCATCTGAACTCTCCTTGAGGATGGTGTTTAGGTTGGGTAAATCGGAGCCGGTGGCTCAATGCTCATACCAGCCGGTGAACATCATCTTGAACAGGCTGCTGACCTTGGGCCCCATGGTGCCGAGGTAGATATGGCTGACCATGAACAGCAGGATCACCGCCGCCCCCAGGTAATGCACCAGCGCCACCGGCAGCAGGCCGTCGAGGCCGAACAGGGTGGCCGGAGCGAACTGGGGATAGAGGAAGACCAGCCCGCTGAGGATCACCACCGGCATCACCAGATACATGATGGACCAGTAGGTGACGGCCTGCAGGGCGTTGAAATTGACTTCCGGAGTCGGCGGGAAAGGCTCGGCCTCACCTTTGAAGATGCCCGAACCATAGAACTGCATCTGGCGCAGGCAGCGCTTGATGATGCCAGGTGGCTTGGGCACGTACTGCCACCAGTTGCCGGTGACGATATTGCCGATCACGAACCCGGCATAGAGCACCGCCAGGCAGACGCCGGCTATGTTGTGGATGCGGGCCGCCAGGGAAAACTCCACCAAGGGCAGGCTGGGATCGGAAAAATGCAGGCTGATGCCTGTGATCGACAGCACGATGATCGCCAGGGCATTGCTCCAGTGCCACAGGCGTATCCACAGGGGCAGCATGAAGACGCGATTAGTCATGGTTCTTTCTCCGACGCAGACGGGTCGTGATGATGCGGACGATGCCATGGCCGATGACGCCCAGCACAGTGGCAATGAACAGGGCGATCAAGGCCTTGTCGAGGGTCGGATTGCGGGTTGCACCGACTACATAAGAACTGCTCAGCATCACGCTGTTGAGGAAGCCGTACTTGTTCTGCTCCTCGGCCTGCAGATGGCGATAGAGACGTGCGTTGAGCGATGAGTTGGCACTGTGGCAACTGGCACACTTCTTCTCCGCCTTGTCCTTGTTCTGGATCTCGTGGGACAGGGAGAGCTTGTCTTCGGTGGGGGTGTGGCATTCAACGCAGCGCACTGCCTTCCAGTGCAGGCGGGTGTTGGGCAGCCAGGCGTGAATGTCGTCGATGGGCGGACGCTTCTTGTTGTCCGGAGCCATCTTGGCAAAGGCCAGATCGGAGTCATGGCAGTCAAGACAGATCTTGTTGTCCTGGGCCACGATCTTGTGGGGGTCGCGCAGCTTGCTTGCCAGGGCCATGGTGTGGGCGTCATGGCAGGTCTTGCAGGTGAAGGTATCGCTCAGGTTTTCGGCATGCACCGACTTGTCGAACTGGCGCTCGATGCGCATGGCCTTGCGGGCATGGCAGTCCTGGCATTCCGCTATTTCGTCCTTGGCGTCGGCGGCGTGGGGGTGTTCTGCATAGCCGTCTCCATGGCACTTGGTACAGGCCATCTGCCCGTGATCTGATGCCGTGAAGGTATCCAGGTGGACCAGATGACTGCGCAGCTTCTTGAGATCCATCCCTTCCTTGGGGGGTTTCTTGAGCCCCGCTTCCGAATGGCAGCTGAGGCACTCGGCATTGGCGGCCCGGATCTTCACGAGCTCTTCGGGGGTAGGAGGTGGATCATCGCCAAAGGCCATTGGTGCAGCCAGCAAAGCCAGCAGTGCCATGGCACCACGCATCTTTTTTCCAAGATTCCCGAACACTTGAATTCCCCTGTTGGCTGACCGGGGAATTATCGGCTCCTGTTTTTTTGCATAGGATAAATCGATGCAGTTAATTGCCCTGGTTTTGACTGAGATCAAGGCTGGAGACCCATTTCCAGCCAATTTCAGGGAACCCGGATTGGAAAATCCAATACATCAGAAATTGCTAATTAATTAAACGCTGATTCGCCCTCCCCCAGCCAAGGGAGGGAAATTCGTCACTCAAGCACTTCCACAGGCATTCCACATTGCAATTCGGTGCTGCCCTCGGCAATCACGTTCTGCCCGAAAATCACCCCCTCGGGCGTCTTGCGGTACTTGGCCAGGGTTCGGAGAGGCTCCTGGTTCAGGGCCTTGTAACCTGTCTCCGGGTCGACTGTCGTGAATACGCAGCGCTCGCAGGGCTTGGCGATGCGAAAGGTGGCGGAACCGATGCGGATGCGCTTCCAGCCGTCTTCAGCGAAGGGCTCCGCCCCGGAGACCACGAGGTTGGGGCGAAAGCGCGCCATGGCCAGCGGGTGCCCCAGGCGCGCGGAGAGGTCATCAAGGGAAGCCTGGCCGATGATGAGCAGCGGATAGCCATCGGCGAAGGACAAAGGCACGCTGTCATCGACCTTGACGCGGCGTACCGTCTTGGCGCCGGTCCACAGAAGCTTGAGGCGCGCCCCGATGTAGGCAGAGATCCAGTCTGCCGCCTCGGCGCTCCCCTCCCAGGCAGCAAAGCGGTCACCCCACACAGTGGCCTCGCAGACTTCGGTGAAGGCGCTATTGGGCACGAAGAGGGCCTCCCTACCTGGCGCCGAGAGCGTCAGCCCGAGCGCCGAGGGATGGGCATCGATCAGGACCAACTCCGGGTAGTCACGCCCGGTCACGAAGCGGCCGGACGGATCAGCCACCATCCACATACGATCGAAGGGCAGGCCCAGGGGGCTGACCGGGCTGGCATCCAGGCGCTGCCCACGCATGGACTTGACGGGGTAGCGGTAAAGGGCGGAGAGAACGGGCGAGGAGTCGGACATGGTGGCGGCGAAGGCAGATGATGGGCCCGATTATCCGCGCAGCCCAGACAGGTGGGCAATGAGCCCGCCCGCCTGCCGGTACAATGCAAGGCTTGTCTCCCGCCCTGCGATCAATCACACCATGACCTACGAAGAACATCTGGACGAAGTGACCACCCTCATTTTTGAGCGCTTTGGCCTCAGCGAACACGCCGCCATCCAGCTCGTGATGAAGGCCCAGGCAGCCGGCTATTTCAGCGAACACGACGACGACCCAAGCCTGTGCACCCAATTGCGAGCCGAGCAGGACGCAAAGCGGGTATTCAAGGAATACGGCAAACCAGCCCCTGCCGCACCGTCCGGCGGCCCAATCAAAGGGCGTCAGCGCCGCTAAAGACGACGCTGCCAGTAGAGGCGCGACTTTGTTTTGCATGCGGATGAAATCCTATTCACATAAAGTGGCAGGCTCTTTCCCGCTGGAGCCCCCATGCTCATCCGACACCATCCAGGACGCCCCATGAAAGCGCCAACCCGAACCAGCCTGGTCCTGAGCGCCCTGGCAGCCCTCCTCCCCCTGTGCGCCCACGCTGCCGAGCCCAGTGAAGCCCGGGTGATCGTCAAGCTCAAGGCCAGCTCCCCCCTCAAGCAGATCCAGGCGGCCGGGCGTGTCGAAACCCTGGGCACCCGCCTCGGGCTGACCGCCCACATGCTCAGCCAGCCCGGCCGCGATCTCCATGTGATGCGCGCCAGCGGCCTGAGCTCCGAAGCGCTGGCAGCCAGGCTGGCCCGGGATGCCGACGTGGAGTACGCGGTCCCCGACCGCATCAAGAAGATCAGCGCCCTGCCCAACGACCCCCTGTTCGGGTTTCAGTGGTATCTGCAGGCCCCCGACACCACCCGCCTTGCCGCCACCAACGCCCAGGCCGCCTGGGACCTGACCCGCGGCAGCAGCGCGGTGGTCGTGGCCGTGGTGGACTCCGGCGTACGCCTGGATCACGAAGATCTGGCACCGCGTCTGGTGGCCGGCTACGACTTCATCACCGACAACCTGAATGCCAACGACGGTCAGAGCGGCCGCGACGCCGACCCCTCGGACCCGGGCGATTACGTCTCCCTGGCCGATCGCAGCAATCCGGCCCTGATTGCCCTGTGCGGCACCCTGAGCACCCAGGCCAGCAGCTGGCATGGCACCCAGGTGGCGGGCATCCTGTCTGCAGAAACCAACAACTCCCGGGGCATCGCCGGGATGGGTGGTGCCACCCGCATCCAGCCCGTCCGCGTACTCGGCAAATGTGGTGGCTTCGATTCGGACATCATTGCCGGCATGCGCTGGGCTGCCGGGCTGGCCGTCCCTGGTGTGCCCACCAATCCGACACCCGCGCGAGTAATCAACCTGAGCCTGGCCGGAGCAGGCAGCTGCAGCGCAGCTTACCGCTCGGCGATTGCCGAAATCCGCGCCGCCGGCACCCTGATCGTCGCCGCAGCCGGCAACGAATCCGGTGCGGTCGACGAGCCGGCCAACTGCCCGGGCGTGCTGGCCGTGGCCGGCATCCGCCACGTGGGCACCAAGGTGGGCTATTCGAGCCATGGGATCGAGGTGGGCATCAGCGCCCCGGCCGGCAACTGCGTAAACATCCAGGCGGGCCAGCCCTGCCTGTTTCCCCTGGTCACCCTGACCAACCAGGGCAGCACCAGCCCAGCGGGCAATACCTACACCGGTACGGGCGACAGCACCGTGGGCACCAGCTTTGCCGCACCGCTGGTGGCGGGCACCGCCGCCCTCATGCTGGCCGCCAACCCGGCCCTGACGGAAACGGATGTGAGCCGCTTCATCAAGAGCAGTGCCACCCCCTTTCCCCTCGACAACACGCTGCCCACCTGCCCCATCACCTCCGCAGACGGGCAGTGCAACTGCACCACCACCACCTGCGGCGCGGGCATGCTGAATACCGTCGGCGCCGTTTCCGCTGCCGCGGCGGCTGCGATCACCGATCCTGTCGCAAAGATCAGCGTATCGGCTTCACCCATGGCAGGTACGCCCATCACCCTGGACTCTACCGGCAGCACGGTGTCCAGCGGCGCCACCCTGGTGGGCTGGAAGTGGACCCAGCTCAGCGGTCCAGGCACCGGCAGCTTCAGCGCCGACAACGTCGCCAGCCCCTCCTTCACGGCCCCTGTGGCCGGCACCTATGTGCTGAGCCTGACCGTCACCGATGACTCGGGACGTCAGGGCACAAATCAAGTGACTGTCGAAGTCCAGGTGGCAGCGACCAAATCCTCCGGCGGTGGAGGGGCGATGGACCCCGGCAGCCTGGGCGTCCTGCTATGCCTGGCCATCCTGACGGCAAAGCGACGCTTCTTCAGACACTGACTCTCGGGGAGGCTTGCCGGGAAGACTGTTTATTTATACAGTCAACCCATGACAAGCATCCCCTCACCAGCCTTCGCCGAACTCTACTGCCGCAGCAACTTCAGCTTCCTCACCGGCGCATCCCACCCCGAAGAGCTGGTCGCCCAGGCCGTGGCCCTGGGCTATGCAGCGCTGGCCATCACCGACGAATGCTCCCTGGCCGGTGTGGTCCGGGCTCATACCCAGTGGCGCCAGCAACCGGACGCGTTGCAATTGCTGATCGGCACCTCGCTGCAGCTTGCCGACGGCCCCCGGCTGGTGCTGATCGCTACAGACCGCTCCGCCTATGGCCGCCTCTCCAGCCTCATCAGCAAAGGCCGGCGGGCCGCGGACAAGGGGGCTTACCACCTTCAGCGCAGTGATCTCGAAAACGGCCTCCCCGGCTGCCTGGCTCTGTTGCTTCCCCCCGACGCGATCGATCAGCGGCCCGACGGGCTCGCTGCCGATGCCTGCTGGCTGGCCCGCCTCTTTCCAGGTGCAAGCTGGCTGGCCGCCCCCCTTCACCTGGGGCCCGACGATGCCTGGCGGTGCCGATGGATTACCGACGCAGCCCGGCGTGCCGGCATGACAGTAGTCAGCACCTGCGCACCCTTGATGCACACCCCGGAGCGCAAGGCCGTGGCCGACGTACTGGACGCCCTGCGCCACCGCTGCAGCCTGGACGAGGCCGGCTATCTGCTGGCTCCCAATCACGAGGCCCACCTGCAGCCACGGGCCCGGCTGGGCGACCACCACCCGGCCGAATGGCTGGCCGAAACCCTGAAGGTAGCCGCCCGCTGCACATTCACCCTGGACACCCTGCGCTACGAGTACCCGGAAGAGATCGTGCCCGCCGGGGCCACAGCCACGAGCCATCTGAGGGCACTGGTGGAACAGGGCCTGCGTCGCCGCTACCCCGATTGGGCCGCCGGCAAGACCCCTCTGCCGGAAGGCATCCGTGCCCAGGTCAACAAGGAACTCACTCTGATTGCCGAGCTGCGCTACGAAGCCTTCTTCCTGACGGTCGAAGACATCGTGCGCTTTGCCCGCAGTCAGAAGATCCTGTGCCAGGGCCGTGGCTCGGCCGCCAATTCGGTGGTCTGTTATGCCTTGGGTGTAACCGAAGTGGCCCCGGCTGAAGCCAGCCTGCTGTTCGAGCGCTTCATCTCCCGGGAACGCAACGAGCCCCCCGACATCGACGTGGATTTCGAGCACGACCGCCGCGAGGAGGTCATCCAGTACATTTACCGCAAGTACGGCCGTGACCGGGCAGCCCTGGCCGCCACAGTGATCCGCTACCGCCCCCGGAGCGCCCTGCGCGACGTGGGCCGCGCCCTCGGCTTCGATAGCGGCCAGTTGGATCAGCTCACCCGCCGCCTGGCCTGGTGGGATGGTCTGAAAGTGTCACCGGAGCGGATCCGCGAAGCAGGCCTGGACCTGGCAAACCCACGCATCCAGTTACTGCTCCAACTGGCCAACGAACTCGTCGGCTTTCCCCGCCACCTGTCCCAGCATGTAGGTGGTTTCGTTATTTCCCGCGGTCCCCTGGCCGAACTGGTGCCCATGGAAAACGCCGCCATGGCAGATCGCACCGTCATCCAGTGGGACAAAGACGACCTGGAAGCCCTGGGCCTGCTCAAGGTGGATGTGCTGGCCCTGGGCATGCTGTCAGCCATCCGCCGCAGCCTGGCGCTGATCGGCCAGTGGCGGGGGGCGCCGTTCACGATGGCCGACATCCCCCGGGAGCAGCCGGAGGTCTACGACATGCTCTGTGAGGCCGATGCGATGGGCGTTTTCCAGGTCGAATCCCGGGCCCAGATGAGCATGCTGCCGCGCCTGCGCCCCCGCCGTTATTACGACCTGGTGGTGGAAGTCGCCATCGTGCGGCCCGGGCCTATCCAGGGCGGCATGGTGCACCCCTACCTTTCCGCCCGGGAGAAACTCGCCCGAAATGAGAAGATCACCTATCCCCGGCCAGAGATCGAACCCGTCCTGTGCCGGACTCACGGCGTGCCGATCTTCCAGGAGCAGGTGATGCAGCTGGCCATGGTGGCGGCAGGGTTTACCGCCGGCGAGGCCGACCAGCTGCGCCGGGCCATGGGCGCCTGGGGGCGCAAGGGCGAGCTCACCCGCTACCAGGACAAGCTCGCCGCGGGCATGCTGGCCCGGGGCTACGAAGCCAGCTTTGCCGAGGCCCTGAGCCGTCAGATCCAGGGCTTCGGGAGCTACGGCTTTCCGGAATCCCATGCCGCCAGCTTCGCCCTGCTGGTGTACGTATCCGCCTGGATCAAACGCTTCGAACCCGCAGCCTTCCTGTGCGGCCTGCTCAACAGCCAACCGATGGGTTTTTACGGCCCCGCCCAGCTCATCCAGGATGCCCGTCGCCATCAGGTTGAAGTCCTGCCGGCTGATGCAGCAGAGAGCGACTGGGAATCCACCCTGGCCCCCTCCTCCACCCATGGCCCCCCGGCTGCCCGGCTGGGACTGCGCCTGATCCAGGGCTTCAACCCGGACGCTGCAGCACGCATCGTCACAGCACGGCGGGCCTGCCCCTTCGAGTCGGTGGCAGACCTGGCCCGCCGTGCGGCCCTGAGCACGACCGAATTGCAGGTGCTCGCCACGGCAGGCGCCCTGGGCAGTCTCGCCGGCCACCGTCGTCAGGCCTGCTGGGCAGCAGCCGGCAGCGAAGCCGCCCCTGGCTTGCTGCGGGATGCCCCTATCCCCGATGCCATGCCATTCCTGCGCCCTCCCGGTGAAACCCAGGAGGTCATCGCCGATTACGCCCGTTTGGGTTTCAGCCTGGGCAGTCACCCCCTGAGCTTCCTGCGCGGCCTGCTGCGTGAGGAGCGCTTCCTAAGCGCTGCCGAAATCGCCGACTGCCCCGACCGCAAGCTGGCCCGGGCTGCCGGCATCGTCACCTGCCGTCAGCGCCCGGGCACCGCCAAGGGCACCCTGTTCATCACCCTGGAAGACGAAACGGGCTGGGTAAACGTGATCATCCGGCCCGAACTCCTTGAGGCCGAGCGGCGCATTCTGCTGGGTGCGCGCCTGCTCGGAGTATATGGGCAGATCACCCGCCAGGGCCGCGTGGTGCACCTGCATGCCAAGCGCGTCGTAGACCGCTCTGCCCAATTGGGCCGCCTGGCCCCACGAAGCCGGGATTTTCATTGAATCTGGCGTTAATCTTGCGGTCTCACGCATTCAACCGACAATTCCGAAGCGGAGCATCCATGTCACTCAAGCACGTCACCGCCCTGATTAGCGCAGCTCTCCTGCTCACGGGCTGCGCAAGCTCCACCCTCAAATCCACTTGGCGCGACGATTCTGATTCGGGTGCGGTACCCCGCAAACTGGTGGTGTTTGTTGCAGTGAAGGATGAGAACCTGCGCCGGATGGCCGAGAATCGGGTTCTCCAGTCGATCCCCCCCGGCACCAACGCCGCCGCCGGCCACACCCTAGAACTCGACCCCAGCCTCGAAGCCGCCGAGGTTCGCGCCCGGCTGGCCCGGGAGGGCTTCGATGCGGCACTGCTGTCACGGCTGGTGTCGGTGGATAAATCCCAAGTCGTGGTGCCGCCCCAGACCCAGTTCGCCAACGACCCTCTTTTCCGCCGCTTTGGCCCCCGCTACGGCTCCTTCTACACTTTCTATCCCTATGTTTACACCACGCCGGGATACACGGTGGAAAACACCACCGTTGTTGTGGAAACCCTGCTGTATCGCCTGCCGGAAGGCAAACCCGTGTGGACCGCCGTCAGCGAAACCCTCAATCCCAGGTCATCCGCCCAGGTCGTCGAAGAGCTCATCAAGCTGCTGGGGGGCAAGCTCCAGTCGGAAGGTCTGCTGCCCGCCCCCTAAGGGTCGGAGCGCCGCTCTCACGACACCCCATCGCACATGCAGCCGGACGGATCAGGCCCTCGCACCTGCCCGCTCCCGACGCCGGTAGTGAATGATGGCCGGAGCCACCGCCAGGGCCCCCACCAGCACAACCAGCACCAGGGGCCACACCATCGGGCTGTTCCATTCGGCACGCAGACGCTGCCGCGCATCCACGTCGATACGCTGGTACTTGAGGCCGTTGCGGACGATCTTGCCCGGCTTGCGATTGTGCAGCCAGCCGTGTTGCAGGGAATAAGCCTTCTCATAGAAGCCCCACACCCATGGCGCGTCATGCTGCAGGATGGCCAGCATGCGCTCGATGATGGCCTGACGCTCCGGGCTGTCGGGCATGGCCTTCATGCGCTCGAAGAGACGATCGTATTCAGCATTTTCGTAATTGGCCGCATTCTCGCCCTGGCTCTTGACCTTGCCCTGGGCCCCGTAAAGGAGGAACAGGAAGTTCTCCGGGTCTGGATAATCGGCATTCCAGCCCCAGTAGAACAGTTGCGCATTGCCCTTGCGGATCTTGTCCTGGAAACGGTTGTAATCCGTCGCCCGCACCACGAGCTGCACATCCAGCTTGCGAAACTGCTTCGATAGCCAGTCGATGGTGGACTTGTCACCCATCCCACCCGCCGTGGTATCCAGATAGACCACCAGCGGCTCACCGGTTTTCGCGTCCCGGCCACCGGGGTAGCCGGCATCGGCCAGCAGACGCCGTGCTTCTTCCACCGACTTGCGCCGGGCCAAACCATCCACCCAGTCGTACACCCGGGGGTTGATCCCATCCTTGTCAGCGCGATAGCCGAAAATACCCGGCGGAATCGGGTGCATCGCCGGAACGCCCCGGCCATTCAGGAAAACCGCAATGAACTCCTCCTGATCGATGGCAATGGAAATGGCCAGACGCAGCTTGCGCGCCCGCTCACTGCTGCCTCCCACCACTGGATCGAGCATGTTGAAGCCCATGTACATCACGCTCGGCGCCACCGAGGTGTTGAGCTTGATCCCTTTGACGACCATCTCATCGCTGAGAGTCACGTCCCCCTGCCCACCCATCTGCACGGCCTGATCGAAGTTGTCCGACGACACCCCCGAGGCATCGTAGTAACCCTGCAGAAACTTGTTCCAGTAAGGAATGCTCTCCTTCTCCCGGGTAAACACCACCTTGTCGATGAACGGCAGCGGCTTGCCGCAATCGGCCAGCAATGACGCCGCCTTGTCCTCATCCTCCCCCTCGCAGGGGTAGCTCTCACCGTGGTAATTGGGGTTTTTCACCAGCACCATCCGGGCGTTCGGGTTGTTCTCCTGGAGCATGTAGGGCCCGGTCCCGATGGGCCACCAGTCCAGAGTCAGGTTGCGCTCGGCCATCCCCGGCTGAGCGAAGAAACGGTCAGCCTCGAAGGGCACCGGCGCAAAGAAGGGCATGGCCAGCCAGTACGGAAACTGCGGGTAAGCCCCCTTGATCCGCACCCTGTAGGTGTAGCGGTCTACCACCTCGACACCGCTCATGGGGTAGCTTCGCAGGTCGATCCACGCCTGCCTGTCCTTGCTGACCTTCTCGTCGGCGACCAGGAGCGCATGCAGGTCCTTCAGCCCGATGATGTAGTCCCCCATCAGCTCCAGCACCGGGGAGTGCAGGCGCGGGTGAGCCAGACGCTTGATCTGGTAAACATAGTCGTCGGCGGTCAGCTCCCGGGTGCCGGTGAGCGGAAAGTCGCCAAGGCTGCGCTTGCTGGCCAGCATATCGGCGTTCATGTTCAGGTAGATCGGCTTGCCCGCGCCGTCGATGGCGAAGGCCGGATGGGGCTGATAGCGAATCCCCGGCTGGATCTGGATCTCGTACTCGCTGAGGGCAACCTTGGCCGGATCAACGCCGACGGGCAGCAATTGCCCGGCTCCGTCGTACTGCCTCAGGGTAGGCATGGCCCGTGACGTCGCCGGCACAAGCTGGAAAGGGCGTTTGAGGTAGTGATACTGGAGCGGCGGCTCATAGATCTGGTAGAGGAAAATCGCCTCGTCCTCACTGTAGGACTGAACCGGATCAAGATGTTTGGGGCGCTGGGTGAAGGCCGAATAAAAGATGTTCTGGCCCCGCTCGGCTGCAGGATAGGGATCGTTCCAGACCTGCCCACAGCCTGAAGCCACGGCAACCAGGACGAGAGTTGCAAGATATCGGATCATCACACGCATCCCCCCAGTCTACCGGATGTCCCGGAATCCGCGACAGGGCGCAGCCGGAAAGCATCCGTTATAATCGAGTGGTTATTCACTGGAGACACCTTGATGGGCTTTCTCGCCGGCAAACGCATTCTCATCACCGGATTGCTGTCCAACCGCTCGATTTCCTACGGGATCGCAAAAGCCATGCACCGGGAAGGCGCCCAGCTGGCCTTCACCTATCAGAACGAGCGTTTCCACGATCGCGTCATCAAAATGGCGGCCGAATTCGGCAGCACGCTGGTGTACCCCTGTGACGTGCAGAGCGACACCGAGATCGCCAGCCTGTTCGAACAACTCGGCCAGCAATGGGACGGCCTTGATGGCCTCGTGCACTCCATCGCCTATGCACCCACCGAAGCCCTGGAAGGGGATTTCCTCGACGGCGCCTCCCGGGAAGCCTTCCGCATCGCCCAGGACATCAGCGCCTACAGCTTTCCCGCCCTTGCCAAGGCTGCCCGCCCCATGATGAAAGGTCGCAACGGGGCCATGCTGACCATGTCCTACCTGGGTGCGGTACGCACCATGCCCAACTACAACATCATGGGTCTGGCCAAAGCCAGCCTGGAAGCCGCCGTTCGGTACATGGCCGTCAGCCTCGGACCGGAAGGCACCCGGGTCAATGCCATTTCCGCAGGCCCGATCAAAACCCTGGCGGCCTCCGGCATCGGCAGCTTCGGCAAGCTCCTCGCCTTCAACGAGCGCAATGCGCCCCTGCGGCGTAATGTGACCATCGACGAAGTCGGCAATGCCGCGGCCTTCCTGTGTTCCGACCTCGCCAGTGGCATTACCGGCGAAATCATGTACGTCGATGCCGGCTTCAACACCACGGCCCTCGGCAACCCGGACCAAGGCAGCTGAGCGCCACTGGGCACGCACATGCAAAAAGGCCCCTGATCATCAGGGGCCTTTTTGCATCCCCGCTCCCTGAACGGAAGCGGGGGTCCACATCTGCGGTGCTTACTTGTCCTTGCTGCTTTCCAGCATGGCGGCATTCACCTTGACGTCATAGCGCTTACGCAGTGCCGCCACATAGGCAGCAAAATCCTGCTCGGCCAGCAGACGGGAATACTGCTGCTTGATGGCCTGAAGCCGCGGATCATCCTTGCCCGTCGAAGTCGGCCGCGTCACCTTCTCGATACGGAAGAGCACGTAGCCCGCGCCCGGCAGCTTAACGCCCGCATAACTCGGCAACTTGTCGGACGGTGCCCGGAAGATCGCCCTCAGTACCTCCGGCGGAATCCCCTGCTCCATCCGCTGGAGCGGGCGCGAAGGGCTCCAGTCGATGGCCACGGCCTCACCCTTGTTGAGTTGGGCCAACTTCTTCTCGCCATCCTTTTCAGCCTGAACAACGGCTTCTTCCTGGATCAGGACTTTCTCGATCTCAGCCTTCACCTCGTCAAACGGGCGCAGGGAAGCAGGCCTGGATTCCACAACCCGTGCGGACACAAGCACGCCCTTGCCCACATCCACGGCATCGGTATTTCGCTTGTTCTTTACTGCATCATCGGAAAAGACAGCCGTCACGAGCTTCTCATTGTTGAACGGCGCAGGGGCCTTGCCATTGCGAGCGATCCAATCCGTGGTCTGGACCGTCAGCTTGTACTTCTCGGCAGCCGGCTTGAGGCTGTCGGCCTGCTCGTAAACCAAGTTGGTGAAGCCCTCGGCCAACTCCGCAAACTTCCGGCTTGCTTCAAGCTTCTTCAACTCGGCGGAGATCTCGTTCCGCACCTCTTCGAACGGACGGACCTGCTCGGCCTTGATACCCGTCAGTTTGATGATATGGAAGCCAAAATCAGACTGCACCACGCCAGACACATCTCCTTCCTTGGCGAGCCCGAAAGCTGCATCCTCAAAGGTCTTCACCATGGCGCCACGACCGAAGAAACCCAGATCGCCCCCTTTTTCAGCCGAACCCGGATCCTGGGAATTCTCCTTGGCAAGCTTGGCAAAATCGGCAGGGTTTGCCTTGATCTGGGCAGCAATACCCTCAATCTTCTCGCGAGCAGCCTTCACTGCAGCTTCACCCGCATCCTTGCGCGCCTGGATCAGGATGTGGCTGGCCCGACGTTCTTCGCCCTGACGGAAACGTTCCGGGTGCGCGTCGTACTCCTTGCGCAGATCCGCATCGCTCGGACTCAGCTGGGCGGCCAAGGCATCCTGGCTGAGCACCACGTACTCGGCCCGAACCTGGGCAGGGATCTCGAAACGACTGCGATTGGCATCGTAGAACTTCTGCACCGCGCCTTCCGCAAGCTTGACTCCTCCGACGAAGGCCTGCGTACCGATACGCGCGTCACTGACTTGCCGCTCCTCGAACTGCACGGCAAAGACCCGCTCAGCAGATGCACTGGAGACCAGGGAGCCTTCTGCCACAGCCCCGACCACCTGTTTCAGCGCAAGATCGCTGCGCAGGCGGGATTCAAACATCGGCTGATTCATGCCCTGCGCCTTGAGCAGAGCCTCATAGCGGGGCAAGGAAAACTGACCGTTGTCCTGAAAGGCAGGAATGGCCGCAATCGTCTCGCGCATCTGCTGGTCGGACACGGTCAATCCCATCTTGCTGGCATCCAGGGCAAGCAGGCGCTGATTGATCAGATTATCCAGAACAGCTTTGCGTGCTTCAGCGGTCTCCAACATCGCGGGATTGAAGTTCTCACCCATGGCGTTGCGCAGGCGCTCCTGCTGATCGCGCATGGCCTGCTGAAACTCCAGCTGAGAGATCGGCGAACCACCGATCGAAGCCAGCTCGCCACCACTACCTGCATTCTTGACGTAGGAATCGACACCAAAAAAAGCGAAGGGAAGAGTGATCAGTACCAGAAATATCTGAACAATCTTCTTGTTGTTGCGTACGGCGTCAAACATGCTGAATCCTCGATTGCTGCTAACGGCGGATGATCTATTGGATGGGAAATGCAAAATAGGCGAACTCGCGTTCGCCTATTGGAGTGCCATGGCCAGTTGAGCGTTGCGCTGCAACCAGCCCAATTCACGCGTCCTGCATCATGATGCGAACCCTGCTGTTTCGCCACACGATCCAAACCTCCGGAGTCTACCCGCTGCTGGATAGGGGAACAAGCCCTGCCGCCTGCCAAGGGAGCTTCCCCGCATTTCAAAATCGCCTTCATGGCGCACTGCCACATGGATAGGCGTGTTCGTCGGTCTTCCCGGCAGAACGCCTCTTGCGGAGGTATCGGGCTGAAAATATAATGATAACGATTCTCAATAATGAATTTCGCGACTGCCCCCGATGTCTGCATGTCTGTCACAAATCCTGGTCGCGCATTACCCGGAAATCGTGGATTTCCTGTCCTTGCGCACAGGCTCCCGGGACACTGCGCGGGACTGCGCCCAGGACACCTGGCTGCGCCTAAGCACAGCACGGCCAGCCACACCGCCAGCCAACCTCAAGGCCTATGTGTTCAGGGTGGCAGCCAACATCGCCATGGACTGGCACCGCCAGCAGCGCCGAGAAAAGACAGCTCTCGGCCAGTACGACACACTGTACGGGGACGTCGCCGCACCCGACACCTTCGACTCGGTAGCAGCGGCCGACACCATCCGGCGCCTTGAACAAGCCCTCCTCGCCCAGCCCAGCCGCAGCATCGAAGTCTTCGTGGCGCACAAGCTCGACGGCCTCAGCCATGCCGAAACAGCACACCTGCTGGGCATCTCGGTCAGCGCGGTGGAAAAGCACATGATGCGCATCCTGCTGACCTGCCAGGCTGTGCTGGCAAACTGAATGAGCGCCGCCGCGCCCCCGGACCCGGTACTGGAGGAAGCGGGTCGCTGGGTCATCCGCCACGGACGCGGCCCCCTCTCCGCCGACGAGGAAGCGGCCTTCCAGGCCTGGCAGGCTGCCGACCCTGGCCACCGCAACGCCTTCGAGCGACTGCAGCGGATCTGGGCGCAGATGGGTCAGATTGATTCCAACAAGCTCCGGCGCCGCCTGTGCCGGGGCCGGCCGCAGGCCGCAGCGATGGCGATCCTGCTGGCTGGCGGCATTGTGTTGCTAGCGGCCGACCCCGCCCGGGAGATCCTCGTTCCCCTGCTCCAGGCCGACCACGCCACCGGCAAGGGCGAGATCCGCCGGATCACCCTGGCCGACGGCTCCATCGCCACCCTCGATGCCGACAGCGCAATCCGGGTACGCATGGATGCGGAGGGGCGGCACGTGGCGCTGCTAACCGGCCGGGCCCACTTCGAGGTGGCCCGCCAGGAGCGGCCGCGTGCCTTCACCGTCGAGACCCGGGACGGCGCCGCCGAAGCACTGGGCACCCGTTTCGACGTCAGCCGGGAGGCCGACGGCACCACCGTGAGTGTTTTCGAAAGCCGGGTGCGGGCCACCTGTAGCCGGTGTCCGGCCGATACGCCTCCCGCCACGCTGGGCGTCGGCGAGCGGGTGCGCATCGACGCCAGCGGTCTCCATCCCGAGCCCCCTGCCCTGCCCCAGGAAGAAGGCTGGACCGAAGGCACTCTGGTCTTCCAGGACACACCACTGGCCGATGCCCTCGCCGTGCTTGGCCGCCATACCCACCAGATCATCCTGGTGCCCTCGGCCAATGCCCGCCGACAGCGGATATCCGGGACGGTCAGCAGCAAGGATCCGGAGACCGCGCTGACCCTGCTCGCTGCCGCGGCCAATCGGCGTGTAATCCGACTCCCCGGCATCCGTGTGGTGCGCTGAAATATTTTTGCGCAGAGGGGTGAGGTAGCCCCCGGTCAGCAACGTCTTACAGGCATCGAACAACAACCATTCGAATGCCCCAATGAAAGCCAACGCACTTCGCCCCACAGCACCCGCCCTGCTCACTGCAGCGCTGCTCGGCCTTGCCTGCCCTGCCACCCACGCTCAGGAAATCAGCGTCCTGATCCCCACCCAGCCCCTCGGCGCGGCCCTGCTTGTGCTTGGCCAGCAGACCGGGCTGCAGATCTCCCACGCCCCCGAGGCGGTTGCCGGCAAGGCTGCCCCCGCTGTGCAGGGCCGCCTTACCCCACACGAAGCCCTTGATCAGCTCCTCGCCGGCAGCGGCCTGCGCTACCGCCTGGTGGGCAGCAACGCCGTGCTGGTGGAAGCGGCACCGCAGGCCGCCATCCAACCGGCACCCGGTCTCCCCCAGGGCAGCAGCGAGTCGACCCTGGCCCCCGTGCGGGTGGAAGCCCCGCGGGACCCATCCATCGGCGTATTCACCGTGGATGAAGCCACCCTGCGCGCCATGCCCTCCGGCAACGGCGACGTGACCAGCCTGCTCAAGCTGCACCCCAGCGTGCAGTTCAGCGAACAGCAGCAGCGCTCCGGCTCCCAAGGCGAGATCGCCCCCGCCGACATCAGCATCAACGGCGCCAAGTTCTACGCCAACCTCTACCAGCTGGACGGCATGCCGATCAACAACGACATCAACCCGGCCAGCACCGGCTCCAGCCTCAGCGGCGTCAACAGCAACAACAGCCCGCCCTCCGCCAGTCAGGGCTTCGCCATCGACTCCAGCCTGATCTGCGATGTGACCGTGCGTGATTCCAATGTGCCCGCCGCCTACGGCCGCTTCAGCGGCGGCGTGGTCAGTGCCGACACCTGCGCGCCCAGGCGCAGTCTCGGCGGGCGTGTGTCGGTGGAAATGACCCGCTCCGAATGGATGCAGGCCAAGGTCGCCCCGGCCAACCGGCAGGAGTACGAACGCTCCGCCGATATGACAGAGCAGCCGCGCTTCGACAAGATGACCTACCGGGCCGCCATCGAATCCAAAGTGAATGACAGTTTCGGCTTCATCGGCAGCTTCGTCCGGCGTACGTCGGAGATCCCCCTCACCGGCTACACCGGGAGTGCGGGCATGGACGGGGATAGCAGGCGCAAGGTCCAGCAGCGGCAGATCGACAACCTCTTCCTGAAGGGCTTTGCCAGGCTCGATCGGGACACCGACCTGGATCTCTCCGTCAGCTACGCCCCTTCCGACAACGAGTACTTCATCAGCAACGCCAGGAACAGCTTCTTCCGCCTGGAGTCCGGCGGGGTCGGCCTCAACGCGGGCCTGGTCCAGCGTTTCGACGACGTCAAGCTCACCCAGCGCCTCACCTGGAGCAGCATGAAGAGCTCCCGGGATAGTGACGCCAGCACTTGGAAACTGTGGGGCTACTCCGCCGCCGACAAGAACTGGGGTGTGCCGGGCGGCAACAGCGGCGAAGGCGGCTACGGCGACATCAAGCAGCAGCAGGACACCCTCAACTACACCGCCCGGGCCGACCTCAAGCCCCTCACCCTGCTGGGTATGGAGCACCGGCTGCAGGCCGGTATCGAACTGGAGCGCAAGGAATCTCTCTACGAGCGCAACACCCAGTACGAGCAATACACACTCTCCACCGCCACCGACACCTGCCTGCAGGCCAACGGCACAGTCGACAGCGCCACCTGCTCCCTCTCCCCCACCTCCAACGGCAAAGGCCAATACCTCAAGCGGCGCATCATCTACCTGGCGGGCAAGTTCGAAGTGAACGAATCCAGCCAGGGCGCCTTCATCCAGGACGAGATCCGCTACGGCCGCCTGACCACCCGTCTGGGCCTGCGCTACGATGACAGCAACCTTGCGTCCAAAGGCACCTTCGCCCCCCGCAGTGCGCTCTTGTTCGACGCGCTGGGCAACGGACAGACCCTGCTGGAAGCCGGCTACAACCGCTACTACGGCCGCAACTTCATGCAGTTCCATACCTACCGCGAACGCCTGTCCCTGCAGATGGCCAGCCAGGACCGCAGCCTCGTGGGCGGCGTGCTCGGCATGTGGGGCACCCCCACCGTCGCCAATACCGCCGCCATGTACAACATCGGCGACCTGAGCGTGCCCTACAGCGACGAAACCGTACTGGGCGTGCGCCAGAAATGGGCCAACGGCCAATGGACCCTGAAACGGGTCGGCCGCAAGAGCCGCGACGAAGTCGTCCTCCACCTGCGCTCGGCCGGCAACTACTGGTGGGACAACGTGGGCAAGTCCGACAGCAGCGTGTGGTCCCTGGCCTATGAAAGCCTCAAGCCCATCCAGGCCTTTGGCACCACCACCACAGTGATGGGCGCCCTCGACTGGACCCGGGTCGAGACCTCCCATGCCAACTACAGCGACACCCTCAGCGACCTGGGCAGCGGTGATCTGGAACGCATGGTGCGCTACGACGGCAAGTTCATCCGCTGGACCGACCGCCCCGCCGACAACTACGCCCGCCCACAGACCCTGCGCATTCTCTTTAACACCTACATCCCCCGGGCCCGACTGCAGATCGGCAACTTCCTGCGCTACCGCACCGGCTTCCAGAAGATGGCCCTCAACGGCAAGGCCGACTACCAGGGTAGCCAGGTGAACAGCTACGACAAACTCAGCTTCGGCCCGGCCCTGACCTGGGATACCCGCATCAACTGGAGCATTCCCACCAGCGCTGGCCAGGAGGCCTTTGTCACCGTCACCATCAACAATGTGCTCAATCGCACGAACACCCTGGACACCACGTCCCCCTCGACGATCTATGAAGCCGGCCGCCAGTTTTGGCTGGAACTCGGCTACCGCTTCTGATGCCTCCGCGTTCTGTCCGCCCCCCCGTCCGGCAGCCGGTTGCGCTGCTGCTGGCTTGCCTGCTGGCCGCGGCCCTCCCCGTCCGGGCCGATAGCCCCCTGCCCAGCCACCCCGAACTCAGGACCGGACGGCTGGGTAACGGCATGGGCTGGAGCGTGCTGCCCAACCCCCACCCCAAGGGTCAGCTTCACCTGTGGCTGACGGTCGATGCGGGTGCCATGGACGAAGCCGACGATGAACGTGGCTACGCCCATTTTGTCGAGCACATGCTCTTCAACGGCACTGCGCGTTACCCCGGCAACCGCCTCGTCGAACGTCTGGAAACTCTCGGCCTGCGCTTTGGCCGCGACGTCAATGCCCTAACCGGCCATCACCAGACCCGTTACATGATCACCCTGCCCGACGGCGAGCCGGCACGGCTCGCCGAAGTGCTGGGGATCTTCCGGGAGTGGGCCGCCCACGCCACTTTCAGCCCCGACGAGGTAATCCGGGAGCGGGGCGTGATCGAAGCCGAATGGCGGGCCCGGCAGGGCCCCGGGCAACGCCTCTCGCCCCGCCTGATCAGTGCCGTGCTGCCCGGCAGCGGCTACCCCGAACGCAACCCGATCGGGGTCATGGAACACGTGCAGTCCGCCGAGGCGCCACACCTCAAGGCCTTTTACGAGCGCTGGTATGCCCCCGGCAACATGCATTTCCTCGCCGTCGGCGACCTTTCCTCACAGCACATGCAGAGCCTCATCGAGCGGGCCCTGGGCGACCTCCCAGCACGCCCCGTTCCCGAACGTGGGCCGCGGCTCCGGCCGGAGATCGACGGCACCCGTCACCTCACCCTGGCCGATCCGGAGCGCAGCGCCCGGGCGCTCGCCCTGGCTCAACGCCAGCCCCGGCGAGTGATGGACAGCCAGGCGGCCGTGTGGGCACATACCCGCGAGAATCTGGCCCTGCGGCTGGCCAGCCAGCGCAGCACTGATCGCCAGCAAGGGCGCCGGGCAGGCCTGAACCTGCAGCTCATGCCCCTGCCCGACGGCAGCCGCATGCTCCAGGCCCGCCTCCCCCTTCCCGAGGGTATGCGCGCCGAGGACGGCGCCCGCCAGCTCCTCGCCGAACTCGGCGACCTGGACCACAACAGCTTCTCGCCTGCCGAACTGCAGCACCAGCGTGGCCTCCTCGTCACCAGCCTGGAGAGGCTCGCCAGCGGGGCCGCGCCCCTCGACTCCCGCACCCTCATCGGGCGCCTCGACGCAGCCCGGAACAATGGCGAGCCCCTGCTCTCCCCCTCCCAACAGCATGCCCTGCTGGCCGATCGTCTGAACACACTGACCCCCGGCGAACTTCATCAGGCCTGGAAGGACATGCGAGCCAGCAGCGATAAAGTGGTGATCTGGGAGGGACGGGATTTCGACACCCCTCCGCTGGATGCCGCCCACTTTGCCCGCCTGGAGGATTCCGTCCAGCCAGCGGCCGTTACTCCGGTCCGTCATTCGCAGGATGTCCGTTTCATCCGCCTGATGGACCCACCCACGGCCGGCTCCATCATCAACAGCGCCCACCTGGAAGGCATTCCAGGAGCCGAAGCATGGACGCTCTCCAACGGCATGACGGCCCTGATCGTACCCGGAGCCGCCCGTGGCAACACCACCACCATCGGCCTGCACAGCCCACGCGGGCTGCTGCATCTGTCCGACAGCAACTACTCACTGGCGGGCCAGGCCTTTTCCTGGCTTGAACGGCGCACCATCAACCTGAACAGCGAGTCCTTCGCGCACTGGAAGGCCCAACGCGGCATCGGCATCCGCACCACCGTCGCCGATCTGGGGAGCCAGATCGTGATCAGCAGCCCCGACAAGCACCTTGAGGACGCCTTCCAGCTCCTGCACCTGCAACTCACCCGGCCCCGCCCTTCCACAACCCCGGCCCAACTCGCCCGCATCCGGACGGCCCTGAAGGAACAGGCCAGCAGCCCTGCGTGGCAACTAAAGAACGCCCTCCGCCAACACCTGCTGGACGATCCCCGCAGCACCGCGCTGGATGGCGAGAACATCCTCTGGCTCGCCGACACCCTTCGTGCCCGGGATATCGTGAGGGCGCTAATAGCGCCCCCAGACTGCTGACAAAGCCCCAAGCCCCCGCCCGTCGGGGGCTTCGTTTTTTTATAATAGCGGCATGCTCAAGCCTGCCGCCGCCTCCGCTCAGACCGAACTGGAAATGGTGACGCTGGACCAGC
>NZ_JAQVCN010000085.1 GCF_028689785.1 Zoogloea sp. | reverse complement strand
ATTACGATCCACGCTTCCTTCCCACGCTCGGTCGCCCTCACGCAGTTGCGCTTCACTTCGTTCGCTGTGATCAACTTACGGCGGGACTTACACCCGCAGGAGTGCGCCCATGCTGGGCGCACCCATGCAAAAGGCCGCCTGGCAAAAGCGAGGCGGCCTTTCTTGTGAGCAGTTGCACTAGCCCAAGGAGCAGGCTCTACTCTGCAAGCTTTCCACGAAAATCAGGCAGAGAACGACGAACCACACCCGCAGGTGCTCGTTGCATTCGGGTTGCGGATCACAAACTGGGAACCCTCAAGCCCTTCGGTGTAGTCAATCTCGGCACCAACCAGATACTGATAGCTCATCGGATCAATCAGGAGCATCACCCCTTCCTTTTCCATCACGGTATCGTCGTCATTCCGGATCTCGTCAAACGTGAAACCATACTGAAAACCGGAACAGCCACCGCCAGTCACAAAAACCCGCAGTTTCAAGTCCGGATTCCCTTCCTCAATGATCAGATCCTTGACCTTGTTCGCTGCACTATCAGTGAACACGAGGGGGATGGGCATTTCAGTCACGGCGTTCATTGAACTACTCCTTCAAATTTATCTTCGAATTATGGTCAGCGCCTCACAAGCGGTCAAGGTGCCAGCATTGAATAGTCGACAAAATTAGTCGAATTTAGTTCAAGGCATCACCGGGACATGCCCGAGACCCGTGACCTCAGGCAGCCCGAAGAGAATGTTCATGTTCTGGACCGCTTGACCGGCAGCCCCCTTGACGAGGTTGTCGATGACCGACAATACCACCACCACATCCCCCCCCTGGGGGCGATGCACGGCGATACGACACATATTGGCCGAACGAACCGAACGCGTCGAAGGATGCGCCCCCTTCGGCATCACGTCCACAAAGGCCTCTCCTGCAAAGCGCTCTTCAAACAGCGCCTGCAAATCAACATCCTTCTTGAGACGACCATACAGCGTGGCATGAATCCCCCGAATCATCGGCGTCAAGTGGGGAACAAAAGTCAGACCAACCGGAGCCCCGGCGAAGCGCGACAAGCCCTGGCGAATCTCTGGCAGATGCCGGTGCCCCGCCACACCATAGGCTTGGAAGTTATCAGCCGACTCTGAGAACAGGATGTGAGTCTCAGCCTTCCGCCCCGCGCCGGACACGCCGGACTTAGCATCGGCGATCAAACCATCCAATTCAACCACCCCAGCCTCTACGAGCGGAAGAAAACCCAGTTGCACCGCAGTGGGATAACACCCGGGATTCGCCACCACCCGCGCGGAAGCAACAGCCTCTCTATTTACCTCTGGAAGGCCATACACAGCCTCCGCCACCAGTTCGGGACAGGCGTGCTTCATCCCGTACCACTTCTCCCACTCAGCGATATCAGTAATCCGAAAATCCGCAGCGAGATCAATCACCTTGACACCCGCATCAACCAGCGCCTTTGCCTGCTGCATCGCGATGCCATTCGGCGTTGCAAAGAACACCACATCACAAGCAGCCAGGTCAGCCGCCTGGGGGTCAACGAAGCAAAGATCAACCCGGCGACGCAAACTGGGAAACATGTCCGCAACCGGAAGCCCAGCTTCACCCCGAGAAGTGATTGCCCGAATTTCCACCCCCGGATGCTGCGCCAGCAGACGCAGGAGCTCTACACCGGTATACCCAGTCCCGCCAACAACCCCGACCTTGATCATGCCCACCCCCAAAGAAAATGAACGACTGCTGCAAGCGCACGCCTAGCAGCAAAATACCATCTCCAGATGACAAAAAGCCGCCCAAGGGCGGCCTTTTGACAAACGATCGAAACGGATTAACGCTTCGAGAACTGCTTGCGACGACGCGCCTTGCGGAAGCCGACCTTCTTACGCTCAACTTCACGGGCATCGCGAGTCACCAGCCCAGCCTTCTTCAGGGGGGACTTGAGCTCAGCATCGTAGTCAATCAGGGCACGGGTGATGCCGTGACGGACAGCGCCGGCCTGACCGGATTCGCCGCCACCAGACACATTCACCAGAATGTCGAAAGTATCGACAAAGTTGGTCAGCACGAGAGGCTGACGCACGATCATGCGACCGGTCTCACGGGAGAAGAACTGATCAACCGGCTTGCCGTTCACGACGATGTTACCGGAGCCCTTCTTGATAAAGACGCGAGCAACGGCCGACTTGCGACGACCGGTACCGTAGTTGTAAGTCACAGCCATTATCGGCTCCTGTTAAATCGCGAGAACTTTGGGCTGCTGGGCGGCATGCGGATGCTCGGCACCGGCATAGCACTTCATCTTCTTGAGCATTGCGTAGCCGAGCGGGCCCTTGGGCAGCATGCCCTTGACAGCCTTTTCAAGCACGCGAGCCGGGAAGCGCTGCTGCAGCTTGGTAAAGTTGGTTTCGTAGATGCCGCCCGGATAGCCGGAGTGGCGGTAGTACTTCTTGTCTTGGGCTTTGTTGCCGGTAACACGCAGCTTTTCGACGTTCACGACGACGATGAAATCACCGGTATCGACGTGCGGCGTGTAGATGGCTTTGTGTTTGCCGCGCAAGCGACGCGCAACTTCGGAAGCAAGCCGACCAAGGACCAGGTCCGTCGCATCAACAACGAACCAGTCGCGCTTGACCTCATGCGGCTTGGCAGAAAACGTTTTCATGAAGATCCCTCAGACTTTTCCCGACACCGGGAACGACCATAATTCGGAAAGCCGCGGATTCTACCGTGATGCTTTCGCTCATGTCAAACCCTGACGAGAGATAAAAAAAAGCGCAGATCGGGGAGATCTGCGCTAAATCCACACCAAAGGAGGAGGGTGGAGGAGACACCTTTCAGTCGCTTCAGCCTACAAAAGCAACTGGACTGAGCGAATTATCTCGCCGGGCCCGACTTCACGCAAGCGATATTTGTGCAACGCACAACAAATCTTTTAATTTAAATATAAACCAAATTAATCAATGAGCACAAAATCAATCCATTGATTAAAAAGAGTAAATTTCAAATTGCCCCAAAAAAACCATAAAGTCAAAAGGGTAAATCGGCCCGAAATTGCTGCATCGCAACACAGCTTCAGTGCTGCTCGACATTCAGGAAAGCTACAATCTCCAATCTTTGAGCAGGTTTGAACGCCGGACCTGCCATCACATGACCAAGGGAGGCCGGGCAAGATGGAATGCGTAGTGAAATGGGTAGGCGGGATGAGCTTCATGGCAGAAACAGGCTCTGGCCATGCAGTCGTGATGGACGGAGCACCGGAAGCCGGCGGACGGAATTTGGCTCCGCGCCCTATGGAGATGATGCTGGCCGGGGCTGGCGGATGCACCGCCTTCGATGTCGTGCTGATTCTCAAGCGCAGCCGTCAGGATGTCACGGACTGCACTGTCAGCCTCAAAGCGGATCGAGCAGAAACGGACCCAAAGGTATTCACCCGCATCGCATTCCATTACACCGTTACCGGTCGCAATCTGAAGCCCGACAGCGTGGAGCGCGCCATCAAGCTTTCCTACGAAAAGTACTGCTCTGCCACGATCATGCTCAGCAAGACGGCCGAGATCGAACACACCTGGGAAATCATCGAAATCTGAACACATGCAGAGCCCGGGCCTCGTCCGGCCCACGCTTTCAGACCCAGTAGGCCAATCCAGTCATTACCTTTGAACTAGCCTTCATTGCGGCCTTGACTGGAGCAGGGAGATCGACAGCTCCGAGGCGGACCGCCGTGTCTGCATGTGCGGCCTCATCCTCCTTCATCTGGATCACGATCTCTCTTGACCGCAGATCCTGGGGGGGCAGCCGGTCCAGATGACTTTTCAAGTGGCTCTCCACCTGACGCTCGGTCTCCGCCAGGAAGCCCAGATTGACGCCATCGCCAAACCGGGCTGCAATGACTCCGATCGCCAGGGAACCGCAGTACCAGAACGGGTTGAGCAGACTCTTGCGCCCCCCCAACTCGGCAATCCGACGCTCGGTCCAGGCCAGATGCTCGGTCTCCTCCTGGGCTGCACGCTCCAGGGCGCGCTTGATTCCCGCATCGTTCGACATCATGGCCTGGCCCTGATAGAGAGCCTGAGCGCAGATCTCACCACAGTGATTCACCCGCATGAGAGAGGCCGCATGGCCTCGCTCCTCGTCGGAAAGCTCGGCTTCGGGCAGGCTGTCGCCCGGAACCGGCCGCACGGTGCTGGCGTTTGCAAAAACGGTTCTCAGCGCTCTATCGAAACCCACAATCAGTTGGTCAAGCATGTATGACAAGTCCGAAATGTCCATCCATCAGCGGAGAGATGCTGCGTTGCGCAACGCTCCCAAAATCTCGTCCCTAGTCGGCAGGACGGATCCAGGCAAGCAAAAGAACTCCTTCGCCAGGACGGCATACTGACGATTCAGAGAGTTGTCGGAGATTCGCTGCCATTCAGCGTTACGGGGCAGCACCCATTCAGATCCGGCGCGCCCCATGGCATACAGTTTCCGCTCCGCCGTCTCGCAGCGTATGCCTTCATAACTGAGATTCTCCGCCCCACCCGCAGCCCGCACAAGAAGTGTGAAGCGCACGATGCCGTCGCTGTCAAGCCTCAATGATCGTCCATCGACATAGGAGGCCGCACTGGCTCCCGGGCTGACCTGAAAGGGGATGAGATCTTTCTCTACGGGCAGAGGCGGAAGCTCAAGTGCCGCTTCCTTCCATTCCGGCTTAACCTCCCCCTCGAACAGCGCTGTACGCCCCCCGGTGCATCCGGTGAGCTGGGCGGTGAAGAGCAGGAGAGCAAGGCCTGCGGCAGACCAACGCGAACTGAAGAGCAGGGCAGGCATGACGGCTTTCACTGGAGACAAGCCCCGATTCTAGCGCCTCACCGGGAAACCGGCGAGGCGGAACCGCCTTCGTCAGCCAGCAATGGCAGCCTCAATCTCGGCAAATGTGCGGGCGACCTCGGTGGTCTGAAGCGGAATCCCCATCTGGCGAGCGATCTGTGAAGCAGAAAAAATCCCCCGCAAGGACAACTGGCCGTCACCCCCCTCCTCCATTACCAGCGCATGCTGCCGCCCACAGGCCTTGAGGGTGGAAACCACGTGCCCGACCTCTGAGCGGAGAACGTCGGACAGCAACACGGCATCCAATTCTTCGGCTGCAACCATGATGTCTCGGACGGCAAGCTCCTCGTGACGCATCAACCGCTCACCGGCAACACGAGTCGGCTTCTCGCCCAGCAGGTCATTGAAGGTGATAACCCCAACGACACGACGGGCGGGATCCGTGACAAAAAGCAGTCGGACCCCTCGCAGGATCATGCTGTGATTGGCCTCAGCCAGAGACAAATCATGGGCGATGGTCGCCGCGGGAATGCGGCGAAGATCAGTCATCACCTCAATTGCAGGCGAAGATGCCGTGACTTTCGCCATACTCCAAGGGTCTGCAATCTCGCAGGCTCCGTTACGTACCCGGAACTGTTTGATCGGCGGATAGTGCAAGCGCTCCATGGTGTCTCCTCCCATTGTGCCCTACATCACAAACCGGAGCCGCTGAGGCGACCCCGGCCATCACCTCGCCAAACAACGGCGAAAGACCGATAACCCGCGTTGTCAGACCAGCAAGCACGCACCGAGCCTCTACACGACTACACCGAGGCCGGCGGTTCAGCGCTGTCTGGTTGTGAATCGAAAACCCGGTAGCTGTCCGGGATTTCAAAAAACCGATCCCGGAACAATAACCGGGCAAGTTCCAGCAAGGCGGACTGATACACGCCCCGCTTGAACTCGATCACGGCTTCCAGCGGGACCCAATAATAACTCCAGCGCCAGGCATCAAATTCGGGGTGATTACTCGCGCGCAAACAGACGTCGGAATCGCGCCCCACCAACCGGAGCAGAAACCAGATCTGTTTCTGTCCTCGATAGGTGTTTCGCCACTCTCGCTTGATCCAGTGCTTGGGAACGTCGTAGCGCAACCAGCCGCGTGTGCGGCCGATGATGCGGACGTGCTCAGGCTTCAAGCCGACTTCTTCGAAGAGCTCACGGTACATGGCCTGTTCCGGCGATTCGCCGTGCTTGATTCCGCCTTGCGGAAACTGCCAGGAATGTTCTCGTATCCGTTTGCCCCAGAAAACTTCGTTGCGCGCATTCACCAGAATGATGCCGACGTTAGGCCGATAGCCTTCACGGTCGAGCATGGTGCAACCTTTAATTCATGAACTGGCCGGAATTCTTCCACATTTCCCCCTGTCGCGAAAGAACAACGCCCTGATTCGGTGCGCAGCACGACAAGCACCGCCAGTCGGCCCCGTGCACGGTAAAATCGCAGGCTGTACTTCTCAACGGATCCGGTCCATGCGTGCCTCACAGTTCTTCCTCTCCACCCTCAAGGAAGCCCCGTCCGACGCCGAAGTCATCAGCCACAAGCTCATGATGCGAGCCGGCCTGATCAAACGGCTCGCCGGCGGCATTTACACCTGGATGCCCCTCGGCCTTCGTGCCCTGCGCAAGGTGGAAGCGATTGTAAAGGAAGAGATGAACCGTGCCGGCGCCATCGAGTTGCTGATGCCTGCCGTCCAGCCAGCCGAACTCTGGCAGGAATCCGGGCGCTGGGACTTCTACGGCCCTGAGCTGCTTCGCTTCAAGGACCGCCACGACCGCGATTTCGTCATCGGCCCGACCCACGAGGAAGTCATCACCGACGTCGTGCGCCGTGACCTGAGGAGCTACCGGCAACTGCCCAAGCACTTTTACCAGGTGCAGATGAAGTTCCGCGACGAGATCCGGCCGCGCTTTGGCGTGATGCGCGGACGCGAGTTCCTGATGAAAGACGGTTACTCCTTCCACAGCTCCTTCGAGGACCTGCAGCGGGAATACCGCAACATGTACGACACCTACCACCGCATCTTCAACCGCCTCGGTTTGAAGTTCCGCGCGGTGGCCGCCGACACTGGCTCCATCGGTGGCACGGGCTCCCATGAGTTCCACGTCATCGCGGAAACCGGCGAGGACGACATTGCCTACTGCCCCGCGTCCGACTACGCTGCCAACGTCGAGCTGGCCGAAGCCCTGGCCCCCGCCACCCCGCGACCGGTCGCCGCTTCAGCCCTGACCAAGGTGCACACCCCGGGCGTCAAGACCATTGATGAACTGGCTGCCTTCCTGAAGGTGCCGGCCACCCTTACCGTCAAGGCCATCGTGGTGGACGGCGACGACAGCATTGGCAACAAACCCGTGCTGCTGCTCCTGCGCGGCGACCACGAACTGAACGAAGTGAAGGCCCAGAAGATCAGCGGCGTCAAAAATCCGCTGACTTTCGCCTCTCCCGCAGCCATTCTTGCCGCATTTGGTGCCAACGCCGGCTCCCTGGGCCCGGTGGGCTTCGAGGGCCGCGTGGTGATGGACCGCAGCGTGGCCGCCATGGCCGACTTCATTACCGGCGCCAACCAAGACGACCATCACTACACCGGCGTAAACATCGGCCGTGACTTCCCCGAGGCCGAAGTGGCCGACCTGCGCAACGTGATGGCGGGCGACCCCTCCCCCGACGGCCAGGGCCCCCTTGAGATCTGTCGCGGCATCGAAGTCGGCCACATCTTCCAGCTCCGCACCAAGTACGCCGAGGCCCTGAACTGCAAGTTCCTCAACGAACAGGGCAAGGAGCAGATCATGGAGATGGGCTGTTACGGAATCGGTGTCTCCCGCATCCTGGGCGCGGCCATCGAACAGAACAACGACGCCCGCGGCATCATCTGGCCGGACGCCATCGCACCCTTCCAGGTTGCCATCGTACCCATGGGCTATGCCAAGTCGGATGCAGTGCGCGACGCGGCCAACGCCCTCTACGCCGAACTTGTTGCTGCCGGCATCGACGCTTTCCTGGACGACCGGGACGAGCGCCCGGGCTCCCTTCTGGCTGACAACGAGCTGATCGGCACTCCCCACCGGGTGGTCATCGGCGATCGCGGCTTGAAGGAAGGCGTGGTCGAGTACCAGGGGCGTCGTGACGCAGAAGCCACCAAGCTGGCCGTCGGCGAAGTAGCCCAGCTCGTTATCGGCAAGCTGAAGGGCTGACCATGACAGCCCTCCGCCGCCCCCTCGCCTCAAGCCTTCTCGCCCTGCTGTTGGTGGGAGCCGCCACTGGGGTACAGGCCGGCAATCAGCAATACCAGCCCCTCGCCGCCAGCGTGCAGGCCGCCCTGCACGCTGCCGTGGCAGATCAGGCACCGCTGGATGCCAGCTTTCAGCGCTCGGCAGAGCGAGCCCGCTGGCTGTCCGAGATGTCCCAGCGCCTGGCCAAACGCATACCGGACGAGAGCTATCGCTCCGAGCTGCTACGGGCAGTGCACTATGAAGCCAGTCGGGCGGGTCTCGACCCTCAGCTCGTACTCGGCTTGATCCAGGTGGAAAGCGGCTTCAAGAAATACGCCGTGTCCTCGGTCGGCGCCCGCGGTTACATGCAGGTGATGCCCTTCTGGGCCCGGCTCATTGGCACCGAAGACACCAACCTCTTCCACATGCGTACCAACCTGCGTTTCGGCTGCACGATCCTGCGCCACTACCTGGACATCGAAAAAGGCGATCTCTTCCGCGCCCTCGGTCGTTACAACGGAAGCCTGGGCAAGGCCGAGTATCCGAACATGGTTCGGGCCGCCTGGGAGCACAACTGGTCGTATCCCAACTACCGACTGGCCCAGAACCCCTGAAGCCAGTCTGCAAACAAACCGGGCGCCTGACAGGCGCCCGGTTTGCATTCATCAGGCCTCGGATCACCCCATGATGATCCCGCCACCGAGGCACACCCGGCTTTCGTAGATCACAACGCTCTGCCCCGGCGTCACCGCCCACTGGGGCTGAGCAAAGGCAATCTCAGCCCGCCCGTCGGCCAACACATCAATCTCGCAAGGCGCATCCGGCGTGCGGTAGCGCGGCTTGGCAGTGTACACCCAGTGGGTCCGCGGGTCCCGCCCCGACACCCAGGACAGGTCGGAGGCAATCATCCGCTCCTTGAGCAAGGCGGGATGGTCATGCCCCTGTACGACGTACAGCACATTGCTGGCCACATCCTTGACCGCGGCATACCAGGCATCGTGATCCCCGGCGTCATCCTGGTTACCCTTGATACCGCCGATCTGCAGCCCCTTGCGCTGACCGATGGTGTGATGCATCAAACCTTGATGCTGGCCGATGACTCTGTTGCCTTCCAGCGTGCGGATCTCACCTGGTTTGGCAGGCAGATAGCGGGAAAGGAACTCCCGGAAGGGGCGTTCGCCGATGAAACAAATGCCAGTGGAATCCTTCTTGGCGTACACATGCAGACCGGCAGCCTCGGCCATCTTGCGCACATCGCGCTTGTATAGGTGGCCGATGGGAAACAACGTCCTGGACAGCTGAGCCTGATTGAGGCGGTACAGGAAGTAACTTTGATCCTTGGTGCCGTCTTCGGCCTTCAACAGCTGGTATTCCGTCCGCCCGTCGTTGGTCCATTCACGCACCTGCGCATAGTGCCCCGTCGCGATGCGGTCGGCCCCCAGCGCCATGGCGTGATCCAGGAAGGCCTTGAACTTGATCTCGGAATTGCACAGGATGTCCGGATTCGGCGTGCGCCCGGCTTCATACTCCCGCAGAAAATCGGCGAACACCCGATCCTTGTATTCCTTCGAGAAGTTCACGACTTCCAATTCGATACCCAACACGTCGGCCACCGACACGACGTCTACCAGATCCTCCCGGGTCGAACAGTATTCGCTATCGTCATCATCCTCCCAGTTCTTCATGAACAGGCCAACCACGTCATAACCCTGCTGCTTGAGCAACAACGCCGCCACAGACGAATCCACTCCGCCGGACATGCCGACAACAACTTTTTCCTTACGAGACATTCGGTCCCTCTCCATCCAGCCAGTCTTCCAGGGGTAACACCAAAGCAGGATCGCCATGCTCCCCGAACCACGAATCCACCACGAAGGACGCCCCACCTTCAGGCACCTCATCACTCTTCTCGCGAATGACCGCCGAGAAATGCTGAGCCACCAGCCAGCGCACCCTGCGCTGGATCGGCTCCACCCCATGAAAACGCAACAGCCTGCGAGCTTCCATCATTTTCAGGAAGCCAGAAGTCGTCTCAGCGTGATCAATGCAATCCATCATTCCATGGACGCCGTCATCAAGGAAGTTCCCGGCGCGATCGGCGTGAATCGGCGACTGCTCACCAGCCCACAGGTACAACTGGCCAACAACAAGTGACAGGATCGCCCGTTCAGCCACCGGCGTATCCGCCAACCCCAGTCGCTCACCCAGTTCGGTGAGCCGAGCTTCCGAAAACCTTACTTCCTGCCTGGCCTGGCAGCCGTAATTGAAACAGACCATTGCCTGCTCGTCCGCCAGGGCGAACCCCGCCCAGAGCAGCATCGCGGCAAGGAGGCACCTCATGTCGCATCGTAGTGGCGGATCAGCTCCAGCGGATATCTCCGCCCTGCGATGTAGTCTTCACAGCACTGCAGGATCAACGGGCTGCGGTGGTGCTCCCGCGTCGCCTTCAGCTCATCGAGAGTCATCCACACCGCGCGCACGATCCCCGCATCCAGCGAACGCTCCGGCTCGAAGCCACACAGCTCACCGCCAAAGGCAAAGCGCAGGTAGGTCACATCGCCGCCCGGGCGTGGCCACTGATAGACCCCAACCAGAAAGGAAGGGCGGAATACATGGGCGGTCTCTTCCAACGCCTCGCGCGAGGCGGCCTCAATCAACGACTCGCCCTGCTCCAGATGACCGGCAGGCTGATTGAAGCGCAGCCCGTCCTCGGTCTCTTCTTCCACTAGCAGAAAGCGCCCGTCGCGCTCAACCACAGCGGCCACCGTGACATTCGGCTTCCAGATCCTCATGGCGTTCCTGCACATAAAGGGTACATTTTACCCCCTTCCGGGCGAAGGTCCGCAGCTGCTCGGAATGAGCTAGAATCGGGGGTTTGAATTCACTGTTTCAGCTGGAGATCCCCATAATGTCAATGGCAGACCGCGACGGTTTCATCTGGTACGACGGCAAACTCGTGCCGTGGCGTGAAGCAACCACCCACGTGCTCACCCACTCCCTCCACTACGGCCTGTCCGTGTTCGAGGGTGTCCGCGCGTACAACACCGTCAAGGGCACGGCGATCTTCCGCCTCGCCGAGCACACCCAGCGTCTGCTCAACTCCGGCAAGATCTACATGATGAACATTCCTTACACCAAGGAAGTTCTCATGGAAGCACAGCTGGAAGTCGTGCGCGTCAACAAGCTCGAAAGCTGCTATCTCCGCCCGATCGCCTTCTACGGCTCTGAAAAGATGGGCATCTCCACCAAGGGCGCAACCGTGCACGTGGCCATCGCAGCCTGGCCCTGGGGCGCCTACCTGGGTGAAGACGGTCTGCAGCGCGGCATCCGGGTGAAAACCTCATCCTTCGCCCGTCACCACGTAAACGTCACCATGCCCCGCGCCAAACTGGCTTCCACCTACGCCAACTCCATCCTGGCCAACCTGGAAGCCACCGAAGCCGGCTACGACGAAGCCCTGCTGCTTGACACCAACGGCTTTGTCGCAGAAGGCGCTGGCGAGAACCTCTTCGTGATCAAGGACGGCGCCATCTACGAACCCGAGATTGCCTCCGCCCTCACCGGCATCACCCGCAACTCGATGATTCAGGTGGCCAAGGAGTTCGGTCTGGAAGTGATCTCCAAGCGCATCACCCGCGACGATATCTACATCGCCGACGAAGCCTTTTTCACCGGCACAGCAGCCGAAGTCACCCCGATCCGCGAACTCGACGGCCGTGTCATCGGCGAAGGCTCCCGTGGCCCGATCACCGAGAAGCTTCAGTCTCGCTTCTTCGAGATCGTGAACGGCAAGGCACCCGAATACGAACACTGGCTGTCATTCATCTAAGATCCCAGGAGAGATCCATGCCCGAGAATCAGGACAAGACCAAGCCGATCGAAGTCACTGCCAAGTCGCTCCCGCTCCACTGCCCGATGCCTGATGCGCCCCTTTGGGCTCGGCACCCTCGCGTGTTCCTGGACGTAACCTCCGAAGGCAAGGTCACCTGCCCTTATTGCGGCGCCCACTATGTCTTTTCCGGCGAATTGCCGAAGGGCCATCATTGAGCTTAAACACGGGCTCCGGCCAACACGGGGGCGGCAACGCCCCCGTGTCACGTCCAGCCCCCTTCCCGGAAACTCCGCCGCATGAGCACTCCGATCTTCACTACACCTGACGAAGCCGAAGCCGCCTTTTACGCCGCGCTGGCCCACGCCGACATCGACCGCATGATGGCAGTCTGGTCGGAGGATGACGAAGTGGTCTGTGTGCACCCGGGCAGCATCCGCCTGATTGGTCTGGTCGCCATCCGCGAATCCTGGCGCCAGTTGTTCGCCAGCGGTGCCCGCATCACCGTCAGCACCACCCATCCGGTGCACTGGTCCAACCTGATGACCGCCGTCCACACCGTCCATCAGCACGTCCACGTGGAAGGAGACGATCGCCTCCACCCGCCGATCATTGCAACCAACGTCTTCGCCCGGGGTGCCCTGGGATGGAAAATGGTGATGCATCACGCCTCACCCGCGCCCGACATGGACAACCTGCACAGCAACGACAGCCCCCACGTCATCCATTGACGCCGTCAATCACCCCCTACACAGCTCCTCGCTGGCTACCCGGCGGTCACGTCCAGACCATCTGGCCACTTCTGCGCAGAGGCACCTCGCCCCCTCTCCGGCGCGAGCGCTGGAACACCCCCGACGGGGATTTCATTGATCTGGACTGGCTACCCCATAAGCCGGGTGCCCCCCTCGTGGTGCTTTTCCACGGCCTCGAAGGCTCCAGCCAGTCCCCCTACGCCCGCAGCCTGATGCGCATACTCGCGCAGATTGGCTGGAACGGCGTTGTTCCCCATTTTCGCGGCTGCTCCGGCGAACCCAACCGGCTGCCCCGGGCCTACCACTCCGGCGACGCAGACGAGATCGGGTGGATCCTGGAAAGGCTGGCCACCCTGCACCCACAGCTTCCACGTTACGCCGCCGGCGTTTCCCTGGGCGGCAACGCCCTGCTCCTGTGGCTGGGCACCCGGGGGCGGGATGCCTGCCGGATGCTCCACGCCGCTGCGGCCATCTGCCCGCCCCTTGATCTGACCGCGGCGGGGCACAACCTGGGCAAAGGCTTCAACCGTCTCTACACCCGGCACTTTCTGGCCACCCTCAAGCACAACGCCACCGCCAAGCTGCGCCAGCACCCCGAGCTGTTCGACCTCCAGGCCATGCTGCGCGCCACCAACCTCTACGAATTCGACAACCTGGTCACCGCCCCCCTGCACGGCTTCCGCAACACGGATGACTACTGGCTCAGGGCATCAAGCAAACCTCACTTGGGGGCCATCTGCGTCCCCACCCTGGTGATCAATCCGCTCAACGACCCCTTCCTGCCCCCCAGCTTCCTGCCCACCCGGAAGGACGTCTCCCCTTGCGTCACCCTTGAGCAGCCCACCGACGGCGGCCATGTGGGCTTCGTCTCCGGCGGCTGGCCCGGCCATCTGGACTGGCTTCCCAGACGTCTGGTGCACTTTTTCACGCTCAACCACAGTTCCTAAACCCCCCTCCACCTGGAGATGGGGGGGTCATGGTGCACCGCGTATAATCCAGTTCTCATTTTCCACAAGCGGAGCTTCCAGCATGTTTGTCCCTGCCCCCGAGATCTTCAAGGCCTACGATATTCGTGGCATCGTCGACAAGACACTGACCGCTGAAGCCGTCCGTGCCATCGGCCATGCCCTCGGCTCGGAAGCCGTTGCACGGGGTCAGAAGGCCATCGCCGTAGGCCGTGACGGCCGCCTGTCCGGGCCAGAGCTGGCGGGCGCCTTGTCCGACGGCATCCGCGCCGCTGGCGTAGACGTGGTGGACGTGGGCTGCGTACCGACGCCCCTAACCTACTTCGCGGCATACGAGTTGGGCACAAACTCCTGCGTCTCCGTCACCGGCAGCCACAACCCCCCCGATTACAATGGCCTGAAAATGGTCCTTGGCGGCCAGACTCTTTTTGGTGAGCTGATCCAGTCCCTGCGGCAACGCATCATCGACGGCCATCTGGTTCATGCTGCAGTGCCGGGCAAGCTCACCCAGGCCGACGTGGTGCCCGCCTACGTGAACAAGATCGTCGGTGACGTAAAGCTCGCCCGCCCGATGAAAGTCGTCATCGACTGCGGCAATGGTGTGGCAGGTGCTGTTGCCCCGGCTCTCTTCAAGCGCCTCGGCTGCGAGCTGGTCGAGCTGTTCTGTGAAGTGGATGGCAACTTCCCCAATCACCACCCGGATCCGTCCAAGCCCGAAAACCTCGCCGACGTGATCCGCGCCCTCAAGGAAACCAATGCCGAGATCGGCCTGGCCTTCGACGGCGACGGCGATCGCCTGGGCGTGGTGACCAAGGATGGCGAGATCATCTACCCCGACCGTCAGCTGATGCTGTTTGCCGAAGACGTACTCACCCGCGTTCCGGGCGGCGAGATCATCTACGACGTGAAGTGCACCCGCAACCTGGCCGGCTGGATCAAGGCCCGGGGCGGCAAGCCCACCATGTGGAATACCGGCCACGCCCTGGTCAAGGCCAAGCTCAAGGAGACCGGCGCCCCCCTGGCCGGCGAGATGAGCGGCCATGTGTTCTTCAAGGAGCGCTGGTACGGTTTTGACGACGGTCTCTACACCGGCACCCGCCTGCTGGAAATCGTCTCTCGCCAGCCCGATGCCAACCCGGTGCTCAAGAACCTTCCCAACGCCATCTGCACGCCCGAGCTCAACATCAAAATGAACGAAGGCGAACCCTTCGCGCTGGTGGACAAGCTCAAGGCCGAGGCCAGCTTCGAAGGTGCCGAGAGCCTGCTGACCATCGACGGCGTGCGCGTCGAATACGCCGATGGCTTTGGCCTGGCCCGCCCGTCCAACACCACCCCGGTGGTCGTGCTGCGCTTCGAGGCCGACAGCGAAGCCGCCATCGCCCGCATTCAGGCCGACTTCCGCCGTGCCATCGAAGGCGTGTGGCCGGGTGTCCAGCTGCCGTTCTGATCACTTCCCGATCAATGCAAACGGGCCACCCTGAGGTGGCCCGTTTCAGACTGCTGACGAACCCCTGGTTTTTCCGGGGGTTCGTGTTTTTGAAGCCCTCTCAGACGACGAGAAACGCTCGGTAGCGGCCAACGGCTGTGGGGCTCGTTGGGATCGAAATGATGT
>NZ_JAQVCN010000124.1 GCF_028689785.1 Zoogloea sp. | reverse complement strand
GTTGAACGTGCGGCCGAAGCCGCCATCAACGCCCGTTCGGAAGTCCGCGAAGCCTACTCGGCGTATCGCAACAGCTTCGACATTGCAAAGCACTACCGGGACGAAATCGTGCCGCTCAACAAGCGGATCGCCGAAGAGAACCTGCTGCGCTACAACGGCATGCTGATAGGGGTCTTCGATCTGCTCGCCGATGCTCGTTCCCAGATCACCAGCGTGAACAGCTACATCGAGTCCCTCCGTGACTATTGGATTGCCCAGAGCGATCTACAGATGGCCCTGATCGGCAAACCTTCCCTCGCCGCCGCTGCGCGCACTTCCCCGGCCAGCACCGGCCGTCCGGATCACTGACCCGAAAGGACTCCCGATGACATCCCGTCGCGCATTCATCCAAAGCCTGGGCCTGACAGGTGGCGCTGTGGCCACGGCCTCGGTCAGTTCCGTCGCCATGGCCGCACTTCCTGAACTCATTATGAAGGAGGATCCGAACACAGCGCCTCCGCATCTCCCGCAAGGCGTCACCGGCGCCGGTCGGCCCTATAACCCGGTGGTCACCCTCAACGGCTGGACGTTGCCGTGGCGCATGAACAAGGGCGTCAAGGAGTTTCACCTTGTGGCCGAACCCGTGGTGCGCGAGATCGCGCCCGGCATGAATGCCCACCTATGGGGTTACAACGGACAAAGCCCGGGTCCGACGATTGAAGTGGTCGAAGGCGATCGGGTCCGTATCTTTGTCACCAACCGCCTGCCCGAGCACACCACCATTCATTGGCACGGGCAGCGTCTGCCCAGCGGAATGGATGGTGTCGGCGGACTCAACCAACCTCAGATTCCCCCCGGCAAGACCTTCGTCTACGAGTTCGTGGCACGCCGGCCCGGCACCTTCATGTATCACCCCCACGCCGACGAGATGACCCAGATGGCGATGGGCATGATGGGCTTCTGGGTCACTCATCCGAAGGAGCGGCACCCCCTCATCGACGAAGTGGACCGGGATTTCTGCTTTCTCCTGAACGCCTACGACATCGACCCCGGCAGCTACACCCCGAAGGTGAACACGATGCTCGATTTCAACCTATGGACCTTCAACAGCCGGGCTTTTCCGGGCATCGACTCCCTCAATGTGCGCCAAAACGACCGGGTCCGTATCCGCGTCGGCAACCTGACAATGACGAATCACCCGATTCACTTGCACGGCCACGAATTCACAGTCACCGGTACCGATGGCGGCCCAACGCCCAAGGGGTCCCGCTGGCCTGAAGTGACAACCGACATTGCCGTCGGGCAGATGCGCCAAGTCGAGTTCATCGCCAATGAAGCGGGTGACTGGGCTTTCCATTGCCACAAGAGCCACCACACGATGAATGCGATGGGCCATGACGTGCCGACCATGATCGGGGTCGATCACCGGGAGGCCGCCAAGCAGATCACCGATCTCATTCCCGACTACATGGTGATGGGAGAGCGCGGCATGGCCGACATGGGGGAAATGGAGATGCCGCTTCCGGACAACACCCTTCCGATGATGACGGGCCAAGGCCCCTATGGCGCGGTGGAGATGGGCGGCATGTTCACCGTACTGAAGGTGCGTGCCGAGCAGAAGGCTGGTGATTACACCGACCCCGGCTGGTACAAACAGCCTCCCGGCACCCGTGCCTATGAATGGACCGGGCCCGCCGCTGAGCCGCCGCGCGCAAAAACCCAGGGGGGGCAATCCATGCCGGCAAAGGGCAAGCCCGCAGCAACCGAAGTGCAGGTTCGAAAGCCCGGCCCGCATTCCGGTCACTGAGTTCCACTCACGATAACAAGCACTGAGGAACCCCATCATGAACAAGACTCTGATCACCCTGGCGGTTCTGGCTGCCGTGGGTGCGGCTTCAGGGGCCGTCCTTCTCTACTCTGGCGCCATCAACGTCGCCGCCGACGAGCCTCATCACCCGCTGACCTATCGTTTGCTCGAGTTTGCCCGTGAGCGCTCCATCGCAGTACGGGCAAGTGAGATCAAGCCACCTGCTGATCTGACGAACCCAGAGCGAGTCCGCCGGGGTTCGGGTAACTACGACGCGATGTGTGTGGGATGCCACTTGTCCCCGGAAGCAGAGGACTCGGAGATCCGTAAGGGGCTCTATCCGACACCCCGAGAGCTGACCACCAAGCCCGAAACTGCGCTTAATCCCCCGTTCACTCAGGCCCGTCAGTTCTGGATCATCAAGCACGGGATCAAGGCCTCCGGTATGCCGGCCTGGTCCAAGGGCGGGATGGAAGATGAAGCGATCTGGGATCTGGTCGCCTTTCTCCAGAAGCTGCCAGGGCTGACTGCGACCGACTACAAGGCGCTTGTGGCATCCAGCGAGGGACATAGTCATGGTGGGCTCGATGCCCATGACGTTCATTGCGACCATAGCGACCATGCCAAGGATGAACCCATCCCTCCCGGCGTGGTGGAAAAGAAGGGGCACACGCATCCGCCAGGCTTCAAGCACACGCACTGACAGCTGTAGAGGGGCTCGGCCTGAAGATTACAGAAATGTAATTTTCAGGACAGCTTCCCGTCGGAGTGCGCTTGCCAAAATGAGCCATCCCATTCACCAAAGGAATCGCCATGAAACTGCAGACGCTGATCTTGTCGTCCGTGCTGGGCCTGATGGCAGGCGCCGCCCTGGCCGGAGCCCCGGTCGATGTGTACAAGAGCCCGTATTGCGGTTGCTGCGGGAAGTGGGTGGAGCACATGCGCGCCCAGGGCTTCGACGTGAAGACACATGACGTGGAAGACGTTCCTGGACAGCGCAAGAAGCTCGGCATGCCCGACGCCTACGGCTCGTGTCACACAGCCAAGGTCGGCAACTACCTCATCGAGGGGCATGTCCCGGCGGCGGATGTCCAGCGCCTGCTCAAGGAAAAGCCCAAGGCCGTTGGCTTGGCCGTTCCCTCCATGCCTCCGGGCTCCCCCGGCATGGAGAGCGCCAGGCCGATGCCCTACGAAACGCTGCTCGTCAAAGCCGATGGCTCGACCAGCGTGTTTGCCCGTCACTGATATCCGTTATCTCTCATGAAGGAAATTTCCATGAAAACTCCGTTCATCGTCCTTGCCACTGTGCTGGGCACTGTATTTTCCATTCCTGCCATCGCTGCCGACGAGCATGCGGATCACACCGCCATGCACGGTGAAAAAAGCGGCGTTTCCGCCCAGATGACCGATGGCCTCGTCAAGAAGGTGGACAAGTCTGCCAGCAAGCTCACCTTGTCCCATGGCCCGCTGCCCAACGGCATGCCGGCAATGACCATGGTGTTCC
>NZ_JAQVCN010000024.1 GCF_028689785.1 Zoogloea sp. | reverse complement strand
CCAAGCGCGCCAGCGCCAAGTACGGCGTGCCGGCCCGGGACATCCTGGTGGAACTGGGCCGCCGCGGCATGGTGGGCGGGCAGGAGGACATGATCGAGGATACGGCCATCACCATGGCGCGGGAACGCGGCCTGGCTGTCTGATCGTCCGACCCTCACGGGCGGGCTGGCCCTGCCCTCTTCAGGAGTCCGTTCATGGATGCCGAAATCTTTGCCTTGCTGGGGCAGGATGGGGTGACCAATGGGGCGATCTATGCCCTTTTGGCCCTCGCCCTCGTTCTGGTTTTTGCCGTCACCCGCATCATCTTCATTCCCCAAGGCGAATTCCTCGCCTGGGGCGCCCTCACCATGGCAGCGCTGGAGGCCGGCCACTACCCCGGCACCGTGTGGCTGTTGCTGGCGGCCGGGGCCCTCACCTTTGCGACCGACCTGGTCGGCGGGCCTCGCCGTCAGCTGGGTCGTTCGGCCTTGTGGAACCTGGCCTATCCGCTGGTGCTGGCCGGCCTGCTGTGGGTGATGCCCCTGCAGGTGCTGCCCCAACTGGCAAAGGGGCTGGTGGCGCTACTGATCGTGGTGCCCCTGGGGCCGATGATCTATCGGGTGGCTTTTCAACCCGTGGCCGAGGCGCCGGTGCTGGTGCTGTTGATCGTGGCTGTAGCCCTGCACCTGCTGATGGTGGGCGTGGGCCTGCTGATCTTCGGGCCGGAAGGTTCGCGTACCCAAGCCTTCAGTGACGCCCAGATCGAGCTGGGCAGCCTGATGGTGGGTGGACACACGCTGGTGGTGCTGGCCGCCTCGGTGCTGCTGATCGTCGCCCTCTACCTGTACTTTGACCGGACCCTGGGCGGCAAGGCCCTGCGCGCCACCGCTATCAACCGCAACGGGGCGCGCCTGATGGGTATCTCGCCAGCACTGGCGGGGCGTCAGACCTTCTTCTTTGCAGCGCTCATCGGCACCCTGTCGGGCCTGCTGGTGGCACCGTTGACCACCGTCTATTACGACAGCGGCTTCCTGATTGGCCTCAAGGGTTTTGTCGCGGCCATTATCGGCGGCCTCGCCAGCTATCCGCTGGCGGCGGGTGGTGCGGTGCTGGTGGGGTTGCTGGAGTCCTTTTCGTCCTTCTGGGCGAGTGCCTTCAAGGACGTGATCGTGTTCACCCTGATCATCCCGGTCCTGATGTGGCGCTCGCTCACTTCCCACCATGTGGAGGAAGAAGAATGAACACGCCTTCGATTGCTGTGGCGCCGGGCATGGGGCTGCTCCGTTCCCGCCACGTGCTGGCGGTTTTCCTGGTGATGGTGGGGCTGGCACCGCTGGTGCTGCCCGAGTTCTACGTCACCCTGCTCAACTATGTGGGTCTGTCGGCGCTGGTGGCGCTGGGCCTGGTGCTGCTTACCGGCGTGGGCGGGCTGACCAGCTTCGGGCAGGCGGCCTTTGTGGGCCTAGGCGCCTACACCACCGCCTGGCTCACCACCACGCCCGAACTGCCAGCGTGGCTGGGCTTTACCGGTGCATCGCCGTGGGCGGCGCTGGTGCTGGGCCTGCTGCTCACCGCCACGGTGGCCATCGTGCTCGGCTCGGTGACTCTCAAACTGTCGGGCCACTACCTGCCCCTGGGCACCATGGCCTGGGGCATCAGCCTGTACTTCCTGTTCGGCAACATGGAGTTTCTGGGCGGCCATGCCGGCCTGTCCAACCTGCCGCCGATCAGCCTGTTCGGTCATGAGCTGGTGAGCAACCGCGACTACTACTACCTGGTCTGGCTGTTCGTGCTGGTGGCCCTGTTCACCACCCGCAACCTTCTGGACTCCCGCGAAGGCAGGGCGATCCGTGCCCTCAAGGGCGGTATCGTGATGGCCGAGTCGATGGGGGTGGATACGTCCCGGGCGCGCATGGTGATCTTCGTGCTGGCGGCCCTGCAGGCCTGTGCGGCGGGCTGGCTGTATGCCCATCTCCAGCGTTTCGTTAACCCTACCCCCTTCGGCCTGCACATCGGCATCGAATACCTCTTCATGGCGGTGGTGGGCGGGGCAGGGCAGGTGTGGGGCGCGCTGGTGGGTGCCGGGGTCATCACCGTGCTCAAGCAGTGGCTGCAGGACATCCTGCCCAAGCTTTTCGGTTCTGCCGGGCACTACGAGGTGATCGTCTTCGGTTTGATGATGATCATCGTGCTGCACCGGGCCCGGGACGGCCTGTGGCCGCTGCTGGCCCGGCTGGTGCCGGTGCGCGCCGAGCCCAAGCAGATCGACCCGAAGGCCGAGCCTCTGCCGAAGAAGGCCCAGCCGCCCCACGGCGAGACCATCCTGGAAGCCCGCGAGGTGACCCGCCGGTTTGGCGGTCTGGTGGCCAACAACGCCATGAGCCTGTCGGTCAAGGCTGGCGAAATCCTGGCCCTGATCGGCCCCAATGGCGCCGGCAAAAGCACCATGTTCAACCAGCTCTCCGGTGTGGATACGCCCACCTCCGGCGAGGTGCTGTTCCGCGGCAAGTCGGTGGCCGGCCACAGCTCCCGGGAGATCGCCGCCCTGGGCATGAGCCGTACCTTCCAGCATGTGCGCCTGCTGCCGAAGATGAGCGTGCTCGAAAACGTGGCCATCGGCGCCCACATGCGCGGCAGCCGGGGCGTGCTGCCCGCCGCCTGGCGCCTCGACCGGGCCGACGAGGCCCGCCTGCTGCGTGAAGCCGCCATTCAGGTGGAGCGGGTGGGCCTGGGCGAGTTCATGCACACCGAGGCCGGGAGCCTGGCCCTGGGCCAGCAGCGCATCCTCGAGATCGCCCGTGCCCTGTGCTCCGACCCCTGCCTGCTGCTCCTCGACGAGCCCGCCGCCGGCCTGCGCCTCAAGGAAAAGCAGGCCCTCTCCGAGCTGCTGCGGCGCCTCAAGTCCGAAGGCATGGCGGTGCTCATCGTCGAGCACGACATGGACTTCGTGATGAGCCTGGTGGATCGGGTGGTGGTGATGGAGTTTGGCGAGAAGATCGCCGAAGGCCTGCCGGAAGAAGTCCAGCAGGACCCGGCCGTGCTCGAAGCCTACCTGGGAGGTGTCTGAGATGAGCACACACAAGAACGTACTTGAAGTGAAAGTCCTCTCCGTGGCCTATGGCAAGGTGGAGGCGGTGAGCAAGATCAGCCTCGCCGTGGGCGAAGGGCAGATCGTCACCGTGATCGGCCCCAACGGCGCCGGCAAGACCACCACCCTGTCGGCCATCATGGGCCTGCTCCCGTCGGCGGGGCAGGTGGCCTTCGACGGCAGCATCGAGCAGATCCCGGAAGTGGAGCGCATGGTGGTGCGCGGCATGAACCTGGTGCCCGAGAAGCGCGAGCTGTTCGGCTCCATGAGCATCGAGGACAACCTGCTGCTGGGCGCCTTTCAGCGCAACCGGGCCGGTCACAAGGACCACCTGCAGACCATGGAAGAGGTGTTTGTTCTCTTTCCGCGGCTCAAGGAGCGCCGCGCCCAGGCGGCCGGCACCCTGTCGGGGGGCGAGCGGCAGATGCTGGCGGTGGGCCGCGCCCTGATGGCCAAGCCCAAGCTGTTGATGCTGGACGAACCCAGCCTCGGCCTGGCCCCGCTGATCGTGCGCGAGATTTTCCGCATCATCGCCGAACTGCGCCGCCGCGGCGTGTCGATTCTGCTGGTGGAGCAGAACGCCCGCGCCGCCCTGCAGGTGGCCGACTATGCCTACGTGCTGGAAAACGGCGGTATCAAGATGCACGGCGAGGCCACCAGCCTGCGCAACGACCCCCGCGTCATCGAGAGCTATCTGGGCCTGGCCAGCAAACACCAGGAAATGCTGGCCACCTGACCTTACCGGAGACACGCCCATGCGCGCACTGCAAGTCCTGGCGGACGAACATCAATCCCTGGCGGCCATCCTCCACGCTGTCCGCTTCATGCTCAAGGAGATAGCCGCTGGCCGTCTCCAGCCCGACATCAAGCTGCTGCGCGGCATGGTGGATTACCTGGAGGCCTACCCCGAGCAGCAGCATCACCCCAAGGAAGACCGCCTGCTCTTCGGCCGCCTCGCCGCCCGTACCGACGAGGGGCGGGAGCTGCTCGACAAGCTCTTCCGCCAGCACGCCGGCACAGCCGAGCGCATCGCCCTGCTTGAAAAGGCGCTGGACGCCTTCGAGAAGAACCCGGCCGACGTGGCCGGCCTGTCGGCGGCCTTCGACACCTACGCTGAGTTTTACCGCAACCACATGATCCTCGAAGAGCGCGAGATCCTGCCCCTGCTGCGCAAGCACTTCACCCCGGATGACTGGGCCGAGATCGACGCCGAGCTGGCCGCCATGGGCAACAGCATGGGCAGCCTGCCCGGCGAGGACTTCGCTGCCGTCTTCTCCAAACTGGTGGCCTCGGCGCCCCCCCCCATCGGCTTTGGCGCCGGCCCTTACGAAGGCTGACCCACTGCATTGCAACCGGATTGAAAGGACAACCCCATGAGCACCCCCACCCTGAGTGAAGCCGCCACCAGCCGCTTCATCCGCATCCACGAAGGCGACCTGGACCTGCAACTGCACTACAACGACATCGGTGAAGGCGCCGAGACGGTGGTCATGCTCCACGGCTCCGGCCCTGGCGCCAGCGGCTGGGCCAACTTCAACCGCAACATCGAACCCCTGGCGAATGCCGGCTACCGGGTGATCCTGATGGACTGCCCGGGCTGGAGCAAGAGCGACCCCATCGTATGCACCGGCTCCCGGTCTGATCTGAACGCCCGCGCCCTGAAGGGCCTGCTCGACGGCCTGGGCCTCGACAAGGTGCACATCATCGGCAACTCCATGGGCGGCCACAGCGCCGTGGCCTTTGCGCTGGCCAACCCCGCGCGGGTCGGCAAGCTGGTGCTGATGGGCGGCGGTACCGGCGGCCCCAGCCAGTTCGTGCCCATGCCCACCGAAGGCATCAAGCTGCTCCAGGGCCTCTACCGCGAGCCCACCATCGAGAACCTCAAGAAGATGATGGCCGTCTTCGTGTTCGACAGCAGCAGCCTCACCGAAGAGCTCTTCCAGGCCCGCCTGGACAACATGCTGGCCCGCCGCGACCACCTGGACAACTTCGTCAAGAGCCTCGCCGCCAATCCCAAGCAGTTCCCCGACTTCGGGCCGCGCCTGGGCGAAGTCACCGCCCCGGCCCTGGTCATCTGGGGCCGCGACGACCGCTTCGTGCCCATGGACGTGGGCCTGCGCCTGATCTGGGGCATGCCCAATGCCGAACTGCACATCTTCAACCGCTGCGGCCACTGGGCCCAGTGGGAACACGCCGACAAGTTCAACCGCATGGTGCTGGATTTCCTGACGCACTGAGCATCCCCCTGTGGGGTCGAATTCACTCGACCCCACAAAAGCAGCCCCGACCCTTCACCATTTCCTAACCCCCTCCTCGGAACATACGCATTCCCTCAGGGGGGCCCGGCTGGCCTAATGGAGGTCTGTGAACTCCGGCCGTCTGCGCCTGCCCCATGAACTCCCCCGGCAACCACATCGGCCTGCTCTTTGCCGTCCTCGGCGCAGTGGGCTTCTCCTTCAAGGCCATCCTCATCAAGCTGGCCTACCCCTATGGCGTGGATGCGGTGACCCTGCTGGCCCTGCGCATGGGTTTCTCGCTGCCCTTCTTCCTGGCCCTGGGCTGGCACGACCAGCGCACCCGCAAGCCCGAGCCCATGGGGCGGCGTGATATCGGCCTGATGCTGGGCCTCGGCCTTACCGGTTATTACCTGGCCAGCTACCTGGACTTCGTGGGTCTGCAATACATCTCCGCCGCCCTGGAGCGGCTGATCCTGTTTGCCTACCCGACCCTGGTGGTGGTGCTGTCGGCGATCTTCCTGGGCAAGCGCATCACGCGCCGGGCCCTGGGCTCCATCGTCCTGTGCTATGCGGGCATCGCCCTGGCTGTGGCCCATGACCTGCACGTGGCCGGCGACATGCACGACGTGCTCATCGGCGGTGGCCTGGTGTTCGGCAGCGCCGTGTCCTACGCCCTCTACCTCATGGGCAACGGCCAGGCCGTCGGCCGGCTGGGCGCGGCCCGGGTCACCGCCTGGGCCAGCACCGCCGCCTGCCTGCTGTGCCTGGCCCACTTTGCCCTCACCCGGCCCCTGGGGCTGCTCGTCCAGCCCGCCCCGGTGCTGCTGCTGGCGGGTGCCATGGCCTTGTTCTCCACCGTGCTGCCGGTGTGGATGGTGTCCGAAGCCATCCGCCGCATGGGGGCCGGCCCCGTGTCCCTGATCGGCACCCTTGGCCCGGTAGTGACCCTCTTCCTGGGCTGGATCATCCTTGATGAAACCATCGGCTTGTTCCAGATCCTCGGCGGCGCGCTGGTGGTGGCAGGGGTGATGCTGGTCGGCAAAAAGGGCTGACGGCCGCGCCTTTCGTCGGGTTGAGTTCATTCGACCAACCCGGCCTAGAATGGCACACCACCTCTACCTTGCCCCCCCATGCTGCAGATCGACATTACCGACCACATCGCCACCCTCACCCTCAACCGGGAAGCCCGCCGCAATGCCTTGTGCGAGGAGATGGTTCAGGCTTTTGCCACCGCCCTAGAATCCTTCCGCGCCGTAGGCGTGCGCTGCGTGGTGCTGCGCGCCCGGGCTGGCTGCAAGGTCTGGTCGGCGGGCCACGACATCGAAGAGCTTCCCGCCGCCGGCCTCGACCCCCTGGCCTGGCGCGACCCCCTGCGCAAGCTGGTGCGCGAGATCGAGACTTTTCCCGCTCCCATCATCGCCATGATCGAAGGCAGCGTGTGGGGCGGTGCCTGCGAAGCCGCCTTCGCCTGCGACCTCATCGTGGCCGCCCGCGACGCCACCTTCGCCGCCACTCCGGCCCGCCTCAACGTGCCCTACAACGTGGGCGGCCTGCTCACCTTTCTCAATGCCGCCAACCTGCGCCTGGCCAAGGAGATGCTCTTCACTGCCGACCCCATCCCGGCCGAGCGCCTGTGCAGCCTGGGTATCATCAACCACGTGACCGATGCCACCGACCTGGAAGAAACCACCTACGCCATCGCCCGCCGCATCGCCGCCAACGCGCCCCTCTCCATCTCGGTGATGAAGGAACAGCTGCGCATCCTCGCCGGTGCCCATACCATGTCGCCCGAAGACTTCGAACGCATCCAGGGCCTGCGTCGGGTGGTGTACAACAGCCAGGACTACGCCGAAGGCATCCGGGCTTTCAAGGAAAAGCGCAAACCGGAATTCAGGGGCGAATAGGCCCCCACCCAAGACACAGCAGGAAACCCAATGGCCCGCATCACCCTCTTCACTGGCGGCATCCGGCCGCTGCCCGAAACGGGGCGCCCCACCGGCATGTACAAGACCCGGGTGGACGCGCCCATCGCCCTGGGCCCCGAGGGCTTTGCCGGCGATCAGCAGGCCGACCGGCGCGTCCATGGCGGGCCCGACAAGGCCGTGCATCTCTACCCCGCCCGGCACTACCCCCGCCTTGCCGAGCGCTTCCCGGAAGCCGCCGCACAACTCGTGCCCGGTGCCCTCGGTGAGAACCTGTCCACCCCCGACCTGGACGAAGCCGACGTGCGCATCGGCGAGCTGTGGCAACTGGGCAGCGCCGTGCTGCAGGTGTGCCAGCCCCGCAACCCCTGCTGGAAGATCGACGAGCGCTTTGGCGCCGACGGCATGGCCGGTTTCATCGCCGAGCACTTGCTCACCGGCTGGTACTGGCGTGTGGTGCAGCCCGGCCATGTGAGCCCCGGCGACACCCTGGACCTGCTGCACGCCGCACCCCAGGCCCCGACCCTGCGCGAAGCCCAGCTGCTGTGGCAGACCCACCGCCCGCCCCTGGCCGAGCTGGCGCGCCTGGCCGACATCCCCGGGCTGGCCCGCGCCTGGCGGGACAAGATCGTGCAGCGCCTCACCTGGCTCAAGCAATGAGCCAATCCGTTTTCTGGCGAGACCCGGTGCTGCCCTTTGTGGAGCTGCGCCAGGTGGAAGACGGGCGCAGCCTCTGCTATGCCCCCCACAGCCACCTGGAGTGGTCCATGGGCGCCATCACCCGGGGTGAGAGCACCTTTGTGCTGACCGACCGGGTGCACCAGGTCGAGGCGGGCACGCTGGTCTGCATCAACCCCGACCGGATGCACGTCTGCAACCCCATCGAAGGCCGGCCCTGGGCCTATCTCATGCTGTACCTGGACGCACGCTGGCTGGCCGCGCAGCGCTTTCGGCTGGGCCTTTCGGCATCGCCCGACTGGCAGGATCTGGCCCCTGACGTCATGCGCGCGCCCGAGGTCTTCAATGCCTTTTTAAGCCTTGCCGCAAGGCTGTTCGACCCGGGCCTGCCCGCCGCCGCCAAAGAGAATGCGCTGCTCGACTTCCTGGCCCTGCTGCTGCCCCGGCTCGGCACCGCCGAGGCGCCAGACATTCCCGCCAAGCTGGAGGCCCTGGCCGACTACCTGGGCGGAGATCACGCCGCCGCAGACATGTCCCTGGAGGCCATGTCCCGCCGGGCCGGGGTGAGCCCCGGGCACCTGATCCGGCGCTTCAAGCAGCACTTCGGGATGACGCCCCACGCCTACGTGATCAACCGCCGGGTGCAGCGGGGCCAGCGGGCCCTGCGCCAGGGGCGGGCAATAGTGGATGCCGCCCTCGACAGCGGCTTTGCCGATCAGCCCCATTTTCAGCGCATGTTCAAGCGCCTCCTGGCCCTTACCCCCCGGCAATACCGCCGGAGCTCAGGGCCACAGCAGAAAGACGCAGCTCCCGGCGAGCAGGGCCGCCAGGCCCCGGTTGAGCCGGCGTAAGACCCGCGGCGTGGTGCTCAGGCGCCGGAAGGCCGCGCCCGCATACACCCAGCAGCCGAGCGACAGCCAGCAGATCGGCGCATAGAGCCCGGCAAACACTGCCAGCTCCTCGGGCCGCGCCGCATGGGTGTAGGCACCCACCCCCGACGCCGCCGCCAGCCAGGCCTTGGGGTTGAGCCACTGCATCAGCGCACCGGCCACAAAACCCGGCGGCGTGTCCTGATCCCTGCCCGCCAGCTCACCCGAATCGCGGGCCAGCTGCCAGCTCAGGTAGAGCAGAAAGGCCACCGCCGCCCAGCGCATCAGCGCCGCCAGCCCGGGCTGGCGCAGCAACACTCCGGCCAGCCCCAGCCCCACTGCCACAAACAGGCCGATGAAACCCAGCGTGGCACCGCTCACAAAGCCCAGGCTCGCCCTTACGCCATGCCGCGTCCCGCTGCCCAGGCACACCATATTCACCGGCCCCGGCGACAGCGAAGCCGCCAGGGCAAAGGCGGACATCGGAAGAATGAGGGAGAGATCCATGCGCGTAATCCGGAAAGTCGGGGTAGGGCATGGTGGGGCTTGGGGGGAGGCGGGGTATTGAAGGAAATTGCACTGGGCTGCCGGGCGATGATGGTGGCCTGGCAGTCACCCCAGGCAACGGGCCAGCCAGACCGAATGGCAGCCGCAGGCCGGGTCCTCCGGCACAAAGTCGAGTACCTCGAAGCCATGCGCGTCCAGCAGGCACCGATACGCCTCCGGCGCCAGGCTGGCATGAAACAGTGGCTCCCCCTCGAACTCCCCGATCGCCTCGCCGTGGGACGGCCCACTGGTGAACATCAGCATCGCTCCTGGCGCCGCGTGCGCCGCAAAGACAGGAAACATCGCCCGCTGATCCGCGTGGTTCAGGTGAAAGAAACTGTCCCAGGCCAGCACGCCGGCAAAGCTGCGCCCTAGCGCGAGCGTCCGCATGTCGCCCTGCACCCACTCCTGGGCGGGCTGCAGGGCACGGGCATGCGCCAGCATCGCCGCCGAGCTGTCGACGCCGGTGATTGCAAAGCCCTGCTGGGCCAGCCACCGCCCCATCGGTTGACCCGTGCCGCAGCCCAGATCCAGCACGCAGGCCCCGTCGGGCAGGCCGGCGGAGAAGCGCGTCAGCCAGGCTTCTTCCAGTGACGCATGGGGCGACCGGTGCCGATGCCAGGCGTCGGCGTGGCGGTCGTAGAGCGGGATGATGGTGGCGGAGAGGGGAGGGGGCATGGGGGATGTGGGTGCGTCATCGGTGACTCACCTTGGCCGAGGGGTTTCACATGATCGCCGGCCTTGGTGTGGTTGCTGCTTGCAGTTGTAGCGCGGTGGGTGACAAGGGAGAAACCGATGGTTCTCAGCTAAGCGAAGTTGAACTCACGAAGCCACTGGATTCGAGTGCACTGGATCACTGTCGAATTGCGTCATGCCATGGGACTCTGATGGCACAGACAACCCGTGCCACGCCATGGACACATTTGCCCCCTCTGATCTCAAAACCATCCTTCATTCCAAGCGGGCCAATATTTACTACATCCGCCACTGCCGGGTTACGCTGCTGCGTGACTGCCGGACAGGCAGCTCAGAAAGCCGCTACATCACGACGGCCCAGGACACGATCCCAGTCGGTATTCAATAGTCCTGAATAAGGATGGCGGAACCCCGGGGCGGCCTTCAGTCGGGTGGCCCGTGGTATCGCCCATCACCCCCGCCAGTGTCCTGTCTGCGCCAATCTTTCCGCCCAGCCCGCCTCCACCGCCCGGCTCACCGGAAGGCGTTGCACTGCGTCCGGCCAGTGTTCCGGTGCCGGGCTCTCCGGCAGCCGGATGCCGCCGAAGTGTTCCAGCCCCATGCCCACTTCGTCGTAGCCCAGCAGCTGGCGGGCGCCGGTGGCGCCGGTGTAGCGGCCGTTGTATTCGTAGATGGCGTAGTCACCTTCGGGGGTGCGCTGGCACTGGATGTTGAGGGGGCCGCGCCAGCCTTCGGCGGTAAAGGCCTGGGCGCAGCGCTGGCCGAGCGCGATCAGGGCGGGGTCGTCGTTGCGGGCGACGTGTTCGCTGCGGCCCTGGCGCATGGCGTGGCGGGTGGCCAGCATGCCCTTGAGGCTGCCGTCTGGAGCGATGAAGGCCTGAATGGAGTGCTTGTCGGCTTCGAAGCTGTGGAAGAGGGGGATGCCGTCGCGGGCGATGCCGTCCAGGTAGGCCTGTGCCTCGGCGCGGTCGCCCAGGTAACGCTGCAGGATGGTGTCGGGGCGGCCGGCCAGGCGGGCGAGCTGGGCTTCGTTGTGCACCAGGAAGACGCCCCGGGAGGCGAAGCCCTGGCGGGGTTTGGCGATCAGGGGGTAGCCGTGGCGGGCGGCAAAGTCCATGAGCCGAGCGGCGTCGGTGTCGGTGGCCAGGGTGGCGGCGTAGGGCAGGCCGTGGCGGGCCGACAGGTCGGCGCTGGCGGCCTTGTCGAGCATGGCCAGGGCCGGGCCGGGGGCGCCGCACAAAAAGGGGAGGGCCGGGTTGGGGCGGGCGTGGGCGCGGGCGGCCAGCCAGGCCACGTCGTCGTCGCGGCAGGGGATGACGAGGCGGGGCTGGAGGCCTTCGACGATCTGGTCGAAACGCTGGCCGAAGGCGTCGGGGTCGTCTTTCAGCTTGCCGGCCAGGAAGGCTTCGTCAAAGTCGAACAGGGCGGGTTCGTGGGCAACGCTGTTGATGGCGGCCAGGTGCAGCCCGGCGCGGCGGCCGGCCAGGGCCGACAGGATGTTCTGGCCGACCAGGCTGGCGCCGGAGAGAAACAGGATGCAGGGGGCGGGCGTGGTGGGCATGGTGGGCTTCAGGCGGCGGGCACGGCGAGGCTGCGGTACAGGCTCATCAGGGGGCGGATGTCGTCCAGGCCAGCGAAGGACCACAAGGTTTCGAGCCAGATCCGGCCTTGCTCGCGGGGCAGGGCGCGGTCGGCCATGCGCCAGAACTTGGCTTCCAGTTCGTGATCGTCCATGGGGTTGAGGGGGTGGCCCTTGGGCGGCCCGGAGGCGCGGCCCAGGCGGCGCCCGTCCTTGAGCACCAGCTCGACCCGGGAGGGCCAGCGGGGCAGCTCGCCGGCGTGTTCGGCGGTGATTTCGGGGTCGTCGATCACGGTGATCTTCTGCATCAGCGGGCGCAGGGCGGGGTCGCTGATGCGGGCTTCGCTGAAGCTGTCCACGGTCACGTCGCCATCCACCAGGGCCACGGCCACCAGGTAGGCCATGCTGTGATCGGCCACTTCGCGGGTTTGCGGGTCCCACTTTTCGTCGTGGTCGCCGGCGCCGCCGCCGATGGCGTGCAGGCCGCCCCAGTGCACGGCCACGATGATCTGGTCGATGTCGTCCAGGGCGGCTTCGCTGCGCAGGGCCCGGGCGAGGGCGATGGGCCCCTGGCCGTTGTAGTCGGCGGGGTAGTACTTGAGGCCGGTACTGTGCAGGGCCGACAGCCCGTTGCGGGGCTGGCCGAGGGTGGACAGGTCGAGGGGTGGGATGCCCAGCATCTCGTAGAAGGCGGCGAGGCCTTCAAACGGCCGGTCGGGGCCGGTGAGGCCTTGCTCGGCCAGCCGCGCGGCGAACACGGCGTTCATGGTGCCGTGGGCGGTGGCGCAGCCCTTCCAGTCGGAGATGAGGCCGGTGCGGGTGACGCGCATGGGGATGTTGGGGGTGAGGGCCAGGGCGATGGCGTGGCCCATGCGTTCGTGGTCCAGGCCCAGGATCACGCCGGCGCCCACCACGGCACCCAGGGTGGCGTAGATCTGGTCCACATGCTTGTTGCGCAGCAGGTTGCCATACAGGCCGCCGCGGCGGATGGCGGCGTAGGTTTCGTAGGCTGCATGGATGGCGCGGATGACTTCGGCGCCGCTGGCCCCGCGGGCTTCGCCCAGGGCCAGCACGCCGGACATCATGTCGCTGGGGTGGCCGCCGTTACCGGTGTCGTTGTAGTCCAGGTAGCGCACCATCACCGTGTTGGCGAAGGTGGCGTATTCGGGGGTGGTGGGCTGGGCCAGGCCGAACACCGAGGCGCCAGTGCTGCTGCTGGCGGTGCCGGCAATGGTGCGGGCCACCCGCGCCGGGCGGGCGCCGAGGGCGCCAAAGGCACAGGCCACCGAGTCGATCAGGTGGCGGGTCACGGCGTCGGCGGAGCCCCCGGGCAGGGGGGCGGCCTGCATGGCCACGGCGTAGTCGGCAATGGGGCGGCTGGTGTTGTCCATGGTCGGTTTCCGGGCAGGGTTCAGGGTTCAGGGGCGGGCGGCGGCGGTCACGGCGGCGATCACCCGGCTCACCTCGTCGTCGCTCAGGGCGCCGTAGAGGGGCAGGCACAGCACGCTGTCGGCCATGCGGCGGGCGATGGGCAGGTGGTCGGCGCCGGGAGCGCTGCGGTACATGTCAAAGTCGCTGATCAGCGGGTAGAAGTAGCGGCGGGCGATGATGCCCTGGGCCCGCAGTTGTTCGTACAGGGCGTCGCGGCCCAGGGCAAAGCCGGGTGCTACGAAGATCGGGTAGTAGCCGTGATTGTGGCGCGCCACGCCGGGCAGAGGGGCCAGCAGGCGCAGGCCGGGCAGGTTGCCAAAGGCGGCGTCGTAGCGGGCGGCCACCCGGGCTCGGGCCTCGATCTCGGCGTTGATGCCGCCCAGGCTGAGGCAGCCGAAGGCGGCCTGGAGCTCGTTCATCTTGGCGTTGATGCCGGCGGCCAGCACCCGGGTTTCGCCCTTGAAGCCAAAGTTGCGCAGCAGGTCGATGCGGGCCTTGAGGGCTTCGTCACGGCATGCGATGGCGCCGCCCTCGAAGGTGTGAAAGACCTTGGTGGCGTGGAAGCTGAGGATCGCGGCGTCGCCCGCGGCCAGCAGGCTGCCAGTGTCCAGCTGCACACCAAAGGCGTGGGCGGCGTCGTAGATCAGGCGCAGGCCATGGCGATCGGCCACGGCCTGCAGCCCGGCGGTGTCACAGGGGCGGCCATACACATGCACGGCCAGGATGGCCCGGGTGCGAGGGGTGATGGCGGCTTCCACGGCGGCGGGGTCGAGGTTGAGGCTTGCCGGGTCGATGTCGGCAAACACAGGGGTGCAGCCGCTCCACAGGAGGGCGTGGGTGGTGGCGACGAAGGAGTAGGGCGTGGTGATGACCTCGCCTTCCACGTCCAGGGCCTTGAGGGCCAGCATCAGGGCCAGGGTGCCGTTGCCCAGCAGGCTTACCTGGGGCACGGCCAGGTAGCCGGCCAGCGCGGCTTCGAGCTGGTCGTGGTAGGGCCCGCCATTGGTGAGCCGCCGGGACGCCCAGATCTCGCGCAGCATGGGCTCGAAGTCGGCCAGGTCGGGCAGGGCGGGCTGGGTGACGTAAAGGGGCGGGCGGTTCATGCTTCGAAGCGGGGCAGGATGATGGGCTGGGGCGCTTCGCCGGCACACCAGCGTTGCCACATGATGCGGAAGGCCAGGGCCACGCTGTCGGCCACCTTGGCGGTGCTCAGGTTGGGGGAGTGCATCAGGCGCTCCCGCAGGGACTGGCGCAGGCTGGCCAGGGCGGGCAGATCGGCGACAGCGCCCTGGGCTCGGGCCACGAATTCGTCTTCGCTTTCGGCTACCCAGTCCGAGAGCCCCACCTTGCCCATGATGCCGGCACCCAGGCGCTGGGCCAGGGTGCTGCCGGCCAGGGTGAGAGTGGGTACGCCCATCCACAGGGCGTGGTTGCTGGTGGTGCCGCCGGCGTAGGGAAAGGTGTCGAGCAGCAGGTCGATCTCGTTGTGCAGGGCCAGGTAGTCTTGGGTGGGCAGGCGTGGGCGCAGGTCCAGGCGTTCCGGGCCAATGCCCCGGGCCGCAAACTGCGCAAGCAGGCGTTCGGTCGCTTCGGCACCGGAGACGGCGCCCACCAGCAGGCGGGCATCGGGCAGGGCCCGCAGCACGCGGGACCACAGGGCGATACATTCGGGGCTGATCTTGTTGAGCCGGTTGAGACTGCCGAAGGTGAAGCGGCCACGGGCCAGGGCCGGCAGGGGGCCGACCTCCGGGGCGTCGGGGTCGGTCTTGAAGCTCATGGCGTAGGGCAGGTGCACCAGCTTCTCGGTGAACTGCGCGTCCAGCCGGCCCGGGGGCGCGGTGAGGGTGTAGACGAAGCGGTAGTCCATGCTGCGCATGCCCGTGGTGCCCGAATACCCCAGCCAGGTGACCTGCACCGGTGCCGGGCGCAGGGCAAACACCGGCAGGCGGTTGTCCGCGGTGTGGCCGGAGAGGTCCACCAGAATGTCGATGCGGTCGGCCTGGATCTGCCCGGCCAGGCGCGTGTCGCTCCAACTGGCGACCCTGTGCCATCCATGCACCAGCTGGCGCAGGCGGGCGCTCACGTTGTCTTCGTGGGCCCGGTTGGAATAGGCGGTCAGGTGCAGGCCGCGTTGCCCCAGCGCCGCCAGCATGGGCTCCATGAAATAGGCGACGGCATGTTCGCGCAGGTCGCCCGACACAAAGCCGATGCGCAGCGGGCGTTCGGGGTCGCGTGGGTTGGCGTGCTTTGGTGGGCGCCCCGGTACGGCCCCTTCCAGGGTTTGTCCGAAGCGGCAGTGGGCGGCGAAGATGTCCTGGGCGCGGGCCCCTGGGTCGTGCATCAGCTGGTACAGGTAGCCGCTGTGGGCTGAGTGGGCGGCGGGGTTGAGGGCGATGGCCCGGGCAAAGTGATCGCGGGCGGCGGGGGAGATACCGGACATCGAGCAAGCCCGGCCCAGGGCAGTGAGCACCCGCCAGTCCGGGGCTGCGGTGGTGGTCAGGGGTTCCAGCACGGCGATCGCCTCGGCAAAACGTCCGCGCATGTCGTAAAGGTTGCCCAGGTTGAGGCTCGCCTCGATCCAGCCGGGCGGGGCGCACAGCGTGGCCGTGCGGTAGCTCTCATCCGCCTCGTCCCAGCGCCCGAGATCACGCAGCGCGTTGCCCAGGTTGAGGTGGGCATCGGCCAGCCGTGGGTTGATGGCCAAGGCTTGGCGCGCAAAGGCCTCGGCCTTGCCCGGATCGCCGGCCTGCGCGGCACACTGGGCCCGGTTGACCCAGGCCGAGACCATCAGCGGGTCTAGCCGGGTGGCCCGGGCGAACTGGGCGTCGGCGCCCACAGTGTCTCCCAGCCGGGTGTAGATCAGCCCCAGGTTGTCTCGGATGGTCGCGTCGTCCGGCGCCAGCCGGGCGGCCTGCTCCAGGTGTGGGCGGGCGGCCTCGACGTGCTCGCGGGCCAGGAAGGACACGCCAAGCATCTGCCACCCGGCCGCCACTGCGGGATGGCGGCGTGTGCAGTCCCGGGCGGCCCGCTCAAGCTGTTCGAACTGGTTCGCAGCAAATAGCGCGTAGAGTTTGTCGAGCTTGTGGGAAGGGATGTGTGCGCTCATGGCCTGTGAGATTGTTTGCACGTGGGTGCACGATACTGGTCGGCGAACAAAGTGTTACAGATTTGCGCTATTTCGATGGGCCGACTTGACGCCGGACCTGCCGGTTTCGGTGCATCCCAAGCGGGGTGGCGTGCATTCAAGCCCACATTTTCCCTGGCGCCGTGCGACGCTATGGGGCTTGAGCCATCGGGACCGTCTTTCATGCACATCGATCTGCGCGACCTGCGCCTGTTCATCCATATTGCCGAAAGCAAGAGCCTTACCCGCGGGGCGGAACGCAGTCACCTGTCCCTGCCGGCGGTGAGTGCGCGGGTGAAGGAGCTGGAGAGCCAGGCCGGGGTTCGCCTGCTTTACCGGGCCCCCCGGGGTGTGGCGCTGACGCCGGCCGGGCAGAGCCTGCTGCAGCACGCGCGCATCATCTTGGGGCAGATCGAACACATGAAGAGCGACCTGCAGCGCTTCGGCGAAGGGGTGCAGGGGCATATCCGGGTGTTTGCCAACACGACTGCGGTGACCGAGTTCATGCCCGAGGTGCTGGCTACCTTCCTGGCCGGGCATCCGCAGGTGGACGTGGACCTGCAGGAGCGCCTCACCGGCGAGATCGTGCGCGGGGTGCTCGATGGCACCACCGATCTGGGCATCGTGTCAGGGGCGGTGGATGCGGACGGGCTCGAGAAGCACCATTTCAGCACCGACCGTCTGATCCTCGCCGTGGCGCCGGGGCACCCCCTGGCGGCGCGGGAGTCGGTGTGCTTTGCCGACATGATGGACTACGACTACATCGGCCTCCACGATGGCAGTACCCTGCAGAACTTCGTGAACAGCCTGATGCAGAAGGGGCGCCACCGGCTGCACATCCGCGTCCAGGTGAGCAACTTCGAGTCGGTATGCCGGATGGTGGAGGCCGGGGTGGGCATCGGCATCGTGCCCGAATCGGCGGCTCGCCGGCACAGCCGCACCATGAAGATCGTCACCAAGCCCCTCGACGAGAGCTGGGCGATCCGCGACCGCTTTGTGCTGACCCGGCGCGGCGATTCGCTGCCCAGCTTCACTCGGGCACTGATTGACACCATCATCGCCTATCCGGGCCACGCCGAGAGCCGGCGTTAAGTCGGAGATCTGTGCGGTCGCCCTCGCCACCCGTGGCTCCGGTGACTAAGCTCGCGTCTTGTAATCGAACGGAAACATCAAGGCCTGCGCGGTGTGCGGGGCGGGGAGGGTGGTTTGCCTGTGCATTGGGGAGGCCTGCGGGCCTGGCTGTGTCTGGCGCTGTGCTTGGCGGCCGCGCGTGTGGGCGCTGTCGAGACGGTGGTGGTGCAGCTCAACTGGAAGCATCAATTCGAGTTTGCGGCCTTTTATGCCGCCGAGCGCCAGGGCTATTACCAGGCTCGCGGGCTGGATGTGCGGCTGGTAGAGGGCGGGCCCGGTGTGGACGTGATGAAGGAGGTGGTCGAGGGGCGCGCCGATTTCGGGGTGGGTACTTCGGCCCTGGTGGTGGATCGGGCCCGGGGGCAGCCGGTGGTGGCCCTGGCAACGATGATGCAGCACTCGCCCCTGGCCCTGCTGGCGTCCCGGGACATGGGGGTGAAGAGCGTGCTCGATCTGGCCGGCCGGCCTGTGTCGGTTGACCCTCACACCCGCGACGAGATCGAGGCTTTTCTGCGTGCCTCCGGCCTGTCCCCGGAACAGATCCGGCTGGTCGATCAGGCCGATTGGACTCTTGATTCCTTGGAGGCGGGCAAGGTGGCGGCCGAGGCCGTGTACCTGTCCAATGAGCCCTTCCTGATCCGCGGGCGGGAGCACCAGTTCCTTCTGCTGACCCCCCGTTCAGCGGGCATTGATCTGTTCGGCAACATGCTGTTCTCGTCCCGTGCTGCGGTGGCGGCGCGGCCTCAGGTGGTGGCCGCCTTCCGCGACGCGACCTTGCGTGGCCTCGTGTACGCGCTGGCCAATCCGGAGGCGCTCACCGACCAGATCCTGGCCGACTACAACACCCAGGGAAAATCCCGGGAGCACCTGCTGTTCGAGGCAGCCCAGATCCGCGAACTGACCCGGCCGGACATCGTCGAGGCGGGCTACATGAGCCCCGGCCGCTGGCGCCACGTGGTGGATGTGTATGTGCGCCAGGGCAAGCTGCCGAAGGAGTTCGAGCTGGGGGATTTCCTGTACGACGCACAGCCCTCGACCCGGGTGCCGCCCTGGTTGGTGGTGGCCCTGGTGGCGTCGCTGGTGGCCCTGCTGGTGGCTTTGGGCGTGGTGGCCAAGGTGCGTGGGCTCAACCGGGCGCTACGGGGAGAGATGGGGGAGCGGGAGGCGGCCGAGGCGGCTCTGCAGACCCGGGAGGCCCAGTACCGGGAGCTGGTGGAGAACGCCAACGCGCTAATCCTGCGCCTGTCGCCCGATGGTACGGTGACTTATTTCAACGAATGCGCCGAGCGTTTCTTTGGCTATGCCGCTACCGAGATCGTGGGCCGCAGCGTGATCGGCACCATCTTGCCGACGCGGGATGAGCACAGCGGCCGTGACCTGAGCGAAATGCTGAGCGCCATCATTACCGACCCGGCCAGCGGCGAGCACAACGAAAACGAGAACATCACCCGGGACGGCCGGCGGGTGTATGTGCGCTGGGCCAACCGGGCCATCCGGCGGCCTGACGGGAGCCTTGCTGGCCTGCTGTGCATCGGCCAGGATGTGACGGCCCGGCGGGTGATGGAGCAGGAACTCGCCGCCCATCACAGCCTTCTCGAAGAGCAAGTGGCCCTGCGCACCATGGAGTTGGCCCACGCCAAGGAGGCGGCCGAGGCGGCCAGCCGGGCCAAGAGCGCCTTCCTGGCCAACACCAGCCACGAGATCCGCACCCCCCTCAACGCCATCACCGGCATGACCCACCTGTTGCGCCGCTCCGGGGTGAGCGCGGACCAGGCCGAGCGCCTGGACAAGATCGAGACCGCCGGGCAGCACCTGCTGGAGATCATCAACGCGGTGCTCGACCTGTCCAAGATCGAGGCCGGCAAACTGAGCCTGGAGCGCACTGGTGTGGTGGTGGACGCCGTTGTGCACAACGTGGTCGCCATGCTTCACGACCGGGCCGTGGCCAAGGGCCTGACGCTGGCCGTGGATCTGCAGCAGGGGCTGCCCCCCCTGCTGGGCGACCCGACCCGCCTGCAGCAGGCCTTGCTCAACTATGGCAGCAATGCGGTCAAATTCACCGCTGAAGGCGGGCGCGTCCATCTTCGCACCCGGCTGGTGGAGGAGAACACCGCCGGCCTGCTGGTGCGCTTCGAGGTGGAGGACACGGGAATCGGCATTGCCCCGGACAAGCTCGGGCAGATTTTCTGGGCCTTCGAGCAGGCCGACAGTTCAACCACCCGGGAATACGGCGGCACCGGCCTGGGTCTGGCCATCACCCGCAAGCTGGCAGCCCTGATGGGTGGCGTCGCCGGGGTGTCGAGCGAGTTGGGGGTGGGCAGCACCTTCTGGTTCACCGCCCGCCTTGCCCGGGGCGTGTTTCAGCCGGTGACTGGCCTGCTGCCCGACCCGAACGAGGCGGAGGCCCTGCTCGGCGAGCACTTTGCCGGGCAGCGCATCCTGTTGGTGGACGACGACGAGATCAACCGGGAGATCGCCGTGGAGATACTGGCCGAAACCGGCCTGCTCATCGACACTGCCGAGGACGGCCAGGTGGCGGTGGAGATGGCCGCCGCCACTGACTACGCGCTGATCCTGATGGACATGCAGATGCCTCGCCTCGACGGCCTGCAGGCCACCCTGCAGATCCGCGCCATGGCAGGGCGAGCCGGCACGCCCATCGTCGCCATGACGGCCAATGCCTTTGCCGAAGACCGGGCGCGCTGCTTCCAGGCGGGCATGAACGACTTTATCCCCAAGCCCGTCGAGCCCGACCTGCTGTTGCAGGTCGTGCTCAAGTGGCTGGAGCGGCACCTCCGCGGCCTGTAGCTGCGTGCCTCAGCCCACCTGTACGGCAATGCGCCGGGGCTGGGCGTGCTCCACCTTGGGAATGCGCAGGGTAAGCACGCCTTGGACGAACTCGGCTGCTACCCGCTCGGCGTCCAGCTCCTTGGACAGGGTGAACACCCGCCGGTAGCGGGCCAGCCCCACTTCCGAATGGAAGGGCTCCAGCCCTTCCGGCGCCGGCAGGGCGATCTCGCCCTCGATGGTCAGGGTGTCGGCTTCCACATGCAGGTGCAGCCTGTCTTTGGGCACGCCGGGCAGATCTGCGTAAAGGGTGATGCCGGCGCTGTCCTCGACCACATCCACAGGGGGCTGGAGCGCCTCGGTGGCGCGGGGGGAGGTTTCGGCCTGCTCGGGGCGGCGCAGGGTAGCGTTATCGCTCATGGTCGGGACTCCTTACTGGACGTGGATGCGGCGGGGCTGGCTGGCGGCCTTGCGTTGCACGCTGACGTGCACCACGCCGTCGGTGTAGCGGGCTTCAACGGCGTTCGGGTCCACGTCGTCGGGCAGGGTCACCACCCGGCGGAAACGGCCTGAAAAACGCTCGTCGATATGCACCGTGGCTGGGGCGTCCTTGGGCGGGAGCACCCCGGCGCGCTCGCCGGCAATGGTCAGTACGCCCTTCTCGAGCTGCACATCCAGAGTCGCCGGGTCAATGCCGGGGGCGAAGGCGTAGATCTCCACCGAGCGCGCCGTGCTGCCCACGTTCAGGGCCGGATAGCCACCCCGGGCGCTGCCGCGAATGCTCGGCGACAGGTCGCCACCCCCTTGCTGCAGACCGCGCTGGATACGGTCCAGCTCGGCGAACACATCGCGGGGAAACAGGGATCGGTAGAACATGTGGATTCCTCCTCGTCTGACACGGGCAGCACACCATGGCTGCCCCTGTCTCCGATATGGGAACCGCGTCTGCAGGTTTCAAGAGCCCACGTGAAGCTGGCTCGTGGGGTCGAATTCATTCGACCCCACGGGGTGGGGCCTGACGTTTACTGCATGAAGGGGTAGTCGGTGTAGCCCTCGGGGCCGGGGGAGTAGAAGGTGGCGGGGTTGGGGCTGTTGAGGCTGGCGCCGGCCTTGATGCGGGCGGGGAGGTCGGGGTTGGCGAGGAAAGCGGTGCCGAAGGCCACGGCGTCGAGTTGGCCGCTTTCGATGGCGTTGGCGGCTTCCTGCGGGGTGTAGCCCATGTTTCCGATCAGCACGCCCTTGTAGTGGGCCCGGGCCGGGGTCAGCACGTCGCCCTTCTGCTGGCCGAAGAAGTCGCCGCGCATCAGGTGCAGGTAGGCCAGCGGGTAGTCGTTGAGGCGCTGGGCGAGCCAGGTGATGAGCGCCACCGGGTCGCTGTCGCGCATGTCGTTGTAGCTGTTGAGGGGCGATAGTCGCAGGCCGACGCGGCCGGCACCCCAGATCGCCACGCAGGCTTCGATGACTTCCAGCAGCAGACGGGCGCGGTTCTCGATGGGGCCGCCGTAGGGGCCGCTGCGGGTGTTGCTGCCGTCGCGCAGGAATTCATCCAGCAGGTAGCCGTTGGCACCGTGCACCTCGATGCCGTCAAAGCCGGCGGCGAGGGCGTTTTCGGCCGCATGGCGGAAGCCGGCTACGATGCCGGGCAGCTCGTCATCGGCCAGGGCGCGCGGTGTGACGTAGGGCTTCTTGCCCTCGGGGGTGTGCACCTCGTCGTTGCGGATGGCGAGGGCGCTGGGGGCGACGGGCTGGGCGCCGTCGTTGAGCAGCGGGTGGCAGGCCCGGCCGCCGTGCCAGATCTGCAGGAAGATGCGCCCCTCGGCCTTGTGGACCGCGTCGGTGACCTGCCTCCAGCCTGCCACCTGGGCCGCCGAGTGGATGCCTGGCTCGTGCCAGAAGGCGGAGTTGCCCTCTATGGCCATGGTGGCCTCGGCGATGAGCAGGCCGGCGCTGGCGCGTTGAGCGTAGTGGGTGGCCATCAGGTCGCCGGGTACGTGGCCGTCTTCGGCCCGGCAGCGGGTCAGGGGAGCCATCAGGATACGGTTGGGCAGCGTCACGGCGCCGGCCTGCAGCGGCTGGAAGAGGGCGGACATGGGCAAGTTCTCCGGAGTGGGGTGGTTAGAGTGCTTGGTGTGTGCGGGTGCGCCGATGTTCGGTGGCCGGGGCCTCTCAGCTTCCGATCCACGGCAGGGGTGGGGCGACCAGGCGCCGGGTGCTGCCCTCGACGGGGCCGAAGCGGGGATTGCCGGTTTCCCAGTCATTCTGGGCGGCGACGATGGCTTCCCGGCTGTGTCCGACGAAGTTCCAGGCCATCAGTACCGGTTGGGCGAAGGGCACGCCGCCGATGACGAGCAGGCGGGTGTCGGCGGCAAGTTGGAGGCGAATGCTGTCGGTGCCCGGGTCGAAGCAGGCAAAGGCCGTGCTGTCGAAGGTCTCTTCGCCGATGTGCAGGCTGCCTTCCAGGGGCAGGATGCCGTATTCGAAGCTGGGGTCGAGGGGCAGATCAAGCTCGGCCGCGCTGCGGCAGCAGATGTCCAGACCGATCAGGGGGGAGTGGAGGCGTGCCGGTGATTGCCGCTGGCCGTGGTGCCCGGCCAGCAGGGTGAGGGTGCAGCCGTCCTGTTCCCACTGGGGCAGGACGGGGTGATGTTCAAAGGCCGGCGGGCAGTCGGCCTGGTCCGGCGGCAGGGCGATCCACAGCTGAGCCGCGTGGAGACGTCGGGCTTCGGGCAGAGAGTCTTCGGTATGCACGATGCCGTGGCCGGCCGTCATTAGATTGACCTGCCCCGGGCGGATCACCTGCTCATTGCCCAGGCTGTCCCGGTGCAAGACTTCGCCGTCGATCAGCCAGGTGAAGGTTTGCAGGGTGATGTGCGGGTGGGCGCCCACGTGCATGCCGCCGCCAGGAGCAAACTCCACCGGGCCAGCGTGGTCGAGGAAGCACCAGGCGCCGATCATGCGGCGTTGACGGGTGGGCAGGGCGCGACGTACGCGCATGCCTTCGCCCAGGTCTGCCTCGCGGGGCTCAATGCGTTCGATGCGGGTGCTCATGGCCATGCTCCCTTCAGCCCAGGTCGGTGTGGATGCGGATTTCCCCGGTAAGCAGCTTGTGCATGGGGCAGGCGTTGGCGATCTTGAGGAGTTGGGCACGCTGTTCGTCGCTTAGCTCGCCCTCCAGAAAAACCCGGCGAGCGATGTCGTTGCCGCTTTCGGGTTTGCCGCCCGGGTTGAGCCGCACTTCGACGCGGACTCCGGTGAGGGGCCAGTTGCGGCGGGCTGCGACCATTTTTATGGTGATCGCGGTGCAGGTGCCGAGGCCACCGAGAATCAGGCGGTCGGGCGCGGGCCCCACGTTGCCGCCGCCCACCTCCAGAGGCTCGTCGGCCGGCCACGTGTGGCCCAGGTCATCCGAGAGCTGTACGAGGTAGGGGGCTTCCTGCAGGACGGCGGTGACGGTGGGCGTTCCGGACATGGAGTGTCTCCCTCTGGAGTGGGGTGGCGCGGCAGGGTGTAAAGGCTCCGACCGGGCCGGGAGCGGCAAGTTCGGCCCGGCCTTCAGTCGTCGCGCAGCAGGGGGCGAGTGTGCCAGTTGTAGCGTATGGTGAGCATGCGCACCACGAAGAACAGGGCGATGGTGGCCCAGGCTGCGGGCGCGGTGTCCACCTTCAGGGCCAGGGTCAGGGCCAGGAAGGCCAGGCAGGCCAGCAGCACCACCAGCGCAAAGAACTGCCCCGGCTGCAGGATGAAGGGGATATCGCGGACGATCACGTCGCGCAGCACGCCGCCGCCGACGCTGCTCACCGCCCCCACCAGTACCACCCCGGGCAAAGGGATGCCGGTACCCAGGGCCAGCTGCATCCCCACCACAGCAAAGGCCGGTGTGCCCACTGCATCAATGGTGCTGACCAGCTTGTCCACCACCGGCAGGTTGGCGATGCGCTGGTGGAGCAGGGCGATGAGCAGGGTCGCGACGGTGATCAGCGGCAGGTATACCGGGTCGGTGAGTACCGGCGGGGTGCGCTGCAGGAACAGGCCGTCCCGCAGCAGGCTGCCACCCACCGAGGTAAGCAGTGCCAGGGCAAACAGGCCGACGATGTCACAACGCTTGCGCAGGGCCACGATGGCGCCCGACAGGGCCCAGCTGAAAGTGGCCAGGTAGTCGAAATAGACCGGGACGTGGAACTCGGCGGCCATGGGCGCGGCTTAGGACGGGCTAGCGGCGCTGGCGCAGGTACAGGGCTTCGACCTCGGCACGGGCCCACGGGGTGCGGCGCAGGAACTTGAGACTGGATTTGATGCTGGGCTCGAACTGGAAGCAGCGGATGTTCACCTGGTTGCCGAGGCTGTCCCAGCCGTAGCGCTCCACCAGTTCGGTGAGCATGCTTTCGAGGGTGATGCCGTGGAGGGGATTGTTGGGCTGATCGGTCATGGGGTGCATTCGTGGATGGGCGGCGGGAACTTTGATCCTGTTTGCCCACTCTGCCAAGAGCCCGGCTACAATCCGGCCGTCAATCGTGTGAGCCACCCCCTTGCTGCGTCGTGTCCTCGTCCTGCTGCTGATGTGCCTGCTGCCTCTCCAGGCCATGGCGGGCAGCTTTGCGCCCCTTTGCCGGCATACGGCGGGTGAGCAGGCGGCTGCCATGCAAATGGCAGCGCAGTCGATGGACGGGGATGAACATGCGCACTGCCATGAGGCCATGGCCACCGCGGCAACGCCCGACCCTGACCCCCCGGCTGCTGGCGACGCCGGCTGCGATGACTGCAGCGCGTGCCACCATGTGGCCTTCTCCCTGTTCTCCGTGCCGGTGAGTTCCGGCGCCGTGGCCTTCAGCCCGGTGCGTGTGGCACGGGATCTGCTCCCCGGCGCTACCCGCGTTCCGCCCCAGCCCGACCGTCCCCCCAGAGCTGCTGCCGCCTGACGCGGACGGCAGCCTTTCCCGCTTTATCCCCTTGATGCGTGGCCCCTGGGCCGCGCCACCTGCCGTCCGCATGTTTTCCATCGTTTCTTTGCGAGGATTTCATGCGACGCCTGTTCGCCCTCTTTTTGCTGTCGTGCTGTGCCCTGGTGGCGACGGCGCGGCCCGCCAGCGCCGGCCTGAGCGAGTTGCTCGACGCCGCCTGGCAGCGCGACCCCGCGGCCCGGGCCCTGGATGCCCGCCGGGACGAGCTCTCCGCCCTGGCCGAGATGGCCGCCGGTTGGGCGCCCGGCCCCGGTGCGGTGGGTATCGCCAACCGCAACGACCGCCCCTTCGACAACCGTGGCCGCCAGGAGTGGGAGCTGGAATATGCCCAGCCCCTGTGGCTGCCCGGCCAGGCGGCGGCCCGCCGCAACGAGGCCGCCGTCGCCCTGCGCGCCCTTGATGCCGAGCGTCAGGCCCTGCGCCTTGATCTGGCGCGTCGCCTGGTGGACACCCGTCTGGCCTGGCTGTTGGCCACGGGCCAGGCTGGCGTGGCCGAGCGCCGCCTGGCGGTGGCTCGCCAGCTCGCTGACGATCTGGCCCGGCGGGTCAAGGCCGGCGAGGCGCCGCGCTTCGATCTGAACCTGGCCGAATCCGAACGCCTGGCCGCCGAGGCCGCCGTGGCCGAGCAGGCCCTGGCGGTGAAGGAGCTGGCCCGGCGCTTCCAGGTGCTGGCCGGCAGCACGCCGCCCCCCACCCTGGGGCCGGCGGTTGCAGAGACTCCGGCCTCCCTCCACCCCGGGCTGGTGGCCGCCCGGGAGGCAACGGCCCTGGCCCAGGCGCGCCTGGCCAGCACCCGCCAGAGCCTGCGCGACAACCCCGAGCTGGGCCTGCGCCTGCGCCGGGAGCGTGACGCCAGCGGCGCCGAGTATGGCGACTCGGTCAGCCTGCGCCTGGTCATTCCGCTGGCCTCGGCCCCGCGCAGCGCCGCCCGGGAGGCCGCGGCCATTGCCGCCGTGACCGAGCGTACCGTGGCCGCCGAGCAGTTGCGCAGCCAGTTAGAGCAGGACCGGGCCCAGGCCGCCGACCAGCTCGCCACCGCGGCCCGTCTGGAAGACGCCGCCCGGGCCCGCCAGCACCTGGCCGCCGACAACCTGAGCCTGGTCGACACCGCCTGGCGCCTCGGCGAGCGCCCCCTGGAGGCGCTGCTGCGGGCCCGCACCGCCGCCTTCGACGCCGATACCGCGGCCCTCCGCGCCCACTACACCCGCGAACAGGCCGAGGCCTGGCGCGACTACCTGAAGGGAAGTGCCGAATGAGCCCCCGTAACTTGATCGCCTCTCTGGCGATCTTCTTCATCACTCTGCCGGCCGGGGCCCATGAAGGCCACGACCACGGCACTACCCCGGCCGCTGCCGAGGTCGGCTGGTCACCCCGCGCCACGGCGCGAAGTGAGGATTTCGATCTGGTCGCCGCCGTAGACGGCGGGCAGATGCTGCTGTGGCTGGACCGGGGCAGCGACAACGCGCCGGTCACCGACGCGCAGATCGAGGTGGAGGCCGGCGCCTGGAAGAGCGTGGCCCGGCCGGCCGGCGACGGCAGCTACCGGGTCGATGTCACGGGCCTGGCCCGGCCGGGAAGCCATGAGCTTGTCTTTACCGTGCAGGCGGGGACCGCACTGGATCTGCTGCCGGCCACCCTGGTGCTGCCGGCAGAAGCCGCCACCGGTGTGCCGACCCCTGGGCGTGTGATGTTGCCCGCGACCATCGGCGGGCTGGCCGTGTTGGCTGCCGGCGCGCTGTGGCTGCGTCGCCGGAGGGCTGCAGCATGAAGCGCACACTGCTGACTGCGGCCCTGCTGTGGCCCCTGAGCGGCCTGCCCCATGAAGGCCATCAACATGCCGCCGACACGGCCCCGGCGGCGACCTCGCCGGTGGATGCCCCGCGGCGCCTGGCCGACGGCCGGCTGCAGGTGGCCAAGGCCTCCCAGCACCTGTGGCAGTTGCGTACCCAGGTGACCCGGGAAAGTGAAGTTTCTGCCAGCGTGGAGCTGAGCGGCCGGGTGGTGGCCGACCCCTCTGCCGGTGGGCGTGTGCAGGCGCCCTTTGAGGGCGTCATCGAGGCCGGCCCGCGGGGCTTGCCCCTGCCCGGGCAGGCGGTGAAGGCGGGCGAGGTGCTGGCCTGGCTGCGCCCCAGCCTGCCGCCCCTGGAGCGTTCGGCGCGGCTGGCGGCGCGGGCCGAGGTGGAGGCGCGGCTCGGCATCGCCCGTCAGCGGGCGGCGCGGCTGGCCCGGCTGGAGGGCAGCGTGGCGCAGAAGGACATCGATGCGGCCCAGGCCGAGGCCGACGGGCTGGCGCGCCAGTTTGCCGCCCTGGGCACGGCCCTGGACGGGCGCGAGGCCCTGCGCGCACCCGTGGCGGGCGTCGTTGCGGTGGCCCGGGCCAGCTCCGGGCAGCGGGTCGAGGCCGGGGCCGAGCTGTTCGAGGTACTGCGCCCCGACCGCCTGATGGTCGAGGCCCTGGCCTATGACCCCGCCCTGATGGCGGGGCTGGATACGGCCCGCGGCGAGGCAGGCGGCATTGTCCTTGAGCTGCGTTTTGCGGGGGGCGGGCGCAGCCTGCGGGAAGGCACCTTGCCCCTGTTGTTCCGCGTGGCCGGCGCCCCGCCCCTGGCGGTGGGCCAGCCGGTGAAGGTGTTTGCCAGCCTCAAGGGGCCGGCCGGCAAGGCCGTGGTGCTGCCCCGCGAGGCCCTCGGTGGCAACGGCGAGGAGGTGAGCGTGTGGGTGCACGAGGCGCCGGAGCGCTTCGCCCCGCGGCGGCTGCGGGTGGCGGCGCTGGACGCCGGCCGGGTGCGGGTGCTGAGTGGCCTTGCCGCCGGTGAGCGGGTGGTGGTGCAGGGCGCCCACCTGCTGGGGAGCGTGCGGTGAGTGCCCCGACGACGCTCTTCGATCGCCTGGTGGGTTGGAGCCTGGCCAACCGGGTGCTGGTGCTGGCCGGGGCGCTGGCCCTGATGGTGGCCGGCATGCTGGGCCTGCGCAGCTTGCCGGTGGATGTCTTCCCCGACCTGGACAAGCCGACTGTGACCCTGATGACCGAGGCCGGTGGCATGGCCCCGGAAGAGGTCGAGCAACTGGTCAGCTTTCCGCTGGAGACGGCCATGAATGGCATGCCGGGGGTGACCCGGGTGCGTTCGGTGTCGGGTATCGGCTTGTCCATCGTCTATGTGGAGTTCGACTGGGGCAGCAACATCTGGCGCAACCGCCAGAGCGTGGCCGAACGCCTGACGGCCGTGCGCGAGCGCCTGCCTGCCGGCGTGGCGCCGCAGATGGGGCCCATCGCCTCCATCATGGGCGAGGTGCTGCTGATCGCCCTGCCCATCGACCCGGCCAGCACCAACCCGATGGCGGTGCGCGAATACGCCGACTGGGTGCTGCGCCCGCGGCTGCTGTCGGTGCCCGGAGTGGCTCAGGTGATCCCCATCGGCGGCGGGGTGAAGCAGTGGCGGGTGATGCCCGACCCGGCGCAGATGCGCGCCCTGGGCATCCGCCTGGACCAGCTGGAGGCTGCCGTGGCGGGCTTTGCCGCCAACAGCGCGGGGGGCTTCCTGGAGCGCCAGGGGCAGGAGTGGCTAGTGCGTGGAGTGGGTCGCAGCCGGCGCATCGAGGATCTGGCCAACCTGCCGGTGGGCAGCCCGCGGGGGGTGGCGATCCGCCTCTCCCAGGTGGCCGAGGTGGGCTTTGCCCCGGCGGTGGCCCGGGGCAGTGCGGGTTTCGACGGGCGGCCGGCGGTGATCGTGTCGGTGCAGAAGCAGCCCGGCACCGACAGCATTGCCCTGACCCGGGCAGTGGAAGCCGCCCTCGACGAGGTGGCCGCCAACCTGCCCCAGGGCATCGCCAAGCCGCGCTTCCTTTTCCGCCAGGCGGACTTCATCGAGGCGGCCCTGGGCAATGTGCAGGAGGCCCTGCGTGATGGCGCCATCCTGGTTGCGATCGTGCTGTTCGCTTTTCTGATGAACACCCGTAGCACCGTGATCTCGCTGGTGGCGATTCCCCTGTCCCTGCTGGCCTCGGTGCTGGTGTTCCGGGCCATGGGGCTGTCCATCAACACCATGACCCTGGGCGGCCTGGCGATTGCCATCGGTGAGCTGGTGGACGACGCGGTGGTGGACGTGGAAAACGTGCTGCGCCGGCTCAAGGAGAACCGCCAGCGCCCCGTGCCGCTGCCGGTGCTGACGGTGATCGCCCGGGCCTGCAGCGAGGTGCGCTCCGGGGTGGTGCTGGCGACGCTGACGGTGGTGCTGGTGTTCGTGCCCCTGTTTGCGCTGCCGGGCATGGAGGGGCGCTTGTTCGTGCCCCTGGGGCTGGCCTACATCGTCTCCATCCTGGCCAGCCTGGCGGTGGCGGTAACGGTGACGCCCGTGCTGTGCTTCTTCCTGCTGCCCGGGATGCCTCAGCTCGGGCATGGGGACGGGGCGCTGGTGACCCGCCTCAAGGATGCCCAGGCGCGCCTGCTGGGCTGGGCGTTGCCGCGCAGCGGGCGGGTGCTGGTGGCGGCCTCGGTGCTGGTGGTGGCTGTGGGGTCCAGTGTGCCCTTCTTTCCGCGTACCTTCCTGCCGCCCTTCAACGAGGGCACCCTGACCATCAACGTGCTGCTTCAGCCCGGTGTGTCCCTGGCCGAGTCCACCCGTATCGGGCAGCTGGCCGAGACTTTGGTGCGCGGGGTGCCCGAGGTGCTGCAGGTGGGCCGGCGCACCGGCCGCGCCGAGCTGGACGAGCATGCCGAGGGCGTGCACAGCTCCGAGCTGGAGGTGGATCTGCGCGCCGACGGGCGGCCGCGGGCCGAGGTCATCGCCGACATCCGGGCGCGGCTGGCGCGCCTGCCGGCTGGCGTGTCGGTGGGGCAGCCGATTGCGCACCGCCTCGATCACCTGCTGTCAGGGGTGCGGGCGCAGATTGCGGTGAAGGTGCAGGGCGACGACCTGGACCAGATCCGCAGCCTGGCCGAAGACCTGCGCGGGCGCTTTGCCGCCATTCCGGGCATCGCTGACCTGCAGATCGAGAAGCAGGTGCGCATCCCCCAGTTGCGGGTGGCGCTGGACTACCCGGCCCTGGCGGCCCACGGCGTGGCGCCGGCCGAGGTGCTCGGCGTGGTGGCGCGCCTGGTGGGCGGCGAGCGGGTGGGCGAGGTGGTGGACGGGGCGCGGCGCTTCGACCTGGTGATCCGCCTGCCCGATGACGAGCGCGACCCGGCACGGCTGGCGAGCATGCCCGTGGCCGTGCCCGGGGGCGGCAGCGTGCCCCTCGGCCAGCTGGCCCGCATCGAGGAGGGCGACGGGCCCAATCAGATCGCCCGCGACAACGGCCGGCGCCGCATCGTGGTGTCGGCCAACGTGGCCGGCAGCCTCTCCGAGGCGGTGGCGCAGATGCGCGGGATGGTGGCCGACATGCCGCTGCCCCAGGGCGTGTCGGTGCGCATCGAAGGGCAGTTCCAGGCCCAGGAAGACGCCCAGGCGCGCATCGCCTGGCTGGCGGCCCTGTCCCTGGCGCTGGTGTTTCTGGTGCTGTACGGGCGCTACCGTTCGGTGCGCCTGGTGGCCATGGTGATGGTCGGTATCCCCGCCGCCCTGGTGGGGGCGGTGCTGGCCCTGGGGCTGTCCGGTCAGCCCCTCTCGGTGGCGGCGCTGGTGGGGTTTGTCACCCTCACCGACATCGCCACCCGCAACGGCATCCTCAAGATCAGCCACTACCTGCACCTGCATCAAGAAGAGGGCGAGGCCTTCGGCGACGCCCTGATCCTGCGCGGTGCCCGGGAGCGCCTGACCCCGGTGCTGATGACCGCCCTCACCGCAGCCCTGGCCCTGGTGCCCCTGCTGCTGGCTGCCGATGCGCCGGGCAAGGAGATCCTGCACCCGGTGGCGGTGGTGATCTTCGGCGGCTTGGTCAGCTCGACCCTGCTCGACACCCTGCTGACACCCCTGCTGTTCCGCCGCTACGGCGGGCCGGCTCTGATTGAAAGCCCCGGGGCGGCGAGTGCCGTCCCTCCCCTGAACCCCATCAAAGGAGTTGCTCCATGAAATGCATTGCCCTCACCCTTGCCGCCGCCCTGCTTGCGGCCACTCCGGCCCTGGCCCACGACGACGCCACCCTGGATGCCATGCAGGCCCCTCACGGCGGCCAGCTGCGCATGGCCGGGGCCTATCACATCGAACTGGTGCTGGCCCGGGATGCCCGCGGCGGCAAGCCGGCGCCAGTGAAGGTCTATCTCTCCGACCATGGCGGCAGCAAGATCGCCCCGGCGGGCGCCAGCGGCAGTGTGGTGCTGCTGGCGCCCGCCGGTAAGCTCACGGTGCCCCTGGCAGCGGCCGGTGACCGGCTGGAGGGTACGGCGGTCTACACCGCCGATCCGGCCACTAAAGCCCTGGTGAGTCTGCGCTTTGCCGATGGCAAGACCGAGACGGCCCGCTTCGAGCCCTTCAAGCCGCGCTGAAGGGCGGCATACACCGTTGCCCTGCCGGCGCGATGCCTTTACCGTGACGCGCTGGCCGGAGCGTCCGGCGTATGGAAGGGAAAGAAGAATGGAAGTGCGAGTGGCGTCCACGGACGCAGAGATTGCAGCCTGTTTTGCGGTGATGCAGGCCCTGCGTCCGGATCTGCAGGAGGCGGATTTCGTTGCCCGGGTCCGCAGTCTGGCCCTGACAGGCTATGGGCTGGCCTACGGGCTTGAGGGTGAGCGTGTGGCTGTGGTGGCAGGTTTTCGCCTGGGTGACAGCCTGGCGCGGGGGCCTTTCCTGTATGTCGATGATCTCGTTACGGCCCCCGAGCTGCGCTCGCGTGGCCACGGAGCGGCCATGCTGGCGTGGTTGCGCCAGTTGGCCAGAGACAAGGGTTGCGCCCGGCTGCACCTGGATTCCGGCCTGCAGCGCACCGACGCCCACCGCTTCTATGAGCGCGAGGGCATGGGCAAGTCGGCCTATCACTTCTTCGCGTTGCTGCCCCCCGCCGACGGGCCGGCCTGAGCCATGAAGTCGTCCATCCTGTACCCCCTGTTCGCTCTCTCCGGGTGGACCTTCCTGATCCTGGTGTTGATCGCCTACCGGCGCATCGGCGCCGGCCTGGCCGGGCGGGTGAGGCCAGCCGATTTCCGCTTCGGCGAGTCGGCCGCCGTACCGCCGGAGGTGTGTCTGCCCAATCGCAACTACATGAACCTGCTGGAGCTGCCGGTGCTGTTCTATGTGGTGGGGCTGATCGGTTTCGTCACGGCTCAACAGTCGGCGCTGCAGCTCGGCCTGGCCTGGGCCTACGTGGGCTTGCGGGTGGTGCACAGCCTGATCCATCTCAGCTACAACAACGTCTATCACCGGCTGGCTGTGTTTGCCCTGAGCAACCTCGTGCTGCTGGCCCTGTGGGGGCTGGTGTTGCAGGGCGTGCTGGCGGAGGGCTGAGGGGGGGCGGAGTTGACCTTCACGTTAACCCCGACAGCCCCGGAAACGGGCGCGTGCTAAGGTCGCCCGCTCGATTCTGAAAGGAGTGGGCATGTCCCCGCGTTTCCGGGACGGCTTGCTGGAGGGCTTTCGCGCCTTCCTGCCCCTGTCCGTCGGCCTCATCCCCTGGGCGCTGGTTACCGGTCTGACCATGGCCGGGGCCGGCTTTACGCCGCTGCAGGCCATGGGCATGAATGTGATCGTGTTTGCCGGCACGGCCCAGCTCGGCACCCTGCCGCTCATCGCCGCCGGCACGCCGGTATGGCTGATCGTCATCACCGCGTTCGTGCTCAACCTGCGCTTCATCATCTTCAGTGCTGCCATCGCCCGGGGGTTTCATGGCGTGCCCCTGGGGGCACGCTGGCTGTCCGGCCACCTGCTCACCGACGGGGCTTTCGCCACCTGCCTGGAGAAGATGCTGTCCCATCCCGACCCGCACTGGCGCCTGGGTTATTACCTGGGGCCGTCCCTGTGGTCCTGGCTGCTGTGGCAGTTGTTTGCCTTCTGTGGGGTGATGGCGGCGGGCTCGATCCCGCGGGGCTGGTCCCTGGAGTTCATGGCCACCATCGCCTTGATCGTGCTGCTGGTACCCATGGCCCGGGTGCGGCCGATGCTGGTGGCGGCCCTAGTGGGCGGCGGCCTCGCCGTGGCCCTGCGCGGCATGCCCCTGCGCCTGGGAGTGATCGTGGCCATTGTGGGTGGCATTGCGGCGGGCTTTGCCGCCGAGAGCTGGCGCGGAAAGGACCTGCCATGAACTACGACTGGACCCTGTGGGGCCTTTTCATCCTGCTTGGCCTGGCGACGACCCTGCCCCGGGCCAGCTTCATCGTGTTGGGTGAGCGAGCGGCCCTGCCCGAATCCCTGCAGAAGGCCCTGCGTTATGCCCCGGCCGCGGCGCTGGCAGCCATCGTGGCGCCGGACATCTTCGTGTCGGGTGGCGAGCTGACCCTGTTCAGCCCCCGGCTGGCGGCGGCCGTGGCCGCGGTGCTGGCCGCCCTGCTGTTCCGCAACCCCTGGCTGCCCTTCATCGCCGGCATGGGGGTGTTGTGGGGGCTCGGGCATCTGATCCCCGGCTAGGGTGGTGCCGGAGATGCTGAGCGACAGGCACCCATTGCGCAGGGCTATGTTCGCGCCAAGTATGTAATCACTATCCCCGGGCGGCTCTTCGTGCCTGGAGAACCCAGCCGGTCGGGGGGAGGCGCTTCCCAGCGCTAACGCGCACAGCGCCTTGCGTAATTCCGGATCAATCCGATTCCGCTGCACGTCCTGGCCGGGGCCTGCCCGGCCAGGACCCTAGTCCTGCCGTTTCACCGCCCAGGCCGCCATGGCGAGGCCGGCCAGGATCATCGGCAGGGACAGCCACTGGCCCATGGACATGCCGAAGGTGAGCAGGCCAAGGAAGTCGTCGGGTTCGCGGCCGAATTCGGCGATGAAGCGGAAGCCGCCATAACCGATCAGGAAAACGGCTGAGATCAGGCCGCGGGGGCGGGGTTTCGCCGAGAACCACCACAGGATCAGGAACAGACTGACCCCTTCCAGTGCGAACTGGTAGAGCTGCGAGGGGTGGCGGGGCAGGGCGTCCACCTGGGGGAAGATCATGGCCCAGGGGCCGTCGGTGACTCGCCCGACCAGTTCGCCATTGATGAAGTTGCCCAGACGCCCGGCAGCCAGGCCCAGGGGCACCAGGGGAGCGATGAAGTCGGTGACGGCGAGCCTGGGGCGGTTTGTCTTGCGTCCGAACAGCCACATGGCCACCAGCACGCCCAGGAAACCGCCGTGAAAGGCCATGCCGCCCTGCCAAACGGCCAGGATTTCGGCCGGGTGGGAGAGGTAATAGGCGGGCTTGTAGAAGAGCACGTAGCCCAGCCGTCCGCCCAGAATGACTCCCAGCACACCGTAGAACAGCAGATCGTCGATCTGTTGGGCATCCCAGCCCAGTTCGGGCCGGCGCCTGGCATGCACGCGGCCGAGGATCACGAAGAGGACGAAGGCGACGAGGTACATGAGGCCGTACCAGCGTACGGCCAGGGGGCCGAGGGAAATGGCGATGGGGTCAAACTGGGGGTGGACGAGCATGCCTGGACTCACTGGAACTGTTTGCGGAATTCCTCGAACTCGTTGGTCAGCCATTCGAGCTGCTGGCGCAGACGGCGGACTTCCTCTTCGAGCTCACCGACGCGGCCGCCGCGGGGGGCGCTGCTTTCACCGGTTTCGAAACTTTGCTGGGCGGCGGCTTCGCCGCTCATCAGGTGGGTGTAGCGGGCCTCCTTGGTGCCGGGGGCCTTGGGCAGCTGAATGGCCATGCCCTTGTCGTTGAGGCGCTCAAGCACGCCTTCCACGTCGGCCGTGGAGGTGAAGGTGTGCATGCGCTCGCAGCGGGCGCGGATCTCGCCCACGGTCTGGGCGCCGCGCAGCATCAGGATGGTGAGCACGGCCTGCATCGGTGGGGTGAGGGAGTGGCGCAGGCGGATCTGGTGTTCCCACTTGGCGACGCGGGCGCCGGCCTGGTGGCGCTGGGTGACCAGGCCGCGTTCGACGAGGCGGTCGAGGGTGGCCAGCACGGTGGCTTCAGACAGGCTCATCACCGGTTCGCGCCCGGTGAGCTGGTTGCAGCCGGTGACCAGGGCGTTGACCGACAGGGGGTAGGTGTCGGGGGTGACGAAGGATTTTTCGATGAGAACGGCGAGGACGCGCACCTCGAAATCGTCCAGATCGAAACCGGAGCGGGTTTCAGGTGCGGCGGCGGGGACGTCGGGGACGGTGTCGGTCATGGCGGGATTCCGGAGTGGTGCGAGGGCGCCATGATAGCCGACGCAGTGCGTCGGCCTGATGGCAGGAGCGGGTGCCGGCTTAATTGGCGCCGTGGCACTTCTTGTATTTGCGCCCGCTGCCGCAGGGGCAGGGGTCGTTGCGGCCGACCTTGGCTTCGTCGCGGACGATGGGTTCGCGCAGGGTGCCGAGGGGGATGGGCGGCAGCTCGACCGGCGGCATGTGGTGGATGTGGGGCCACAGGGCGATCTCGGGCATCAGGTCGTCGATCAGGCCATGGCCGGCTTCGCGCACGCTGGCGAGGGTGGCGGCGGGGCTGCGCTGGATGTCCGTTTCGAGCTGGGTGGCGTCCACGTAGCTGTCGTCGATGAGGCCGGCGGCAAACCACTCGCGGATCAGGGGCAGGTGCTCGGTGGCGCCCAGGTCGGCCAGGTGGGTGACGACGGGGTCGATCAGCGGAAAGTCGCTGTTGCGCTCGGGGTCGTCCTTGAGGGCCTGGGCTTCGCGGCTGCCGAAGTCGGCGAGGAAGTCCACCACCGGGCCCCGGCTGCAGCGCCCTTCGAGGGCGGCGAGGGTCAGGGCTTCGAGGGCGGCGGCCCGGGCCCAGGCGCTGGCGCCGTCGTCGTCGGCGAGGCTGATCAAGGGGGTCAGATCGCCGTCGCAGGTGGACGCGAGGGCGCGACCGTAGCTGTCATGGACGAGCTGGCCGAAGACGGTGTCCACCCGGCTTTCGTCCAGATGTCCGAGCTCGGCCAGCGGGCGGTAGGCGCGGCTGTCGCGCCAGCGGGCGAGGAGCAGCATGGCGTAAAGATGCAGCACGTAACCGTCGGCCTGGGCGGGGGTCGGGTCGATGGCGAGGGCTTCGAGTTCGGCGAGCAGCGGAGGGGCGATTTCGGCCCGATGGCTGTCTGCCTGCAGCAGTTCGGCCAGGGGCAGGGGGTTTGTCAGGCGTTCCAGCCGGGGGCGGAGGGCGGACCAGAGTTCGGACATGGGCGTGGAGGAAGTTGCGACGGGCTTTAGTGTACTCCCTGTGCTGACGGACGCCTGTCTTACACCCGGAAGCGACGGGCTGTTTCGCGGGCCGTGAGGGCCAGCTCTTCCAGGTTGTCGGCGGTCTCGGCGGCCTGGCGGGTGGCCGCGTGGTTCTCTTCGGACATCTGAGCAATGCGTTCCATGTGGCTGGTGATGTCGGAACTGGCGGTGCGCTGCTCCTGTAGGGCGAGGGAGATCTCGCCGACGGTGGTGACGATGCGGCCGGTGCTGTTGCTGATGCGGCACATTGACTCGCGGGCCTGCTCGGCCTTGAGTACGCCGGCTTCAACGCGCTCGACGGCTTGCCCCATGGTGGTGACGGCGGCGTTGGCGCTGTCCTGGACGGCGCTGATCATGGCGCCGATCTGAGTGGTTGCGCTGGCGGTGCGCTCGGCGAGGGTGCGTACCTCGTCGGCGACGACGGCGAAGCCGCGCCCGTGCTCCCCGGCCCGGGCCGCTTCTATGGCTGCGTTGAGCGCTAGCAGGTTGGTTTGGTCGGCGACACCGCGGATGACGCCAACGATGGAGGAGATGGTCTGGGCCTGGCTGCCGGCGGTTTCGATTACCGTGGCGGCGGTGCCGACGGTGTCGGATATGCGCCGCATCTCGGCGACGTTCTCGTCGATGACCTGCCGGCCTTCATCGGCGAGGCCGCCGGTTTCGGTAGTGATGGCATGGGCATCGTCGGCCCGGTCGGAAACGTGGGCGATGCTTACCGTGACCTGTTCGACGGCGGCGGCGACCGCGGAGGCGGATTCGCTCTGCTGTTCGGTGCTGTGGGTGATCTGGCTGGCGTTCAGGGCCAACTCTCGGGCGGCGTCGGAGAGGGCGTCGGCGTTTCTGCTTAGCTGGATGGCCATGCTGCGGAGGCTGTCCTGCATGGATTTCATTGCGGCGGTGACGCTGTCGGTGTCGCCGGGACGCACGGTGATGTCGGTGCCGAGGTTGCCCGCGGCGATGCGGTCGGCAATGTCCTTGACGGCGTCGGGCTCGCCGCCAAGGGGGCGGGTGACCGAGAGGGTGATCCAGCGGGCGAGGGCCAGCGTGATGACAGAACCGAGGACGAGCACGATGATCAGCAGGTTACGGGACGCGGCGTAGGTTGCCCGCGAGTCTGCGCCGGCCTGCTGCATCAGCGTGCCCTGGAATACCCGCAGGGCGTCCATTCCGGCTAGCACGCTTTCCAGCGCCGGTACGGTCTGGCTTACGATGAGGCGGGCGGCCTCGTCGTCCTTGCCTGTTTCGATGAGCTTGAGCACCGCGCTGAACGACTCACCGAACTGCTGGCGGCTGTCACGAATGCGGGTCATCAGGGCTAAGCCTTCGGGGTGAGTGACGAGGGTATCCAGTTCGTTCAGCTTGGTTGTGATGCGTTCGCGGTTGTCGGCGATGAGCTTGAGGGCGCCTTGGCGATCGGTGCTGTACTGCAGGCCCATCACGGCCCGTGTGCTGGCGTTGGCGAGCCCTTCGATGTCGCTGATGAGGGCCGCCTTGCGCCAGTCCCGGTCGATGATCTCGTCGATGGCCGTATCGGACAGGGCGAGGCGTTGCAGGCCCAGTCCGTTGCTGGTGATGAGCAGGACGAGCAGGACGCCGAACCCGAGGGTCAGGCGCATGGCGGTGGTCAGCTTGGTCATGGTGTGCTCTCTCACGGGAACATTGTCGTTGGGGGCGCCGGGCGGTTCAGGCCAGGGAGAATAGGGCCAGTTCGTTGGGCGCGAGCGGTCGGCTGAACAGGAAGCCCTGGATGTGGTGGCAGCCCAGCTCCTGGAGCAGAGCGAGCTGGGCGACGTTCTCGACGCCTTCGCCGACTACGTCGAGGCCGAGGCTGTGGGCCAGGGAGGCGATGGCGCGGACGATGGTGGCTGCCTCCCGGCTGCGCTCCATCTCATGGACGAAACTGCGGTCGATCTTGAGGGTGCGTACCGGAAAGCGCATCAAGTAGGCGAGGGATGAGTAGCCGGTGCCGAAGTCGTCCACCGCCAAGCGGATGCCCCGGGTGCGTAGGGCTTCGAGATTGATGTTCAATCAGTGTTCTGGATTCTCTGAGGATGCCCCGGGTGCGTAGGGCTTCGAGTACCGCAGCGGAAGCCTCGGGGTTGTCCATGAGGGCGCTCTCGGTGAGTTCGAGTTCGAGCAGGCGGGGATCGAAATCGGTTTCGTCGAGGGCTGCGGTGACGTCCTGGAGCAGGCCCACGTCGCGAAACTGGCGGCTCGACAGGTTGAAGGCGAGGCGCAGGCCGGGCTGGCCGCTTTGCTGCAGGTGGCGTGTCTGGCGCAAGGCTTCGCGCAGGGCCCAGCGCGACACTGGAACGATCAGCCCGTTTTCTTCGAGGAGGGGGATGAAGTGATCGGGCGGCACCGTGCCGTGGATGGGGGAGTGCCAGCGCAGCAGGGCTTCGATGGCGATGGGGCGCTGGGTGTGGGTGTCGATGATGGGCTGGTAGGCAACGGCAAACTCGCCGTTTTCGAGGGCGCCGCGGATGGCGACTTCCAGGGTGAGGGTGCGCATGGCGCTGGCGTCCATGGCGGGCTCGAAGAAGCGGAAGCTGTTGCGACCGGCCTCCTTGGCCCGGTACATGGCCAGATCGGCGCGCATCAGGAGTTCGTCCGGGGTTAGGCCGTCCATGGGGTAGAGGGCCAGACCGATGCTGACGCTGACGAAGAGCCCTTGGGGTGGCGCTACCGGGAAGCGCGGGGCGAAGGCTTCGAGGACCTTGCGGGCGACCTGTTCGACCACGTCGGGGCTGTCCACGTCTTCCTGGATCAGGATGAATTCGTCGCCCCCCAGGCGGGCGACCGTGTCGGTGGCACGCAGGCATTGGCGCAGGCGGCTGGCGGCTTCGATGAGTACCCGGTCGCCGGTGTTGTGGCCGAGGGTGTCGTTGATGAGCTTGAAACGGTCCAGGTCCACGAACTGCACGGCTACCGCTTTGGTCTGGCGATGGGCGCGCTGGATGGCCTGGGTGAGGCGGTCGCGGAGCAGGCTGCGGTTGGGCAGGCCAGTGAGGGCATCGTAGTTGGCCAGGTATTCCAGGCGGCGCTCGGCGGCGATGCGGGCGGTGACGTCCTTGCCGGTGGCGACAAAGTGGCTGATCGTGGCGTCGGCACCCCGGATGGGGCTGATGGTCTTTTCCTCGTAGTAGAGCTCGCCACTGCTGCGCCGGTTGGTGAACACGCTGCGGAAGGATTCCCCCGCTCCGATGGTGTGCCACAGCTCGGAGTAGAAGGCCGGCGGGTGCATGCCGGAGGCGAGCATGGAGGGGCTGCGACCGACGATCTCGCCGGCGCGATAGCCGGTGATGCGCTCGAAGCTCGGGTTGACGTATTCGATGATGCCGTCGGCACGGGTGATCATGACGGCGTCGTCGGTCTGCTCCACGGCTCGGACCAGGATCTGGACGAAAGGGTTGGCGTCGCGGTTGAGGTAGGTGGCCTCAGCAGCGTTGAGCGTCTCGCCGGAGGAGGCCTCGGCTTCCGGTCGGTGGTGGGAACTGGCAGTCATGGTGCCCCGCGTGAAATGTCGCATCGCCCGGGGCGGTGTACGCAGTGGGCGGTCGGCTGCAGTCAGTCTGGGGCGGGGGCGGGGCCCGTTTTACTGTCGCCGTGGCAGGCGGCGGTGAAACATGCCTGGGGGTTTACGGTGGAAATTCCTATGTCTTGAGGGCGACCCCGCGGCTGGCGATCAGCTCGCGGGCGAGTTCGCCGAGCTTGCGTCGGCTGGAGCGAGCCTGACGGCGCAGGAATTCAAAGGCTTCCGGCTGCTCCAGGTCGAGCAGGACCATGACCATGCCGGTAGCGACGCTGATGTCGCGCTCCTGGTTCAGGGCATTCTGAAGCTGGTCACGGGTGCCGCGCAGGGCTTCGATGTCGGACCCCCGAGCCAGCGCGGTGGCGATCATCGGGGGCACCTGCTGGGCGTCCACCGGCTTGACGGCGTAGGCCAGTGCGCCCTCGATGATGGCCCGCTCGACGCAAGATTCCCCCCGGCAGCTGGTGAGCATGATGAAGGGAAGGCGGTACTGCTCACGCAGCAGCGGGGCGAGTTCCAGCCGAGCGGAGCAGGGCAGCTTTTCGTCAAGGATGGCAAGCTGGAAGTTGAGCTGGCCGAGAAGAGCGAGGGCGTCCTCAGCCCTGCTGGCGGTCATGACTTCATAGCCGGCCGCTTGGAGGCTGAGGCTGAGGGCGGCAGCGAACTGCTGATCGTCTTCGATCAACAGGATGCGGGCGCGGTGGGTTGTGGTGTCAGGGCTCATGGCTGGGCTCCTGGGGTGGCCTGGCCGAATTGACTGCGAGGGCATGCTGCACCTGTCGGGTGTAGGGCGTCCGGCCGGGTTTTCGGCGCGATGGAGGACAGGCAGGCGTGGGGCTGGGTGCCGGGTGTGCTGGGCTCTACGGCCCGCTCCCGAGGAGTGCGGTACTGGGGCCGGATGAGCGGGAGATTCAGGCGGGTACCCGCGCTGGTCGACGGGGTGGTGCTGTGCCCTGCGGGTGGGGGAAGTACTGCCTGAGGATGTGCCCCCGAACTACGTGATCCCATGTGTTGCCTGCGATGCGGTTTGACATCGTGGGCGCGGGGGCGGGGCGCCAGATGAAATGTTCCGGTATGTGTTTCTACCGGCATTCCCGGGCGAGCGCCCTGGGCCGGGATATCAATTTAGGTAAAGTCATAATACCCCATAGTCCGGGCTCGCGGGCACCTGGGGGGAGATGTCCCTCAAGGATGCGGGCCGGACTAGGGGTGTTCAGGGGCGTCAGGGGGCGGCCGTGGGGGCCAGCAGCCTGGCCAGGTAGCGTCCGGTGTGGCTGGCGGCATTGACGGCCAGGTCTTCCGGCGCCCCGGCGCCGACCACCGTGCCGCCGCCATCGCCCCCTTCCGGGCCCATGTCGATGAGCCAGTCGGCGGTCTTGATGACGTCCAGGTTGTGCTCGATGACCACGATGGTGTTGCCGTGATCCCGCAGGCGATGAAGCACCGACAGGAGCAACTCGATGTCGGCGAAGTGCAGGCCGGTGGTGGGCTCGTCGAGGATGTAGAGGGTGCGTCCGGTGTCGCGTTTCGACAATTCCAGGGCCAGCTTGACGCGCTGGGCTTCGCCACCCGACAGGGTGGTGGCACTCTGGCCAAGGCGGATGTAGCCCAGGCCGACCTGCATCAGGGTCTCGAGCTTGCGGGCGACGATGGGCACGGCGCTGAAGAACTCCAGGGCCTGCTCCACGGTCATCTCCAGCACTTCGTAGATGGTCTTGCCCTTGTAGCGGATCTCCAGGGTTTCGCGGTTGTAGCGTTTGCCGTGGCAGACGTCGCAGGGTACGTACATGTCGGGCAGGAAGTGCATCTCTACCTTGATCATGCCGTCGCCCTGGCAGGCCTCGCAGCGCCCGCCCTTGACGTTGAAGCTGAAGCGGCCGGGGCCGTAGCCGCGGGCCTTGGCTTCGGGCACGCCGGAGAAGAGGTCGCGGATGGGGGTGAGCAGGCCGGTGTAGGTGGCCGGGTTGGAGCGTGGGGTGCGGCCGATGGGGCTCTGGTCGACATTGATGACCTTGTCGAAGTGGTCCAGCCCCTCGATGCCGGTACACGGGGCGGCGTCGATGCTGCTGCCGTTTACATGGCGGGCCACGTGGGCATACAGGGTGTCGTTGATGAGGGTGCTCTTGCCCGAGCCGGAAACGCCGGTGACGCAGGTGAACAGGCCCACCGGGATGTCGATGCTGGCGTCGCGGAGGTTGTTGCCGGTGGCTCCGTTGATGCGCAGCATGCGCTCGGGGTCGGGGCGGTGCCGGGTGGTGGGCACGGCAATGCTGCGGGTGCCCGACAGGTAGGCGCCGGTGAGGGAGTCGGGGTGGGCGGCCACGTCTTCCGGCGTGCCCTCGGCGATTACCTGGCCACCGTGTTCGCCAGCACCGGGGCCCATGTCCACCACGTAGTCGGCCATGCGGATGGCGTCCTCGTCGTGCTCGACAACGATCACGGTGTTGCCCATGTCGCGCAGGCGGCGCAGGGTTTCCAGCAGACGGTCGTTGTCGCGCTGGTGCAGGCCGATGGAGGGTTCGTCGAGCACATACATGACGCCGGTGAGGCCGGAGCCGATCTGGCTGGCGAGGCGGATGCGCTGGGCTTCGCCGCCCGACAGTGTGTCGGCGGAGCGGTCGAGGGACAGGTAATCGAGGCCTACGTTGATCAGGAACTGCAGGCGGCTGGAGATTTCGGAGACGATCTTGTCTGCCACCTGGGCGCGCTGGCCGGTGAGGCTGAGGCTGTCAAAGAAGGCTTTGCACTGACCCAGGGGCAGGCGGCTGATCTCGGACAGGTTTCGACCGCCGATCAACACGAAGCGTGCTTCGGTGCGCAGGCGGGTGCCGTGGCAGGCCGGGCAGGGTTGGTTGGCCCGGTATTTGGCCAGTTCTTCGCGTACGGCGACGGAGTCGGTTTCCTTGAAGCGTCGTTCCAGGTTGGGGATGATGCCTTCGAAGGCATGTTCCTTGAGCACCGCCTTGCCCCCGTCTGACAGGTAGCGGAAGGCAATCTTGTCCTTGCCTGAGCCGTGCAGAACCACTTCACGGGTACGCTCGGGCAATTCTTCCCAGGGGGTCTCGATGTCGAAGCCGTAGTGGCTGGCGAGGCTGGCCAGGAGCTGGAAGTAGAACTGGTTGCGCCGGTCCCAGCCGCGGATGGCGCCGGAGGCCAGGGACAGTTCGGGGTGGGCGACGACCCGGGCGGGGTCGAAGAAATCCACATGGCCGAGGCCGTCGCACTTGGGGCAGGCACCCATCGGGTTGTTGAAGGAGAACAGGCGCGGTTCGAGTTCGGCCAACGCAAAGCTGCACACCGGGCAGGCGAACTTGGCCGAGAACAGGTGTTCTGTGCCGCTGTCCATCTCCACGGCGATGGCGCGGCCCTCGGCATGGGTGAGGGCGGTTTCGAAGGATTCGGCGATGCGGCCGCGCAGGTCCTGGCGCACCTTGAGGCGGTCCACCACCACCTCGATGGTGTGCCGCTTGGCCTTGTCGAGGACCGGCAGGTTGTCGAGTTCATGGACGATGCCGTCCACCCGTACCCGCACGAAGCCCTGGGCGCGCAGTTCGACGAACAGGTCGGCCTGCTCGCCCTTGCGGCCGCTGACCACCGGCGCCACGATCATCAGCTTGGTTTCTTCGGGCAGAGCCAGCACCGCGTCCACCATCTGGGAGATGCTCTGGGCTTCCAGGGCGTGTTCGGGGTGGTCGGGGCAGTGGGGCGTGCCGGCTCGGGCATACAGCAGGCGCAGGTAGTCGTGGATCTCGGTGACGGTGCCCACCGTGGAGCGCGGGTTGTGGCTGGTGGCCTTCTGCTCGATGGAGATGGCCGGCGACAGGCCCTCGATCAGATCCACGTCCGGTTTCTCCATCAGCTGCAGGAACTGCCGTGCGTAGGCCGAGAGGCTTTCCACATAGCGGCGCTGGCCCTCGGCGTAGAGAGTGTCGAAAGCCAGCGAGCTCTTGCCGGAGCCGGACAAACCGGTGATTACGGTGAGCTTGTTGCGCGGAATGTCGAGCGCGATGTTCTTCAGGTTGTGGGTGCGGGCACCGCGGATTCGGATGGCGTCCATGGAGCGTTCGGGGTTTGGGCAACCTGTTAATATACGCCTCTTGCCCCTCCCCACGCAGCACGTTTGATGGCTTCTCCTAACAACGACAAGATGAGCCCGGCCGAGCGTCGCGCCGGCATTTCGCTGGCCGCGATCTTTGCTCTGCGCATGCTCGGCTTGTTCCTCATTCTGCCGGTCTTCGCGGTGCACGCCCATGGCATGCCCGGTGGCGACAACGTGGCGATGGTCGGCATGGCCATCGGTGCCTACGGGCTCACCCAGGCTTTCCTGCAGATCCCCTTCGGCGCTGCGTCCGACCGTTTCGGGCGCAAGCCGGTGATCGTCTTCGGGCTGCTGCTGTTCATTCTCGGCAGCGCCGTGGCCGCTCTTGCCCAGGATGTGCAGACGGTCATCATCGGCCGGGTGCTGCAGGGCGCCGGGGCCATCTCGGCGGCGGTCACGGCCCTGGCGGCCGACCTCACCCGCGACCAGCACCGCACCAAGGTGATGGCCATGATCGGCTCTTCCATCGGGCTGGTGTTTGCCTTGTCGATGGTCGCAGCCCCGCTGCTGTATGCGCTGATCGGCATGAGTGGCTTGTTCTGGCTCACTGCTGCGCTGGCCGTCGGTGCCGTGCTCACCGTGCTCTTCATCGTGCCTGCCGCACCGCCCGTGCCCCGGGCCACCGGGCGTTTCTCCGAGGTGTTGGCCGATGGTCAGCTGATGCGCCTCAACTTTGGCGTGTTTGCCCTGCATCTCATGCAGACCGCCATGTGGGTGCTGGTGCCTGCCGGCCTGGTCGCCGCTGGCCTGCCGATGACCGAGCACTGGAAGGTCTATCTGCCCGCCGTGCTGCTGTCCTTCGTGGTGATGGTGCCGGCCATCATCATGGCCGAGAAGAAGGGGGCCATGAAGAAAGTCTTCAATTCCGCCATCGCGCTGCTGCTCGTGGTCCAGGCCGGCCTCTACCTCTCGGGCGGCACCGGCTTGTGGCCACTGGCCATTCTACTGACCCTGTTCTTCATCGCCTTCAACGTGCTTGAGGCGACCCAGCCCTCGTGGATCTCGCGGATTGCTCCGCCCCACGCCAAGGGCACGGCCCTGGGCATCTACAACACACTGCAGTCCATCGGGCTGTTTCTGGGCGGTGCCCTGGGCGGCTGGCTGGCCCAGCATGTCGGTGCCGGTGCGGTGTCCCTGCTTGGCGTCGGCCTGGCCCTGGCGTGGCTGATCCTCGCCTCGGGTATGGTGCCACCGCCGCTGCGGCGCCCGGCTGCCGCCTGAGCCGCCCCAACGAATTTTTCTGTGCAGGGACAATTTATTTTGTCCATCTAAGGCGCCTTTAGAGACAATTTATTTTGTCCAAATGAGGCTAGGGACAATTAATTTTGTCCAACGCGCGATGGCGGGTGCACGCGAAGTGCTGTTTGAAACTCAAGTGGCCAGGCCTTGGATGCCGCAGGGAGAGCCTTCGCTTTGCTCTCGTGTAGATATCGACGGACATCGGCATCGAACTCAATGGCCTTCCGCGCGATGACCTAGAGCATGTCGATCTGCTCTGGGGGCTGGCTTCATGAGTCAGCAGGTTACCCCTCCGCTGCCTGAAGCTCGACGCGCTGGGGCCCTCGCAGGCGCAGAACGGCTCGACCCCCAAGCTACTTGCTGCAAAGCGCGCCGCCTCCGCGTGCGATGCCGTGGAGAAAAGCCAGCTTAAAGATGTCCTAGATGCCATCTCCTCCGGTCAGAAACTCATGAGACTGCGGGTGGTGGCGCGTCAATTCGCTCACTGTTCGGGCGAGTCTGTCGCAGTTCCTTTCGTCAGCCCCAAACGTAAAGATCGGTCATGGCCCAAGAACTTTTCTCGTGGACGCGGGTGGGCTGGGCGCTGAAAGCACATGCCAATTGCGCTTTCTTTGAAGTTCAGGGCGTAGAAATTAGTTATTGTAAGGCGACGGATCAACAAACTATAACGCGTTTGTAGACACGCGATAGTGCAGATCGTATGCTTTTGAAATGATCCGCATAAGCCTTTGCTAACTCGAACGAGCAACCTCAGGATGTTGAACGAACAGCTTGCAGAGCTCACTCAGCCGCAGCGCGACCGCCTCGCGTTCGTGGAGTTGCGCTTGCGCTTCATCGGGGAGATCCGCCGCCAGGATCTGGTCGCACGTTTTGGCATCCAGTCGGCTGCGGCCAGCCGGGATCTGGCACTCTACAAAGAGCTGGCCCCGGGCAACATCGACTACGACTCCAAAGCCAAAACCTACGTCCTCGGACCGGACTTCCAGGCGGTTTTCGACTTTCCCCCTGAACGGGTGCTGTCCTGGTTGACCCAAGGTTTCGGGGACGGGGAGCCAATGCGGCTCAAGGCCTGGGTGGCTTGCGAGAGTCCATCGCGGCTTACTCACCCGGACCTGGACGTGCTGGCCAGCGTGACCCGGGCGATCCACCAGGAGTGCCCGCTGGCGATCGAGTACCACTCTATATCCAACGGCCAAGCCGAGCGCCAGGTCGTGCCGTTTGCGCTGATCGACAACGGCCTGAGGTGGCATGTCCGGGCCTTCGACCGGAAGTCGCAGGAATTTCGTGACTTCGTGATCACGCGGATCAGGCGTCCCCGGGTGCTGAAGGGAGAAATCCCCGAAGCGCACGAACTCAGCGACCAGGACATCCAGTGGACGCGCATCGTGGAGCTTGAGCTTGTTCCGCATCCGGACCAGCCACGTCCGGAGATCACTGCGATGGACTACGGGATGCAGGACGGGTCGTTGCGCATGAAGCTGCGCGCGGCAACAGCAGGCTACATCCTGCGCAAGTGGAGCGTGGACTGCTCGCCTGACCATAGCCTTCGTGACCATGAGTTCAGGCTGTGGCTGAAGGACCCGCTGGCGCTCTACGGCGTCAAGAACGCCGTGTTGGCACCGGGCTACCGCTCTCCTGAAAAGAACAAGGGAGAGCCATGAGATGACCTACAACACACAACGCGCGCTGGAGTTGCTCCGGATCGGCTCTGGACGCGCCGACGCAACCTTCCGTGGAGGCCAAGAAGGCGCGATTCGCCACATCGTCGAAGGGCGAGGCCGCCTGCTGGTCGTTCAGAAGACCGGATGGGGCAAGAGCTTCGTCTACTTCATCGCGACGAAGCTGCTGCGCGACAGCGGCAACGGTCCCGCGCTGCTGATTTCCCCGCTGCTGGCGCTGATGCGCAACCAGATCGCCGCGGCAGAGCGCATGGGTGTTCGCGCCGCCACGCTCAACTCCGACAATTTTTCCAGCTGGACCCAGGTAGAAGCCAAGCTTGCCCGTGGCGAGATCGATATTCTTTTGATCTCGCCCGAGCGCCTGGCTAACGAGCGCTTCCGCACGCAGGTACTGGCCGGCATCGCGGCACAGATCTCGATGCTGGTCATCGACGAAGCGCACTGCATCTCCGACTGGGGACATGACTTCCGACCTCACTATCGCCTGCTGGAGCGGATCGTCAAAACACTGCCGCCGAATCTGCGACTGCTCGCTACCACGGCAACGGCAAACAATCGCGTGATGGAGGACCTTGCTACCGTGCTCGGTCCGAAGTTGGACGTCTCGCGAGGCGACTTGAATCGGACATCACTTTCCCTGCAAACGATCCGCTTACCCAGTCAGGCTGAGCGCCTTGCCTGGCTGGCAGAGCAGCTGGCAACGCTGAAAGGCCACGGCATCATCTATACGCTGACGGTGCGAGACGCTAACCAAGTTGCCGACTGGCTCAAGACCAAGGGCTTCAATGTCGAGGCCTACTCTGGCAAAGCTGGCGACCGCAGGGAAGCTCTAGAGCAGGCGCTGCTCAACAACGAAGTCAAGGCACTCGTCGCAACGACGGCGCTGGGCATGGGCTATGACAAGCCCGATCTGGCCTTCGTCATCCACTACCAGATGCCGGGCTCGGTCGTCGCCTACTACCAGCAAGTGGGACGCGCAGGGCGCGCGCTGGAGTCCGCCTACGGCGTGCTGCTCAGCGGTCAAGAAGAGTCGAACATCACCGACTGGTTCATCCGAAGCGCGTTCCCGACCCGCGAGGAAGTCGCCAGTGTTCTGGGGGCACTCGAGGACGAGGAAAAGGGGCTATCGATGCCAGAGCTTCTCAGTCGAGTCAATGTGAGCAAGATTCGCATCGAAAAGACGCTTGATCTTCTCTCCCTCGAGGCTTCGTCTCCCATTGCCCTCGATGGCAGCAAGTGGCAACTCTCAGCCGCTACGTTGAGCGATGAATTCTGGACGCGGGCAGAACGACTCACTGCTTTGAGGCGTGACGAACATCAACAAATGGAGAACTACGTCAGTCTGCCATTTGGTGCTCACATGCCTTTCCTGGTCGAGGCGCTCGACGGCGATCCAGGAACTGCCACTGACCCGATGCTTCCTCCACTACCGACCCATGTTGGCGAGGCATTGGTTGATGAAGCGACCGCATTCTTGCAGCGCACTGGCTTAACAATTCAACCGCGCAAACAGTGGCCGTTGGGCGGCATGCCTAAGTATGGCCTCCTTGCCCCATTGGGACCACGAGGTATCGCACATGAACATATTGCGCAGCCCGGCAAAGCCCTGTGTATATGGGGTGACGCTGGTTGGGGGGGCCTGGTCCGACAAGGCAAATACCACGACGGCAAGTTTGCCGACGACCTGGTTGGGGCGTGCGTGAAGATGATTCGCGAATGGAACCCCCAGCCCAAACCGACCTGGGTGACGTGCGTGCCCTCGCTGCGGCACCCCGATCTCGTCCCCAACTTTGCCAAGCGCTTGGCTGCGGCTCTGGGTCTGCCGTTTCATATGGTCATCGCGAAAACTGACGCCAGGCCCGAACAGAAAACGATGGCAAACAGCACACAGCAGGCGCGCAACATCGACGGCTCGCTGGCACTCAACGGTCAGCCGGTGCCCTACGGGCCGGTGATTCTGGTCGATGACATGGTGGACTCACGCTGGACGCTGACCGTGGCCGCGTGGCTACTGCGCAAGAGCGGAAGCGGCGACGTCTACCCCATGGCGCTCTCTCAAACGGGGCACGACGAATGACGCCCGCGCTGTCCCCCAACACCCAGGCGATCTTGCTGCTGACGGCGCCGCTGATCGCTGGGCGCAGTACATCGTCATCGGAGCTCCTGTCGCCCGGCGAATACAAGCGCCTCGCGCGTCACCTGTGGGAGATACAACGCCAGCCTGCGGACCTCGTGTCACCAGATGCGGCAGACCTCCTGCGGGCCTGCCATCCTGTGATTGATGAAGCTCGTCTGCAGCGCTTGCTAGGGCGTGGCTTCCTCCTCAGCCAAGTCATCGAACGTTGGCAGGCGCGCGCCATCTGGGTGGTCAGCCGCGCGGATGCAGAGTACCCCCGCCGTCTGAAGGCCCGCCTGCGCGAAGACGCCCCGGCGGTCATCTACGGCTGCGGCGACATGGCCTTGCTGGATTCGGGCGGCCTCGCCGTAGTCGGTTCTCGCCATGTGGACGACTCGTTGATCGACTACACGATGGCGGTGGGCCGGTTGGCGGCTCGGGCTGGAAGAACGCTTGTATCCGGTGGTGCCAAGGGCATCGACCAGGCCGCCATGCGCGGTGCGCTTGACGCGGGCGGCAAGGTCAGCGGCGTGCTTGCGGACAGTCTGGAGAAGACGACCATGAACCGCGAGCACCGCAATCTGCTGCTCGATGGCCAACTGGTGCTGATTTCGCCCTACGACCCGAATGTGGGGTTCAACGTCGGCAACGCAATGCAGCGCAACAAGCTGATCTACGCGCTGGCCGATGCATCCCTGGTTGTCAGCTCCGATCTGAACAAGGGCGGCACCTGGACGGGCGCCGTCGAGCAGCTGGACAAGCTCAAGTTCGTGTCTGTGTACGTTCGATCCACGGTAGCTTCGTCTCCCGGACTCGATGCCCTGCGCAGCAAGGGAGCGCTCCCCTGGCCGAACCCGCAAGACGCCGATACGTTCGAAGCTGTGTTCGAGGTTGCTGCGCCCACGCCGGTGCCGTCACCGCAGTCAGGCCTTGCACTGTTTTCCGAAGACAGACCGTCGGGCGTTGCACCCACGACACCTTCGACTCCGGGTACAACACCGGCGATCGAAGCGCCGAGCGAGCCAGTGCGGCCACCCGCCGCTGCACCCATCGATGAACTGGTTGAGCCAACGCCGGAACTAGCTGCTTCGGCTACCCCGGCACCTGAAGCCGCCCCCGAAGCAGCCAGCCCGATGGAGACAGCGGCTTCAACACCAGCGGACACGCTGTTTGCGACCGTCCGAGGCGTGATTCAACTGCTGCTGAAGGCCCCGATGAAAGACGCCGAAGTCGCGGAAGCCCTGGACGTGACCACTGCTCAAGCCAAGGCGTGGTTGCAGCGGCTTATCAATGAAGGCGTGATCGAGAAGCAGAAGAAGCCAGCGGGTTACATCGTCAAGCAGAGCAGCCTTTTCGAGTAACCCATGATGATGCCGACTGAACACCAGGACTTACCCCAACGTGAATGCAGAGAACATGCACAACAACAAGCTGGAGCGCCTCGGGTTCAGTTATGAGCGCGGCGGGGTTCATACCGCCCGGACGATGATGCTCGCCGAGCTGCGCGCGCTGCTGTCCTTTGTGGACGCTGCCAACGCAGCCAAGGCCGACTACCTGGATGCCATTCAGACTGCCAATTGCCTTGGCAAGCGCTCGGGCAAGACGCGGACGCTGACCTTCCGGCACCTGGCCGACCTCTACGCGCTCGACGCTAGCGTGTTGGTGTTCCGTGCCCTGCGTTTCTTCTGGCAACGCGATGTGGATGGACAGCCATTGTTGGCAGCGCTGTGCGCCTACGCACGTGACCCCCTGCTTCGGGCCACGGCTCCCTTTGCCTTGGGCTTCCAGGAAGGGGCCACCGTCACCCGTGAGGCGATGGAAGAGTTCATCGATGCGCTAGAGCCTGGGCGCTTCAGCAAGGCCACGCTCAAGTCCACCGCGCAGAACATCAATTCGTCCTGGACTCAGGCGGGTCACCTGGCTGGCCGCGTCCGGAAGGTGCGGGCCAGTGCTGTGGCGACGCCAGGCACGGTCTCGTTGGCACTGCTTCTGGGCTACGTCAGTGGTCTGCGCGGCGAGTCGCTGCTGAAGAGTGACTTCACCCGGATGCTCGACTGTTCATTTGAAAAGACGATCGAGTTGGCCGAGGACGCCTCGCGCCGGGGCTGGATCTCGCTCAAACGCGTCGGCCAGGTGGTCGAAGTGCTTTTCCCGAACTTGATCACTGCGCAGGAAATGGAGTGGCTCCGTGAGCAGAATTAAGCGATTGACCCAGTCCTACAGCAAGTACGTGGCTGTGCCTTGGCGCGATGACGCCGCCGCTGCCCAGCGCGTCATTTTCTGCGTCTATCACGAGTCCGAAGAGCTGCGGCTACGGGCCAAAGTCGACGAGTTCGAGATCGCCACCCGTGCGGCAGGTCATGACTGGGCGTTGTTCGATTTGACGGATTCGTTCCCCAACTGGCTGGCGTCCCAACGGTATGCCAAGAGCTACTTCCAAAAGCCCAACCTCCTGTCCACGCTGCTGCCCAAGTACCTCAGCTACATCGAAGCCGAGTTTGAGACCTTCCTGCAAGACGAGAACGTCAGCGAGGAGTTTGTTGTGGCACTGCAGGGCGTGGGCTCTCTGTTCGGCTTCTTGAAGGTCAAGGAAGTCGTGGACAAGCTCGCGCCCAAGGTGAAGGGCCGTCTGCTGGTGTTCTTTCCCGGTAGCTACGAAGACAACAACTACCGCTTGCTTGACGGGTATGACGGCTGGAACTACCTCGCCGTGCCGATCACCGCAGACAAAGAATTCTGATTAAGGGGAAAACATGCTCAATCGTGACATCTACCAAAAGGATCCGTCGACCCGAAAGCTGGTCAATGAGGGCGTGGCCAGCGTCAACGACGAGAAGACCAACCAGGCGCTGTCCGTGCTGCGGTACGAGCTCGAAACCTTCGTTTGCGATGGCCAGTACGAAAAGGGCCTGGAGCACATCCTCGACGTCTACCTGAAGAACATCGAGCAAGCCGAGCAGCCCGCCGCGTGGGTCAGCGGCTTCTACGGCTCGGGCAAATCGCACCTGGTCAAGATGCTGCGGGCGCTTTGGGTCGACAGCAAATTCGACGACGGCGCCACCGCACGCGGCATTGCCACCTTGCCCCAAAGCGTGAGCGATCAGTTGAAGGCGCTCACCACCCAGGCCAAACGCCATGGCGGCCTGCACGCGGCGTCTGGCACGCTGGGCTCCAGCTCGCGGGACAAGTCTGTCCGCATGGCCCTGCTGGGCATTCTGTTCAAGTCCGTTGGCCTGCCCGAGCAGTACCCGGTCGCACGCTTTGTCATGTGGCTTCAGCACGAAGGCATCTATGACGCAGTGCGGGGCCATGTTGAGAAGAGCGGCTTCGACTGGAACGAAGAGCTCGACAACTTCTACGTGGCCGAGGGCCTGCACGAAGCCCTGGCCAAGGCCAAGCCCAACCTGTTCACGTCGCCAGCGTCCTGCGTCGAGACCCTGAATAACCTGTACCCCTATGTGCAGGATGTCTCCAGCGGCGACATGCTCAAAAGCATTCGCCAGGCACTGACCCGCGATGGCAAGTTCCCGCTCACCCTAGTGGTGCTGGACGAGGTGCAGCAGTACATCGGCGAGGACAGCCAGCGCTCCATCGATGTGCAGGAGGTGGTCGAAGCCTGCTGCAAGAACATCGGCGCCAAGATGTTGTTCATCGGCACCGGCCAAACCGCTGTCACCGGCACCTCCAACCTCAAGAAACTCGAAGGCCGCTTCACCGTTCGCGTTGAGTTGTCCGACGCCGACGTCGATGCAGTGATCCGCCAGGTCATCCTGGCCAAGAAGCCCGAAGCCAAAGCACCAGTCGAAAAGGTGATGCAAACCAACCTGGGCGAAATCTCGCGCCACCTGGCCGGCACCACCATCGGCCACCGTCCTGATGACATCCAGTTCTTCCCACAGGACTACCCGATCCTGCCGGTGCGCCGTCGTTTTTGGGAGAACACCCTGCGCGTGCTCGATCAGACGGGCACCGACAGCCAGTTGCGCAACCAGCTCTCCATGATCCACAAGGTTATCCAGACGAATGTTGACGCTCCGGTCGGCAGCGTCGTGCCGGCGGACTACCTTTACTTCGATGCGGCAGACAAGCTGCTCCAGTCGCGCATCCTCCCGCGCAAGGTTCATGAGCGGACCATGGTCTGGATCAAGGGGACCGAGGACCAACGCCTGATGGCGCGAGCCTGCGGCCTAGTGTTCCTGGTCAACAAACTCGCCAGCAGCAACAACGAGATTGGCATCCACGCCACGCTCGACACGCTGGCCGACCTGTTGGTTGAAGACCTGACACAGGGATCCAGCGCCTTACGCAGCAAGTTGCCCGGCATCCTGGAAAAGTGCGAACTGCTGATGAAGGTGGGTGACGAGTACCGCATCCAGACCGAGGAAAGCGCCGCCTGGAACGACGAGTTCCTCAGTCAGCGCAATAGCCTGGCCAACGAGGCTCACCGCGTGGACGCAGAGCGCGACGACCGCATCCGCCGCCGCTTCGGCGAGATCGTGCGCAAGCTGTCGCTGACGCAAGGCACGTCCAAGGTCACGCGCGACATCTTCCCGGTGTTCGATGCGCAGTTGCCGGGCGACGCCAGTGAGAAGGTCTGCGTCTGGGTGCGTGATGGCTGGAGCATCGACGAGAGCTCGGTACGTGCCGACGCTCGCCAAGCGGGCAATCAGTCACCTACCGTGTTCGTGTTCATCCCCAAGCGCTCGGCTGACGATCTGCGCCACTATTTGATCGACTTCAAGGCGGCGAGTGCCACGCTGGATAAGCGCGGCGTGCCCAACACCGCCGAGGGCACCGAAGCCCGCTCGGCCATGGAGACCACCAAGCAGACCGCTGAGGGCAAGATCCGCGAGCTGCTGCAAGAGGCCTTCTCGGGCGCCCGAGTCTTCCAAGGCGGCGGCAACGAGATCTTGGGCACCGACCTGCAGGAGATGGCATTGGAAGCAGCCACCAACGCACTGCAGCGGCTCTACCCGCAGTTCCACATCGCTGACCACACCGGTTGGCCCAAGGTTTACGAGAAGGCGCAGAAAGGGGCTCCGGACGCACTCAAGAGTGTGGGCGACGACGGCGAGCCCGCCAAGAACCTGGTGTGCAAAGCTATCCTGGCCTTCATTGCCGGCGGCAAGAAGGGCATCGACGTCCGCAAGCACTTCGAAGGCGCCACCTACGGCTGGCCGGGGGACGCGGTGGACGGGGGCTTGCAGGTGCTGCTGGTGGCCGGGCTGATCCGCGCCCTGGATGATAAGGGTCAGACCATCGACCCGAAGGACCTGGAACGCAAGGCCATCGGCAAGACCATGTTTAAGGTCGAGTCGGCAACCGTTTCGGCGGCGCAGCGCATCCAGATCCGCAAGGTACTGCAAAAGATCGGTCCCACCCCTAAGCCAGGCGAAGAGCAGGCCTACGTGCCGCAGTTTCTGGTCAACGCGCAGAGGTTGGCAGAGCGCGCTGGGGGTGATGCCCCGCTTCCTGCACGCCCGGACATGAAGGGGTTGGAAGAGATCCGCCTCACGGCAGGCAACGAGCAGCTGCTGGCTCTGTACAACCAGCGCGACGAACTCAGCACCGCGATCGACACCTGGACGGATCTGGCCGAGCGTATCGCCAAGCGCCTGCCCGCCTGGAACACGCTTAAGCGTCTGCTGGCCCAGGCCAACGGCTTGTCGGGTGCCGAAGTCTTGGTGGCGCAGGTCACACACCTTGAGCAGCAACGCCAACTGCTGGAGGAGCCCGACCCTGTCACCCCCCTGGTGGCCAGCCTAACGCAGTTGCTGCGCGACGAACTGAACCGCCTGCATACCGATTACCAGACCCGCCACAAGAACGGCATGGCGCGCCTGGAGGGCGACACCAACTGGCAGCAGTTGGAACCCGAACAACGCAACACCCTGCTCGCCGCCCAAAAGCTCACCTTGACCGATGCACCCAAGGTGCAAGTGGCCAACACCGACGAGGTGCTGGCAACGGTTGATCGGCTGTCGCTTTCGTCGTTTGCCGACCGCGTGGCCGCCATCGACTCACGCTTTGACGCTGTGCTGGTGGCAGCCGCCGAGTTGATGGAGCCCAAGGCGCAGTTCGTCAAGCTGCCCAGCCGCACTATCAAGACCATTGAGGACATCGAGGCCTGGCTGCTGGACGCCAAACAGACCATCGCACAGGCCCTGAAAAGTGGTCCGGTCATCCTTCACTGAGGCCTGATTCCCCATGATGCAAGCACTCGACAAAGACCTGCGCAGCGCGTTGGAAAAGACCGTCAAAGCAGCCCGCACGGTCGCTGACGCTGCCGCGCACGCGGCAGTGGACCAACTGGGCGTTGGCCACGACAAGCCTGAGGCCTTTCTGAGCGATGACGAGAAGGCGCTTCGCAACCGCCTGCGCACCCACGGCAAGCAGCTTGGTGACGCCCGCGACTCGAAGAGCACCAACCCGACTTACGGCAAGCAAGAGGTGCAGCACCTGGTGCAAGAAGTGGCCTACCAGCACTGGCACCGTATGCTGTTCGCCCGCTTCCTGGCCGACAACAACCTGCTGATGTACGACGGCGTGGCCGTCACCATCGAAGAGTGCGATGAGCTGGCCCCCGACGAAGGCGCCAAGAGCGGCTGGGAGCTGGCCGGCAAGTTGGCCGCCCGCATGCTGCCGCAGGTATTCAAGCCGGGCTCGCCGGTATTCGAGCTGAACTTTGCGCCCGAGCACCAGAGCGAGCTGGAACGTCTGCTCAAGGACTTGCCCGATGCGGTGTTCAAGGCCAGCGACAGCCTGGGCTGGGTGTACCAGTTCTGGCAAGCCGACAACAAGGACCGCATCAACAAGTCGGAGGTGAAGATCGGTGCCGACGAGTTGCCCGCCGTCACCCAGCTCTTCACGGAGCCGTACATGGTGGCCTTCCTGCTTCACAACTCGCTCGGCGCCTGGTGGGCCACCCGGCATCCGGGCAAGCCATGCCCCGTCAACCTCGACTACTTCCGCACCCTGGAAGACGGCACCCCGGCCGCAGGCAAGTTCGAGGGCTGGCCCGACTCCCTGGCCGACTTCAATCTGCTTGACCCGTGTTGCGGTTCGGGTCACTTCCTGGTGGCCGCCTTCCTGATGCTGGTGCCAATGCGCATGGCGGCGGAAGGCTTGAGCGCCAAGGAGGCGGTGAGTCGCGTCCTTGCTGAGAACATTCATGGGCTGGAGCTTGACCCACGCTGCGTGGAGATCGCGGTGTTCGCAGTGGCCCTGGAGGCATGGCGCTTTCCAGATGCATCTGGCAAACCGCTCGGTGTGCGAGAGATTCCGGCACCCAATATCGCGTGCTGTGGCCTCAAGGTCGCGGCCAAGGCGCAGGACTGGGAAGCGCTAGTTCCAGACGACGCTCCAAATGTTGAATACATGCGCCAAGAGTTGCGCCAATTGCATACCAGCTTTTCCGATGCGCCACTGCTTGGCAGCCTGCTGGACCCGGCACGTAGCTTGAAGAACGACTTGGCAATGTCCAGCTACGCGACATTGACGAGCTTGCTAGGCAAAGCGCTAGCCACTGAACGCCCGGCCAGTCTGATAAATGAAGATGACGATCGCTGGGAATTAGCCCTAAGCGCGCAGGGATTACTTGAAGCGGCGCGCCTGTTAGAAAGACGCTACCACCTCGTCATAACCAATGTGCCTTACCTGGCCAGAGGTCGGCAAAGTGATGCTTTAAAGCAGTATTGCGCCGCCCACTACGCGGAGGCAAAAAGCGACATAGCCAATGTTTTCTTGGAACGCTGCTTGGAGCTTGCATACGATCAAGGCCACGGCGTAGTGCAAATCGTTATGCCGCAGAACTGGCTTTTTCTAACTGCCTACAAAGCACAGCGCGAGTCACTGCTTAAACGTGTGCAATGGAATCTCCTGGCCCGGTTGGGTGAAGGTGGCTTCGATAGCCCGCAGGCGGCTGGCGCATTCATCATCCTGCTGACGCAGACTCACGCTTCAGCAACCGATGACTTTCGACTTCGAGGCATAGATGCCAGCGCACTTAAACGGCCAGCGGAAAAGGCTACGTTGTTGCGGTCAGGTGAGGTGGTCGACGTTAGACAGAGGGGGCAATTGGATAACCCAGACGCTCGAGTTGCGTTTGAAGAGGCTCACGGCGCGATCTTGCTCTCCCGCTATGCGGACGGCTTCAAAGGCCTTTCCACCGGCGACTTGAACCGATTTATTCACGAGCACTGGGAGCTCCCACGAATCTCTGACGGATGGGTTCCATACCAAGGCTCGGTAGAGCGCAGCGAGGAATTCGGAGGGCGATCCCAGGTTCTGTTGTGGGAAAACGGTGACGGCGCGATGGTTCAACAGCCATCCTGTTACGTAAAAGGTGCAAAGGCATGGTCCAAAAAAGGGGTCTCTATCACACAAATGCGTGGCCTCCCTTCTACCCTGTATCAGGGAGAGATGTTTGACGAAAATGCAGCTGCGGTCATTCCTTCAAACCCAAATCATCAAGCCGCACTGTTTTGTTATGTCACGAGTCCAGAATTCCTTGTCAACGTCAGACAGATTGATGCTGCACTGAAGGTAACAAACAAGACCTTTGTGAAGGTCCCGTTCGATGTTGAACATTGGGAGCGAGTAGCAAAGGAGCGCTACCCAGACGGGCTTCCCAAACCCTATTCAAACAACCCAACTCAGTGGATCTTCCACGGTCACCCATCGACTTCCAGTGATCCACTTCAGGTCGCAGTTGCTCGCCTAGTTGGCTACAAATGGCCCGCCGAGGCAGACGGCAAGATGGACCTTTCAGACGATGCCTATAGATTGATCGCCAGCAGCAGGGCTCTAGCAACCCATGCAGACAAGGACGGCATTGTCTGCATTCCTCCAGTAGGCCAAGAGGCATCTGCGAGCGATCGCCTATTAAACCTGCTGGCCGATGCCTACGGGACTGATTGGAGCAATGATGTCCTGGCACAACTGCTGACAGCGGTCGGTCACGGCGGCAAGTCGCTCGAAACCTGGCTGCGGGACAAGTTCTTCACACAGCACTGTGATGGAAAGCTTTTCGGCAACCGGCCCTTCGTATGGCACATATGGGACGGCCTGAGCGATGGTTTTTCTGCCCTGTTGAACTATCACAAGCTCAACTACAAGACACTTGAGAAGCTAACTTACAACTATCTAGGACAAGATTGGATTGGTCGCCAGAAGCGCGATGCCGACAACGGCATCGACGGCGCCCAGGAAAAGCTGGCCGCTGCCGAAGCGCTGAAGAAGCGCCTGGAGTTGATCCTGGCAGGTGAGGCGCCCTACGACATCTTCGTGCGCTGGAAGCCCATCGAGGAACAACCCATCGGCTGGAACCCCGATCTGAATGATGGGGTTCGCCTCAACATTCGCCCCTTTGTTTTGGTTGAGGACATCAAGGTAAAGGATGCTGGCGTGCTCCGAGACCGAGTAACCAGCCGTGATCCGAAAACAAAAGAGCTCAAGCTGTGGGGGAAAGACCGTGGCAGCGATGTACCGTCGGCCCCTTGGTACGAGCTGGGCCTGCAATACGGCGGCAAGGTGGGCGACCGTATCAACGATCACCACCTGACGCTGGCCGAGAAGTGCGCAGCTCGCGCCAAACAGGGAAAGGCATAAGACCATGACGACCGCCCCCCGAGCATGGACGGCCAGAGAACCTGCCGAGGCATTCTTCCCAGTAGAGATGCTCCCCCTGTTCATGCCCACTGCAGACGGCCTCGAGAAGTATCAGCAGCTCAAGCGCCACTTCGCGGTGGTGGATGTGGAGCGACAGAACCCCTTTGCGGTGGTGACCGACGACTACGAGCTGGTGACGAACAAGGCTGCCTACGACATGGCGGCCGAGGTGATGAAGAAGGTGTTCCACACCACGCAGATCGGCGACATGGCGTGCTTGAACATCACCATGCCTAAGACCCGGTCGTTCTGCCACATCGACTTGATCCACAAGACCGCCGACTTCTCGCCGTGGGAGAGGGACAAGTGGACGGCGTTTCTGCGCATCAGCAACAGCTACAACCGCACCCGGCTGCTGCGCTTCGAGCTGGGCTTTTGCCGCTGGATCTGTTTGAACGGCATCATCTTTGGCAGCAAGAGCATCGAGTTTAGCTACGCCCACACCCGGCGCGGTATGGATCGAGTGGACCGTTTCGTCGAGAACATCGGCGACATCCGCAAGCTGGAAACCGCCCTAACCGAGAAGCTGCACCAACTCAAGCGCTACCACGTGCCCGAGAAGGAGATGCTGGCCCTGCTGTGCCGCGCCTTCGACATCAGGGCGCCCAAAGACGTGGTTGAAAAGCCAAGGCGCGTAGACGACCTTCTGGCTTTGCGCGGCCAGGCTAAGAGCCTGACCAAGGCTTACTTCACGGAGATGGGGCCGCACGGCTATGCCGCGCTGAACGTGCTGACGGACTACGCGTCGCGCCCCGCGGGCGTGATAGCACCGGAGGCCAGCATGCATGGCCTACAGCAGAAGGCGGGCAGTTGGATGGACGACTTCATTTCGGCCATCAAGAACCCCGACTTCTCATTTGACCGCTACCTGGCCGACTACCGCCAAACGGCGGAGGTGATTGAGTCCCTATGATCAAGTCGGTCAACAACTACCCGGTCTCGCAGCTCTTCGATGGCGCCGGAGAGAACGGCTCAGGGTACTTCCTCGGTTCGATCAAGCTGGTGGACCAAGTAATGAGACTATTTGCCCTGACAGGGGAAAAGCCATGCTGAAGCACTTGAAACTGACAAACCTTGGCCCAGCCGACACCGAGTTGGAGTTTGGAAAGCGCCTGAACCTGATCACGGGCGACAACGGGCTGGGCAAAAGCTTTTTGCTGGATATCGCCTGGTGGTCCATGACCAGAAAGTGGCCTGCCGAGGTCAACCCCAAACTGACTTCGGGGAAGAAGGCGCTCCCCCGAGGAGATGGGGACGCCAAGATTGACTTCTCATTCACCGGCAAATCACGGTCTGTTGAATATGTCAGCAGCTACGCCCGACGCGACGAAGCTTGGACGGGCCAGCAGGGCCGTCCGGCAAACCCCGGCCTGGTCATTTATGCCATGGCAGATGGCGGCTTTGCCGTTTGGGACCCGGCTCGCAATTACTGGCGCACGCAAGGGGGAGTGGACGTTCAGGATCGTCCGTCTGCCTATGTTTTCAGCCCGACAGAGGTTTGGGATGGCTTGCCAGGTACGGAAGGCAATTGGCTTTGCAATGGGTTGATCCGGGATTGGGCGAGTTGGCAGAAGGAGAACGGCACCGCATTCAAAAACCTGTGTGCTGTGCTTGATGTCTTGTCTCCTGACACCGCGGAGAAGCTATCGCCGGGAGAGCTGACGCGGATCAGCCTGGACGACGTACGCGACATGCCAACCGTCCGCATGCCCTATGGCAAGGATGTAGCGGTGGTGCATGCGTCGTCCGGCATGCGTCGCGTGATTGCCCTGGCTTATTTCTTGGTTTGGTGTTGGGAAGAACACCAGAAGGCGGCCAAGTTGCTCTCAGAGCCGACGACCAACCAGGTCGTCTTTTTGATCGATGAGGTGGAGTCACACCTGCATCCCAAGTGGCAGCGCCGAATCATCCCTGCGCTCTTGAACGTGACGCAGTCCTTGATCGCTGGCGCAGAGGTTCAACTGCTTGCCGTGACCCACTCCCCACTGGTGATGGCATCTGTTGAGCCGCGCTTTGATGAGGCCATGGATGCCTGGTTTGATCTTGATTTGGTTGCAGCTCAAAGCGGTCAACAGCCGACCGTGGAGTTCAAGAAACGGCCCTTTGTTCGGCTGGGTGATGCTTCTCGCTGGTTGATGAGTGAAGCCTTTGACCTTGGCAGCGCCCGCTCTCTGGAGTCAGAGCTGGTGTTGCAGGAGGCTGCTGAGATTCTCTCCGAGCAAGAGATCGACCACACCAAAGCGAAAGCGCTGGATGCAAAGTTGCGTGGCCTGCTGGGAGACACCGACCCCTTCTGGATTCGTTGGCGCTACGTGGGCGAAAAGCAAGGGTGGCTGCGATGATTCCGGTGGCGGCTCAGCCGGAACCCGCTGCTTTCGATGCCGAGGTTCGTCAGAAGGGCTTGGCCCACCTCAACAAAAAGGGGTTTCCGTTAAATCAACCTTTGCCGCCCAAAGCGGAGATTGAGCCCTATTGGCGCGCCTGTCTGACAGACCTGCACCAAGCGTATAGCGGGGTTTGCGCCTACCTGGGCGTCTTTTTCGAGCGTGTGATGGGTGGTGGGAGCGTGGATCACTTTATTGCCAAATCCACTCATGCGGGATTGGCCTATGAGTGGAGCAACTACCGATTGGCGTGCTCAACAATGAACAGTCGCAAACGTGAATACAGCGACGTACTGGACCCGTTTTTTCTCGCGCCTGACCTGTTCCGCTTGCAGCTTTCGACTGGCCACATCTACCCGAATCCGGATTTAGATGCTGTGTCTATGCGACTGGTTGAAGAAACCATTGGGCGGCTCGGGCTTGACGATCCGCAATGCAGAGAGCTGCGTGCGCGCTGGTATCAAGACTATCTCGAACACGGATTGCCAGCCGACTACCTAAGAAAGAAATCGCCTTTTGTTTGGCACGAAGCGAATCGTCAGGGGCTGTTATGAGAATCATCGAGTGCCTGATCAAAACCCTGCGCGACTCGGCTATCTTCAACCCCGAGGTTCAAATCGCGCCCTCGTGCATCTTGTGGCCCGACAAGGACCGCCAGTGGGAGGCGGTGATCCCGCGCCTGCAGAGCGAGTTGGCTGAACTGCTGGTGCTGGGCGACTACGCGCCAGAGAGCCGCGTCGGCCCCGCCATCTGGCTGCGCTGCGTGCTCGCAGGCAAAGCGCCGGATGTCACCCTGCCTGCCGACCGAGTGCCAGTTTTCTACCTGCCCGGCGTGAGCCGCCAGGACTTGCGGGCGATCGAAGACTGTCCGGACCTCTTGAAGCCCTTGGCTGAACTGCAGTACCGGGGCGTGATCTGGTCACAGGCGAACGCCAAGGACTGGACCATCATGGCCTTCCTGAAGTCGGACCAAGGCGGCATGGGTCTGGATGTGGCCCAGGACAACGAGGCCAAGAACGCCATGCAACTGGCGCTGTACCGGCTGCTGGATGAAGAGCTTGAGCTGTTGAAGGGCAAGCGGCTAGACAAGGATTACTTCAACACCTTGTTGACCGGTGGCGACCCGGTGCGCGACCTGCTGCAGTGGCTGGATCTGGGCGACACATTCCAGACCACGCGCGGCGCCAACGAGTGGAAGGCCCTTGTGGAGGTCTGCAAGTCACAGCTAGCGTTCAACCCTCAGGCCGATGGCGTCCTGGCCGGTGCCAGCAAGCTGGCGATGCGCGAAGGCCCCTGGCATTCGGTGTGGGAGCGATACAGCGAAGCACCGAAGCGTTACCCCAACCTCCCGAACCGAATCCGCCAGTGCAAGCCGCCCGACCTGGGCATCTTCGATACGCCGGCAGAAAAGCTTGGCGGTTGGCCGCAATGGAACGCGGAGCAAGAGCAGTCGCTCCAGAATGATTTGCTGGCGTTGAATCACTTGCCTGCGCATGACGCGAGAACGCGGCTCCTGGATCTCGAAAAGACCCATGCGCCACGCCGAGAGTTTGTTTGGACGGAACTTGGCGAGTCGCCACTGGCCATGGCGATCAAGCATCTGGCGGTGATGGCAGAAGTGACCAGAACGGCGCTGACAGCGGGGGCGGTTGCGGATTTGCAGGTGGCCTACGCCACGCAGGGCTGGCGCGCCGACGATGCGGTGCTGTCGGCACTAGCGTGCGTTAGTAGGGCGTCGGACGTTGACGCTGTGACGATGGCGACGCGGGCCATCTATCTACCCTGGCTGGAAGAGTCTGCGCGCTATCTGCAAAAGCTGGTTTATGGAACGACCTATCCGGGAGGGGGTGTAGCGGAGACTCCGGCCAGCTATAAGGTTGATCGGCAATGCACGCTATTTGTGGATGGTCTGCGACTTGACGTGGCTCGCCGCCTCTCGATGACTCTGGAGGCCCGTGGCTGTCACGTGGCAGAAACCATGCATTGGGCTGCGCTGCCCAGTGTGACCGCGACCGGTAAGGCGGCTGCTTCGCCTGTGCGGACCAAGATCAGTGGCTCTGACGACTGCGATGACTTCGAGCCTTGCGTTGCTGCCACCGGCCAGTCGCTAAAGGGCGGCTACCACTTAAAGAAGCTGCTGAACGACAACCAATGGAAGGTGTTGGAGCGCACAGAAAACGGTGACGGCCAGGGCAACGCGTGGTGCGAATTTGGCGACATCGACAGCGAGGGTCATGCGCGAGGCTGGAAGCTGGCCAAGCACATCGACCCGCTTCTCGCAGAAATTGCAGAGCGCATCGGCGCCTTGTTGGCTGCCGGTTGGAACAGCGTCAGGGTGGTGACCGACCATGGCTGGCTACTCATGCCTGGCAAATTACCCACGATTCAGATGTCCAAGGATCTCACCGACAACAAATGGGGGCGTTGTGCCTCGATTAAGCCAGGCGCTGCGACTAGTGAGCGCTTGTACCCCTGGTACTGGAATCCAAACCAACAGTTCGCACTGGCCGACGGTGTGAGCTGCTATGGCAAATCGGTGGACTACAACCATGGTGGGCTGAGCCTTCAGGAGTGCCTCACCCTGGATCTTGTGGTGACCTGGGCCGGAAGCACATCAGGCAAGCAAGTGGCCGAGGTCACCGACATCGCTTGGAAGGGCTTGCGCTGCACGGTGGGTGTGGACGGCCAGTACGCGAATCTGTCCCTGGACATTCGCACCCAGGCGGGCGATCCGGCGTCCAGCGTGGTCGTGAGCCTGAAGCCGCTCAAGGATAACGGCACAGCATCGGTGGTGGTTGAAAACGAAGAACTGCAAGGCCGCGCGGCGTTTCTGGTCCTGCTCAGCGCATCGGGCGAGCTGGTGGCCGAGGCAAACACCGTGATCGGCGGAGGAGGATGATGAATGATTGAATTGGATCAGATCGACAAAAAAGCCGCCTCGGTGCTGGACGGGTATTTGGTCCGGAAAGACTTGGTCCGTACCTTCAGTCGGCAATTTCCGGTACCCACCTACGTTGTCGAGTTCATGCTTGGGCGCTATTGCGCAAGCACCGATCAGGAGGAGATCGACGAGGGTCTGGAGATTGTTCAACGCCAACTCAAGTCCCGCACGGTGCGGGCCGGCGAGGAAGAGCTTTTCAAGGCCAAAGCGCTGGAAACCGGCGAGGTGAAGATCATCGACCTCGTGACGGCGCGCGTGGACAACAAGGGCGAGTACGTGGCCAGCCTGCCGAGCCTGCGGCTGACGGATGTGCGGATCAGCAGCGAGCTGGTCAACCAACACGAACGTATGTTGACCGGTGGCTTCTATGCCGAGCTGGGGGTGACGTTTGATGTGGCCATCGCTCAGGAGGTCAAGGGGCGTCCGTTTGGTATCACGTCGCTGCGAGAAATTCAGCTGTCCAAGCGCGACGTGTTGGACACCCTGGCCAAGGCCCGCGAGGCGTTCACCTCCGAAGAATGGAAGCGCTTTCTACTGCGCTCCATCGGCATTGAGGCTAGCGAGCTCAGCGACCGCCAGCGAAATGCCCTTCTCCTACGCATGGTGCCGTTTGTGGAGCGCAACTACAACCTGGTGGAGCTCGGTCCGCGCGGCACAGGCAAGAGCCACCTGTTCCAGCAGGTTTCGCCCTACGCCCACCTGATTTCAGGTGGCAAGGCCACTGTGGCCAAGATGTTCGTGGAGAACACAGCCAAGGGCCGCCGGGGTTTGGTGTGCCAGTACGACGTGGTCTGCTTCGATGAGGTGTCAGGCATCTCCTTCGACCAGAAGGACGGCGTAAACATCATGAAGGGTTACATGGAGTCCGGCGAGTTCAGCCGTGGCAAGGAGAGCATCCGCGCGGACGGCAGCATCGTCTTGGTCGGCAACTTCGATGTCGATGTGGAACACCAGCAGCGTGTGGGGCATTTGTTTGGCCCCATGCCGCCAGAGATGCGCGACGACACCGCTTTCATGGACCGCATCCACGCATTTCTGCCGGGTTGGGATGTGCCCAAGATCAACAAGGACTTGGTCACCAACCACTTCGGCCTGGTCAGCGACTTCCTATCCGAGTGCTGGAGCCAACTTCGGAATCAGAGCCGCGTGAGCGAATTGCAGAACCGCGTCTTCTTTGGCGGCGCCCTGTCTGGCCGAGACACGAATGCGGTCAACAAGACAGTCAGCGGCTTGCTCAAGCTGCTGTACCCGAACTCAGATACCCCGGTTCCGGACGAAGACCTGGAATGGGCCGTTCGCATCGCCATGGAGGTGCGGCGCCGAGTCAAAGAGCAACAAAAACGAGTCGGTGCCGCAGAGTTTCGGAACACCCACTTCAGCTACATCATGGGTGCCGATGGCGTGGAGAAGTTTGTCTCGACGCCTGAGCTGCAAAGCGACAACAGCATTGGCGGCGACCCGCTGGAGCCAGGTCAGGTGTGGACCATCAGCCCTGGCGGCGGCGACGAAAACTCGGGCCTCTACCGCATCGAGGTCAATGAAGGCCCCGGGTCAGGCTTGAAGGTGCTCAACAAACCCATTCCTCCCGCGTTCCGCGAGAGCATTGGCTTTGCCGAGCAGAACTTGTACGCCAGGTCGCTGCAGTTGGTTGGCGATAAAGATCCTCGGCAGCATGAGTTCACGGTGCAGCTTCGGGCGTTTGACGCGGCGAAGTCTGGTGCCAAGCTTGGTGTGGCCTCTTTGGTGGCCCTTTGCACGTCGCTGTTGAAGCGAAGCGTACGTGGCGGCTTGATCATCGTCGGCGAGATCAACCTCGGTGGGTCGATTGAACTCATCCACAACGCCGTCACGATTGCCGAGATCGCCGTTGAGAAAGGCGCGACGTCACTGCTGATGCCGGTGGCGTGTCGGCGCCAGTTGGTCGACTTGTCCGACGACATGGCGACCAAGATCGACATTCAGTTCTACTCCGACGCCCGCGATGCGCTGTTGAAGGCCATGGCCGAGTGACCCCAAAGGAACTACACCGCCAGCGTCGTCAGTGGTTTTGCATGCAAGAATACAGGGCGGGGAATCGTGTGTAATGGGATTGGCGTACTGCACCCGAGTGTCTGTGCCAGCTAATTGATCTAGAGTCAGGCATCTATGCCTTTGGATTGCCGGTGATGTGGGGAGAAGGCGCAGCGTGCATCTATCGTCAAACATAGCTCCTGTGCCAATTCTGTGATGTATTCCTTGTACCGAAGGAGGTGGTGTGAGCGTAGCGCGGCTACACGGCGCAGTTGATTCATTGAGATAGGCGTATGACGAGATGAATAAGCACATAGAGCCCATTTGATCCGTCGGCGCAAGTACGCCTCCTCGCTTTCAGCGTGGCGTTTTGCTTCGGCATGTGCCAGTGGCAGGAGTGCAGCTTGCTTTTGCAAAGCACCGGCTTCACGGAGTAAGCGCGATGTTGATATTCGTGTTGGGCGTCCCAGGGCAATCGCACCGTTACGTCATAAACCCGAGCACCTCCGCCCGGAACTCATCGGAAGCGGAGGCGAGCAGGCGCTTGTTCTTTATTCCGGCCTTGACCGTCGAATTGAGCCGTAGGAGATTCA
>NZ_JAQVCN010000023.1 GCF_028689785.1 Zoogloea sp. | reverse complement strand
GAGGCAAAAACGGGGCTACACCGCAGGGAAAGGCGGCGTTTGCTCAGCGAAATTGAATCGAATTGGGTCGCGATCATCGTTGCGCGGCGGAATTCATTGAAAACCTCGGGTTATTCGAGGTGCCCAGATCATCGGGTTCTTCAGTGAGTAGTTTGCCAGGCCAACCCAATTCGGTTTCTGCCCCCCATTCAGGCGTGCCACTCACAATTCCCGGGCACGCTTTCTGACACAGAGCAGCGAGCACATCAAACGGATTAAGAATCTCTTTTTTAATCATTCAGGCAGACCTACCGCGGCCAGCCGGACCACTCCTATCACTTCAGACTTCAGGAATAAAATTCGTGCGCCATTTACTGATCGGTATGCTCACACTGTCGTTATCAGGCTGCGCAGCTCTTACCTACACGGAACCACAAACGGGGAGTCGGGCCAGAGTGAGATTTGTAACAGACACGGCCTCCCCATCTGTATTGAAAGTGTATGACGGAGATGATTGCTCTGGAGCTGAACACGAGTGGATGCGCCTGCGTGTCGGCGCATTGCTAAGAGGATCTGTAAAGCGATTGGGGATGCCTCTATGGAATTATCACGACAACGCCGCAAAGGAAGTCTACGTATCGAACGACAAACCTCTATATGCAATGTTCTGGGGGAACGAAATAGAAGGCAGCATCCATTATCAATGCGGCGTCCCTCTTAAAATTCAGTTCCAAGAAAACAAGGACTACGAGGTCAGGTACCGCTGGAACAGATCGCAGTGCACAGTGATCTTCTCAGAGATCCTGAAGAATGATGCTGGCGAGCACTTCGCGCAAGAAAAGGAAATCTTCAACAACAAGACCACCGCAAAAGACAGCGGTTGCCAAAAGCAGTTTACGCGACTTAGATTCGATTGATGATGCATCCGGCGGACCACCCTTGGTCAAACTACCGGGCCAATGCCGAGGGTGATGCGACCGAGCAAGCGTGCTGAACCAGAGCCCGGAGCCTTACCTGATGGGTGACACCAGGGTGAATGTCAATCTTTGACATAGCCTGATAGGATGGCAGCTCTTGATCAGGAGGCGCGAATCATGGGCATGAACGTCAACCTCACCCCTCAGCTTGAGGAGATGGTGCGAGCAAAGGTCAGCTCCGGCCTGTACACATCCGCGAGCGAGGTCGTTCGGGAGGCACTCCGCCTGATGGAGGAGCAGGACCGTATGCGGGAGGCGAAACTGGAGGAGCTGCGTCGCGAAGTCCGCAAGGGACTGGAGAGTGGGCCGAGTGAAGCCTGGGACGCCGCGGCAGTGAAAAAGAAGGCGCGCGCTCAAAAAGCAGCCAAGTCGGACGCTGCGTAAATGGCGCGCGTCACGCGTCGCCCCCAGGCAGAAGCCGACATTCTCGATATCTGGAGCTACATCGCAGAGGACAGCGTTGTTGAAGCAGATCGCTGGGTCGATCGCCTGGACGAGAGCCTGACCCTGTGGGCGACTCAACCTGAGATGGGACGGGCTCGTGATGAGCTGTCACCCGGGATCCACAGCCTTGCTTTCGGCCGGTACGTCGTTTTCTTCAGGCCCCTGCCCGACGGAATTGATGTTGTCCGGGTTCTGCATGGGTCCAGGGATCTCGACGAGCAGTTTCGGTAATCGACAGGGGAAACTGTATGCAGCCCCCGGCTTTTCCCAGGATTTCCCCTTGGTCTAGCGCTGAAACCAGCCTGACGCCTCTTGATCCGGGCGCCTGAACCCGTTTGCTGCCTTAAACCGCCCAGCTTCCGTCCGAGCGCAGCATGGACAGATCAACGTACTTCGACCCGGCATGGTTGCCGGGAGAAAACTTCACCCGATAGCCGCCGACATCGACATTGGTGTTGTTGAGCGCCGTCAGCAGCCCATCCGGACCGTTGGCACGCTTGAGCACATCCGTCATGACCTTGGCGGCAATAAAGCCCTCCAGCGCGACCGGTGTCACCGCGGTGCCGGCCGGGAGCATTCTGGCGAATTCGCTGAAGATGCCTACGCCCTTGAGCGGTACCACCTGGCTGACCATTACCCCGGTTTTGTCCTTGCCCAGCGCATTGGCCAGCGAAGTCGGGCCGACAAAACTGATGCTGGCGAAGCTGGCCGGGCTGCCCATGGCCCGCGCCTGTTTGATGAAGGCGGCAGCCGTACCATAGGTGGACACAATCACAACGAGATCCGGACTGGCCGGCAGGATGGCCTTGAGCGCAGCCTCGACATTGGCCGAGTTGCGTTCGACCGTAGCTGTCGCCACGACCTTCGCCCCCCGACTGCCAAGCGCCTTGACCACCCCGTTGAGCCCCGCCTGACCATAGGCATCGTTCTGATAGACCACGGCAAACTTGCGTTGAAAAAGGTCCCAGAAATGCTGAACCAGATGCTCCGTCTCCTCGAAATACGAGGCGCGAATATTGAAAATGAGCGGATGGTTCGGACTTCTCAGCGCTTCGGCCCCGGTAAACGGGGCGATAAACGGGAGATTGGCCTGCTCGAAAATGGGTTTGGCCGCCAGCGAAGTCGGCGTGCCGACATAGCCGAACAGCGCCGCGACGTTCTTTTTGACGAAGGCATCGGTATTGGCCTTCGTCCGCTCAGGCTCATAGCCATCGTCGAGCGTCTCGAGGCGAATGTTGCGCCCGCCAACCCCGCCTCTGGCGTTGACGTAATTGAACCAGAGCAAGGCACCATCCCGCATTTCGATCCCGAGATCCTTGGCCGGCCCGGAGAGAGGAGCCGACTGACCGAGGACGATATCGCCCGGAGCGGCCAGCGTCCTGCGATTGGCCAGCGTGAGGGAAAGCAGTGCCCCCGCATTGAGAAACTGACGACGATTCATGATCTACCCCGAAATCTGCAACAGAACGATTCCAACAAAGGCCCAAGGCATTCCATAGCCATATCTGGCAGAGGCTGCCAGAGCTGCGGCATATTTGATCCTAGAAAGGCGCCCAAGCGGAAAATAAAACAGGGTTCAGACCACTGGCGGGATGCAGGACGGCGGCAAGCCGCTTATCGGGAACGGCTCCGGCACGAGTTGGAGCCCTGCCTGGTCAATCAGCGAGCGCTCTGCCAAGGAGATTGAGGCGGCCGTTGGCCGCAGAGCGATGCGCCCATGGCGTTCCGTTGTGTGACGCAAGGTCGGCCGGGTCTCGCCCCGGCGGGCGACTCTCCCGTGGTGTCGAATTCATTCGACCGCGGACGGTGGTGAGCGGCATGTCGATGATTCAACGCACCGAGGTCGAATGAATTCGACCCCACAAAAGGAGACGCCCGGCAGGCACCGCCGGACGGGACGAACGCCTGCTGTGATGTCATGCCCGATGCCATGGGAGCCAGGGCGCCCCCAGGGCATCAATGGTGGTGCTTGTGGTCCATCGGCGCGGCCGCGGTCAGGTCGCGCACCTCCGCTTTCACCTCCACGTTCTCGACCTTCTTGTCCTTGCCTTCGATCTTCAGGGTGATGGGCACCACTTCGCCCTTGGAGAGGGGCTTGTTCAGGTCGATGAGCATGACGTGGTAGCTGCCCGGCTTGAGTTCGACGGGCTTGCCCGGCTGGATGTCGAGGCGCGGCACGGCACGCATCTTCATCACGTTGTTGTCCATGACCATCTCGTGCAGCTCGACGACCTTGGCGGCGGGGCTGGCCACGCCGACCAGAGTGACGCCGGCCTTGCTGCTGAGTTGCATGAAAGCGCCGGTGGCCTTCTGGGCCGGAACGGTACCGCGCACCCAGGGCTCCTTGATTTCCAGGTCGGCGGCCAGGGCTGCGCTGGCCATCAGGCTGGTCAGTGCCAGGGCGGCGATCTTGTGCGACTTGCTCACGATGGACTCCTTGAATTGAACGGTCAGCAGCTTAACGCGACGCGGCCCCCCGGGCGATGCGGCGGCGCCGGCTGCGACCTTTTGCCGCGGAAAGCCCGCATGAAACGCATGCTTACAAAGCCCGGGGGCACTTCTGCCCTGATTGCCCCCTCTGAGTGGCTGTCCTTCACCCCAGTTGGGAGATCGCTGCCATGTTCAAGAAGTTTGCCGCCCTGTACGCCCTGATCCGCAAGGACGCCGCGGTGCTGTGGTACGCCCTCCGCCACCCGGCCCGACCGGCATGGCTGCGACCGTCGGTAGCCATGATCGCCCTGTACCTGTTGTCGCCCATCGATTTGATTCCCGATGTGCTGCCGGTGTTCGGCCTGGTGGACGATCTGGTGCTGATCCCCCTGTTGGTGTCGTGGCTGGTGCGCATGCTGCCCGATGCCCTGCGCCGGGGCCACGCCGACTACGCCCGGACCATTGACGTGGTGCCGGTCAGGACCAGGTAACGGTGGCTGCCAGCAGGTAGCCGGCGCCGTACACCGTCTTGATGAGCTTGGCGTGCTGGGGGTTTTCCTCGAAGCGCCGACGCAGCCGGGAGATGCGCAGGTCGATGCTGCGGTCCAGAGCGGATACATCGCGCCCGCCGAGCAGTTGCTCGCGGGTGAGGATGTGATTGGGATGGGCCAGCAGCACCGACAGCAACTGGGCTTCGGCGGTGCTGAGGGTTTCCTGCTGGCCGGAGGGGTTGGTGAGGGTGTTGCTGCCCGGCTCGAAACGCCAACCGGCAAACTCGGCCACCCGCTGGGCTGGGTCGGCAGGCAGCACCACTGGCCCCGGGTAACGGCGCAGGATGCTGCGTACCCTGGCAATCAGCTCGCGGGGCTCGAAGGGCTTGACCACGTAGTCGTCGGCCCCCAGTTCGAGGCCCATCACCCGGTCGTAGATATCGCCGCGACCAGTGACAACCAGCAGGCCGCAGGTGTGCTTGCCGCGCATCTGTTGCAGCACGGCCATGCCGTCCATGTCGGGCAGGCCCAGGTCGAGGATGACCAAGTCGGGCGCCCGATGGCGGAGGCCATGGAAAAAGGCCTCGGCGGTACGGAACAGCTCGGATCGATAGCCGAATTTCTCCAGGGTGTCGGCGATGAGGCGGGCAATGCCTGCCTCGTCTTCGACCACATAGATGAGCTCGGGGCTGCGGGTGGTAAGCATGGCTGTGGAGCTTGGCTCAAGCGCCCAGCGGACGCAAGGCCGCCAGCAACTTATCCCGACTGAAAGGCTTGGCCAGCAGGGGCAGTTCGAGGGCTTCATCAAGACCGCCGACGTGGGATTCGGCAAAACCGCTCATCAACACCATCGGCAGATCGGGCCGGAAGCGCCGCACGAAGCGCGCCAAGGCGTGGCCGTCCATCACACCGGGCATCACCACGTCGGAGATGACCAGGGCAATGGCCGGGATGTTCTCCACCATATCGGCGGCCTCTGCGCCATTTTCGGCTTCGACCACGGCGCAGCCCAGCTCGGCCAACTGCATGCGCACCACGCTGCGCACGTCGGCATCGTCCTCGGCCAGCAGCACCAGCTTGCCGGCCAGATCGGCGGCATTCACCTCGCGCCCGGCCGGCAGCAGGGCCTCGGGCGGGTCTTCCTCGACCCGCGGCAGCAGCACCGCCACCGTCGTGCCCCGGGCCTGGCGGCTGCGGATGCGCACGCCCCCCCCCGACTGCTTGGTGAAGCCATATACCATGGACATGCCCAGGCCGCTGCCCGTGCCGAACTGCTTGGTGGTGAAAAAGGGTTCGAAGACCCGTGCCAGAGTGCTGCCATCCATACCCATGCCGTTGTCGCTGACGGCGATCTGCACGTAATCACCGGGGGGAACCTCCAGGTCGGCAGCGGCATGGATGCTGAGGTGTTCAAGGGAGGACTCGATGCGCAGCTCCCCGCCATTGGGCATGGCGTCACGGGCATTGAGGGCCAGGTTGAGCAGTGCGTTTTCGAGCTGATGGGCGTCCACCATGGCCACCAGATAGGGCTCCCGGCTGGCCGTGCTGACGGCAATGGTGCTGGGCAGGGAGCGGCGGATGAGCTTGGACATGCCGAGGATCAGCTCATTCACCTCCACCGGCTTGAGCTCAAGGGGCTGGCGCCGGGCAAAACCGAGCAGGCGACGGATCAGCTCGGCGCCCCGGTTGGCGGCATGCATGGCGGGCTCGACGAAGTTCTCGGTGAGGGGATCGTCGGGGTGGTTCTCCTTGAGAGCCACCAGGTTGCCGATGACCACCGTAAGCATGTTGTTGAAGTCATGGGCGAGGCCACCGGTAAGCTGGCCGATGGCCTCCATCTTCTGGGCCTGGGCCAGGGCGGCTTGGGTACGGCGCTGTTCGGTCACGTCCACCGAGTGCACGTAGCAGCCGAGCACGGTGCCGTCAGGGGAGATGTCGGGCACCAGAGTGCTGCGGGCCCGCGCCGGGCTGCCGTCGCGGCCAGTCAGCTGGTACTCGTAGGTGACCCGCTCGCCGCTGAGGGCCCGCCCCACGTCCGGCGCCACTACCTCGAAGACCTCCTGCCCGGTGACATCCTGGATATGCCGCCCTGGCACCTGGTCGGCCGACCAGCCGAACCACTCGGCGTAGCCCTTGTTGGCGTAGCGGTAAGTCCAGTCCCGATCGAAATAGGCGATGGCGGCCGGAATGGCATCGGAGATCTCGCGCAAGCGCTGCTCGCTGCGGCGCAGGGCCTGGGTGATGGCCTTGTTGCTCTCGATAGCGGCAGTCAGCTCTTCGTTGGCCCGGGTCAGGGCCTCGGTACGGGACTCGATGTGCTCCTCCAGCTCGGCCTGGTGGCGGGCGATCTGCTCGGCGGCCCGTCGCTGCTCGGTGATGTCGGTATACACGGTGATGAAACCCTGATGCGGCAGGGGGAAGCCCCGAATGGAGAGAATGCGCCCGTTGGGACGGATGCGCTCGGTGACATGGGGCTGAAAGCTGCGGGCGCGGCCCACACGCTCGGCAACCTGGGCCACCGGATCGCCGGGGCCGTAGTCGCCCCGCTCGGCGTTGAAGCGGATGAAGTCCTCGAAGGACACTCCGGGGCGCGCCAGGTTGTCGGGAAAATCCAGCAGACGCAGGAAGGCCGAATTCCACGCCACCATGCGCAGGTCGGCATCGAACACGGTCACCCCCTGATCGAGCAGGTCTAGCCCCGCCCCCAGCATTTCCTGGTAACGCCGTTCGAAGGACAGGGTCTCACCTGCGCCCCCCCTCCCGGCCGGTTCCGGATGTCCGTTCATTGCCGCTCCGCAGACTGGTTTTCTGGCACGGATTCTAGCCACAGCCGGCCCCCCCGAAAGGAGCCGACAAAATTCAGTACATTTTCACCAAAGTTCCGACAACTTTGTTTGCGAATCTTCGCCCCGATCCCCGGCATTCCGTCACGGACGCCTTAAAGGGGAAGGCCCCAGAGCCACCGCTTCACCCATGTGGTGGCGTCAGAAACCAGGAGGAGATAAAGGTGTCGAACACCCCGTACGATATCGGGCTGGACAAGTGCGCAGCCAACCACGTCCCGCTCTCGCCGCTGTCCTTTCTCGAGCGCACAGCGCAGATCTATCCCCAGCGCACCTCGGTGATCCACGGTGCCCGCCGCTTCACTTGGCGCGAAACCTACGCCCGCTGCCGCCGCCTGGCCAGCGCCCTGGCCCAGCGTGGCATCGGCCGCGGCGACACCGTGGCGGTGATGCTGCCCAACGTGCCCGCCATGGTGGAAGCCCACTTCGGCGTCCCCATGACCGGCGCGGTACTGAACACTCTCAACACCCGCCTTGATCCGGAAGCCATCGCCTTCATGCTGACCCACGGCGAGGCCAAGGTGCTGATCACCGACCCCGAGTTCGCCGCCATCATTGCCCCGGCACTGGAGCTGCTGGAAGGGCCCAAGCCTCTGGTCATCGATGCCCTGGACGCGGAATACCCGGGCACAACCTGCCTGGGAGAAATCGAGTACGAGGACTTTCTGGCCAAGGGTGATCCGGCCTATGCCTGGTCCCTGCCCGCCGACGAATGGGATGCCATCGCTCTCAACTACACCTCGGGCACCACCGGTAACCCCAAGGGCGTGGTCTTCCACCACCGCGGCGCCTACCTCAACTCGGCCTCCAACATCATCAGCTGGGGCATGCCGCAGCACGCGGTCTACCTCTGGACCCTGCCCCTCTTCCACTGCAATGGCTGGTGCTTTGCCTGGACCCTGGCCGCCAACGCCGGCGTCAACGTGTGCTTGCGCAAGGTGGACGTAGCCCTGATCTACGAGCTGATTCGCGAACACAAGGTGAGCCACTTCTGCGGTGCGCCCATCGTGCACGGCATGCTCATCAACGCCCCGGATGGCCTGCGTGCCGGCATCGAACACAAGGTCTCGGCCCTCATCGCTGGCGCCGCCCCTCCCGCCGCCATCATCGAGGGCATGGAGCGCATCGGCTTCGACATCACCCATGTCTATGGCCTGACCGAAACCTACGGCCCTGCCTCCGTGTGCGCCAAACACCCCGAGTGGGACACGCTGCCCATCGCCCAGCGCGCCGAGCGTAACGGCCGCCAGGGCGTGCGCTACCACATGCAGGAAGCCATCACCGTACTCGACCCGCAGACCATGGAACCCGTGCCCGCCGATGGCGAGACCATGGGCGAGATCATGTTCCGCGGCAACCTGGTGATGAAGGGCTACCTGAAGAACGAGAAGGCCACCGAGGAAGCCTTTGCCGGCGGCTGGTTCCACACCGGCGATCTGGCCGTGCTGCACCCGGACGGCTACGTGAAGATCAAGGACCGTTCCAAGGACGTGATCATCTCTGGCGGCGAAAACATCTCCTCCCTCGAAGTGGAAGACGTGCTCTACCGCCACCCCGCCGTGATGACCGCCGCCGTGGTCGCCCGGCCCGACGAAAAGTGGGGCGAGGTGCCGGCTGCCTATATCGAGATCAAGGAAGACGCCCAGGTCACGGTGGAGGACATCATCGCCCACTGCCGCGAGCACCTGGCCCGCTACAAGGTACCCAAGCACGTGGAGTTCTGCGTGCTGCCCAAGACATCCACCGGAAAAATCCAGAAGTTCGTCCTGCGCCAGCAGGCCAAGTCGGCCTCGGCCATTGAATAAGTTCAACGGAGACTAGCAAGCCATGAAGATCCTCGTTCCCGTGAAGCGGGTCATCGATTACAACGTCAAAGTCCGCGTGAAGGCCGACCAGAGCGGCGTCGAGCTGGCCAACGTGAAGATGGCCATGAACCCCTTCGACGAAATCGCCGTCGAGGAGGCCGTGCGCCTCAAGGAAGCCGGCAAGGCCACGGAGGTGGTGGCCATCTCCGCCGGCGTGGCCCAGTGCCAGGAAACCCTGCGCACCGCCATGGCCATCGGCGCCGACCGGGGCATCCTGGTCGAGTCCGACGCCGACCTTCAGCCCCTGGCCGTGGCCAAGCTGCTCAAGGCCATCGTCAACAAGGAGCAACCCCAGCTGGTGATCCTGGGCAAGCAGGCCATCGACGACGACTCCAACCAGACCGGCCAGATGCTCGCCGCCCTGCTCGGCTGGCCCCAGGCCACCTTCGCCTCCAAGGTCGAGCTGGCCGGCGAACGCGTCCAGGTGACCCGTGAGATCGACGGCGGGCTTGAAACCCTCTCCCTCCCCCTGCCCGCCGTCGTGACCACCGATCTGCGCCTCAACGAGCCGCGCTACGCCACCCTGCCCAACATCATGAAGGCCAAGAAGAAGCCGCTCGACACCGTCAAGCCGGCCGACCTGGGCGTGGATGTGGCCCCGCGCCTGACCACCCTCAAGGTGGTCGAGCCCGCTGCCCGCGGTGCCGGCGTGAAGGTGGCCGATGTGGCCCAGTTGATTGAAAAGCTGAAGAACGAAGCAAAGGTGATCTGATCATGCCCATCCTCGTCATTGCCGAACACGACAACGCCAGCCTCAAGGCCGCCACTCTCAACACCATCACCGCCGCAGCCAGGATCGGTGGTGACATCGACGTACTGGTCGCTGGTGCCGGTTGCGCCAGCGTGGCCGAGACCGCTGCCAAGCTGGCCGGTGTGGCCAAGGTGAAGGTGGCCGATGCCGCTGCCTATGCCGACCAGAGCGCCGAGAACGTTGCCGCCCTGCTGCTGGACGTGATCAAGGCCGGCGGCTACAGCCATGTGCTGGCCCCCGCCACCACCTTCGGCAAGAACATCCTGCCCCGCGTCGCCGCCCTGCTCGACGTGGCCCAGATCTCCGAGATCGTGGCCATCGAATCGGCCGACACCTTCGTGCGCCCCATCTACGCCGGCAACGCCCTGGCCACGGTCAAGTCGTCCGACGCCATCAAGGTGATCACCGTGCGCACCACCGCCTTCGATGCCGCCGCCGAAGGTGGCAGCGCCGCAGTGGAGTCCATCGCGGCGGGTGCCGACCTGGGCCAGAGCAAGCTGGTCGGTCGCGAGCTGACCGTCTCCGCCCGCCCCGAGCTGGGCGCCGCCAAGATCATCGTCTCCGGCGGCCGCGGCCTGGGCAGCGGTGACAACTACCGTGCCGTGCTCGAACCCCTGGCCGACAAGCTGGCCGCCGCCATGGGCGCCTCCCGCGCCGCGGTGGATGCGGGCTTCGTGCCCAACGACTACCAGGTGGGCCAGACCGGCAAGGTCGTGGCGCCCCAGCTCTACATCGCCGTGGGCATCTCCGGGGCCATCCAGCATCTGGCCGGCATGAAGGACTCCAAGGTGATCGTGGCCATCAACAAGGACCCCGAAGCCCCGATCTTCCAGGTGGCCGACTACGGCCTCGTGGCCGACCTCTTCGAGGCCGTGCCCCAGCTGGTGTCCGCCCTCTGAGCTTCACCGTGGGGTCGAATCCGTTCGACCTCAGGACGCTGACAACCGGCATATAGAGGGTGTTGCGCCTGTTGGTCGAGTGAATTCGACCCCACGCCCCCTCACCGCGCCCCAAAAACCGAACTCGCAAGGAGCATCCCATGAGCACCTACGTCGCACCCGTGAAGGACATGCTGTTCAACATGAACGAACTGGCCGGCCTGCAGGAAATCACCACCCTGCCGGGCAATGAGGAAGTGAGCATCGACCTGGTCGAAGCCATCCTCGACGAAGCCAGCAAGTTTGCCTCCGAAGTCGTAGACCCGCTCAACCCGGTGGGCGACAAGCAGGGCAACAAGTGGAACAACGGCGTGGTGACCACGGCCGACGGCTTCAAGGAAGCCTATGCCACCTTCTGCGAGACCGGCTGGAACGGCATGCCCGCCTCCACCGAATTCGGCGGCCAGGGCCTGCCGGTGACCGTATCCACCGCCGTGCTGGAAATGTGGAAGTCGGCCAGCATCTCCTTCTCCCTGTGCCAGATGCTGACCCTCGGTGCCGTGGAAGCCATCGCCCACCACGCCTCCGACGAGCTCAAGGCCACCTACCTGCCCAACATGGTCTCCGGCAAGTGGACCGGCACCATGAACCTCACGGAACCCCAGGCCGGCTCCGATCTGGCCGCCATCCGCACCAAGGCCGAGCCCCGTGGCGATGGCAGCTACGCCATCACCGGTACCAAGATCTTCATCACCTGGGGTGAGCACGACATGGCCGAGAACATCGTCCACCTCGTGCTGGCCCGCCTGCCGGACGCGCCCCCGGGCGTGAAGGGCATCTCCCTGTTCATCGCGCCCAAGTTCCTGGTCAATGCCGACGGCAGCCTGGGCGAACGCAACGACCTGATCTGTGCCTCCATCGAACACAAGATGGGCATCCACGGCAGCGCCACCGCCGTCATGTCCTTCGGTGACAAGGGTGGCGCCATCGGCTACCTGGTGGGCGAGGCCAACCGCGGCCTGGAATACATGTTCACCATGATGAACCACGCCCGCCTCAACGTTGGCCTGGAAGGCGTCGGTGTGTCCGAGCGCAGCTACCAGCACGCCCTGGCCTACGCCCGCGAGCGCATCCAGGGCAAGATCATCGGCGACAAGTCCGGTGAGAAGAAGCCCATCCTGCATCACCCGGACGTGCGCCGCATGCTGATGGACATGAAGTCCCGCACCGAGGCCGGCCGCGCCCTGGCCTACTATGTGGCCGGCTGCATGGACCGCGCCCACAGCCACCCGGACGCCGACGTGCGCGCCGCCAACCAGCGCCGCCTGGAACTGCTGACCCCGGTGGTCAAGGGCTGGTGCACCGAGAATGCCCAGGGCATCACCTGGAACGGCGTGCAGGTGCACGGCGGCATGGGCTTCATCGAGGAAACCGGCGCCGCTCTCTACATGCGCGACGCCCGCATCATCACCATCTACGAAGGCACCACCGCCATCCAGGCCAATGACCTGGTCGGCCGCAAAACGGCCAAGGAAGGCGGCAAGAGCATGCAGCAGCTCCTCGCCGACATCGCCGAAACGGGTGCCGCCCTGCGTGCCTCCAACGACGCCGCCCTGAAGGGCCTTGCCGACGCCCTGGGCGACGGCATTGCCGCCCTGGACGAGGCCACCAATTGGCTGCTCGCCAACTACGAGGCCACCCCGCAGGCGGCTCACGCCGGCTCGGTGCCCTTCCTCAAGCTCACCGGCATCGTCGTCGGCGGCTGGTTGATGGCCCGCTCCGCCCAGATCGCCGCCGGCCGCCTGAGCGGCCCGGATGGTGATTTCTACAAGGCCAAGCTGGCTACCGCCACCTACTTCGCCAAGCACGTGATCCCCGAAGCCAACGCCTACCGGGATGCCATCGTGAATGGCGCCGACGCGGTGCTGGCCCTCGAAGAAGCGCTGTTCTAAGCCATCTGCCAAACCCCGGGGCGCCCCGGGGAGCGACTGTAGGGGCGACTTCAGTCACCCATCCGCATGTAAATCAACGCTCTTCGTTGATCGAAGTCCGAGGGCGACTGAAGTCGCCCCTACACGTCGCCCCCCATTCGGCCGCCTCAATACGTAACTGCAGCAACCCAGTTTCCGGAGAAAACAGCAATGACGCGTGAAGCGATGGAATACGACGTGGTGATCGTCGGTGCCGGCCCCTCGGGGCTGAGTGCCGCGATCCGCCTGAAGCAGCTGGCCGATAAGGCCGGCGCGGAGCTTTCGGTGTGCGTCGTGGAGAAGGGCTCGGAAGTCGGCGCCCACATCCTGTCCGGCGCCGTCATTGAGCCGCGCTCCCTGGAAGAGCTCTTCCCCGACTGGAAGGAACGGGGCGCTCCGCTCAACACTCCGGTGAAGGAAGACCGCTTCCTCTTCCTCACCACCGACAAGGCCTACAAGCTGCCCACGCCGCCCCAGATGCACAACGAGGGCAACTACATCGTCAGCCTGGGCAACGTGGTGCGCTGGCTGGGCGAGCAGGCCGAGGCCCTGGGCGTCGAGATCTACCCCGGGTTCGCCGCTTCCGAGGTGCTCTATCACGAGGACGGCTCGGTGAAGGGCATCGCCACTGGCGACATGGGTGTCGAAAAGAACGGCGAGCCGGGCCCCAACTATCAGCCGGGTATCGAGCTTCACGCCCGTCAGACCGTGTTCTCCGAAGGCTGCCGTGGCTCCCTCACCAAGGGCCTGTTCAACAAATTCAATCTGCGCGAAGGCGTCGACCCGCAAACCTACGGCATCGGCATCAAGGAGCTGTGGGAGGTGCGCCCCGAAGTGCACCAGCAGGGCCTGACCATGCACACCGTGGGCTGGCCGGTGTCGTCCGACGTGTATGGCGGCTCCTTTCTGTATCACCTGGAAAACAACCAGGTGGCGGTGGGTTTTGTGGTCGGGCTCGACTACTCCAATCCGCACCTGTCGCCCTACGAGGAATTCCAGCGTTTCAAGACCCACCCGGAGATCCGCAAGTTCTTCGAAGGTGGCCGGCGCATCTCCTACGGTGCCCGGGCACTCAATGAAGGCGGCTACCAGTCGGTGCCCAAGCTGAGCTTCCCGGGTGGCCTGCTGATCGGCGACACGGCAGGCTTCCTCAATGTGCCCAAGGTCAAGGGCACCCACATGGCCATGAAGTCCGGCATCGAGGCCGCCGAAGCGCTGTTTGCCCACCTCACGGCCGAAGGGCAGACCGGCCACGAATGCCTCGGCTACCCGGAGCGCCTCAAGCAGAGCTGGCTGTGGGACGAGCTGCACCAGGTACGCAACATCCGTCCGAGCTTCCGCTGGGGCCTGTGGGGCGGCATCGCCTACAGCGCCATCGACACCTACCTGCTGAAGGGCAAGGCACCGTGGACCCTGCGCCACCACGCCGACCACACCCAGCTGAAGAAGGCGTCGGAGTGCACGCCCATCGTCTATCCCAAGCCCGACGGCAAGATCAGCTTCGACCGCCTGTCCTCGGTCTTCATCTCGGCCACCAACCACGCCGAGGAGCAGCCCTGCCACCTGCGCCTGAAAGATGCCTCGGTGCCCATCAGCACCAACCTGGCCCTCTACAACGCCCCGGAGACCCGCTATTGCCCGGCCGGCGTATACGAAATCGTCGAAGACCCGAGCGGCCCGCGCATGCAGATCAACGCCCAGAACTGCCTGCACTGCAAGACCTGCGACATCAAGGACCCGACCCAGAACATTGATTGGGCTGTACCCGAAGGCGGCGGCGGCCCGAACTACCCGAACATGTAAGGCGGACTTCCAGGCGACCGTGATTCCTCACGGCGACCCGGCGGCCGGAGAAAAAAGAGAACAGCGCAAGCACCGTTTCAACAAACCACGTCCATTGGAGGGCTTATGTCCAATAACACTATCCAGACAAGAATCCGGGCCAACCCGAAATTCGCCGAAATGGTCGGCAAACGCACCCGTTTGGCGATCCTGCTTTCCTTCGTCGTGCTGGTTCCCTATTACACCTTCATGCTCCTCACCTCGCTCAAGCCGGGGCTGTTCACCGCCACCATCAGCGACACCAGCGTCATCACCATCGGCTGGCCGATCGCTGCGCTGATCGTCGTGGGTGGATGGCTGACGACCGGCATTTACGTCAGCAGGGCCAATGGCGAGTTTGACTCGCTCAATGAAGAAATCCTCAAGGAGGCCCGTAAATGAAGCACTCTCTCACCGCACTGATCGCCGGCAGCCTGCTGGCGGCATCGTGGGCCGTCTTTGCCGGCCCGGGCGCCATCGAGGGCGTCGAAAAGCAGCCGGTCAACATCAGCGCCATCGCCATGTTCCTGGTCTTCGTCTTCGCGACCCTCGGCATCACCAAGTGGGCAGCCGGCAAAACCAAGTCTACGGCCGATTTCTACACGGCCGGCGGCGGCATCACCGGTTTCCAGAACGGCTTGGCCATCGCGGGTGACTACATGTCCGCAGCCACCCTGCTCGGCCTGACCTCAATGGTCTACTTCAAGGGCTTCGACGGTTTCATCTACGCCGTGTGCTTCTTCATCGGCTGGCCGATCATCCTGTTCCTGATGGCTGAGCGTCTGCGCAATCTCGGCAAGTTCACGTTCGCCGACATCGCCTCCTACCGCCTCGACCAGAATCGCATCCGCACTTTCGCCGCCATCGGCTCTCTGACCGTGGTGTGCTTCTACCTGATCGTGCAGATGGTCGGTGCCGGCCAGCTCATCCAGTTGCTGTTCGGCCTGGACTACAACACCGCGGTGACCGTGGTGGGCATTCTGATGATGGTCTACGTCACCTTCGGCGGCATGACCGCAACAACCTGGGTGCAGATCATCAAAGCCTGCCTGCTGCTCGGTGGCGGTATCTCCCTGATGCTGCTGACCTTGTCCCAGTTCGGCTGGTCCTTCGAGAACCTGTTCTCCAAGGCCATCGAATCCCACAAGATGGGCGACAAGCTCATGGCTCCGGGCTCCCTGATGGCCGACCCGATCTCCGCCTTCTCGCTGTCCCTCGGCCTGCTCTTCGGTACCGCCGGCCTGCCCCATATCATGATGCGCTTCTTCACGGTGCCGAATGCCAAGGAAGCCCGCAAGTCAGTTTTCTACGCCACCGGCTTCATCGGCCTGTTCTTCTTGGTAACCATGGTCCTCGGCGCTGCGGCGATCTCCATCGTCGGCACTAACCCCGCCTTCTTCGAAGGTGGCCAGGTCGGCGGCAAGCTGATCGGCGGCGGCAACATGCCGGTCATGCACCTGACCAAGGCCGTCGGCGGCGACATCTTCCTTGGCTTCCTGTCGGCAGTCGCCTTCGCCACCATCCTGGCGGTCGTCTCCGGTCTGGCTCTGGCAGGTGCTTCCGCCATATCCCATGACCTGTACGCCCGCGTCATCAAGAAGGGTACTGCCAGCAGCGCCCAGGAAATGAAGGTCACCCGCATCGCTTCCGTCGGTCTGGGGATCGCCGCCATCCTGCTGGGCATCGCCTTCAAGGACCAGAACGTACTGTTTCTGGTGGCCCTGGCTTTCGGCGTCGCGTCCTCGGTCAACTTCCCGGTGCTGATCCTGTCCATGTACTGGAAAGGCCTGACCACCCGTGGCGCCCTCTGGGGCGGCATTGCTGGCCTGATTTCATCCGTAGGCCTGGTGATCCTGTCGCCGACCGTATGGGTCAAGATCCTCGGCAACCCGGCAGCCATTTTCCCTTATGACCACCCGGCCATCGTGTCGATGACCCTGGCCTTCTTCGTCACCTGGCTGGCATCGGTAACCGACAAGAGCGCCCGTGCCGACAAAGAAAAGGAAGCCTACGAGGAGCAATACATCCGTGCCCAGACCGGGCTGGGCGCCGCCAGCGCCAGCGCCCACTAAGGCCACGCACAGCCGTTTATCTTCCTCCCCCTCGAGGAACTTTCGGGCGCCCATGGGCGCCCGCTTTTTTGGGCAGTCAAACCCTGCGGCCCCAAATCACCGGAGCCAAGCATCTGCCCATGCCGGACCCACAAAGCAAAAAGCCCGGCAGATGCCGGGCTTTTTGTGCTGCTTCTTCCTGCCCGGCGAAACGCCAGGCAGGCATCGGACGGTGATTACTCAGCCGTGCGGATGTTGGAAGCTTGCTGACCCTTCGGGCCGGTGGTGACGTCGAACGTCACGCGCTGACCTTCGGTCAGGGTCTTGAAGCCGGAGCCTTGAATAGCGGAGAAGTGAGCGAAGAGGTCTTCACCGCCAGCTTCCGGGGTGATGAAACCGAAGCCCTTGGAATCATTGAACCACTTCACGGTACCAGTTGCCATTTTGAATATCCTTTAAAAGAAAAAGCAGGGACGTGCCCTGAGGGTAGGGCGAAGCTCAAGATGGCGGGGTGATGAAGGAAAGACTGCCGCAGGACTGCGGGTACTGAACCAGACAACAACAACACTACTTGAAGATCGCGATCCGTACTTTGCACTGTATTTCCGGCCAACGCAAACACTATTTGGATGCCCAAAACAGGCAGACCCGCGTGCACGCCCTATCGCCGGGCGCCCGGGCACGCTGCCCGCAGGCAAAACAATGCCATTCAGATTGATCGATCTGCAGACCAATCCCCCCGCAAACGCCAGAATCACCGAATCCCGAACCTATGCCAAACGGCATACACCAACGCGGAGAAGCCCCCCGGCTGCGACAATCCACCGCATTCCGCCGCAGGGGGCGAGACGCTAAATTCGCGGACCAACCGGCTTCTGCCGAGCCCCGTCATCCCGCGCTGCGGGGATAATCACCCGATGCCCCTGCCTCTCGCCACCCACGCTCCCTCCAGCCCGGTCGACGCCCTGCGTCGCCTGATCAACCTGCGCTGGCTGTCGATCAGCAGCATGTTGCTGGTCGTGGTGCTGGTGCCTTGGCTGCTGGACATCCCCCTCCCGGCCCGGGCGCTGCTGCTGGTGGCTGCAGCACTGGTTCTGACCAACCTGCTGTCCTTGTTGCGGGTGGCCACCCTGCGCGACGTCCATCCAGCCGAGCTGTTTCTGCAGCTGAGCGCTGACCTGACTGCCTGGAGCGTGTTCCTCTACTACACCGGCGGGGCCACCAACCCGCTGATTTCCCTGCTGCTGCCCCTGGTGGCCATCGGCGCGGCCACCCTTACCGCCCCCTTCGCCTGGGCCATGGCCGCCCTCGCAGTGGCCGCCTACTCGGTGCTGTGGGACTTCAACGAGCAACTCGACATCTACGACTCCGGCCTCGCCGTGCACTGGCATCTCGCCGGCATGTGGCTCACCTTTGCCCTCTCCGCCGGAGTGATCGTGTGGTACGTGGTGCGCATGACCGCTGCCATCCGCAGCCGCGACCTGGCCTTGGCCGAAGCCCGCGAGGCCCGCCTGCGCAACGAACGCATCGTGGCCTTGGGCAACCTGGCCGCCGGCGCCGCCCACGAACTGGGCACGCCCCTGGGCACCATGGCCATCCTGGCCGGCGAGCTGGCGCGCAACCCGGGCCTGGATGACGAAGTACGCGCCGACGCCGAACTCCTGCGTGAGCAGGTGGCAAACTGCAAGGCCATCCTGGCCAGTCTGACCCTGCGTGCCGGCAGCCTGCGCGCCGAAGGCGGTGAGGTGCTGGCCACCGACCAGTGGCTGCGCGGCATCATCGAACGCTGGCGCAGCCTGCGCCCCCATGTGCCGCTGACCACCACCTGCCAGTGCGGCGACCCGGCTCCTCGCCTGGTGGCGGATACGACCCTTGAGCAGGCCATCCACAACGTCATCAACAATGCGGCCGACGTGAGCCCCAACGGCGTCGAATGCGAGGTCGGGATCGACGAGGCGCAGATCGTGGTCCGCGTGCTCGACCGCGGCCCCGGCCTGCCCCCCGGCTTCCGCCCGGGGCCGGAGCACCCCGCGGACGGCAACAGCGATGGCCTGGGCATCGGCCTGCTGCTGGCCTTCGACGCCGTCGAGCGCTGCAGCGGCAGCATTGCCTTCTCACCGCGCCCCGGCGGCGGCACCATCGCCACCCTCACCCTTCCCCTCTCAGCCCTTCGCCCATGACCCCGCAGGACGCCCCTCACATCCTCGTCATTGATGACGACCCCGCCTTCAACCGCGTGCTCACCCGTGCCCTGGGCCAGCGTGGCTTCGCCGTCTTCGGTGCCCAGGAGCCCGAAACGGCCCTGAGCCTGGCCCGGGAGCACGAGCCCAAATACGTGATCCTCGACCTGAACATCGCCGGCAGCTCCGGCCTGCGTCTGATCGCGCCGCTACTTGCGGTCAACCCGGACTGCCGCATTCTGGTGCTGACCGGCTACGCCAGCATCGCCACCACCGTGGACGCCATCAAACTGGGCGCCACCCAGTACCTGGCCAAACCTGCCGACGTGGACGCCATCCTGAAGGCCCTCAATGCCACGGATGTGGTCATCGCCGAGGAAGAGATGGCCGCCGGTCCGATGTCGGTGGATCGCCTTGAGTGGGAACACATCCAGCGCGTTCTGGCCGAGAACGAGGGAAACATCTCGGCCACCGCCCGAGCGCTTAAAATGCACCGTCGCACACTGCAACGGAAGCTGGCCAAGCGGCCGGTCAAGGAATGAAACCAACGGAAGACCACGAAGCACGCGTCCGCCTCGACAAATGGCTGTGGGCAGCACGCTTCTACAAACATCGCACTCAGGCCACCGAGGCCGTAGACGGTGGCAAGATCCAGCTCAACGGAATCCGGGTGAAGCCCGCCCGGGACGTGAAGATCGGTGACCGCATCGACATCCAGATCGGTGACAGCCACTTCTGTGTCGAAGTCAAAGGCATCGCCGACAAACGCGGCAGCGCCACCATCGCCCAGGGCCTCTATACCGAGACGGCTGACAGCATCGCCGCCCGAGAAGCCCAGCGGGAACAGCGCAAGCTCGCCGCCACACCGGGCTCGGACATCCACGGCCGCCCCACCAAACGTGACCGCCGCCAGATCGGGCGCATGATGGGCGGCGACTGAACGCCCATCAGGACGGTGCTCAACAGCCGATCACCTTGAATTCGACGCGGCGGTCCAGCACATCGCTGGCGTCGTCGCGCCCGTTGCCGATCATCATCTGCGTGGAACCCGCACCGCTGGCAATGATGCGTTTGCCCAGGCCAGCCGAGGCCGCGTCCAGCCGATTGCGCACGTACTCGGCCCGCAGCAGGGAAAGGCGCTCATTCAGCGGCTCGGGCCCCGTCGCGCTGGTATGCCCCGCCACCTCGAGACAGGTTCCTGCGGCACTCGCCGTCTGCGTCGCAATGGCCTTCAGCCACCCCGCGTACGCAGCATTCTGCGGGCCGCCCTGCACAAAGGCGGTCGAGCCGGGCCGGAACAGGAACTTGACGGCCAGACGGCGGTTTTCGAGCCCGAAATCGACAATCCGGTCGAAGGCAGCCGAAGCCTGTTCCTTGCGCCCCAGTTTCAGGTTGGCGAGGTAGATGCCATTGAGCACACGGAATTGCTTGCCCGTCGGCGTGGCTGCCACACTGACGTACAGGTCCAGAGCCTCCCGGTAACGCCCCGCATCGTAAGCCTCGATGGCCTCCGAAACACGTGCGGCGGACATGATCCGCTCCAGATAGGCGGGATTGATGGGGTCCCCCGCCTTCGTTCCCTGGCAGGTCCGGATGTAGCCGTTCGTCGCCGGGTCTTCGGACCACGCGGGTGCATCTCTGAAGAACGGGAGCGGCGTCGGATCGACCCCTTCGGGCAAGGCAAAGGCCAGCCCCTTGCTGACCAGCTTGCCGCTGCGCAGGTCTGCCAGCGCCAGACAGATCCTGTACGCCTGGCGCGGACCCGAGGTCTGGCGCTGGGCATTGACGCCAGTGAAGGTGCCGATCAGCACCAGCGGGCCTTGCGCCACGGTGGCTGCCGAGAAAGGCTGCACCTCGTACTGGGGATACTGCGTGCGCATCATCCGGGAGAGGCGCTCACCCATGGATTTCGTCGCCACCGTCTGGGCCCCCGTCACACCGTCGATCAGGGGGTCGATCACCACGCGGTAGCGCCCCCCGGGCGATGCGTTCTCCGGAGGCAGCTTTGCATTGTTGAACAGTGCCATCGCAGCACTGAGCACAGCCTTGTCGTAGGCCTGGACCGGAGGGGGTGCAGCGGGAGGGGTGGCCGGGGGCGGCGATGCGGCCGCCTGTTCGCTACCGGGCGCCGCAGGGGCTGGATCCGGGCTGCGACAGCCCCCTGACACCAGCACCGCGATCAACAGCGCCATCCACAAGCGGTAAGCACTGGACGAACAGGAGAGCGTGCTCATTGCCGGAACTCCTTGCGGATCGAACAACAGATGAAAACGCAGGCCATAAGCCTGTTGGCTGGCTTACGGCATCTGAATTCACTCTAGCATGCAATCCGCAGGGCAGACGGGTCGGATTCGGCCGTCCTAGAGCCCCAGGGCCAGCGCCAGGGGCAGGAAGGCCAGGGCCGCCACGTTGCCGATCAGCACGATGGAGGCCACCTTCTCCGGCTCCTGGTGGTAGCGCTCGGCAAAGATGTAGTTAAGCACCGCCGGCGGCAAGGCACCAAAGACCAACAGCAGGGCCCGCTCCCGTTCGGGTAGCGGCACCGCCAGCATCACCGCGGCCGCCAGCAGCATGCCGATCACCGGCCGGGCCGTTGCACCGATCAGGCCCAGGCGGATCTCGCCAATGCGCGACTCGGTGAGGCGTACGCCCAGAGCAAAGAGCATCAGGGGGATGGAAATTTCGCCGAGCATGCGAATAGCGATCATCGCCGGTTCCCACACCTCGAAGCCACTCAACCCCACGGCCAGCCCCGCCATGGTGGCCAGCACCGAGGGCACCTTCCAGATCCCGCCCAGCTTGATCTGGTGATCCAGCAGCCAGGCGCCAAAAGAGAAGTGCAACAGATTGGAGACCATGAACATCACCACCGCCGGCGCCAGGGCCTGCTCGCCAAAGGCCAGCACGGCCAGGGGCAGCCCCAGGTTGCCGCAGTTGTTGAACATGATCGGCGGCACCAGGGTCTTGGGCGCGATGCCGAGCAGGCGGGCAGCCAGCCAGCCGAGGAGCCCCGATCCGATCACCACCGCCAGGGTGGCCGTCAGCAGGGGCAGAAACTCGGTGATGTGGAAGGACTTGTTGGCCAGCGCCCCGAACACCAGGGCCGGCACGAACACGTCCATGTTCAACTTGTTGGCGTGGGACAGATCGGGCTTTGCCCGTCGGCCGACCAGGAAGCCGATGGCGGTAATGGCAAACAGCGGAAAGAGGATGGAGACGATGCGCAGCAACATGACCGGAAACCATGAAGTCCGGACAGGCGCCGGCAGAGACCCCATTGTAGGGCCGGCCCCAAGGGGCCGGCGTCGGGGTTTTCCCGAAAGGGCTTACAGCACGTAGCGGGCCAGATCCTCGCGCTGGGCCAGCATCTCAAGGCGGCCATCCACGTAGGCCGCGTCGATGCGCACGGTCTCGGTACCGGCCTTGCCGGCCTCGAAGGCGAGCTCTTCGAGAAGCTTCTCCATTACCGTGTACAGACGCCGGGCGCCGATGTTCTCGGTCTTCTCGTTCACCTGGAAGGCGATCTCGGCCAGGCGGCGGATTCCATCGGGGGCAAATTCGAGGCTCACCCCGTCAGTGGCCAGCAAGGCTTCATATTGCCGCGTCAGGCAGGCGTCGGTCTGAGTCAGGATGCATTCGAAGTCCTCCACCGACAGGGAGTCCAGCTCCACCCGGATGGGGAAACGGCCCTGCAGTTCGGGGATCAGGTCGCTCGGTCGAGACAGATGGAAGGCGCCACTGGCAATGAACAGGATGTGATCGGTCTTGACCATGCCGTACTTGGTGCTGATGGTCGTGCCTTCCACCAGGGGCAGCAGGTCGCGCTGCACGCCCTGACGCGACACGTCGGCACCATGGCTGTCGGAGCGGGTGGCGATCTTGTCGATCTCGTCGAGGAAGACGATGCCGTTCTGCTCCACCATGCGCAGGGCCTCGGCCTTCATCTCTTCTTCATTCACCAGTTTGGCGGCCTCCTCGTCGGTAAGCAGCTTCATGGCTTCGCTGATCTTCAGCTTGCGGGACTTCTTCTTTCCGCCACCGATGTTCTGGAACATGCTCTGCAGCTGGCCAGTGAGCTCTTCCATTCCCGGGGGTGCCAGGATCTCGGCGCTCATACCGGGCACTGCCACCTCGATGTCCACTTCCTTGTCGTCCAGCTCGCCTTCCCGCAGCTTTTTGCGGAATTTCTGGCGGGTGGCGTTATCTTCCGGCGCTGCCGCCTCTGTGCCAAAACCCACCGTCGGCCGGGCCGGCGGCAGCAGGATGTCGAGCACCCGATCTTCTGCGGCGTCCTGGGCCCTGTCGCGGACCTTCTTCATGGCCTGCTCGCGGTGGGACTTGATGGCGATTTCCACCAGATCACGGATGATGGTGTCCACATCACGGCCCACGTAGCCGACTTCGGTGAACTTGGTCGCCTCGATCTTGATGAAGGGGGCGTTGGCCAGGCGGGCCAGGCGCCGGGCGATCTCGGTCTTGCCGACGCCGGTCGGACCGATCATCAGGATGTTCTTGGGGGTGATCTCGCTCTTCAGCGGCTCAGCCACCTGGGCGCGTCGCCAGCGGTTGCGCAGGGCCACCGCCACGGCCTTCTTGGCCTTGCGCTGGCCAACGATGTGCTTGTCGAGTTCGGAGACAATCTCCGGGGGGGTCATCTGGGTCATGGAAACATCCTGGGTGCAGCGGGTCTGGCCAGCGCTTGCGCGGCTGCCGGGCGGGCAGCCGCGAGCATCACGGCTTCAGCACCTCGATGGTGTGGCAATGATTGGTATAGATGCACAGGTCGCCGGCGATGGTCAGGGATTTCTTGACCACCTCTTCAGGCGTGAGCTCGGTGTTCTCGATCAGTCCCCGGGCCGCGGCCTGGGCGTAGGCTCCACCGCTGCCGATGGCAACGATGCCTTGCTCGGGCTCTAGCACGTCACCGTTGCCGGTGATGATCAGGGAGTTGTCCAGGTCGGCCACCGCCAGCATGGCTTCCAGGCGACGCAGGGCCCGGTCGGTGCGCCAGTCCTTGGCCAGTTCGACGGCACTGCGCACCAGATTGCCCTGGTGCTTTTCGAGCTTGGCCTCGAAGCGTTCGAAGAGGGTGAAGGCATCTGCCGTGCCGCCGGCAAAACCCGCCAGGATGCGGTCCTGGTAGAGCTTGCGCACCTTGCGGGCACTGGCCTTGATGACGATGTTGCCCAGAGTGACCTGGCCGTCGCCGCCAAGGGCAACGTGCCGGCCGCGCCGGACCGAGAGAATGGTAGTGCCGTGATATTGTTCCATTGGATGGATATGGGGGTCGAAAAAGCAATTACAAGCCCCACCCGGCGCGCCTTCAGGCAGCCACCGCCGCCCGCTCAGCCGCGCAGTTCGATGCGCGCCACTTGATGGAGGCCCATCACCTGCATCAGCGCGGCGACCATGGAATTGACGCCCTTCAGCACCACCAGCCGCCCCTGGGCGTGGAGCTGGGAGACGATGTTGAAGAGGGTGCCGGCAGAGACAAAGTCCATGCGCCGAAGCTGACTGCAATCCACATCCACCTTGGTGCGCCCGCTGGCAAAGGCGGTGATCTTGCGCAGCACTTCGGTGTTCGGGCCGACGATCTCGCCGTCCAGACGGTAGATATCGCTGAGCTCCACGGCAAGCACCTCAGCGCCCGTCTGACTGGCAGTAAGCTCTGGCGGCGGCTCCCAGGAGGGTGGCGACTCCTCGAAGGTCATGGCGAAATCGACTGCCAGCTCTTCGAAGCGATCATTCTGTTCGGTGTACTGCAATACTTCGAGCAGCAACAGCCAGACCGGCTTCTGCTCCGCCTTGCCAGGGGTGACCACGCCCCCCAGCACAGCAGCAAGATGCCCGGCCCCCACCAGGGACAAGCGTATCTTGGCCTTGCGCAGCCCGCGCACGGCCCGCAGCAACAGCTCGGCGCCTGCGTTATCGACCCCACGCAGGCGGCTCAGGTCGATGCGCAGTGCGCCGGTGCGCATGCCGATCTGGATGAGCTGGGCAAACTGCCCGGCGGTCTGACCATTGAGGATGCCGGAAAGATTGACAGTCTGGACCTTGGTTTCGGTGCCCTTGGCCCCGTGGGGCGAGAGGTCGAGCCAGGCCGGGGGAGAACGCTCGAACTCGGTGGCATAGCTCAGGCTGAGCGCCTCGAAGCGCTCCCGGTGGCCGATCAAGCGCAACAGATCGAGGAGCATGCCCCACAGGGTCAGCCGCGCATCGGCGCCCCTGGTGGTGTCCAGGGCATGCTCGAGAACCGCCCGGGCTTCGTCATAGCCACCATTGGCATAAAGGATGGCGGCCTCTTCGGCCGAGGGAGACATCTCATCGACCCCCTCCTCCACGTGCACCCTGTCGGCGCACTGGGCCATGACACGCTTCAGGTCACCACCGGCGATGGTGAAATCGAGAGACGAGGTTTCGTTGCGCGCCTTGCCCGGCAGCCTTGACAGCGGCGCCTGGGAAAGCGGCGGGGGTGAGCTAGGCGGGCGGGAGCCCCCTTGAACGGGGGCGGTAGCGCCCCGGGGACGCGGTGCTGGACTTCCGGCAGGTGCAGGCTTCTTGCCGAAAAACGGTAGCGCCACTCCACTTCCTCCAGTTTCGTTTACACGGATTAAACAGGATAACACTCATCAAAGCATGAGCAGCCTGATTTACAAACGGTCGGATTTCACACCCAGCAGCAGGATCAAGCCCACCAGAAGCACCGCACAAACCGGGCCGAAAGGCTGATCGAAAGCCAGGGAAAGGGCAAAAGCAAGGCTATATCCGCCCATACCGACGAGTGCCGCCAGACCCAGTCCGACTCGCCAGCTGCGGCCAAAACGGTAGGCCACCAGGGGCGGGACAAACACCAGGGCGAACGCAGCCATCACGCCAATGCTGACGGTGGCAAGGGCGATCACCACCCCTGCCAGCAGATCAAAGAGCATCAGCCGCGGCCGTGCATCCAGCCCCCGGGCCTGGTGAAACTCGGGAAAGAAGCGCGCCAGCAGCAAGGGGCGGTTGAGACGCAGCAGCACCGGGACGGCCCCGGCACAGACCAGGCCGACGGCCAGCAGATGCCCTTCACCGGTGAAGTACAGCTGACCATCGAACAGGGCATGCCCGGCCTGCTCGGCCAGCGGATGGTTGGCCACCAGCAGCACCCCCGCCCCCCAGGCGAGGAGCATCATCAGGGCGTAGGCGTTGGCGCCCGCAGCTGCGGCGAAGCCCTTGGCGAGGGCGGCCAGCAGGGCCGCCAGGGCGCCGCCGGCAAGCATCGGCCAGCCCAGCACCATGGCCAGCAAGGCACCCGCCGAGGCCATCTGGGCAAAGGCCAGCGCGGCCAGCCATTCGCCGCGCAGACGCAGGTACATGCCGATCAGCGGGAGCAGACCGGCCAGCAACAGGCCGGTAAAAAACGGCACCCGGAAGAGGGGATCGAAAAGCAGCTCGAGATTCATTGCGCCGGCACCTCCACGACGCCCCCCACCTCGATCACCCGGGTACACACCCGGTCAATCAGCGCCGGGTCGTGGGACACGATGACGATCCCTTGGTCGTCATGGGCACGGCCGAGCCAGTCAGCCAGGTAGTCCACCCCGGCCCGGTCGAGATTATTGCTGGGCTCGTCAAGCAGCACGATGTCTGCAGGCGCAGCCAGGCAGGCCCACAAGCGCAGAAACTGGAGCTGGCCACCGGACAGGCGGTCGAGCCGCCAATCGAGCCTCTCAGCCAGCCACGGAGGCAGCCCAGCAGGCACAGCGCCCGTCAGAGCCAACAGCTCCCGACCGGTCAGAGGCACGCCGCGCAGGTCATCAAAGCTCTGGGCCTGATGGGAGATGGCCAGCCCAGGGGCCTTCTCGACACGCCCGCCAAACACCTTCACGCCCCCCCACAAGGCCTTCAGCAAGGTGGACTTGCCGGCACCGTTGGGGCCGGCAAGTCCGAGGATCTCGCCCCGACGCAATTCGAAGCCCAGGGGGCCGGCCACCGGTGCGGTGTAGCCCGCCATCAGCCCGGTCACACGAAGCAGGATCCCGTCCATCACCTCTCCTTACCTGAGGCCGCCGAGCAGGCGCTGCACGGTATCGTCGAACAGCGCCGTCAGATCACCGGCAGCGGGGTTGCCGCCGACGGTGAAGGGCAGCACCACCACCGGAATGCCAGCCCGCTCGCCAAGCCACTCGGATGCGGTCGGGCGGGCATAGGCTGTGCGCAGGATCATCCGTGCCGGCGTCTCTTTCTGGCGCGCCAGCAAACTGGCCAGATGGGCGCTACCAGGCTCCACGCCGGGCTTCGGTTCGAGGGCGCCGAGCTCTTTCAGGCCGAGCCAGTCGGCCATGTAGGCGAAGGAGCGATGCTGAACCCACACCGGCACGCCCCGCAAGGGCGCCGCCGCCCGCGTCCAGCGGGCCAGGTTGGCCTGCCAGCGCTCGCGGAAGCGGGCCAGGTTGGCCTCGTAGATACTGGCACCTGCCGGGTCCACCCGGGCCATGCGCCCGGCCAGGGCTTCAGCCACCTTCAGGAGGTTGCGTGGATCCGTCTGAATATGAGGATTACCTGCCGGATGCACATCGCCATCAGCGCGATCCAGGCGGGTCGGCACCTCGATCAGCCGAACGGCGCTGGCGGCCTCGAAATAGCCCGGCTGGCCGGGCTGGATGGCGGCATTGCCGGCCTCCCGCAACACCACCGGGAGCCAACCAATCTCCAGATCGGCCCCGGTGGCCACCACCAGCTGGCTGCCCCGGGCCTTGGCAATGAGAGACGGTTTGGCCTCGATGCGGTGGGGGTCCTGAAGGGCGTTGGTGGCGGCAAACGCCTGAACCCTGTCGCCACCGATCTCCTTCGCCAAGGCGGCCCATTCAGGCACCGTGGCAAAGACGTTGAGGGCGGCGGTGGCGGGCAGGGCCAGCACCGCGAGGAGCGCTGCAGCAAGACGTAGCATCAATTTTGAAAACATGGTCCCGGACTCCTCAGAACTTGTGGGCGCCGTGGGCGCCGAGACTCATGATGTACTGCAGCCAGATCTGGTTATCGGACTCGTCCCGGCGGGACTTGTCGCGGGCCAGCTGCAGGCGCAAACGGGAAAACTCGGACGGGGACCAGTCCACCATCGCCGACTGGCGGCTGGCGTTGTAGCCCGCCAGCAAGGGCAGACCTGCCGGGTCGAGGCTGCCGAAATTGGCCGTGCCGCTGTCGAGCCAGTCACCGCGCACGCCCACGCGCCAACGCGGCATGAACTGGTACACCGCCTGCAGATAGCTGCCGGACTGACGGAAACGGGCCGCCGAACTGGCTTCTGCAAGACCGCCGATGTCGTAGTTCAGGTCACCCGTCTCACGCCGCTGGAAGTACTCGCCCTGCACCTTGAGGTTGGTCACGCTGCTATTGCCGTTAGGTGCCCACTTGTAAACAAAGTCGGCAATCCAGGTCTGGCTGCGCCCTGAAAAGCTGTGAGCGAGCGCTGTGCCGGTGGCGTCGGCGCCGTCCTCGAAACCCCGCTCCCGTGGGTTGGTGCGCACATGGGACAGGCCCACCTGCCATGCGGCCCCGCTACCGATGTCGCCCCCCAGGTGGGCGAAGGCCGTCCACAAGCCCGCTCCGTTGCGATTGCGCTCAGCACCAGGGAACTTCTGCCCGCTGGCCACTTCGGTCCCCAGTTCGAGGAACAGGTCGGTGGGTGCCACCCAGCGCAGCTGAACACCGTCGTTCTGCAGGCGATAGCCGAAGAAGGCCTTGTAGGCCAATGGCGCATCGGCAAAATCCCATTCATGGGGATGCTGCTGGTTGAGGTAGCCCACCCCGGAGAGGAAACGCCCGGCCTTCACCTTCAGCCCGGAAGACAGGCCCAGGGTTTCGACGTTCACTTCCTCCACTTCGACCACCCCGGCGCCATCATCTTCAGCCAGGGCAAAACGCGCGTTGGCGCGGAACAGATGATCCACGTTGGCGGAAAAGGCGAGTTCGGACTCACCCAGGGAGAAGCCCTTGCGGGGAGGGCCGACCTCACCGCCGGAGGGGATGAAACCATCGATACGGTAAGCTCCCGGGTCGCGCTGGAAGCGGGTGAACTTGCTGTCGATGATCAGGGAAATGGAGGGATTGAAGGCACTCTCGGCCGCCGGCCGGCGCGCCACGCTGTCGGCCGCCGCCTGGGCCTCGGCGGCGCGGGCCTCGACCTTGGCCACGGATTGAACCGCCGTGGTGGCGGTAGAGCCGGCGGCGGCAGCGGCCGTAGCGGCGCTGGCAGCACGCTGCTCGGTTTCGGCGAGCCTGCGCTCCAGGGCTTCAATGCGCTGCTGGTAAGCATCACGCAGCTCGTGGAGCTGCTGACGGAGTTGTTTCAGATCGGCATCGGATGCCGCAAAGGCAGCGGCCGGAAAGGCCGCGGCGAGGGCGACGCAAAGCGCGCCGGGACGAACGAAAGTCATGGCTCGGATCTCCTGGGATCAATCCTGAAATGGGGGCGGCCGAAGCAGGCGAGGCCGGCTCCGGTCATCACGAAGGGGACGGAGTCAGGAGAAAGCGGGTGGCCCCCGGGCATGGGGCCGGGGCAGGCGCAGGGCGCCGGGAACAAGATCAGGCGCAGTTGGAAGGGCCAGGGCGTGGACATCGACGTCCAGCACCTGCACGACCGGCGGCAAGGCCGCAACCAGATTGGCCGCTGCCAGGCACAGCAGGCAAGCCTCGTGACGCTCGGCGGCGGGCACTCCACCATCCCGGGAGGCCTCGGCAACCCGATTGTCGGCCCGCGCCAGGCCTGCCAAGTCCCCGATATGGCCGACGGCATGGGCGGCGGCGAATATCTGGGCACATACAAGCAACAAGGCCAGCGCACTGCGCAGCAAGGCCGGGGAGCGGGTGAGCACGCTCATGTCGCATGCTCCGGCACAACCGCGCAGAAGCAGGCAAAGGCCTGATCGACGACTTTCCGCGGCAGGTCACGGACGATGAACACCAGGCGGGTGGCACGCGTCTCATCCGGCCAGGCGGGTAGAGCCGCCTCCGGATAGCGCAGATGATGCACGCACTGAATGACTCGCGGCAGTGCTTCACCCCGAACATGGACGATACCCTTCACCCGCAGCAACTGGTCGCCCTTGAGCCCCTGCAGCATATCCAGGGCCGTGGAGAAATCGCCCCAGGCCACAGGCGTGTCGATGCGCACCACAAAGGCGTAAACCGACGCATCGTGACGATTGGCGTCGGCCACCGCCGCACGCCCTCGTCGGGCATAAGGGTGGACTGTGGCTCGCGCCGCCACGGCCTCGTCGGCCAGCCAGCGGGCTACATCAGCGGTCTTGCTGGCCGGGTTCCACAGCCCGCACTCAAGCACGGCCTCCGGCGCAACGATGCCCCCGTGCACACGCAGCTGCGGCGCCCCCGGATTGAGACCGGCCAGCTGCGCCTCAAGACCTTCCAGCGCCCGGTGATCGGCTTGGTCACACTTGCTGATGAGCAGGCGATCAGCCATGGCCACCTGCTTGACCGCTTCGGGCTGGCGCGCCAGTTGTTCGGCGCCGAATATGGCATCCACCACGGTGACGACCCCATCCAGGCGGAACCGTTCGGCGATGAAGAAATCCTGCATGAGGGTAAACAGCACCGGTGCCGGATCGGCCAAGCCGGTGGTTTCAATGACGACCCGCTCAAGGGCTGGCAACTCACGGCGCAGGCGCCGCATGAACAGCGACCGTAGGGTCCGGGTAAGGTCACCACGGACCGTGCAGCACAAACAGCCGGATTCGAGGAGAACAAGATTTTCGTCGATGTGCTCGACGAGCAGATGATCGATCGGCACGACGCCGAACTCGTTCATCACCACCACCGTGCCCGCCAACTCGGGCTGGCGCAGCAGGTGATTGAGGATGGTGGTCTTGCCTGCCCCGAGAAATCCGGTGAGCAGGGAGACAGGAACGCGATGCACCGGGACGGTCATGGATATCGTTGCCGCCCCGGCGCCAGGCCGGGGATTACTCCCCGTACAGCTTCTGGGTGCGTTCGCGACGCTCCTGGGCGTCGATGGACAGGGTCGCGGTCGGACGGGCCAGCAGGCGGCCGATACCGATCGGATCACCGGTCTCTTCGCACCAGCCGTACTCGCCCTCGGCAATCCGCCCCAGGGCTTCGTCGATCTTCTTGAGCAGCTTGCGCTCCCGGTCACGGACACGCAGCTCAAGGGCGTGCTCTTCTTCCACCGTGGCACGGTCGGCCGGATCGGCGACGAGTTCGTTCTCGCGCAGGTTGGCACCAGTGCTGGCCGCGTTCTCGAGCAGCTCGTCACGCATCCTGGAGAGACGGACCCGGAAGAACTCCAGCTGGGCCGGGTTCATGTAATCATCTTCCGGCATGGCCAGCATTTCGGCCTCGGTCAGCAGCTTCTCATTGCTTGTCGTGGTTGCAACCATGTCTCATTCCTCCCATGAATCGAATGTCGGGCACCAAGGCCCGGGCCAGCCCGGACTGCGGCCGGTTTCTCGACTCTTACAAGTCCTGCGGGGCATTCTGCCGCAAACAGCTTCGCGATACCTGTGCGTCTGTTGTTCGAAACAATGCACAAAACGCACCAGTTCGCGTTCAAGGCCGCGATTCTAGGCACAGGATTGCTGCAATTACAACGTCCCTCGGGCAAACCCGGGCATTGGAGCCAACATTCTGAAACACAGAATGGAGCCCTGCGCTTCGGAACAAGGGGACTCATACTGTAAAATGTTGCGATGCACGCATCGAAACGCCTCGTAAGCGACACGCACAAACCCAGCTTCACGCTGCCGGTGCGGGTTTACTACGAGGATACCGACGCCGCAGGCGTCGTGTACTACGCCAATTACCTCAAATTCTGCGAGCGGGCCCGGACCGACTGGTTGCGTGCCACCGGCTTCGGGCAAAAAACCCTAGCCGCCGAGCAGCATATCGTATTTGTCGTCCGTACCGTACAGGCCGATTACCTCCAGGCCGCTGTGCTCGACGACCAGCTTGAGGTGGTCACCACCATCGAGCGTCTCGGCGGCGCAAGCCTGGTGTTTGCCCAGAAGATCTTCCGCGATGGTCAGATCATCTTCAGTGCCCTGATCACCATCGCCTGCATGGCCCTCGACTCCCGCAAGGCCGCCCCGATCCCCCCTGCTGTGCGCGCACAGTTCGCCACCCTGGTTTAATCCGATGAACGTCACCGAAGACCTTTCCATCCTGTCCCTGATCGCCAACGCCAGCCTGCTGGTCAAGCTGGTGATGGCCCTGCTGGGCACCGTGTCCTTCATGTCCTGGTACTGGATCTTCCGCAAATGGTTCCAGATTCGCGACGCCAAGAAGAAAACCGATCTCTTCGAACGCGACTTCTGGAGCGGCGGCGACCTCAACGCCCTGTACCAGAGTGCCGCCACCAGCCGCCACGAGGCTGCCGGCATGGAGCGCATCTTCGAGGCCGGCTATCGCGAGTTCGCCAAACTACGTGGCAAGAGCCTCGATCACGGCGCGGTGATGGACGGAGCCCGCCGGGCCATGCGCGCCACCTACCAGCGTGAGGTGGACGACCTGGAGGCCCACCTGGCCTTCCTCGCTTCCGTCGGTTCCGTGTCTCCCTACGTCGGCCTGTTCGGCACCGTATGGGGCATCATGAACGCCTTCCGCGGGCTCTCCAATGTGGGCTCCGCCACCCTCGCCCATGTCGCCCCCGGCATCGCCGAAGCCCTGGTGGCCACCGCCATCGGCCTGTTCGCGGCGATTCCGGCAGTGGTGGCCTACAACCGTTTCGCCCACGACATCGACCGCATCGCCATCCGCTTCGAGAGTTTCACCGAGGAGTTCCTGAACATCCTCCAGCGCCAGCTGCGCTGAACCCGGAGCCACGACGCCATGCGCCAACGCCGCCTGATGAACCAGATCAACGTCGTGCCCTACATCGACGTGATGCTGGTACTGCTCGTGATCTTCATGGTCACCGCACCGATGATCCAGTCCGGTTCCGTCAACCTGCCCAGCGTGGATAAAGTCCCCGCCCCGCCAACCGACGCCATGGTGGTGCAGGTCAAGCCCGACGGTGAGCTGACCTTGCGCCAGACCAGCGGCTCCCCCGAGAAGGCTCTCAATCGCAAAGACCTGATCGACGAGGTACAGGCCGCCGTGTCCGCCAACCCGAGCCAGTCGGTAATCATCGCCGCAGACAAGAGCGTCAAGTACGAGCTGGTGATGAACACCCTCAATGACCTGCGCAACGCGGGAGTCAACAAGGTCGGCCTGCAGACGCAGATCGGCAAGTCGCCCCGATGAACCCAGCAATGCCCTCCAACGAGCGGGGCAAGTGGTCGTCCCTGGCCCTGGCTGCGGGGGTGCACATCGCCCTCGGCATGTTCCTGTTCTACGGCGTACGCTGGCAGAATCGCCTGCCCGACGCCGTCGAGGTGGAGCTGGTGAGCGCGCCCCTGCCCGCCACGGTGGTGGCACCGCCGCCTCCCCCGGCCACCCCGCCCCGCCCGGCCCCCCGGCCGGCGCCCCGGCCGGCGCCCCCCGAACCCGACGACGAGCCGGAGCCCGCACCGCCGCCGCGCAAACACCCGGATATCGCCATCAAGGCCCCGGAACCCAAGAAGACACCGCCCAAACCGGTCAAGGAGGTCGAAAAGCCCCCAAAACCGGAGCCAAAACCTGAACCCAAGCCCAAGCCGGAACCCAAACCGAAACCCGAGCCGAAACCAAAGCCGGAGCCGAAGCCGAAGCCCGAACCCGCGAAGCCCGAACCTGCGAAGGTCGAGAAGCCGGCCAAGCCGGCAGAAAAGCCCGTCAAGACCGACAAAAATGCCAAGGCCGACGCCGATAAGGCCCGGGAGCTGGAAGACCGCCGCATGCGCGAACTGATGGCGCGTGACTCGGAGAACGTGAGTCACTCCAAGCAGCTCCAGGAGGAACTTGCCCGGGTTGCCGGGGCCAAAGCCAGCGCAGCGCGCAGCAAAGCCCAGGAAGCCTACGTGGAGAAGATCCGCGCCAAGGTGAAGGGCAATATTGTGCTGCCGCCGGGCGTCAATGGCGATCCGTTCGCGATCTTCTACGTGGACCAGTTGCCCGATGGCTCGGTGATCGAGGTGCGCCTCAAGCGCTCGACCGGTAACGCTCAGCTTGATGGCGCCATCGAGCGCGCGATCCAGAAATCCAGTCCTCTGCCCAAACCGGACAAGCCGGAGCTCTTCAACCGCACGCTGGAGCTGAAGTTCTACCCGCTCCGCGACTAAACCCACGGTGACCCGACACCCATGACTCAACGCATCCTGACCTTCCTGCGCGGCACGGCCACCGTCTGCGCGCTGGCCCTTGCGTCCCTGGCACAGGCCCAGCTTTCCATCGAGATCACCGGCGCCGGCGCCAACCGCATGCCGGTGGCCATCGCTAGCTTCGAGGGCGAAAGTACCCTGCCCCGCGCCGTCACCGACGTAGTGCGCGCCGACCTGGAGCGCAGCGGCCTGTTCAAGATGGTCGAGCTCGGCCCCTCGCCCATGGGCGCCGATACACCGCCCGACTTCGGCCGCGTGCGCTCCCGCGGTGCCGATGCCTTTGCCGTGGGCACCGTAGCCCCCTCGGGCAGCGGCCGTTACCAGGTGCAGTTCCGCCTCTTCGATGCGGCCAAGCAGGTCAGCCTGGGCAGCCAGGCCATGGTGATGGCACCCAACCAGTACCGCACCACCGGCCACCGCATTGCCGACTTCATCTACGAGAAGCTCACCGGCGAGCCCGGCGTGTTCTCCACCCGCATCGCCTACGTGCTCAAGTCCGGCCCGCGCTACGAGCTGCAGATCGCCGATGCCGACGGCAGCAACGCCCAGACGGCCCTGGCGTCCAAGGAGCCCATCATCTCCCCGGCCTGGTCGCCGGACGGCAGCCGCCTGGCCTACGTATCCTTCGAGGCCAAGAAGCCGGTGGTTTATGTGCACTCCCTGGCTACCGGCCAACGCAACGTGGCGGCCAACTTCAAAGGTTCCAACTCCGCTCCGGCCTGGTCGCCGGATGGTCGCCGCCTGGCAGTGGTGCTGACCAAGGACGGCCAGTCCCAGCTCTACTCGGTCAACGCCGATGGCTCTGGCGTGCAGCGCCTGGCCTCCTCCTCGGGCATCGACACCGAACCGGCCTGGTCCACCGACGGCTGGATCTACTTCACTTCCGATCGGGGCGGCAGCCCGCAGATCTACCGGGTGCCGGCCGGCGGCGGTGAGGCCCAGCGGGTCAGCTTCGAAGGCAGCTACAACGTCAGCCCGCGCCCCTCCCCCGATGGCAAGAGCCTGGTCTATGTATCCCGCAACGGCGGCCGCTTCCAGGTCACCATGCTCGACCTGAGCTCCCGTCAGACCCAGATCCTGACTGACTCGGCCAAGGACGAATCCCCCAGTTTCGCCCCCAACGGGCGCATGGTGCTCTACGCCACCGAAGTCGGCGGTCGCGGGGTACTGGCCGCGGTGTCTTCCGACGGTCGTGTCAAGCAGCGTCTGTCGGTACAATCTGGCGACGTCCGCGAACCCGCCTGGGGTCCGCAGCCGCGCAACTGACACTTATAAAACCTACACTCCCTTCAACCCCGCCCCTTGCTTGCTCCCGGAGCCCACACCATGAAACGCACCCGCATTGCCCTGTCTCTGATCACTGTCAGCCTGCTGGCTGCCTGCACCTCCTCTCCCCCCACCGACGGCCAGAGCGCCGTTGCCGTCGAAGACCGCTCCAGCGGCGCTGCCAGCTCCGGCGTGGATAACAGCCGTGTCGTCCCCGTCGACGCCGACTCCGCCAATGGCAAGAGCGCCTACCCGGAGCTCAAGGACCCCAAGAGCGTCCTGTCCAAGCGCAGCGTGCTGTTCGACTACGACAGCTACGTGATCAAGGACCAGTACCGCTCGCTGATCGAAGCCCACGCCAAGTTCCTGACCAGCCACACCAACGTCAAGATGCTGATCCAGGGCAACACCGACGAACGCGGCAGCCGCGAGTACAACCTGGCCCTCGGCCAGAAGCGTGCTGACGCCGTCAAGAAGGCCCTGACCCTGCTGGGCGTGTCCGAAGGCCAGCTTGAGTCCGTCAGCCTCGGCGAGGAGAAGCCCAGCTGCGGCGACGCCAGCGAGTCCTGCTGGTCCGCCAACCGTCGCGGCGACATGCTCTATTCGGGTGAATTCTGATGTTCCGGCGCCTTCTGCCCCGCTTGATGGCAGCACTGCTGGCAGGGCTGATCATCGCCCCGGCCCAGGCCGGCCTGTTTGACGACGATGAAGCCCGGGCGCGCATCAATGCCATGCGCACCGAGCTCAGCGGCCGTCTCGACAAGCTGGAGGCAAGCTCCCGAGCCCAGCTCGAGCTCGCCAACCAGATTGACCTGCTGAAAGCCGAGATCGCCCGCCTGCGCGGTGAAAACGAGGTGCTCAGCAACGATCTGGCCAATGCCATCAAGCGGCAGAAGGACTTTTACGTCGATCTCGACAACCGCCTGCGCAAGCTCGAAACCCCCGTCGCCAGCGCCGATGCCGCCCCCCAGGCTGCGCCGGCTACCGCCGCCGACCCTGCGGCAGAGAGTCGCGACTACGAAGCAGCGCTGACCCAGCTACGCGGCGGCAAGTACAAAGAGGCCGCAGGCAGCTTCATCGCCTTCACCAAGACCTACCCGAACAGCAGCTTCCTGCCCAGCGCCCACTTCTGGGCCGCCAGTGCCCTGTATCAGCAGAAGGACAACATCGGCGCCGCCGAACACTACGGCAAGGTAGCCAGCCAGTGGCCCGATGACAGCCGTGCGCCGGACGCACTGCTCGGCCTGGCCAGCACCCAGCAAGCCCGCAACGACAATGTCGGCGCCACCCGCAGCCTCGAGAAGCTGGTTGCGCGCTACCCAAGCAGTTCGGCCGCGCAGATTGCCAAGCAACGCCTGAAGAAGTGAAAAACCCGCCAGCCCCGGGCCCGTCGGCCGGGGCTGTCACTGCAAGCCCCGCCATGCCCCCTACCGGTCGTCCCGTCACCCTCCGCATCACCGAGATCTTCCACTCGCTCCAGGGTGAAACCTCCCGGGCCGGCCTGCCCACGGTTTTCGTGCGCCTCACCGGCTGCCCCCTGCGCTGTAGCTGGTGCGACACCGAATATTCCTTCACTGGCGGCACCACCCGCAGCCTCGACGACATCCTGGCCGAAGTCGCCTCGCACCAGTGCCAGACGGTCTGCGTGACTGGCGGCGAACCGCTCTCCCAGAAGAACTGCCTGCCCCTTCTGAACGCCCTGTGCGACGCCGGCTATTCGGTTTCCCTGGAGACCAGCGGCGCCATCGACATTTCCGGCGTAGACCCGCGGGTGTCGCGCATCATGGACCTCAAGGCCCCCGGCTCCGGCGAGGAGGCCCGCAACCTGCTGGCCAACATCCCCCTGTTGACCCGACACGACGAACTCAAGCTGGTATTGGCCGGGGAGGCCGATTACACCTGGGCAAAGGCCCGGATCGCCGAATACAGCCTCACCGAACGCTGCCCAGTGCTGCTGGCGCCGGTGCAGGGCCAGCTGCGGCCTGCCGACCTGGCCGCCTGGATCCTGCGTGACCGGCTGCCGGTGCGAATGCAAGTCCAGCTCCACAAGGTGATCTGGGGCAACGAACCGGGCCGCTGAGAAGCGCCCAGCGCATCACTCCGTCGACGGCTGGTCGACGTTACTATTTTCCGAAACACCGGAGAAATCATGACTACCCCACGCCCCCGCGCCCTCGTCCTGCTCTCGGGCGGGCTTGACTCCGCCACCTGCCTGGCCATCGCTCGCGCCGAAGGCTTCGATGCCTACGCCCTGTCGGTCGAATACGGCCAGCGCCATGCCGCTGAGCTCGCCGCTGCCCAACGCGTGGCCAAGGCCCTCGGCGCCAGTGCCCACCGGGTCGCCCACGTGGACCTGGGCCAGTTCGGCGGCTCCGCCCTCACCGACCCGGCCCTGGCGGTCCCCACCGACGGCCTGGAGGGCGGCATTCCGATCACCTACGTACCAGCCCGCAACACCATCATGCTGTCCATTGCCCTGGCCTGGGCCGAGGTGCTGGAGGCTGACCACATCTACGTGGGCGTCAATGCAGTGGACTACTCGGGCTACCCCGACTGCCGCCCGGCCTTCATCAACGCCTTCGAAGCCATGGCCAATCTGGCCACCAAAGCTGGCGTGGAGGGCCACAAGCTGCACATCCACGCCCCTCTGATCGACCTCTCCAAGGCCGACATCATCCGCCGCGGCACCGCCCTGGGCGTGGATTACAGCCTCACTGTGTCCTGCTACCAGGCGGACGACGAGGGCCGCGCCTGCGGCCTGTGCGACGCCTGCCGGCTACGCCGGGCAGGCTTCGAGGCCGCAGGCGTGGCCGACCCGACCCCTTACCGCTGACCACCGGTCCGACCATGGACGCCAGCACGCCCCTCCCCCTCGGCCCAGCCACCCTGGCCTGGCTGGCTTTTGCCATTGGCGGCGTGTTCGGCCTGGCCGCCCAGCGCAGCAACTTCTGCACCATGGGGGCCATCGCCGACATTCTCATCATGGAAGACTGGACCCGTCTGCGCATGTGGGCCCTGGCTGCCGCCACAGCCATCGCGGGCACCACCGCGCTGCAGATGAACGGGCTGATCGACGTGCATGGCTCCATCTACACCAGCGCCCGCCTGCCCTGGCTGTCCCACATTGTCGGCGGCGCCCTCTTCGGCATCGGCATGACCCTCGCCTCCGGCTGTGGCGCCAAGACTCTGGTGCGCCTTGGGGGCGGCAACCTCAAATCACTGGTGGTCTTCGTCTTCCTCGGCCTGTCCGCCTACATGACCCTCCGCGGCCTGTTCGGCGGCTGGCGCAGCACCTGGTTGGACCCTGTCGTCGTGCAACTCGACACCCACCAGGATCTCCCAACCCTGGTCGCTGCCCGTTTTACGCTCGACATTCGCAGTGCGTGGCTGGCCTGTGCCGTGGTAGCCGCCGGCAGCCTCGGCCTGTTCGCCCTATCCGGCCGCGAGATGTGGCGCCCCGCCCCCCTGTTCGGCAGCCTGGTCATCGGCGCCACCATCGTGGCGGGCTGGGCCCTGAGCGGCTACCTGGGCTACCTGCCCGAAGACCCGGAGACCCTCGAACCGGCCTTCCTGGCCACCAACAGCGGGCGCATGGAATCCCTCAGCTTCGTTGCCCCCCTTGCCTACAGCCTTGACCTGCTGATGCTATGGACCGACAAGAGCCGTAGCGTCACCCTGGGCATCGCCCTGACGCTGGGCGTCATTACCGGCTCCCTGCTGGCCGCGCTGCTCGGCCGCAGCTTCCGGATCGAGAGCTTTCGTGACGCCCCCGACCTCGTCCGCCACCTCGTCGGCGCCATGCTGATGGGCTTTGGTGGCGTCACCGCCCTGGGCTGCACCATTGGCCAGGGGCTGAGCGGATTGTCCACTCTAGCCCTCGGCGCAGGCCTCACGGTAGCCGCAATTGTGGCGGGCGCCAGCCTGTCGATAAAAATTCAGCTACGAAACGCTTGACGTAATTTTTGGTAGGGCTATAATGCGCGTCTCTTCCGGGGGGTCGGTAGCTCAGTCGGTAGAGCAGCGGACTTTTAATCCGTTGGTCGCGAGTTCGAATCTCGCCCGACCCACCAGACGTTGGTGGGGCTAAAATACCGGCTCCTGTAAGAATGGGTTGTTAGCTCAGTTGGTAGAGCAGCGGACTCTTAATCCGTAGGTCGAGTGTTCGAGCCACTCACAACCCACCAGATTGCAGAGACAAGGCCACCCAACGCGGTGGCCTTGTTTTTTGGTGCATCAAGAGGAAACTCTACGCATCAGGCAGCAATACAACTGTGTTCATCTTCGCCTGCGATCCTGTTCGTGGGCACCCGTCGCCGGCCCGCCGAACAAAAGAGCCGACATTCGATCGCCATCGCCCCTTCAGGCCTCGGCGCAAACTGGCCCACCACGGCGGTGGCGGGCCGCGGCCGACACGCCCCACAAAGGGACGCCACCCGGCCACCCACAAGGAGCCCGACATGGCCAAGGAAGAACTGATTGAAATGCATGGCAGCGTCACCGAAGTGCTGCCCGACGGCCGTTACCGCGTCACCCTCGACAACGGCCACACTCTGATCGCCTACTCCGGCGGAAAGCTGAAGAAGAACCACATCCGTATCATCGCCGGTGATGAAGTGACCCTCGAAATGTCGCCCTACGACCTCTCCAAGGGCCGCATCACCTTCCGCCACCTGCCGGCACGCCCCGGTGGCGCACCGTCGCCGGCCCCGCGTCGCTACTGAGCGACACGCCCCGAAGCCCCTGCCGGAAACGCCAGGGGCTTTTTTGTATCCGCACGGGCCAGCCAAAGGGGGCCAAGCACTCAACCCTGGGCCTGGCGCGGCAGCCACACCCGAAAGATGCTGCCACGCCCCGGCTCGCTGCGAACATCGATGCGGCCACCGTGCTTGCTGACGATGTCGTAGGAGATGGACAAGCCCAGCCCCGTTCCCTTGCCGACCGGCTTGGTGGTGTAGAAGGGGTCGAAGATCCGCGCCTGCACCTCCGGAGGCATGCCCTTGCCACTGTCCTCCACCTCGATCCAGACCTGGTCGGCATCATGCCCGCTGCGCACGGTGATGACGCCCCGCCCCTCGATGGCCTGGGCGGCGTTGACCAGCAGGTTCATCACCACCTGGTTGATCTGGGCGGGCAGGCAAGGCACCCGCGGCAGTTCGGCGTCGTACTGGCGCACCACCTCGGCCTTGTACTTGATCTCGTTCCAGACCACGTTGAGGGTGCATTCGATACCGGCATTCAGGTCGGCCTCCTGCCATTCGGCGCTGTCCAGGCGGGAAAAGTCCTTCAGATCGGCAACGATCTTGCGCACCCGATCAAGGCCATCGCGGGACTCGCGGACAAGGTCGACGCTATCCGCCTTGATGTAGTCGAAGTCCGCCGCAATAAAATCCGCCTCCGTGGCCGTGCCGGCCCGGCACGCCTCCAGCAGACCGACCATGGTCTCGTTGTAGCCCTTCAGGGCTCCCAGGTTGGAATTGACGAACCCAACCGGGTTGTTGATCTCGTGGGCAATGCCCGCCGCCAGCACGCCGATGGATGCCATCTTCTCGGACTGAAGCAGTTGCCCATGTGCCTCCTCCAGTTCGCCGATCTTGCCGGCCAGTTCGAACCAGCGCCGACGCAGCAGCTCCAGCAGGCCCCAGCCCACGGCCGTCACCACCAGCAGAGCCACGCCGTGGGCCAGCACGGTCTGCCGGATGCCGTCGCGGGTGGCCGCCGCAATGGGGGCATAGCCCTGAGAGACGCTGATACCCCCGCGCACATCGCCGACCTTGTAGCCCTGCTTTGCGTGGCAGGTCATGCAGCTTTCCTGCACGCGCAGGGGCGCCATGTAGCGCAGCATGGAGCCCCGCGGACCATCCTCGGTGCCCATGGTCTCCGCCACACCCCGCTCGAAGGCTTCCAGGGAGCGGCGCTCCCAGTCATCGGCCAGATTCGCCGGCCGGATCGGCTTCAGGCTGGTCAGACGAAACTCCACGCCTCCGTCCGACGCCGCCATACCGGCGATCAGCCGGGTCATGTAGGCCGGGTTGATCATGGTCATGGCCACCCCGTCGGTGGTCATCACGTCCCGCCGGGCATGTTCCAGGTAGGGATTGGGCTGGGTGTCCGGCGTGACCGGCACATACACGCCCCCATGGCCGGCATTCCAGTTGCGGGTCAGCATGACCATGCGAAACATGTTGCGCGCCCCTTCGATCGCCACCCGGATGGACTGCTCGCGAATCTCCGTGATCTGCAACTCCAGCGAAGCCATCACCACCGCCGCCCACACCGCCAGGGGCAGTAACCACCAGACCCGCAAGCGGATGAGCTTGGGAATCGAATGGAGCTTGGCCGGGCGAAGCGGTGGAGAAGCGGGCATGGGCGGATGACCATCACGGAATCCAGGCACATATAACGGCGGCAGCGCCGGCAAACTGACCCCGGACGAAACGACCATGCACCCCCTCCCATCAAGCCGACTTTTGACGGTGGGCAACTACGCCCTGGGGCAGAGCGCTTAAGGTATGGGTCTGGGCCGGCTTTGGCCCCTCGACACCGGACGGCACGCCGGCTCATGCCTCATCGGACAGGAGACCTCCCATGCTCACGCTCCAGCAACTGCTCGCTTCGTCGGGCAAGGACAACATCGATGCCCTGCGGGCACTTTACGAAGGCACCTTCGTGTGTGCCCAACGCCTGATCGCGCTGAACCTCAGAGCCACCCAGTCGATCATGGAAAGCAACGTATCGGGCATCAAGGCGGTGATGAGTGCCAAGGACGTGCCGGACTTCTGCGAAACCCAGTCCGAGATCGCCCACAAACTGATCCAGCAGACGGTAGGCTATGCGGTGGATTTCAACGAGGTGATCGCCGAGAACCAGAATGAACTCTCCGGGCTGCTCAAGGCCCGCTCCAGCGTACAGGAGGACGCGATTACCAGCCGGAACACTCCGGAAGCCTATGCCTCCGCAGGAGGAATGATGATGGTGGACGTGGTTCGAACCATGCTTGATGCCGCCACCAACTCACGCAACTACATGCTGGAAATGGCCCGACAAGTAGACGCCTCGATCACGGGGCGCTCCGGGAAAAAGTAATCGGTGGGGCCACGGCCCCGTGATCGTGCAACGGAAAGCCGCATCACCCGGTTACCTCATGACCGGCCTTCGGTGGTCAAGCCCTTTCCCAGACCCCCTGCTCCGCCAGCTGGCGGCTGGCGGCCTCGCTCCAGCCCCGATTGGCCGCCGGGCTCGCCGGGCTGGGGTGCAGCACCCGCCCCACCTGCAGAGGCAAACCGACCAGGGCCTGACGGGCCCGCTGCTCGGCCCAGGCCCCCACGCCGATAACCCACTCGGGCTGCAGGATCTCGACAACCTGACGCAGATGGCGGTCACAGGCCGCCAGCAAGGGCCCCTGCTCCACTGCCGGCAGCTTGTCAGGGGTAAGGTTGCGCCCCCCCTCAAAAAACGCCAGCGGGCAGTAATTGGCCACGAAATGCTCGGCAAAGAAGGCCTCGGCCGTACCGAAGCGCTCGGCGAAAAGGCCCCACAGGCGCCGGCCACTCACCTCCGAGCGGGCACAGGCAAAGCCTTCGATGGGGCGCTTGGGGTTCTCGACGACGGGCTTCAGGACTTTCGCCTCGATCCCCATCCAATCCCGCACAACGGCGATTTCGCCAAAGGGCACGCCGGTCTGGACCATGCCGAAGGGCCCCGGATTCATGCCCACGAACACCACCCGCTTGCGCCCTTGCCCATAGCGCTGGAGATAGGCCGCGTTGGGGGCCCAGGCATAGGTCAGCGGGTTATAGACATGAGATACCGGCGACGCGAAGCGCATGCTGTCGAGGGTCTCGGAAAGGGTACGGGCGGCAGTTTCGAGGGGCGTCATGGGTACGGGGTAGGGAGGAGGGGATCAGGCGCTGCCTTCCGGACGCTCATGCCAGGGTGCCACCTTGAACAGCAGGAGCATGCCAGGAATGGCCAGTACGCCACACAACAGGAAGAAGTTGTACCAGCCCAGGGCCTCCACCAGCCATCCGGCCGAGGCATTGATGAAGGTGCGCGGCACCGCCATCAGACTGGTGAACAAGGCCAGCTGGGTGGCCGTGTAGGCCGGATGAGTGGTGCGGGCCATGTAGGCCACGAAGGCCGTGGTTCCCAGCCCCACCCCCAGCGCCTCCAGGCCGATGACCACCGCCAGCACACCCAGGCGGGCCGTATCCGACTCCGCCGGTCCCAGCCAGGCCAGCCAGGCAAAGCCGTAGATGGCCACCCACTGCACCACCCCGAACACCCACAGGGCCCGGTTGATGCCCAGCTTGACCATCCACAGCCCCCCCAGCAGACCACCGACCACACTCGGCCACAGCCCGGCGTTCTTGGCGATCAGGCCGATCTCGGTCTTGGAGAAGCCCATGTCCAGATAGAAGGGCGTGGCCAGAGCCGTGCACAGGGAGTCGCCGAGCTTGTAGAGGAAGATGAAGGCCAGCACCACCAGGGCCGACTGCACCCCGTGGCGGCCGAAGAACTCGCGGAAGGGCTCGACCACCGCATCCCGCAACGTGCGCGGAGCACCGGCCGCAGCAGCCGGCTCCCTGACCATCAGAGTCATGGCCAGGCCGGGGGCCATGAACAGGGCCGTCACCAGAAAGACCTGCTGCCAGGGCAGATGGTCGGCCAACACCAGGGACAGGGAGCCTGGCACCAGCCCGGCCAGCTTGTAGGCGTTCACGTGGATGGCATTGCCGATGCCCAGCTCGATCTCCGGCAGCAGCTCGCGCCGGTAGGCGTCAAGCACAATGTCTTGGGTTGCCGACAGAAAAGCGATCAGGGCCGTCAGGCCGATGACCATCCCCAGCTCGGCGGTGGGCGAAAGGCTGCCAAGCCAGGCGATGGCTCCCAGCAGCACCAGCTGGGTGGCACCCATCCAGCCCCGCCGCCGCCCCAGCAGAGGCAAGGCATAGCGATCGAGAAAGGGCGACCAGATGAATTTCCAGGTATAGGGGAACTGGATCAGCGCAAAGGCGCCAATGGCCTTCAGGGACAGGCCCTCCGTTTTCAGCCAGGCAGGCACCAGGTTGAGCAGCAGATAGAGGGGCAGGCCCGAGGAAAAACCCGTCAGCACACAGATGAGCATGCGGCGGTTGGCGAGGGCGCGCCAGGGAGATGCTGTCATGGGGAGGCTTCGTTGGAACAAGCGCCCGATGATAACAATCGGTTACTTGATTCCGGCCGCCGGGCGCCGAAAAATGCGGGCATCAGGGTAAAAAATATAAAGAGGAGACACGCATGCACCACCTCACCGTCGTATTCCGGGCCGATCGGGAATACGAATTCAATGTCCACGCCAGCGACATCGCCAACCTGTCCAACGAGGCCGCCAGGGAATGGCTGCAGGAAGAATTCGACGAGCTCGAATGCACGCCCAGCAACCCGGTCGGCAAGGTACTCATCCTCGATGTGATCCTCAACGTGGCCAAATATGGCGGCGAGCAGCGCTTTGCCCAGGGTGGAGCATGGGCCAATCGGTTTGCCGCCTGCGTCGCCGTGGTGCTGGACCGGCCGGCAGTGCGCATCGACGTCCCCGGCTTCGTGGTCGGCTGAGCCCGCCGCGAAGCTCCCCAAGCATGAATCATCCTCCCTGGTGGCAAGGCCGGCGCGGGGAGGGTTACGTGGCCGTGCAGGCGGTGCTGTTCGGGCTGATCCTGTTAGGACCGACCGGCAAGGGTATGCTGCCCCCGTGGCCAGCGGCGAGCCACAGCGTGGTCACGGCCTGCGGGCTGGCATTGGCGGTGGTAGGGGTGCTGATTTCGGCGCGCGCCGCCATCGGGCTGGGCCGCAACCTCACCCCCCTGCCTCATCCCCGCGATGATTGCCAGTTGGTGGACACGGGGCTCTACGGGTGGGTACGCCACCCGATCTATTTCGGTCTGATCCTTGCCGGCCTGGGCTGGGCGCTGTTCGTGCAGGGCTGGCTGACCCTGGCCTGGACCGGGCTGCTGTTGGTGTTCTTCGACATCAAGTCACGGCGCGAGGAAGCCTGGCTGATGGCCCGCTTTCCGGCTTACGCGGCCTACCGGCAACGGGTGCGCAAACTGATCCCCTATCTCTACTGAAAGCGCCGCTCAACCCAGCTCGGCACGGTTGCGACCACTGCGTTTGGCCTGATAGAGATTGGCATCCGCAGTGCGGAACAGGGGCACCAGGGAGCCCTCCGCGCGGGCCACGCGCGCTCCGCCGACCGACAGCGTCACGACGCCCCACTCGGCATTGCCTGCATGGGGAATGGCCGCGCCATGCACCGCGGTGACCACCGCCTGGGCGATTTTGGCATAGCCTTCAGCGGAGACAGCGGGCAGGATCAACGAGAACTCCTCCCCACCGTAACGGGCCGCAAACGCGCCGCGGGCCAGGCCTGCGGCATTGGCCTTGTCCCCCACGTCGGCAAGGATGCGGGCAATCGCCCGCAGGCAGTCGTCGCCTGCCTGATGGCCATAGTGATCGTTGTAGCGCTTGAAGTGGTCCACATCGAGCATCAGCAGGCCGAATGGCGCCTCCAGGCGCATCGCCTCGGCCCACTGGTTGTCGAGGCGGAGATCCATGTGGCGCCGGTTGAAGAGGCCGGTCAGACCGTCATGGCTGGCCAGCGCCTCCAGCTTGCGGTTGGCCCGGGAGAGCTGGGCACGCAAGGCAGCGATGCGGGCCATCGCCTTCATCTTGGCCTCAAGCACGGCCTCGGGCATGGATTTGGCAATAAAATCATCGCCTCCGGCCTCGATGGCCATCACCAGATTTTCGTGAGTATCGGAAGCTGTCAGGAAGATGACCGGGGTCCATGCCCAGTCTTGGTTGGCCTCCAGGGCTCGGATCCGCTGGGCCGCCTCGAAACCGTTCATCACCGGCATCTCTATGTCCATCAGCACCAGATCCGGCGGCGCATCCCGGAAAAGGGACAGCGCCATCTCGCCGTTCTCGGCAAAGATCACGTCGTGACCAATGGTCGTCAAGCGCGCCCCGATGACCGTTGCCACGGCCCGGGAGTCATCCACCAGCAAGATCCGCATTGCCCTGCCTGCCCGTCTTTATGACTAAAGTGATAGTAACGCTGCAAAGTCACAAAACTTGAGGGGTCTTTCCCCTCCGCACACATACCGGAACTTGGGGCAGATCAAGGCTTGTCAGCCCCACCCCGGCGACACTTCGGACATGGACCTTGCCCCCACCTCCCCACCGCCCCACGCCCCGGCCTCTGCTCCTCCGGGTGACCTGGCGATCTGGTTCTTCATCCTCGCCGAATTGCTGGCCTTCGGTGTGTTCTTTGCTGCCTATGCCTTTGCCCGGGCCCGCAATGTCGAACTCTTCGACAGCATGCAGCTCACCCTCGACCGCCAGGCCGGCGCCCTCAATACAGTGTTGCTGATCAGTGGCAGTGCTTGTGTGGCCCGGGCCGTGGAAGCCGTCGGCCGGGCCCGCTCGACCACCGGCGCCCGTTGGTTGCTGGCCGGCATCGCCTGCGGTGGTGGCTTCCTGGTGGTGAAAGGCTTCGAATACGCCGACAAGCTCGGGGCCGGCATCAACCTGTCTACCAACACCTTCTACATGTTCTACCTGTCCCTCACCTTCTTTCACTTCATGCACGTCATCCTCGGCATGGTGATCCTGGTGGCCCTGTGGTTCAAAACCCGCCAGGGGGCCTACGGGCCGGCCGACATGAACGGCATCGAAAGTGGCGCCGCCTACTGGCACATGGTGGACCTGGTGTGGATCGTCCTCTTTCCGCTGGTTTACGTGATGCGATGAATACCCGTCACCTCAACACCGTCTGGGTCGTGCTGCTGCTGGCCACCCTCGCCACCTTCGCCATCGGCGAAACAGGCGACATGCTGGGCATCACCGGTCCGGTGGCCATGCTCCTGCTGCTGAGCATCAGCATCGTCAAGGGACGCCTCGTGGTGCTCGATTTCATGGGCCTGCGCGGCGTCAAGTTCTTCTGGCGCAGCTTGCTGATAGGCTGGCTGCTCCTCGTTTCGGCCCTCATCGCCGTGGCCTACTGGATCGCCCTGAAATGAATGCCCCCATGCGCACAGACACGCCCTTTTACGAACCCGCCGGCAACGAGATCGAGGTCTTCGAGCAGGCCTGGAAAAACCGCCTGCCCCTCCTCATCAAGGGCCCCACCGGTGTCGGCAAGACCCGCTTCGTGGCCCACATGGCCGCCCGCCTGGGCCTGCCGCTCTACACGGTGGCCTGCCACGACGACCTCACCGCCGCCGACCTGGTGGGCCGTCACCTCCTCGGCGACGGGCAGACGGTGTGGAGCGACGGCCCCCTGACCCGCGCCGTGCGGGAAGGCGGGATCTGCTACCTGGACGAAGTGGTCGAGGCCCGCCGCGACACCACCGTCGTGATCCACCCCCTGGCCGACGACCGCCGTGTGCTGCCCATCGAACGCACCGGCGAACTCCTCCACGCCCCCGACAACTTCATGCTGGTGATGTCTTACAACCCCGGCTATCAGAATTTCCTGAAGGGCCTCAAACCCTCCACCCGACAGCGCTTCATCAGCCTGCGCTTCGACTTCCCGGCTGCCTCGCGGGAAGAGTCCATCCTGATCGGTGAAGCCGGCTGCGACCCGATGCTGGCCAAGCAACTCGTATCCATCGCCGGCCGCCTGCGCAGCCTGAAAGATGTGGATCTCGAGGAAGTCGTGTCCACCCGCCTGCTGGTCTATGCGGCCAAGCTGGTCAAGGTCGGCCTCGACCCGGTCGAGGCCTGCCGCTCCGCCTTGGTGGAAAGCCTGACGGACGACGTGGATGTCGCAGATGCCCTGCAGGAGGTAGTGCGGGCAACATTCGGCCGCTGATAGCCCTGGCAGGGTTGTCATCTCCCGAAACTCCATCTCGCCTCATCCGGCCACGGTCCGGACTGATGAAACAGTAATGCTCGGCTCTGCAATCAGAGCCTGCGTCTTGCAAGACTGACGACAAGGTATCCGTCGATTTTTTTTACATCAACGCCGGAAAGTTACCGCCCACAACCGAAAAGCCATTGATTCTGAAAGACTTTCAATCCGGGTTTGTAAATTGCTTGGAGAGCTCCGGGCGGACCCGCAGAACCCGAAAGCGAGAAACGACATCGCCCGGGCTACCGCACCGCCCGCTGCAATCGACATGTCCCGGAGCCGTGGGCAGTCAGGCTGGAATCGTGCTGAGACCCGACCCCGCCAGCGGATTGTGAAAGTGAGCCCAAGACTAGCCAGGACGACCCCAATCCAGTCTGTCACCACAGAGGGCGCCCCATGATCCGCAAACTCACCTTGCTGGCCTTTGCCAGCGCCACCCTGCTTACCGGCGTCGAAGCCAGCGCTGCCATTTACAGTTTCGGCACCCCGACCCATGCTTTACCAGCCGTCAGCGGCAATGGCCTGACCGGGCAGCTATGGACCAACGTCGACCCCAACACCGACACCCTGAGCCAGGCCCAGACCATCATCAGCGGCGGATTTGCGACGGCCAATTTCCGGGCCACGACCATCGACTTCCCAAGCGGCCCGGCAGGCACGACATCCACCTCGGCCACGTATGACTCGGTGCTTGATACCGTCGCAAAGAGCACTCTGGACAACAACAGTGTCCTTCCCGACGACGTGCTCAACACCGTCATGCGCTTCGCGGGCTTCTTTGGTGTGCAGAACGCCGGCGAGGTGTGGACCTTCCGGCTCCCGTCCGACGATGGCAGCGCGGTAGACATCCAGGGCACCCGCATCCTCAACAACGACGGCATTCACAGCTTCAGCGGCCCCACTACCACGGTGGAGTTCACCGCTCCCGGCCTGTACGCCATCAACGTGCTGTTCTTTGAATCCCAGGCCACGGAGTGGGGGCTGGAGTTCCAGGGCGGCCTGGATGGTGCCACCCCGACCACGGCCTTGACCCCACGCCTTTACACGCTGGTGGATTTCGCCACGCCCGACGACGACCGCCTGGACAGCATCCAGCCCAACGGCGTCCCTGCACCGGGCAGCCTGTCGCTGATCGGGGCGGGTCTGCTTGCCGCCGTCGGCTTGCACAAACGCCGCTCGCCGCGCTGAATCCGCACACGGATCATCCGGACACGAGAGGGCGCGCGTCCGGATGATGGCCTGGTTTTACTGCTGTGACGCGGCTTACAGCAAAGGCGCCAGCCACCGCGACGCTTCAGCCACACTCATGCCGGTGCGCGCGGCCCAGTCCTCCAGTTGATCGCTGCCGATCTTGCTGACCGCAAAGTAGTGGCTGTCGGGGTGGGCCAGGTAGAAGCCGCTCACCGCCGCGGCGGGGGTCATGGCGAAGCTCTCGGTGAGCTGCATGTCGGCCCGGGCGGGGGCGTCGAGTAGCTCGAAGAGATCGCCCTTGACGGTGTGATCCGGGCAGGCCGGGTAGCCCGGCGCCGGGCGAATGCCCCGGTAGGCTTCCTTGATCAGCTCGTCGCAGCTCAAGGTCTCGGCCGGGGTGTAGGCCCAGAACTCCTTGCGCACCCGGGCGTGCAGCCATTCGGCGGCGGCCTCGGCAAAACGGTCGGCCAGGGCCTTGAGCATGATGGCGTGGTAGTCGTCGTGGGTGCGTTCGTAGGCGGCCAGGCGGCCTTCTATACCCAGGCCGGCGGTGACGGCGAAAGCGCCCACGTAGTCGGCCACACCGCTGTCCTTGCCGGCCACGAAGTCAGACAGGCAATAGTTGGGCTTACCCGCGGGGCGCTCATGCTGCTGGCGCAGACCGCGCCAGCTCATCAGCACCTGGCTGCGCGACTCGTCGGCATAGATCTCGATGTCGTCACCTACAGCATTCGCCGGAAACAGACCGAACACCGCCTTCGCCTTGATCCACGGGTTGGTGTCCTGTTCGGCCACCATGCGGGCCAGCATCACTTCCGCGTCGGACTTCAGCTCCCGGGCGGTCTCGCCGACGATCTCGTCGTGGAGGATCTTCGGGTAGCTGCCGGCCAGATCCCAGGTCTGAAAGAAGGGGCCCCAGTCGATGTAATCCACCAGCTCGGCCAGGTCGATGTCGAAAGACTGGATGCCCAGTTGGGCCGGCACCGGCGGCACGTAGGCCGGGTCGGCGTTCCACTTGAAGGCGTTGGCGCGGGCCTCGGCCAGCTTCACCAGGGTCACGCCCTTCTTCTGGGCGTGCTGGGCGCGCAGCTTTTCGTAGTCGGCGGCCACCTCGGCGGCGTAGGCCTCGCTCTGGCCTTCGGAGAGCAGACTGGTGACCACGCCCACGGCACGGGAGGCGTCGGGCACGTAGATCACCGGCTTGTCATAGTGAGGCGCAATCTTGATGGCCGTGTGGGCACGGCTGGTGGTGGCGCCGCCGATCAGCAGGGGCACGGCAAAGCCCTGGCGCTGCATCTCGGATGCCACGTGGCTCATCTCCTCCAGCGACGGGGTGATCAGGCCCGACAGGCCAATGGCCTGGGCGCCGTGTTCGCGGGCGGCGTTGAGGATCTTGTCGCAGGGCACCATCACGCCCAGGTCGACAATGTCGTAGCCGTTGCAACCGAGCACCACGCCGACGATGTTCTTGCCGATGTCGTGCACGTCCCCCTTCACCGTGGCAACAACGATCTTGCCCTTGCTGGTGGCTCCGGTACGGGCTTTTTCCTCTTCGATGAAGGGGATCAGGTGGGCCACGGCCTGCTTCATGACCCGGGCCGACTTGACCACCTGGGGCAGGAACATCTTGCCGGCGCCGAAAAGGTCACCCACCACGTTCATGCCGGCCATCAAGGGGCCTTCGATCACGGCCAGGGGCGGCTTGCCCTCGGCGGCGAGCTTGGCGCGGACTTCCTCGGTATCGGCCACCACGTAATCCGTGATGCCCTTGACCAGGGCATGGGACAGACGCGCCTCGACGGGCTGCTCGCGCCAGGACAGGTCGGGGCCGGCGTCCTTGGCCTTGCCCTCCTTCACGGTCTGGGCGAACTCCACCAGGGCCTCACCGGCACCCGGGTGACGGTTGAGCACCACGTCCTCGACCTTGTGCCGCAGCTCGGCCTCCAGGTCGTCATACACGCCAAGCATGCCGGCATTGACGATGCCCATGCTCATGCCGGCCTTGATGGCGTGGTACAGGAAGACGGTGTGGATGGCCTCGCGCACCGCGTCGTTGCCGCGGAAGCTGAAGCTCACATTGGAGACACCGCCGCTGATTTTGGCGTAGGGCAGTTTCTGCCGGATCCAGGCTACAGCCTCGATGAAGTCCACGGCGTAGTTGTCGTGTTCCTCTATGCCGGTGGCGATGGCGAAGATATTGGGGTCGAAGATGATGTCTTCCGGCGGAAAGCCGATGCCCACCAGCAGATCGTAGGCGCGCTTGCAGATCTCGGTCTTGCGGGCAAAGGTGTCGGCCTGACCTTTCTCGTCGAAGGCCATCACGATCACCGCCGCGCCGTACTGGCGGCACAGGCGGGCCTGGCGCAGGAACTCGGCCTCGCCCTCCTTCATGGAGATGGAGTTGACCACGCCCTTGCCCTGGATGCACTTGAGGCCGGCCTCGATGACGCTCCACTTGGACGAGTCGAGCATGATGGGCACCCGGGAGATGTCCGGCTCGGAGGCGATCAGCTTGAGGAACTTCTCCATCGCCGCCATGGAGTCGAGCATGGCCTCGTCCATGTTGATGTCGATGATCTGGGCGCCGTTCTCCACCTGCTGGCGGGCCACCGCCAGGGCGTCGTCGAAGCGGCCTTCCAGGATCATCCGGGCGAAGGCCCGGGAGCCGGTGACGTTGGTGCGCTCACCCACGTTCACGAACAGCGACTCCGGGCCGACATTGAAGGGCTCCAGACCCGACAGGCGCAGCTTCTTGTCCACATGGGGCACGCTGCGCGGCGTCACCAGACTCACCGCCTCGGCGATGGCCTTGATGTGGGCCGGCGAGGTACCGCAGCAGCCACCGACGATGTTCACCAGGCCGCTGCGGGCCCACTCGACGATCTCCGATGCCAGTTGCTCCGGCGTCTCGTCGTAGCCGGTGGGCGACAAGGGATTGGGCAGGCCGGCATTGGGGTGGGCCGACACGAAGGTGTCGCAGACATTCGACAGCTCGTCCACGTACTGGCGCAGCTCCTTGGCGCCCAAGGCGCAGTTGAGACCGAAGCTGATGGGCTGCGAGTGGGCCAGGGAGTTCCAGAAGGCCTCCGCGGTCTGGCCCGACAGGGTGCGACCGGAGGCGTCGGTGATGGTGCCGGAGATCATCACCGGCAGGCGCCGGCCCAGGTCGGCAAACAGCTTCTCCACCGCAAACACCGCGGCCTTGGCGTTGAGGGTGTCGAAGATGGTCTCGATCAGGATGATGTCGGCGCCGCCCTCCATCAGGCCCTTTGCGGAATCGTAGTAATCGTCCACCAGAGCATCGAAGCTGACGTTGCGGAAGCCCGGGTCATTCACGTCCGGCGAGATGGACAAGGTGCGTGAGGTGGGGCCCAACACGCCAGCGCAGTAGCGGGGCTTGGCCGGGTTGGCGGCGGTGAACTCGTCACACAACTGGCGTACCAGGCGGGCGCCTTCCACGTTGAGCTCGTAGGCCAGATCGGACAGGTTGTAGTCGGCCTGGGAGACGCGGGTGGCGTTGAAGGTGCAGGTCTCGATGATGTCCGCACCGGCTTCCAGGTAGGCCCGGTGGATGCCGCCAACCACGTCGGGGCGGGTCAGCACCAGCAGGTCGTTGTTGCCCTTGAGGTCCTTCGGGTGATCCGCGAACCGGGCGCCGCGGTAGTCGGCCTCGCCCAGCTTGTGCTGCTGGATCATGGTGCCCATGGCGCCATCCAGGATCAGGATGCGGTGGGTCAGCTGGTTCTGGAGTTCGACAGTGCGGTCGGCTTGCATGGATCTACCTCGGGGTGCGAAAAACACAGCCGGAGGCGACAGATGCAAAAGCAAACGGCGCGGCAAACCCGGCTGGAAGGTTTGCGAGCGCCGTTGTGGATTGCCGAGCCTGGCCCGCTGGATTAGCAGGTCGCAACGCTCCTCGGCAAGGGCCGGATTTTACGGGGTTTTCGGGTTGCTTGCCAAGGTCAGGCGGCGGCGCTCAGGGCGCCATCCGCCAGGGCTTCCCGGGCGTCATCTTTCCACCAGCCGAGGGCCGCGTAATAGCCCTCCCAGACACAGCCATTGCAACCCCGGCCGCAGCAGGTGGTGGGCGGCGGCGGCGGGTTGCGATGGGCCACACCGGCAAGGGCCAGCAGGGCGCGGATCAAGGCGATCTGGGTCTCAGCCTCGTGCAAGTCGGCAGGGCGGCGATCGAAGGGGCTGGCAGCGGTAGTCATGGGCAGTCTCCGGCGGGGGCGCGAAGATAGCACTCCTCCGCCCTCCCGGAAAGCCGCTCGGCCACACCCGGAGACACGCCTTTGTCATTGCCCGGGCATGACATGGCGCTTAGAATCCGCCCCGATCACCCAATCGGAGTCTGCAGTGCCCTCAGTCCATTCGATCCTCTTCTTCGGCGAGATCCTCCCCGGGCACGACGCCATAAGCTGCCGACGCCAGCTCCAGGTGCTGCTCAAGTGTCAGCCTGAAACCATGGACAGCGTGTTCTCCGGCACACGGGTCAGCCTGCGCAGGGGGCTCAACGAAACCGAGGCGCTGCGCTACCAGGCGCGCCTGGAGGCCATTGGGCTGCGCATCATGATCGAGCCTCCACTCACCCCTCCGGTCGCCCCCGAGCCCGAGCCCACCCCGGTTCGTGGGCCGACTCCGCCGCTGGCCCCACAACCCGCTCCGCAGGCAGTCCGCGAAACGGCTCCCGGGCCCGTCCCCGCAGCCCTGGCCGCAGCCCCCATCGACCTCATGGTCTGCCCGGCCTGCGGCGAAGAGCAGCCGCGCCGCACCCTGTGCCGTGCCTGCTCCATCGACATGCCCCGCTTCGCCGCCTCCCGGGCCGCCCCACCTCCGGCCAAGGCAGAGAGCCCAGCCGTCACGCACATGCTGACACCCGCCGAGCCACCATCGGAGCTGGCCGACAGCGGCATTGTCGGCCTGGGTTTCCGGGGGCGCTTCGGGCGCCGCAACTTCCTGCTCACCGGTCTGCTGACTTTCGGCGGCTCCTTGGCCCTCGCCATCCTCATCTTCACCCTCGGCATTCCGGGCATGCTTATCGGCGGCCTCGGACTGCTCCTCATGTTCATCTATGGCACCCGCTGCACCGTGTTCCGCCTCCACGACCTGGGCCTCAGCGGGTGGTGGACGCTGGTGACCTGGATTCCCTACCTGGGCGGCGTGGCGGCCCTGCTGCTACTCGTGGTGCCTGGCGAGAAACGCAGCAATGCCTGGGGCGAGCCGGCCCGCCCGGTGTCGGTCGTCGGGCTGCTCGGTGGGCTGGCGCTGATTGGCGCCGCCATCTTCTTCGCCATCAGCCTTTTCGGCACCCAGTTGCCGTCCATACCCGAGCTGCCCAACATGCCCGGCAAGGACACAGGCAGGGCCGCCTTCACCCAGCACTATGACGCCAGCCGCGACCGGATCGTCATGTACTCCCTGAGCACCTGCGGCTTCTGTGCCGAGAAACGCCAGCAGTTCGACAGCATGGGCGTGCGCTATGTCGAACTCGTGATCGACGAAGACCCCGCCGCCGAGGCCCGCCTCAACCTCCGCCTGCGCGAGGCCGGGCTGGGCAACGGCGCCATCGGCACTCCGATCATCGAGGTCAATGGCACCCTGCTCCCCAACAACCCCAGCCTGGGCGAGATCGGGCTGCACCTGAGCCGGGCGACGAAGATCTGAAGCATCCGCCCGGTTGCATGGCAGAATCGGCAGGTCGGCACCCCGCGTGACTCAGATGATCAGCATCTACCAGCTCAAGCCCCGCTTCCAGGCGCTGCTCCGGCCCATCGTCAGCCGGCTGGCTGCGGCCGGTGTCACCGCCAACCAGGTCACCCTGGCCGCCATGCTGATCTCCCTTGCCCTCGGCCTGGGCCTGTTCCTCAATGCCGGCAACAGCAGGGCCTTTCTGCTGCTGCCCCTGTGGATGTTCCTGCGCATGGCCTTCAACGCGGTGGATGGCATGCTGGCCCGGGAGTTCGGGCAGCAGTCAGCCCTCGGCGCCTACTTCAACGAACTCTCCGACGTAGTCTCCGATGCGGCCCTCTACCTGCCCTTCGTGGCGGTGGCGCCCTTTGGCTGGGGCAGCGTGGGGGCGGTGATCTTCCTGTCTGCCGTGTCCGAGATGGCCGGCGCCCTCGGCCCCATGGTCGGCGCCCCCCGCCAGTACGACGGCCCCATGGGCAAGAGCGACCGGGCCTTCCTGTTCGGCGCCCTGGGCCTGTGGCTGGGCCTGGCCGGCAGCCTGCCCGACCTTGCCTTCTGGATCATGCCGGCCGCAGCCCTTGCCATCCTGCTCAACACCTTCAACCGCATCCACAGCGGTGTCCGCCAGGCCCACACCCCACACTGAGGTCAGCGATGAACCCACCCCGCCCGGTCTCCGAACACCATTTCGAAACCCACGACGGGGTACAGCTGTTCTACCGCCACTGGCCCGCCAGTGGGCCGCGACGGGGCGCCGTGGTGATGTTCCACCGGGGCCACGAGCACTCCGGCCGCATCGCCCACCTGGCCAACGAGCTGGACCTGCCCGGCTTCGACTTCTTCGCCTGGGACGCCCGCGGCCACGGCCACTCCCCTGGCGCCCGCGGGCATTCACCGAGCTTCGGCACCTCGGTGCGCGACGTGCAGACCTTCATCGATCACATCCGCGATCATCACGGCATCGCCCACGCCGACATGGCCGTGCTGGCCCAAAGCGTCGGCGCGGTGCTGGTGTCCACCTGGGCTCACGACTACGCGCCGCGGGTGCGCTGCCTGGTGCTCGCTTCGCCGGCCTTCCAGGTCAAGCTCTACGTCCCCTTCGCACGCCCAGGCCTGGCTTTGCTTGAAAAGCTGCGCGGCAACTTCTTCGTGAACAGCTACGTCAAGGCCACGTTCCTGACCCACGACCCGGCCCGCCAGCAAAGCTACGCCAAGGACCCGCTGATCGCCCGGGCCATCTCGGTGAACATCCTGCTCGGCCTCTACGAAGCCGCCGAGCGGGTCGTGGCCGACGCCCAGGCCATCACCCTGCCCACCCAGCTGCTCATCTCCGGCGCCGACTGGGTGGTCCATCACGGCCCCCAGCATCGCTTCTTCAACAGGCTGGGCTCGGCAGTCAAGGAGAAGCACGTGCTCGACGGCTTCTACCACGACACCCTCGGCGAGAAAGGCCGCAAGCTCGCCACCGACAAGGCCCGCGACTTCATCCTGCGCCAGTTCGACCACCCCACCACCCCGGTGCGCCTGCTCGATGCCGACCGCCACGGCGCCACCCGGGACGAATCCGACGCCCTGGCCCGCCCCCTGTCACCCCTCAGCCCACGGGGGCTCTACTGGGCCACCTATCGGGCCAGCATGAAACTCGCCGGCCGCCTGTCGGCGGGCATCGCCCTGGGGCACCGTACCGGCTTCGATTCGGGCAGTACCCTCGATTACATCTATCGCAACACCGCCACCGGCAGCGGTGCTCTGGGCCGGGCCATCGACCGCAACTATCTGGACGCCATCGGCTGGCGCGGCATCCGCCAGCGCAAGCGCCACCTGGAAGAACTCCTGCGCCTGGCCCTCGGCCGGCTGCACACCGAGGGCCGCCCCCTGAGGGTGCTGGACATCGCCGCCGGCCATGGCCGCTACGTGCTCGAAGCCCTCACCGAAGCCCCGCGCCGCCCCGAATCCATCCTGCTGCGCGACTTCAGCGACATCAACGTGCGTGACGGAGCCACCCTGATCCGCGAGAAGGGCCTGGAGACCATCGCCCGCTTCGAGAAGGGTGACGCCTTCGACCGGGCCTCGGTGGCCGGCGTGTCACCCCGCCCCACCATCGGCATCGTCTCAGGCCTCTACGAACTCTTCCCCGACAACACCATGGTGAGCCGCTCCCTGGCCGGCATGGCCGACGCCATCGAGCCCGGCGGACTGCTGCTGTACACCGGCCAGCCCTGGCACCCCCAGCTCGAACTCATCGCCCGCGCCCTCACCAGCCACCGGGGCGGCCAGGCCTGGGTGATGCGTCGGCGCAGCCAGGCCGAGATGGACCAGCTGGTGGACGCCGCCGGCTTCGACAAACTCGAACAACGCATCGACGAATGGGGCATCTTCACCGTGTCCCTGGCCCGGCGGCGTACCCCATGAACACAACGGCGGCAGCAGCCCGGACCATCCCCTGGCAGCGGAGCGTCGCCTGGCTGCTCTTCCTGGGCCCCTTTTTCTTCCTCAGTTACGGCTTCGCCAATTCCATGGCGGCCCGCTGGCAAGTCAGCGACAGTCTGGTCTACGGATGGGAGCTGCACATCCCCTTCCTGCCCTGGACCATCCTGCCCTACTGGTCCATCGACCTGTTCTACGGCCTGTCCTTCCTGCTGTGCCGCAGCGCCCTGCAGGTGGACCGCCACGCCCTGCGCCTGCTCACCGCCCAGCTCGTGTCGGTGACCTGCTTCCTGGCCTTTCCCCTGCGCTTCAGCTTTCCGCGACCCGAGTCGGACGGCCTCTTCGGTGCCCTCTTCGACGCCCTGGCCGGCTTCGACCTGCCTTACAACCAGGCGCCCTCCCTGCACATCAGCCTGCTGATCATCATCTGGGTGCGTTTTGCCGGTGCCACCCGCGGCCCCCTGCGCTGGCTGGTGGATGCCTGGGCCGTGCTGATCGCCGTGTCGGTGCTCACCACCTACCAACACCATTTCATCGACATCCCCAGCGGCGCCCTGGTCGGCCTGCTGTGCCTGTGGCTGTGGCCGGATGAGGGCCCGACGCCCTTCTCCGCCACCCGCTGGACGCACAGCCCCGAACGGCGCCGGCTCGCCGGCACCTACCTGGGCGGCGCCCTGGCTGCCGCCTGCCTGGGCATCCTGCTCGGCGGCGCCGGCCTGGTCATACTGTGGCTGGCCATAGCCCTGACCCTGGTCGCCCTCAACTACGCCTTCCTCGGCCCGGCCGGTTTTCAGAAGCACGCAGGCCGCCACAGCCTCGGCGCCGCCCTGCTGCTGGCCCCCTACACCCTCGGCGCCTGGCTCAATTCGCGTCTGTGGACTCGCCAGGCCCCCACCCCCGGACTGATCGCCGACGGCGTTTGGCTGGGCCGCCTGCCCGACGGCCGGGCCATGGAGGCTGGCGGCTTCCGCGCCCTGCTCGACCTCACCGCCGAGCTGCCAGCCCCCCGGGGAAACTGGATCTACACCCAGCAGCCCTGGCTGGATCTGGTCCCCCCCGACAGCCGCCAGCTGGAAGCCGCCGCCGCCGCCATCGAGCGCCTGCGCCAGCACGGCCCGGTGCTGGTGTGCTGTGCCCTGGGCTACTCGCGCAGCGCCAGCGCGGTGGCCGCCTGGCTGCTGGCAAGCGGCCGGGCGCCCTCACCGGAGGCAGCGCTGGACATCCTGAAGCAGGCCCGCCCCCGGGTTGTCCTTGGCCCCCGGCACCGCCAGGCCCTGGCCCGGGTCACCCCGCCAGCGGAGCTCACTGGTGGCGCCTGACGACACCCGCGCGGCGGCGGCCAGCGCCACCCTCACCGCCGCCACCCTGGCGCAGGGACGCAGTCTCCATCTGCTCAGTCTGGCCCTGCTGCTGCCGACCCTCGCCACCCTGCTGCTGGCCCCCGGCGGCCCGGCCCGCATCGTCTGCCTCGCCCTGAGCCTGGTGGCCGGCGCGGTGCAGGCCTACCATGCCCTGCGCAGCGGCCTGGATGCGGCACTGTTTGCCCACTGGGCCCGTTGCTGGAGCCCCCCCGCTGCGGTCGATGTCGATGCCGACCTGCAGGCCTTCGACCAGGCCCTGGGCAGCGCATTCGGCCAGCTGGCCCAAGCGCCCCGCCCCCTGGCCGAGCGGGTACACGGTGCCCTGGGCCTGCTGCGCCGCCAGGCCCTTGCCCTGGCCCTCCAGGGCCTGACCCTGCTCGCGGCCGTGGCCGCGGGCTGAACCCGGAAAAGCCGATGTTTGTTGACCGCCTCCTCGCCGCCGCCCTGTGCGGCTTTGCCCGTGCCCTCACCGGCGTCCGCGCCCTGTGGCTGGGCAGCGAACCTGACGCCCGCCCGCGGGTGTACTTCGCCAACCATCGCAGCCACGGCGATTTCGTGCTGATCTGGGCCTCCCTGCCACCGCCCCTGCGCCGCCGCACCCGGCCGGTGGCGGGCGCTGATTACTGGCTGACCACGCCCCTGCGCCGCTTTTTGATCAACCGGGTGTTCCGCGGGGTGTGCATCGACCGCCGCCCCGGACGCAGCGGCCCCAACCCGGTGGCGCAGATGGGTGAAGCCCTGGCGGCAGGCGAATCCCTGATCCTTTTTCCCGAGGGCACCCGCAACATGGGCGACGGCCTGCTGCCCTTCAAGAGCGGCCTGCACCACCTGGCCAAGGCCCACCCCGAAGCAGAATTGATCCCGGTATGGATCGAGAACCTGGGCCGGGTGATGCCCAAGGGCAGCCTGATCCCGGTGCCGCTGCTGTGCACCCTGAGCTTCGGCCCGCCCCTGGCCCCGGTGGAGGGGGAGAGCCGCGAGGCCTTCCTGAGCCGTGCCCGCAGCGCCCTCCTCGACCTCGCGCCCCCCGCCGACTGAACCCGGGTTGAACCCATGAACGCATCCCACGACCTCATCGCCGTCTTCGGCGGCATCTTCGGCCTGCTGGCCGTGTTCAGCCTGATCGGCGCCGGGCTCAAGTACCGGGTTGCCCGGGGCCAGCCCCACGGCGTCATCGACAACCTCAACGCCCGCATCAAGGCCTGGTGGGCCATGATCGCGCTGATCGGCGCGGCCATCTGGATCGGCCCCTGGGGCGTGATCGCCCTGTTCGCCTTCATCTCCTTCCAGTGCCTGCGGGAGTTCATCTCCCTCACCCACACCCGGCTGGGTGACCACCGCGCCCTGCTGTGGAGCTTCTTCGTCTTCCTGCCCGCCCAGTACTGGCTCATCGCCACAAACTGGTACGGCCTGTTCTCCATCCTGATCCCGGTCTACGCCTTCCTGCTGCTGCCCATCTCCTCGTCCCTGGGGGCCGACACCACGCGCTTCCTGGAGCGGGCGGCCAAGGTCCAGTGGGGGCTGATGATCTGCGTGTATTGTCTGTCCCACGTTCCGGCCCTGCTCACCCTGGACATCGCCGGCTACGCCGGGCGCAACATGCTGCTGATCGTCTTCCTGGTGCTCACGGTGCAGTCCAGTGACGTCTTCCAGTACGTGTGGGGCAAGCTCATCGGCAAGCGCAAGGTGTCACCGGCGATATCCCCGTCGAAGACGGTGGAAGGCCTGGTGGGCGGGGTGCTCACCTCCACCGCCGTCGGTGCCGCCCTGTGGTGGATCACCCCCTTCACCCCCCTGGAGGCCGGGCTGATCGCCCTGGTCATCAACGTGATGGGCTTCTTCGGCGGCTTCGTGCTGTCAGCCATCAAGCGCGACCGCGGCGTGAAGGACTGGGGCGCCATGATCGAAGGCCACGGCGGCATGCTCGACCGGGTGGATTCGATCAGCTTCTCCGCCCCCATCTTCTTCCACATCGTGCGCTACTGGTGGGTGGCATGAGCGCATCTGCCCCACTGCCCGACTGGCTGTCACGCTTCCAGGCCCGCCTCGGCGCCGAACTCATCGAGACCCACATTTCCTGGCTGCTCCTCGCCGACGGCTTCGTCTGGAAGCTGAAGAAGCCCCTGAGCCTGCCTTTCCTCGACTACGGCACCGCCGAGCAGCGCCGCTTTTGCTGCCATGAAGAGCTGCGCCTCAACCGGCGTTTCGCCCCCGGGCTTTACCTGGGCCTGGAGGAGGTGGACGACAGCGGCGAATGCGCCGTGAAGATGCGGCGCTTTGCCGAGAGCCAGCGCCTGGATCACGTCTGCGACCGGGGCGGGCTCGGCCCCGACGCCCTCGGCAGCCTGGCCCGGACCCTCCACGCCTTTCACCGGGGCGCCGCCGTGGCCGGTTCACGCAGCCCCTGGGGCGAACCCGCCGAAGTGCTGGCACCCGCGCTGGACAATTTCACCACCCTGCTCACGCTGCAACCCGCCGAAGCGCAGCGTCTGACCAGACTGCAAGCCTGGACAAAGGCCGAATTCGAACGCCGTCGCGCGCTCTTTGCGGCCCGCAAGGCTCAGGGTTTCATCCGCGAATGCCATGGCGACCTGCACCTGGGCAACCTGGTGCTCCTCGACGGGCAGGTGGTGCCCTTCGACTGCATCGAGTTCAACCCTGCCTTGCGCTGGATCGACGTAGCCTCCGAGCTGGCCTTCACCTGGATGGATCTCCTCGACCGCCAGCGGCCGGACCTGGCGGCCTGGCTGCTCTGCGCCTGGCTGGAAGAATCGGGAGACGTGGGCGCCGTGCCGCTGCTGCGCTTCTATGCGGTGTACAAGGCCATGGTGCGGGCCAAGGTGGCCGCCCTATCAGGCAAGCCCCTGAGCGTCGCCGGCTACCTGGACCTGGCCGAGCGCCTTACCGCAGCCCCCGCACCACGTCTGATCATCACCCACGGCTTGTCCGGCTCGGGCAAGACGGTGCGCAGCGCCGCCCTGCTGATGGCCGACCCGGCTGCTGCCACCCTGCGCCTGCGCTCCGACGTGGAACGCAAACGCCTCCACGGCCTGCCGGCCCTGGCCCACAGCCGGCCCGACACGCCGAGCGGCGGAATTTATACAGCGGAGGCCACCCGACTCACCTTCGCCCATCTGGCAGAAGCGGCCGCGCGCATTCTCGATGCGGGCTGGTCCGTAATCATCGACGCGGCCTTCCTGAAGCGGAGCGAGCGGGACACCTTCCGGGATATCGCCCTCCGTCACGGCGCCGCCTTCGCCATCCTGGCCTGCTCCGCTCCAAACGACGAGCTGCGCCGGCGTCTGGACGCACGCCGAGGCGACGCGTCTGAAGCCACGGTGGCGGTGCTGGAACAGCAAATGGGCTGGATCGAAGCGCTGGCAGAGGACGAACTGGGCTACGTGCTAGCGCCCTGAGGCCAGCTGTAGCGGGCCCGGGGTCGAATGAACTCGACCCCACAACACCTCAAGACACCCTCAGCGCAGGGAGCCGACGTAGCGCTGGGTCGGATGGGTGGCTTCCGGGCGGGCGGTGCGCAAACGCTGCAGCAGGCCCGGCCCACTGCGCTCGGAGGCGGGCTCCGCCTTGGCAGCCGGTGCGTCAAGCTCCATCGCCAAACGCAGGCGACCACACAGTTCGGCCAGCTCGGGGTTGCCGGTGGCCATGGCCAGGCGTACCACCTCGCGGGCGTAGTCCTTGTTCACACGCATGTATTCCACGTCGGTGATGCGGTTGCTGACCCGCCGCATCAGCAGGTGGACCCGCCCAAGCAGGCCGTAGATAACGGAATCGGATTCCATGAAAAGCTCCCTTGATTTCGGTTGGCCGGGTTTGGTGTGCCGCAAGCGGCGCTCAGGTGATCGCCTCGGTGTGCTCGCCTGCCCGTACCCCCACCTGCCCGTCGATCACCATCAGCACGACCAGAATCAGGCCGATACCATAGGCAACAGTGGTACTGATACCGGCGGACGGGACCAGGGCTGTGACGGACAGGAACAGGGCACCCAGACACAGGACAGGCGCGACACGAACGGAACCGGAATGGCGACTTCCTGGCATTGAGGCTCTCTGAAAAATGACATACGCCTAAAACGGGCGGATGTGCACCTGCAGCAAATCCTGTGCCGGGAAGAAACCTCGTCAAAAGCCCTGCACGGGCGCCAGACGCGCCCAAACCTGGCCCACCCTCGCCCTGCCGGGCACCAAGTCGGTGCTCCGACAGGGGCATGCCAGTACTCGACGCTCGATAGGCGACTGAAGTCGCCTCTACAGGAGAAACCACACCCACAGTGGATCACCGGTATTTCCAGCCCCCACAAACAACAAGCCCGGCATTGCGCCGGGCTTGAGGGGGTTACGACGGAAGGGTGCTTCAGGCGGCCTTGGCCTTGGTCTCGCCACTGACGAAGAAGCTGGCGATGTAGATCAGCAGGCCGATCAGGAACATCACGCCGGCGCCTTCACGGAGCCAGTAGAAGATCGCCACCTGATCCTGGGCTGCCATGAAGGGGATCGGGGTGCTGCTGTAGCGTTGCAGCCACACCTGCAGAATGCCCGCGGCGGTCAGGAACAGGGTGATGAACACCATGGCAACGGTCATCAGCCAGAAGGACCACATTTCGAGCACCTGGGACTTCTCGCTGTTGGCAGCACGGCCGCGCAGGATGGGCATGGCGTAGCTGATGATGCACAACACGACCATGGCGTAGGCGCCGTAGAAAGCCATGTGACCGTGGGCGGCCGTGATCTGGGTGCCGTGGGTGTAGTAGTTCACCGGAGCCAGGGTGTGCAGGAAGCCCCACACGCCAGCGCCGAGGAAGGACATCACGCCGGTGCCAAGCGCCCACAGGGTGGCAGCCTTGTTCGGATGCTCACGGCGGCGGCGGTTCACCATGTTGAAGGCAAACACGGTCATGGCAAAGAAGGGAATCGGCTCCAGGGCAGAGAACACGGAACCCCACCACTGCCAGTACTCAGGCGCACCGATCCAGAAGTAGTGGTGGCCGGTACCGATGATGCCGGTGACCAGGGTCATGGTGATGATGACGTACAGCCACTTCTCGATCACTTCCCGGTCGACACCTGTCACCTTGATGAGCACGAAGGCCAGCAGGGCACCGAGGATCAGTTCCCACACGCCTTCGACCCAGAGATGCACAACCCACCACCAGAAGTACTTGTCGAGCACCAGGTTATGCGGGTTGTAGAAGGAGAACAGGAAGAACAGCGCCAGGCCCCACAGACCGATCATCAGCACCAGCGAGATCGATGTCTTGCGGCCCTTGAGCATGGTCATGGTGAGGTTGAACAGGAACACCAAGGCGACCACGACGATGCCGATCTTGGTCAGCAAGGGTTGCTCAAGGAATTCCCGGCCCATGGTTTCCAGGATGTCGTTACCGGTGAACTTGGCCAGGGTGGCGTAGGGCACCAGCAGGTAGCCGAGGATGGTGGCGGCACCGGCAACAAGGAAGACCCAGAACATGAGCAGTGCAAGTTTTGGCGAATACAGCTCCGTTTCGGTCTCCTCGGGAATCATGTAATAGGCCGCGCCCATGAAGCCAAAGAGCAGCCACACGATGAGGAGGTTGGTGTGAACCATCCGCGCCACGTTGAACGGGATGGCGGGGAAGAGGAAATCGCCGATCACGTACTGCAGGCCCATGATGAGCCCGAACAGCACCTGTCCGGTGAAGAGCCCGATGGCCGCGATGAAGTAGGGCTTCGCGACCGCCTGAGAGGAATATTGCATGGTTTCAGCTCCCTTTCTGATCGGCGATCAGCCTTCGATGTTGGGCGGCCAGTTGGCAGTGTTGATCTCTGACGAGTACTTCAGGAACTCGACGAGGTCGTTGAGCTGCTGTTCGGTCAGATGGAAGTTGGGCATCTGGCGACGCCCCGGCGCGCCGGTGGGCTGGGACTGGATCCAGGCCTTGATGAACTCGGGCCCACGGCGCTTGTAGACGTTGCCCAGTTCCGGGGCGAAGTAGGCGCCCTCACCCATCAGGGTGTGGCAGCCGATGCAGTTGTTGACCTCCCACACCTTCTTGCCGGCAATGACGGACGGCGTGAGGTTGGCGCGGTTGTCCCGCTTGGGGATGGTCTGCATTGAATCGAAGGTCAGCGCGAGGAACAGGAGCGCAAAGAAGACGGTGCCCCCATAGAAGATGTTTCGCGCCATGGATTTTGTGAATGTCCCGCTCATGGAACCTCCCTGGATGGCTTCGCTGCACGGCGCAGCTTGGGGGGGATGTTCCCGGATCGGGGGGCGTAACGTCCTTGACTGCGGTCAAGGTGGCCGGATGGGGCCCAAAGACACGGGCCTGGCGGGCCCTCAGGCGGCGTCGGCGGCCTTCTTGAACCAGTGCAGGAGCGTGGCGAAGAGCACGTCCGGATCGACGGGCTTGGCGACGAAATCGTTCATGCCCGCCTCCAGGCAGCGGGCCCGGTCCTCGACGAAGGCATTGGCGGTCATGGCGATGATGGGTACGCGCTTTCCGCCCGGCAGCCCACGGATCCGCCGGGTGGCCTCGAGGCCATCCATGTTGGGCATCTGCACATCCATCAGGATCAGGTCGAAGGGTTCCCGGGCCAGCAGCCCCAGCGCCTGGACGCCATCCTCGGCGCACACCACGCGTTGCCCGGCATCGTGCAGCATCATCGAGGCGATCTCCCGGTTGATGATCTCGTCCTCGACCAGCAGAAGCCTACGCCCGGGATAGTCCCGGGCAAGGGTTTGCTCGGCCTGTCCGGGCTGCGATGCGGGGAACCCGACGAGGGTGGCGGCCTGTCGCCGCAGCCGCGCGGTGAACCAGAAGGTGCTGCCCTGCCCCACCACGCTGTCGGCCCCGGCCGTCCCCCCCATGCGCTCGGCCAGCTTGCGGGTGATGGCCAGCCCCAGGCCGGTCCCACCGTACTTGCGGGTGAGGGTGTTGTCGGCCTGTTCGAAGGCGTTGAATAGCCGCGGCAACACTTCGGCCGGGACCCCCACTCCGGTGTCCCGCACGTCGAAGCGCAGCAGGGCGCTGTCCGCTTTCAGCTCCACCAGGGCCACGCGCAGGGTCACGCTGCCGGCCGCGGTGAACTTGACCGCGTTGGCGGCATAGTTGAGCAGCGCCTGCTACACCGCGGTCGGATCGCCGACCAGGTCGTCCGGCAGCTCATCCACCTCGGCCTCCAGCCGCAACCCCTTGGCCTGGGCGCGGGCATTCAGCATCGACAGGACGTTGTCGAGAATGCCGCCCACCTGGACCGGAGACTCCGCCATCACGAACTTGCCGGCCTCGATCTTGGACAGCTCCAGCACGGCATTGATGATGTTGAGCAGGTGCTCACCGGCGCCTTCGAGCTTGTCGAGCTGCTCCCGCTGGCGCTCGCTCAGCCCGCCGCGGCGGATGAGATAGGCCATGCCGGTAATGGCATTGAGGGGGGTCCGGATCTCGTGGCTCATGTTGGCCAGGAAGGCGCTCTTGGCCACGCTGGCGGCTTCGGCGGCCTCCTTGGCCCGGGACAGCTCGACGGTGCGTGCTTCGACCAGTTGCTCCAGGCTGTCCCGGTGGCGGGCCAGCTCGTCCTGGGCGGCCTTGGAGGCGGTGATGTCGCGGGTGATGGAGAGCAGGCCGGGAACACCGTTGATCGGGCGCCTCGAAAAACCTCAGCTTGCCCACCCTTGGTAAAATTACATCGTCCTGACCCCTGCTGCAGCTTATCCCGATGAAACAGCGTAGTGCCATCAAGACTGACCTGTTTGCCGACGAACA